>JBBCGY010000001.1:1219140-1828711 GCA_037200005.1 Alphaproteobacteria bacterium | reverse complement strand
GGCATGAACTCCTGGTGGTCGCGGATGGAGGATTTTTTTGTCTTCTGTTTCAGAAATCGAGATTGGCATAATGCTCCGGCGGCGGGAAACCTGCAATATGGTCCGCCAGCAGCGGGCGGAAGGAAGGCCGGGATTTGAGGCGCGCATACCAGTCGCGCGCCGCCAGATGCCCCGTCCACGGCACGTCGCCGAGATAATCGAGCGCCGAAAGCTGCGCGGCGGCGGCAAGGTCGGCGAGCGTCAGCGCGTCGCCCGCCAGCCAGTTGCGGCGTTCGGTGAGCCACGCGATATAGTCGAGATGGTAGTGAATGTTGGCGTAACCGGCCCGCAAGGCCTGGCTGTCCGGCTCGCCGCTGCCCGAGAGCCGCTTGAAGGCTTTCTCGTCGAGCAGATTCTGAGTGACCTCGCGGTGGAATTTGCGCTCGAACCAGCCGATCAGCCGGCGCACCTCCGCTTTGGCCTCAGGCGTCTGGCCGAGCATCGGCGCGGCGGTCACCGTTTCCTCGATATATTCGACGATCGCCGTGCTGTCGCACAGCACGCGCTCGAGGATGCCGTCGACGGCGATCATGACCGGCACTTCGCCCGCCGCGTTGAGCGCCATGAATTCCACCCGCCGCTGCCAGGGCTTTTCCGCCACCAGCTCGAACGGCAAATTCTTCTCGGCCAGCAACAGGCGGATTTTGCGGCTGAAGGGATCGAGAGGGTGATGATAAAGGCGGTACATCGGGCGGATGACAGGGGGTGAAAGTCTTGAAACAGTATGTCATATTGCTCGCCCTGTCATCTGGCATCTGTTTTCCGTCAACTGATTTCCGCAATGCTGACCCTGCCGAAAATTCTTGTTCCATGGCGCGACCGCGCCGTTTTTTGCGCGCTCGCGGCGCTGGGGGCGCTCATGGTCGCCCGCTATGCCGGGGCCGAGCGCATTTTTTATTTTTGGGATCATGCGCTCTATCCGCAGTGGGCGTTCGACTCTTTCATGGCGTTCGAGAACGGCTTCGCCGGCGGCGCCCGGCATATTCTGGCTTCGCTGAACGACGATTACGGCCGGCTTTACACGCTTGGCGCCATGCCGTTCTTCGCGCTTTGGGGGCCGTCGCGGCTGGTTTATCTGCTCGCGAATTTCACCGTCTATGGGCTGGGGCTGGCGCTGGTGCTGGGGGGAATAACGGCGCGCCTTGCCGGTTATTCCTATTGGCGGGCGGCGTGGATTTCGCTGCTCGCGCTGCTGGGCGCGGCTTTCGTCTGGATTCCGCTGGTCGAAGGCTATCCGGATATCGGCGGCATGGCGATTTTCGGGCTGGCGTTTTTGTGGCTCATGCGCGATTGGCCGCAACCGGGCTGGCGGGCCTGGGTTGGCGCGGGCTGCGCGCTGGCGATATCGATTTTGTTTCGCAGGCATTTCCTCTATCCCACGGCCTGTCTTTTGCTCGGTGCCGGGCTGACGCAAATCTACTGGCTTTGGCGCGCCGGAGAAAAGCCCCGCGCGATTCTCAAAGCGGCGGCGCTCGGCGCGCCGCTGACGCTCGCTACCGGCGCGGCTTTGCTGTATGCGCTCGCGCCGGAGTTCGTCATCCGGCTCGTGACCGCCAATTATCCGGCGCTGTATGCGTCTTATCCCGAAGAAGCCGTCCCCTTGTTCGACAAGCAGGTCATGCTGGTAGGGCCGTTCTCGATCATGGCCGCCTGCGCCGGATTCTGGATTTTCTGGAAGAAGCATGCCGAAGCGAGGGCGCGGCTCTCGCTGCTGATCGCCGTGACGGTTCTGTGGGGAATCCTGTGGTTCGGATTCGTGCGCTTCGGCGGCAAGCATTACCTCATGCATATCCTGCCCATCGTGATTCCGCTCGGATGGATCATGCTGCTGCATGAATTATGGGCGGGCGAACGGCGCGAGCGGCGCGTCATCGCCGCGCTGACCGGACTTCTGCTCGCTGTTCAAGCATGTTTGTGCTTCTGGTTCGGCGATCTGTTGCTGCCGAATGCCGAGCGCCGCCCGCTGACGGGTTTTTTCGCCGCATCCGCGCCGCCGCCCATACGGGGGGACGGAGCCGAGATCGTCAATCTGGTCAATTATCTTCACGCCACCACCGGCGCGGACGACCGCATCGCCGTTCTGGCCTCGTCGCATCTGTTCAATCAGGACATGCTGGTCGATGCCGACCGCAGGCGGCGGGAGCAATCGGCGCTCGCCGGGGCGCGGCTGCCGATCATACCGATGCCCGAAGTGGATCGGCGCGACCCCCTGCCGCTCAACACCATCGCCCAGGCGAATGTCCTGGTGCTCGCCATCCCGCCGCAATACCATCTTGGCCGCAAAGGGCAGATCGTGGTGGACAGCGCGGTCGAGGCGCTGACCATGCGCAAGGAATTCGGCGAGCTGTGGCGGCAGGACAAGCAGCAATTTCCGCTCGACGCCGGGGTGACGGTTTTCGTTTACCGGCTCGTCGCGCCCTGGACGCCCGCGGCCCGGCTGAAGGCGATGCGGCTTTTGAGCGAACTCGCCGCGCCTTCCGGCTCGGCGCGGCAGGATTGGGTCACGATCCGCGCCGATACCAACAGCCGCATCGCGACCGACGCTCAATTCCGCACCGCGATGATCGGCGGCGCCGTCGCGGCCAGCGGCGCGAAGCCGTTCCAGGCCTGGCTGATGCTGCCGCTGCCGGCGAATCCCTATGCGCTGGGGGGCAAGCTGGCGGGCCAGTCCGGCTGCTCCTTCTCGGCGCAATTGCGGCAGACGGACGGCGATGGCGCGACGCTGAGTCTGAAAGATATCGCGTTCAGGCCGGACGGAACTTTCTTCCTGCCCGTTCCGGAAACGGCAGCCCAGGAATTCTATCTGCAGCTGGAGATCAGCGCCGCGCCGATGAAAAACCGCATGATGTGCAATTTCTCCGTCGAGGATTTGCAGGTGGCGGTGAAGCGGAACTGATGATCATCACTTCCCTTCTTTTCTCCAGGCCAGCATGGCCGTCGCGGCGATCATGACGACCCAGGCCCAGGCGGGCAGCAGTTCCTCGGCCTTCATGCCCGCGACGATGCTCTGGCCGTTGCGGCGCAGCCCGAGCCAGCCGTCGCCCGCATGGCGCGCGCGCGGCGCGGTGCGGCGTATCTCCACGCCCTGGGGATGATCCGCGAGCCAGAAAATCCCGCCGCCGCTCGCTTCGGCCAGCGGGCGCAGGATGTCGCCGGTCGCGCGCAAATCCTGAAGCTCCTTGGCGTCGGGATTGCCCGCCGCGATGATCTGCTCGCGGCCGTCATGATGCAGCTGATACATGCCGGGCGCCGCGAGCGCCACCGAAGCCTCGGCGGCATCGCCCGCTTCATTCGGCGTCAGCGCGATGTCCTGCGTCGAGCCGTCGGGCGCGGTAAGCGCCGCGCTGTCTTGCGCGGGCGCGCCGCCGGGGCGCTTGATGACGAGCCGGTAGCCTTCATTTTCTTCCACGACGCTCAGCTGCAAAAGCCCTTCTTCCAATTCCGGCTCCTGCATCAGCCAGTGGGCGAGACGGCGCATCAATTCGACATGCGGGCCGCCGCCCTCATGCCCGTGCGCCCACAGCCATATTTGGTCGCTGGTCAGCTGCGCGACGCGCCCCTTGCCGACGCGGTCGAGCACCAGCAGCGGCAGGCCGCCCGCGCCCGTCATCAGCACCTGGCCGCGCGCCGCCTTGGTCTCGGTCTGGCGGTACCACGGCCCCCAATGATCGGCGGTTTCGAGCCGCGCGGTGACGGGGTGAATTTTCCCCGCTTCCGCCAGAGCCGGGACGAAACGCTCCTCGCGCAACGCCCCATCCACCGGCTCGGCGGGCAGGATGCGGGACAGCGGCGTCCGGTACAGGCTTTGCGCGGTGACGTAAGACGGCCCGCTGGCGTCCAGGAACGCGCCGCCTTCCTCGACATAGCGCGCGATATTGTCGAGATAATTCATTGGCAGCATGCCCTGCTTGCGGAAGCGGTCGAAGACGATGAGGTCGAAGCTCTTCAGTTTCTCCTCGAACAATTCGCGCACCGGAAAGGAGATCAGCGCCAGTTCGTGAACCGGCGTCGAATCCATCTTCTGCGGCGAGCGCAGGATGGTGAAATGCACCAGATCGACCGACGGGTCCGATTTCAGCAGATTGCGCCAGGAGCGCTCGCCCGGATGCGGCTCGCCGCTCACCAGCAGGACGCGCAGCCGCTCGCGCACGCCCCGCACCTTGACAACGGCGCGGTTATTGGCGAGCGACAGATCGTTCGGCGCGGGTTCGGCGCTCAGGATGAAAATATTGTCGCCCGCGTGGGCCAGCGGCAGGTCGACCGCCATCTCCTTGCCGACGGCCGCCGCGATGGTTCTTTCCGTGCCGTCCGCGCCGCGCAAGGTGACGAGCGCTCTCTCCGTCTGCTGGCGCGGCTTGTCGATGATTTGGAATTTCAGCGTGACGGTCTGCCCGACGAGGCCGTAATGCGGCACCTCGGTCATCAACAGGCGGCGGTCTTCCTCGCCGCGCTTTCCCGTCAGCAAAACATGCGCCGGGCCGAGATTGCCGAGCTGCGGCATGAGGCCGTCGATATCGTGCGCCTCGCCGTCGGTGACGGCAACGATCCCGGCGCGGCGCTCCGGCGCGACATCGGCGAATCCCTGCAGCATTTCCGCGCCGAGCGCGGTGACGTCGCGGCCTTTGACCCGAATCTCGCGCCATTCGAGATCGGGCTGCGCGTTCAGCGTCTCGCGCAGCTTCGGTAGCAGCGTTGCCATTTGTTCCTTGCGCGGCGGCAGGTTCTGACTCTGGCTTTCATCCACCAGCAGCAGCGCGACATCCTTGACCGGCTGCAGCAAGGCGTGCTGCGCGATGGGATGCGCGAGCGCGCCCAGCAGCAGCGCGAGGCTCAGAAACCTCCAGAACCATCCCTTCGATTTTCCGCGCAGCGCGAAAAAGCAAAGGATCAGCCCGAGCGCGCCGAAGACCCCTATAAGCTCGATGGGAATCAGCGGCGCGAAATCGATGGTGAGGTGTTCGGTCATGGAAATTCGCTACCGCCTCAACCGTTCCAGGATCGCCGAGACGTGAATCTGGTCGGATTTGTAATTGCCGGTCAGGGCGTAGACGACCATGTTGACGCCGCAGCGGAAGGCAAGTTCGTTCGTCCTGGCGTCGCGTGCGCCTTCGGCCCAGGCGGTCGCCCAGTCGTAGCTGCCGACGAAGACGGCGGGCACGCCGTCCTGCCGTCCGGATACGTCGCTTTCGCTCCAGAAGGTGCCGACGGGCGTGCGCCCATGGCAGTCGTCGAGCAGGTAAAAGCTGCGCAGCAGCGGATGACCGGCGGCGACGGGAGCCAGCATCGGCAACTCGATTCCCGAAGCTTTCAGAGCGGCATTGTCTTCCGCCTCGCCGGGAAGGTCGATCACCAGCATGCCGCCGAGCGCGAAATAATCCTGCAATTTCCGCTGTGCCGCCGCGCTGAGTCCGGGGTCTTGGGCGAGCGGCCAATAGAGCAGCGGAAAAAAGCTGAGATCGTCGGTCTCGAGATTGACCCGCTTGGCGTCGATCTGCTCCAGCGTGGTTTTCATCTTAAGGCGCTGCGCCAGCGCCAAAAGACCGGCCCGCGCGGTCTCGGCGCGCCCGCCCGCGCCGTTCTCGACCGCGCCGAGCCAGGTCTTCGCCGTCATCGCGACGCCGTTCGCGCTATCGGCGGCTTGCGCCGCATGGGGCATGACCAGCATGGCCAGCATGAGCGCGAGCGCGGCGAAGCGCGGCATCATCATCAAGCCGCGCAGCCGCAGCGCCAGTCCCATATCGGCCAGCAGCAGCAGCATGGCGAGCGCGAGCAGCCACGGCCGCGCTTCGATATTGCCGTAGCCGGCGGGCAATTCCCGCGCCGACGGCAAAGCCAAAGGCTCGAACGCGGCGGACATCGCGCCTAAATTAAAGGCGCGCAAGCCCGCCCTGGGGCCGTAAATGCCGGGCGGATGCTCGGGCGCGGGCGTAAAATTTTGCTGCTGCTCGACGGACAGAGCGCCCAGTGAAGGCGGCGGCGCGGCCAGCATGCCCATGCCGTCCATGACTTGAAACGGCATCAGCGGCGCATTGCCCGCCGCCACCGTGCCGGTGACCGCAAGCTCGATCAGCCGCTCCAGCATCGGCACCAGCAGCCCCGAAAGCGGCAGATTCGACCAATCGGGGCTGGCCGGAACGTGGAACAGAACCACCGTGCCGCGTCCCCGCGTGGCGCCCGTCACCAGCGGCGTGCCGTCTTTCAGCAGCGCCCAGGCTTGATCCGGCCCAAGGCCGGATGGATCGGCGAGCAACTGGCGGCTGACCGCGATATCGGACGGCACGGCCAGACCGGCGAAAGGACTCTTCGCGGGAAAATCCTGAAGCGGCTGCGGCGTCTCCCAACTCAGCGCGCCGCCGAGATTGCGCGCCGCTTCGCGCAGCGGCACCGGCAGCAGCGTCTCGTCGTCCTGGCGCAGTTCCGGCCCGGCGAACTGGATCAGAACGCCGCCGCGTTCGACCCAGGCGGCGAGCCGCGCCCGCTCGTCGGCAAGCAAGGCGCGGTCGCCCGCATTGACGATGACGCTGTGATTTTTATCGAGCAGGTCTTCGGCGGAGCCGATCAGCACGTCATGATGCCCTTCAAGAGCTTGCT
This sequence comes from Alphaproteobacteria bacterium, assembly GCA_037200005.1. Lineage (NCBI taxonomy): Bacteria > Pseudomonadati > Pseudomonadota > Alphaproteobacteria > Alphaproteobacteria bacterium. The sequence goes on along the minus strand of JBBCGY010000001.1, from coordinate 1,822,081 downwards.
CAAGATAATGCAGGCCGCTGAGCAGCGGCTGGCCCTTTTTGCTCACCTCGTCGCCGATCAGGCCGACGGCGGCGCGGCGGAAACGCCCGTCCAGCAGCAAAACCGCGCCCGCGCCGCGCTTGCCCGCCAGCGTCAATTTGGCGGCCCGGTTGCGCAAATCGGCCGGCATCGGCAGCGCGGCGGCGGCGGTCTTGTCCTTTTCCTTGAACAGCGCATTGCCGACGGTCAGAACCTGCCCCGCCATGTCGCGGACTTCGACGGCAACATTGTCTTCCTTGCCGGTGGCGAGCCGCTCGACCGTCGCGGTCAAATCCTTGGCGGCGGGTTCCCGCATCGGGCGCAGCAGAAAAATCTGGCGCGGGTCTCGATAGATGTCGAGCGCGCCATGGCTCAGGAAATCATGAAGCTCCTGGCTGCCTTCATGGCGCAGCCCGTCATTAAGCCAAAAACCGTGCGCGTCGGCGGGCAATTTTTCCTTCAGTATGGCGAGCGCCGCCTTATGATCGGCGGGCCATGGCTGCGGCGCGAGCTCGCGCAGATGCTGGCAGGCGGCGAGCGCGGGCTGCGGGCCGATGGCTTCAAGCTCGCCATGCCTGCGGGCGGGCGCGGTCGGGAGGATCAGAAGGTCGCGTTTCTCGCGTTCGGCTTCGGAGCATAATTTCTCAAGCCAGCCCTGCCATGACGGCCAGGCTTCGGCGGCGGCCCAGCCATTATCGATGACGACGGCCATCGCGCCCGTGCCGGACAGCGTGGCGGGCGGCACCCAGACCGGGCGCGCCAGGCCGACAATGATCAGAGCGAGAGCGGCGAGCCGCAGCAGCAGCAGCCACCACGGCGTATGGGCGGGAGTCTGCGCTTGCGGCGCGACGTCGCGCAACAATTCGAGCGCCGGAAATACCTGCCGCTTCGGGCTGGGCGGAATCAGCCGCAGCAGCCACCACAGCACCGGCAGCGCCAGCAGCGCCCAGAGCACGATAGGATAGGTAAAAGTGAGGGCGGCGAAACTCATGGCTGGGCGCGCAGTTCGGCTGCAAACAAATGATAAAGCCGCCCGACGCATTCCTGCGGCCTGTGGTCGGTGCGGTGCAGCGTGACGTGCCAGCCGACGGCGCGCGCGAGTTCGTCGAGCCGCGCCTGACGCGCCGCGAGCTTCTCGCGATAGGCCGCCGTCCAGTCCTCGAATTTCGGCGCGAGCAGGGGCGCTTCGCTCTCGCAGCCGGTCAGCAGCACGCGCCCTTTCCACGGCGGGTCGATTTCCGCCGGGTCGAGAATCTGCACGATCTGCCCCCGGCAGCCTTGCCCAGCCCACAGCGCGAACAGATCCCGCCACGGCTCGAGCGGCGACAGGAAATCGGATACGACCAGGGCGGCGGCATGGCGCGGCATCGGCAGCTTCGGCGGCAGGGCGCCGCCGCCCTGCAACAGCGCCAAGGCCAAATGCGGCAAGGCGCTGGTGCCGCGATAGCGGCGCGACGGCTCGTCGAGCAGCGCGACCTGCTCTCCCGCTTCCAGAGCCAGCTGCGCGATCGCCAGCGCGACGACCACCGCGCGCGATCCTTTGCGCGGCAGGCCGGGGCGGCTCATCCAATCCATCGAGGCGGTGCGGTCGACCCACAGCATCAGCGTCTGCGCCGCTTCCCACTCTCTTTCGCGAATGAAAAGATGCGCGCTGCGCGCCGATTGCCGCCAATCGATATGCCCGGCATCGTCGCCCGGCTGATAGCGGCGGAATTGCCAGAAGGCCTCGCCCGCGCCGACCCGGCGTCGTCCATGCGCGCCATGCCGCGTCAGCGACGCCACCCGCTCGGCGGCGATCAGCAGTTCGGGGAGGCCAGCCGCAAGCTGCGCCGCGTGATGACTCGCTTTAAGCGCGCGCTGCTGGACAGTGCTCATGGGGCGATGGTGCGGGCGAGCCTGTCGAAAACCGCCGCCATCGTCACGCCTTCGGCGCGGGCGGCGAAATTGAGCGCGAGACGATGCTGCAAGGCGGGGGCCAGCAGCGCCAGCACATCATCGAGCGAAGGGGACAGCCTGCCGTCGAGCAGGGCGCGCGCCCGCGCCGCCAGGCTTAACGCTTGAGCGGCGCGCGGCCCAGGACCCCAGGCCAGATTCTGCTTGATGAAATCGTCGGTCGCGGTTTCGGGCCGCGCCGCGCGCACCAGTTTCAGAATGCCGTCCACGACTTGATCGCTGATCGGCAGGCGGCGCACCAGATTCTGCGCGGCGCGCAATTCATCCGCCGTCAGGCAAGCCGGAAGATTGATCTCGCTCGCGCCGGTCGTCGCGATCAGCATTTGCCGTTCGGCGGCAAGGTCGGGATAGGGCACGGTAATCTGCAGCAGAAAGCGGTCGAGCTGCGCTTCCGGCAGGGGATAGGTGCCCTCGTGATCGACCGGATTCTGCGTGGCGAGAACATGGAACGGCTCCGGCAGCGGGCGATCCTGCCCCGCCACCGCCACGCGATGCTCCTGCATCGCCTGCAGCAGCGCCGACTGCGTGCGCGGGCTGGCGCGGTTGATCTCGTCCGCCATCAGAAGCTGGCAGAAGACCGGCCCCGGGATGAAACGGAAATTGCGCTTGCCCTGCTCGCCTTCCTCCAGCACTTCGGAGCCGATGATGTCGGACGGCATCAGATCGGGCGTGCATTGGATGCGCCGGCTCTGCAGGCCGAGGACGTGGCCGAGCGAGATCACCAGCTTGGTCTTGGCGACGCCCGGCATGCCGACCAGCAGAACGTGCCCGCCGCTCAGAATCGCGGTAAGGCATTGCCGGATGACGGTATCCTGGCCGAATACCGCGCGCTTGAGCTGTCCCTCGGCGTCGCGCAGTTTGCGCGCGGTCTGTTCGAGTTCCTGAACGATGTCCTGGCTGTTTTGCGTCGGCACGGCGGCGATGGTCACGGCGATGTTTCCCTGTCCTGCTTTACCCGGATGTTAATTAAGCAGAATTGGCCGCAGGGCGAAAGCGGATATTAGGACTGGCCTGCCAAGCCGTAGCGAGCGTGGCAACCAATCCGCCTTTGCCCTTCGGGCTGCGGCGTGACAGCCTTTGCTCGCTTGCGCTCGCGAAGGCTGGGAAAAATCCCTTGACTTTTTCTCTGTCGCGGGGTATAGACAATCCCCAGGGGCCTTGCGCCCAAAACCCGCCGGACCGCATCGTTCAGGCGGGTTTTTTATTGGCCGGTACGGGCCGGTCCCCAATAATTGCCGAAAGGATTTGCCCCATGATGCCGGAATTGCAACGGCTTGAGGAACGAAGAAAGGCGTTGTGCCGGGAAGCCGAAAACACGGCTTTTTCGTATTATATCCGCAAGGGCCGGGTTCCGCCCGTTCTGACCGAAATCATCATGATCGTTTCGTCTATGGAGACACTGGAACAATACGCCGCGAAATATAGCCCAGACCAGCCGCGCGTCCCGGCGGGCAATCCCGACGGCGGATAGTGGACGGATGGGGGCGGGGGAGGCGGTAGGGGACAAGTTGGTCGGCCTTCGAGAAGTCTGCGCCCCCGTGTATTACGGACAGCACCCGACCCGATTACCGAAAAACGGGCAACCGCTATTTATGGGGAAACGTCCGGCTTGACGCCGCAGCTGATCGATCCCAAAAAGAGCCCATATAATCCGTCTAATTGGGACAAAGATTCGGCAAATAAACTGCATGCTGCCAAAGTCTATGTGGGCATTGTTTCCGACAGAAATCCTTTAGTCCACTATGACAAACCCCGCAATGCGGATAACAGTATCGAGGCTTATGCGTGGGGCCGCGCTGTTGAAGCCGCTATCGATGCTGCGGATGGAACGCGGCTTGATCTCCGTGTGACCAATTTTTTTCTCAGACAAGAAGGCGAAGGACGGCAAACACCCCCTTGGCTTGGCCTGACACGATACTTAAGCCTCGGGCCCTTCAACAATGCAGGTGGCGGAGATGTTCCCGAAGGATTAAACACATACATTGATTTTTATGGGAAGTAGCCTCATACAAATCTTTCCTCAACCTGCATGGGCTGGTTTTGAATGCGCAGGCTTTTTTGGGCATCCCTCGTGTTGCTTGTCAGCTTTCCGTCCCATGCCGACGGCGGCGCCTGCCGTCAGGATAAGCGCGTTATGGCTCCTTGCCGTTCTTTGCAGGCCACGGTGAGCGTGAGAGCCAATCTGCGCCCCTACATGCGTCCTGAGGGCACGGGAAAGCGACTCGCTCTTGCCCTTGAATCCAATGCTGTCGATACGCGCTATCTCATGCCGGACAATCTCGCCGCTGTTTTAGATGTCGATCATAATGTTTCAGGAAAATTTGAGGTTTGTCCTTTTACGGTTGCACGAAAAGGGGTGCAACAGACCGTGTGCATAGCCAAGGCAGATAACCTTATTGTCCGCGCAAATGGCGTCAGAAATACAAAATAAACTATCAGCCTCTTAAGACACCCGCGCCAGTTTGGCCGCAGGAGCCTTATCCGCGACGCGGGCGAGGTCGGCTTCCATCATGTTCTGCGCCAGCGTTTCGAGCGGCATGCGGCTTTCCCAGCCCAGCTGCCGCTTGGCCTTGGCGGGATCGCCGAGCAGCAGATCGACTTCGGCGGGGCGGTAGAATTGCGGGCTGACCCGTACCCAGGCCTTGCCGCTGCGGCGGTCGATGCCGGTTTCATCGACGCCCTTGCCTTGCCAGACGATATCGGCGCCCGCGCCGTGCGCAGCCAGCTCGATGAAATGGCGGATCGTATGGGTCTTGCCGGTGGCCAGCACGTAATCGTCGGGCGTATCCTGCTGCAGCATGCGCCACATGCCTTCGACATAATCCCCGGCGAAGCCCCAGTCGCGCTGGGCGTCGAGATTGCCGAGCGTCACGCAATCCTGAAGCCCGGCCTTGATGGCGGCGAATCCGGCGGTCACCTTGCGGGTGACGAATTCGATGCCGCGCAGCGGCGATTCATGGTTGAACAGAATTCCGGAGCAGGCGAACAGATTGTAGGATTCGCGGTAATTGATCGTGATCCAGTGGCCGTAAAGCTTGGCCGCGCCATAGGGGCTGCGCGGATAAAACGGCGTGTCCTCGCTTTGGGGAACCGCCTGCACCTTGCCGAACATTTCCGAGGTCGATGCCTGGTAGAATTTTGTCTTCGGGCTGAAGACGCGGATCGCGTCCAGCATCCGCGTCACCGACAGGCCGTCGAGATCGCCGGTATAAATCGGCTGCTCGAACGAGGCGGCGACGAAGCTTTGCGCCGCGAGATTGTAAAGCTCGTCGGGCTTGGTCTGGCTGATGACATTCTGCACGCTGAGCTGGTCGGTCAACTCCATGCATACCAGCTCAACTTGCTCGGCGATGCCGAGCGCTTCGAGCCGCCAGAAATTAGGCGTGCTGGTGCGGCGATAGGCGCCGTAAACTTTGTAACCCTTGGTCAGCAGCAGTTGCGCCAAATAAGCGCCATCCTGGCCGGTAATGCCGGTAATCAATGCGGTCTTCATCCTTCAAATCCTCTTTAACGAATCAGCGGCCAAGGGGGGCAATTAGTCGCATGGCCTTCACAAGAATTCAAGATTTGCCTGTTAAATATCCTGCATACGTTTCAAGATTCCATAGCTTTTCCGCATCTTCGGCGGCGCGGACGCCGAGCTTTGCCGCGAAAGCCGGGTCGGTGCGCAGGCGGCGAAGGCATGCGGCGGCCTCGTCGGTGTCGGGCTCGGCCCAGTTTTGCGCGGCGTGGTCATAGGTGCGCTGCGGATCATGCGCGGGCGCGAGGCGGTAGCCGACAGGGCAGGAATTCTCCGCATTCATGAAATCCATATTGCCCGACCAGCCGGTCGCCACGACGGGCTTGCCGCGCCGCATCGCTTCGGCGGGAACCAGCCCGAACCCTTCCGCGCGGTGCAGCGAGAGAACGGCGTCGCATTCTTCGATCAGCGACGAGGTTTCCGCCGCGGTGAAAGTCTTGTCCATAAGCCGGATATTGGCTGCGTCGCCGATAGCGCGGCGCAATTCCTCCAGGCCCTCGGGATAATGCTGCCCGTTGACGGTCTTGATCAGCAGCATGCAGCCCGGATCGTCGCCGAAAGCTTTTTTGAACGCCTCGACCGCGCCGAGCGGATTCTTGCGCGTGAATCCAGAAGCCATGTTGAACATGGTCAGCGCCGCGAAGACGCCTTTCGGCTTGACCCAGGGCCGCGCTTCGGGCGGCGATGCTTCGCCTTTGACGACCGGCAGCGGCGTCACCTTGACCGGCAAGGCGGTGTGACGGGCGATGGCATCGGCGGTGAAGCGGCTCAATCCCCATATCTCATGCGCGAACGGAAGTCCCCAGCGCCAGTCGGCGGGAATATCCGGCAATTCCCAGGCCCAGCAGGCGATGATTTTCTTGCCGCGCACCAGCCGCCGTCCGAGGAGCCATAGCGCCAGCGGCACATAGGGCGCGTTGATATGCAGCACGAGCGTGCCGGGGCCATAGGCGTCGCGTCCTTCGCGCCATGCGGTTTGCGGGAAATCCGCGCCCTGCATCAGGGCTTTGGACAAATCGATACCGCGCGCGTCGAGTCCCGCCGTCTGGAAGGCTTGCAGCGCAAGCCGCGCCCATTCTCCAAGGCCGGTCGCCGCCGCCAGAGGCCCGACCACGATCACCGGCGCGCCCGGCGGAATGATGGGGTTCCGGTCCGGACGTGGCGCGAAAGCCGACGAGAGGCGAAACAGAATCTCGCGCCGCCATGCGGGCGGGAAACGCTGCCAGATTTTATGGGCAAGTGTCCGGGGCGATATCATGAATCCGCGAACGGCACGACGCCGCTTTGCACCCACCAATCGGGATGCTGTTTCTGCAAGGCCGCCGCCGCCGCGCCCGCCAGTGCCGCGGTTTCATAAAGCCCGAAGCAGGTCGCGCCGCTGCCCGACATGCGCGCGAGCAGGCAATCTTGCGTCGCCGCCACCGCGTTCAGGCAGTCGGCTATAGCAGGGGCGAGTTCGATGGCGGGCGCGTAGAGATCGTTGCGGCGGGTCTTCAGCGCCGCGATCAGGTCTTGCAGCGTCGCGGCTGGTTCCAAACGGGCAGGGGGCGAGAAATCGCCCTGCCGCCGCTTGAATACGGCGGGCGTCGGCACCGACAGGCCGGGATTGGCGAGCACGATCCCGGTGCGCGGTAAATTGGGGGCGGGATCGAGCTCGTCGCCGATATTGCGGAAATAGCAGGGGCGGCGCAGCAGGCAGGCGGGGATATCCTGCCCCAGCCCACGCGCGATTTCGTGCAGCGGCAGGGTTTCCGGCCGTAAATTCCAGAAGCGAGCGAGCGCCAGCAAGGCCGCCGCCGCGTCGGTCGAGCCGCCGCCGATGCCCGAGGCGATGGGAAGATTTTTTTCGAGCGTGATTTTGAAGTTTAGCGGTTTCTTCGCCGCCAGAGCCAGGGTTTTCGCGGCGCGGACGGCCAGATTGCCTTCAGGGTTCTCGCCCGCAAGGCTCGCCGCCATCGGCCCCGTCAGCGCGAATTCGAAGCGATCCGCCGCCTCGACCGCGATCCGGTCGCCGATATCCGCGAACGCTACCAGACTGTCGAGCAGATGATAGCCGTCCTCCCGCCTGCCGGTGACATGGAGGTATAGGTTGATCTTTGCCGGGGCGAACATAGTTATGGTATGCATCGAGACTGCATAGCTTAGAGTGGGATTGACGTGAATATACTTTTTATCGGCGACATCGTGGGGCGCTCCGGGCGCGAGGCGGTCGCGGCGCATCTGCCGCGCCTTAAGGAGAAATTGCGCCCGGACATCATCATCGCCAATGCCGAGAACGCGGCGGCGGGCTTCGGCGTGACGCAAAAGCTGGCGCGGGAGTTTTTCGCCCTCGGCATTCATTGCCTGACCACCGGCAACCATGTGTGGGACCAGAAAGAGCTTTTGGGGCAAATTCATCAGGAGCCGCATTTGCTGCGCCCGCTTAATTACCCCGAAGGCACGCCGGGGCGGGGCGAAACCGTCATCACGACGGCGGCGGGAAAGAAAGTGCTGGTCGCTAATCTCATGGGGCGGCTTTTCATGGAGGCGCTCGACGATCCGTTCGCCTCGGCGCAAAAGCTTCTGGCGACCCATCGGCTGGGCCATTCGGTCGATGCGATCTTCATCGATTTCCATGCCGAGGCCAGTTCGGAGAAAATGGCTTTCGGGCATTATCTGGATGGGCGCGTCAGCGCCGTGGTCGGCACCCATACTCATATTCCGACGGCGGACGCCTTTATTCTCCCCGGCGGCACGGCCTATCAGACGGACGCGGGCATGTCCGGCGATTATGACAGCGTGATCGGCATGAAAAAAGACGTGCCAGTCGCCAAATTCACCCGTAAACTGCCGACCGAGCGCATGACTCCCGCTGAAGGCGAGGCGACTTTGTGCGGTGCGTTCATAACCACGGATGATCGCACCGGGCTTGCATCCTCAATCCGCCCCATCCGCGCCGGGGGTAGATTGGCTCCCACGGAAGACTGAAAGAGAGGTACCATGACAATGCGCATCCTGCTTATCCTGGCTCTGGGTTTGTTCAGCCGCGCCGTCTGTGCGGGCGAATACAGCGACCTGGAGAAAAAGCACTTTTTATTATTCAGCAGTCATCTGACCGGCAGCAAGATTACCATGGAGAATATCAGCGAGGTTCCGCCCGCGGACGTGGTTGAGCGCATGCTCAAAAGCACCCTCAATCTGAAAGGCAGGCCTTGCGCCGAAATCGTCAGCATCGCGCATGAAATCGTGCCTGACGGCAAGCCCCCGCTTTATGAAATCGTTTGCATCGTTCCCGAAGCCAAGGGCGCCCAGAAAGTCTATTGGATCGATTACGTGACGGGTTCCATCCAGGAACCATAGGATGTATTCTCAATTGCGCCATAATGGGCTGCAAATACAGATTTTCTGCGCTTCCGGTGCTCACGTACATTTAAGGTACGCTGCGCGCCGGTGCTCGAAAACCTGCATTTTCGCCTCATTCTGACGCAATTGAAAACACATCCTCGAGTTCAAATTCATGCCGGTCAAAGTAAAAATCTGCGGCATTAACGATCCTCAAAGCCTGACGGCGGCCATCGGCGCGGGCGCGCATTATGTGGGGCTGGTTTTCCATCCGCTTTCGCCGCGCGCAGTGACGCTTGAGCAGGCGGCTCAGCTCGCGAGGCTGGCGGCGGGAAGAATCCAGATCGCCGGGCTGTTCGTCGATCCCGATGACGCGGCGCTGCAAGCCGCATTGCGGCATGTTCCGCTCGATTGGCTGCAGCTGCACGGTTCGGAAGCGCCGCGCCGCGTGGCGGCGATCAAGGCCGCGACCGGCGCGAAAATCATCAAAGCGGTCAAGATCGCGGCGGCGGAAGATTTCGCCGCCGTCGCCGATTACGCGCCGCTGGCCGATCAGCTGCTGTTCGACGCCAAGCCCGCGCCCGGCGCTTCTTTGCCCGGCGGCAACGCGGCGGCGTTCGACTGGCGGCTTCTGGCCGGGCGGACATTTCCCCGGCCCTGGATGCTGGCGGGCGGGCTGACGCCCGACAATGTCGCAGAGGCCGTCGGCATCAGCGGGGCGGCGCAGGTGGATGTTTCGTCCGGCGTGGAAGACAGGCCGGGCGTCAAGAATCCAGCCAAAATCGCCGCCTTTTGCGCCGCTATTGGTTAATGAAAGCATAAACCGCTTTGACGTGCGGTAGGCGCAAAGGCTATAACAGCGGCCTAGGGCGCATGCGCCAATATTCGATTTGAAGGGATACTTTATGCCGATCAAGCCCAAGGTCATCATCGCCGGCGCCATCAGTTACGATCATATCTTCTATCTCCAGCGCCTGCCCTGGACGGACGAGATCATGAAAGCCAATAAGGACGGGGTCTTTCCCGGCGGCAAGGGCTTGAACCAGGCCGTCGCCAGCGCCGCCTATGGCATGCCGACTTATCTGGTCGGTAAGACCGGCGAAGACGCGGAAGCCTTGAATTTGCGGAAATATCTGAAGGAGCAGGCGGTTGGCCTCAAATATGTCGGCAAAACGCCCATGGCGCCGACCGGCAAGGCCTTCGTGCAAAGCGTGGGCGACCATCATTCCGTGACGATGGCGGCCAATTCCGCGAACGATCATCTGACGAAGGAGGATGTCCGCGAAGTGCAGATCAATCCCGGCGACGTCGTGGTCGGCCAAACGGAGATATCGAGCGATATTCTCATCGCTCTTTTCGAGAAGAGCAAGGCCAGGGGAGCCAAGACCGTCCTGAATTTCGCGCCGGCGAAAAAACTGCCCACCAAACTCCAGGCGCTGACGGATATCATCGTCGTCAACGAGCGCAACCTTTCGATCATAGTCAAGGGAACCGATTTCGCGCTCGCCGAGGCCACGCCGAACGAGCTCGCGGGCTGTGCAAGAACGCTGCTCCTCCATCCGGAAAAGCAGGATGTCGTCCTGATCCGCGGCGAGCACGGCCTGATCGCCATCACCGGCCAGCGCGGCCTGATCCTCAAGTCGGAAGTGGACGCCAATAACGTGGATGTCACCGGCATGGAAGATTGCGTGATCGGCAATCTGGCCGCCAGCATCGCCGATGAGAAGAGCATGAGGGTCGCGCTCACCTTCTCCGCCGCCGCTGGCGCCATCGCCAGGGAAGGCCAGGGCGCCGGCACGGCCATGCCAAAGCAGAATGAGGTGGTGAACAGGCTAAACAGTTCCGCGAAGCCTGCTTCGCGTTCCGTGCCTCCTCCCGTTAGACCCAACGGCGTGCCGGGCATCCCGCGGGGAAATCCGCCTGATTCTTCTACCCCGACTTAATCATGCCCAAGGTCGTCATCGCCGGCAGCATCAATATGGACGTCGTCGCCTATGCGAGACGCTTGCCGCTGCCCGGCGAGACGATCCATGCCGAAAAGCTCGAGTATTTTCCCGGCGGCAAGGGCCTCAATCAGGCCATTGCCAGCGCGCGCTACGGCGCTTCCACGATGCTTGCGGGCAAAGTAGGCGAAGACGATGCCGGCATTCGCCTGCTGGCTTATTTGAAGGAAAATGGAGTCGATGTTTCTCTTATCGGGACATCCGGCAAAGAACATACCGGCACGGCGCTGATCACGGTCGCGGGCGACAAAAACACCATCGTCGTTGCCGGCGGGGCGAATATGGAGCTTTCGCCCAAGGATGCGCAACGAATCCCGCTTTCCCCCAACGATATAGTGGTCAGCCAGTTCGAGACGCCGCTGCCCTTCGTTACGGCGCTCTTCGTCCGGGGCCATGCCAATGAAACGATCAATATTCTGAACCCGTCGCCCGCGCGCAAGATTCCGCGCGGCCTGATGCGGGCCACCGACATCCTGGTCGTCAACGAAACCGAACTCGGCATGCTGGCAGAGGCCGCCATCAAGGAAAATGCCTCGGCAAGCCGGATCGTCCGCCATGCGGCTTCGATCGCAACCCATCGCGGCCAAAGAATTGTCGTCACGCTGGGCAAGCGCGGCCAGATCAGCGTCATGGACGGCAAGCATGCCGAACATCCTCCCAGGCAGGCCCGCAGGGCCGTCGACCCGACGGCGGCAGGCGATTGCTTTCTTGGCAATCTGGCGGGTGGTCTGGCGGAAAACCGCAGTTTCGATGCCGCGATGGAATTTGCCTCCGCGGCGGCGGCCATGTCGGTCGAAGTCAAGGGCGCGGCGCCCTCCCTGCCGGCCCATGCCGCTATTCTCAAGCGGTTTCCCGAATTGCGCTCCTAGGGTCTGGAGGCATTTGACGCAAGGCCGAAAGCCCGTCTATGAGGTACGGCATGACCATCGCCAATTCCTTCAAGCAAATGCCCGACGCGCGCGGCCATTTCGGCCCTTATGGCGGGCGTTATGTCGCCGAAACGCTGATGCCGCTGATCCTCAGGGTCGAGGAAGCCTATATCGCGGCCAAGGATGATCCGGCTTTCCAGGCCGAGCTTGATTATTATCTCGAGCATTATGTCGGGCGGCCTTCGCCGCTTTATTACGCGGCGCGGATGACAGAGTCTCTCGGCGGCGCGAAAATCTATTTCAAGCGCGAGGAGCTCAATCACACCGGCGCGCATAAGATCAATCATTGCATGGGGCAGATTTTGCTCGCCAAGCGGATGGGCAAGACGCGCATCATCGCCGAGACCGGCGCGGGGCAGCATGGCGTGGCGACCGCGACGGTCGCGGCGCTGTTCAACCTGCCCTGCACCGTCTATATGGGCGCGCTCGATGTCGAGCGCCAGCAGCCCAACGTGTTCCGCATGAAGCTGCTCGGCGCGGAAGTCGTGCCGGTGGAAAGCGGCTCGCGCTCGCTCAAGGACGCGATGAACGAGGCTTTAAGGGACTGGGTCGGCAACGTCCATGACACGTTTTACATCATCGGCTCGGTCGCGGGGCCGCATCCCTATCCGATGATGGTGCGCGATTTTCAATCGATCATCGGCCGCGAGACGCGCGCGCAGATGCTGAAGGCCGAGGGGCGGCTGCCCGATACGCTGGTCGCCTGCGTCGGCGGCGGATCGAACGCGCTCGGCCTGTTTCACGATTTTCTCGATGAGTCCGAGGTGAAGATGATCGCGGTGGAGGCGGCGGGACACGGGGTCGATACCGACAAGCATGCCGCCAGCCTGGCCGGAGGCTCGCCCGCCGTGATGCACGGCATGAAGAGCTATTACCTGCAGACGCCGGACGGGCAGATCACCGAGGCGCATTCGATTTCCGCCGGTCTCGATTATCCCGGCATCGGGCCGGAGCATGCCTGGCTGTTCGACAACAAGCGCGTCGATTACGTTTCCATCACCGACAATGAGGCGCTGGACGCTTTTCAGTTCTGCGCGAAGATGGAAGGGATCATTCCGGCGCTTGAGCCTTCGCATGCGTTGGCGCAGGTGATGAAGATCGCGCCGGGATTGCCCAAGGATCATCTGCTCGTCGTCAATCTCAGCGGGCGCGGCGACAAGGATATTTTCACCGTGGCGAAGATGCTGGGAGTGGCGATATGACCGGCCGCATCGCCGCCGCTTTCGCCAAGACCAAGGCGGCGAACCGCGCCGCCTTGATCGCCTTCGTCATGGCGGGCGATCCCGACCATGAGACGGCGGCGAAGATTCTGCGCGAGCTGCCGGGCGCGGGCGCGGATATCATCGAGCTCGGGATGCCGTTCAGCGATCCGATGGCGGACGGACCCGCGATCCAGGCCGCCGGTCTGCGCGCGCTGAACAATGGCGCGACGATGCATCGCACGCTCGATCTGGCGCGCGGCTTCCGCCGCGAGAACCAAAAAACGCCGCTGATTCTGATGGGATATTTCAATCCGATCCTCGCCTATGGGCCGGAAAAATTTATCGAGGACGCGGCGCAGGCCGGCATCGACGGTTTTATCATCGTCGATCTGCCGCCCGAGGAAGATGAAGAATTCCGCAGCGGCGCGCAGGCCGCCGGATTGGACGTCATTCATCTCGCGACGCCGACCACCGATGCCGCGCGGCTGCCCAAGGTGCTGAACGGCGCGAGCGGATTTCTTTATTATGTCTCCATCACCGGCATCACCGGCACCAAGAGCGCCGCCGGGAAAGACGTCGCCGAAGCCATCGCCGAGTTCCGCCGCCACACGAAACTGCCCATCGCGGCCGGTTTCGGGCTGCGCGCGCCGGAACAGATCAAGGCCATCGCCGGGGATGTCGACGGCGTGGTGGTCGGCAGCGCGCTCGCCGGTTGCATTGCCGCCAACCTTGACGGCACAGGCCAAGCCGGGGCACAAATGATGCCCAACCTGCTTGGCCTCGTCCGGCAACTGGCCGATGCCGCGCATAGGAACTGATTCATGAACTGGCTGCAAAATTTCGTCCGCCCTAAAATCCGGGGCCTTGTCGCGCCCTCGAAGGACGTGCCCGACAATCTGTGGGACAAATGCCCGGGTTGCGGCGCGATGCTGTTCAAGCGCGAACTCGAGGAAAATCTGGATGTCTGCCGCCACTGCGGCCATCACCTCAAGCTCAGCGCCGTGAAGCGCTGCGACATCCTGTTCGATGGCGCCCAGTATAAATTCATCGAAATGCCGAAAGTGCGTCCCGATCCGCTCAAATTCCGCGACCAGAAACGCTATGCCGAGCGGCTCAAGGACGCGCAAAGCAAGACCGGGCGGAATGACGCGCTGATCGCCGCCGAAGGCAAAATCGGCGGCCAGAGCGCCGTCGCCGCCGTCTTCGACTTCGCCTTCATGGGCGGATCGATGGGAACCGGCGTCGGCGAGGGCTTCGTCGTCGCCGCGCGCCGCGCGATCGAAACCCGTTCGGCCTTCATCGCGATTCCGGCTTCGGGCGGCGCGCGGATGCAGGAAGGCGCGCTATCCTTGATGCAGATGCCGCGCACGATCATCGCGGTGGAGGAAGTCCGGCGCGCCGGACTTCCCTATATCGTGGTTCTTACCGATCCGACCACCGGCGGCGTGACGGCGTCTTTCGCCATGGTCGGCGACATTCACATCGCCGAGCGCGGCGCGACGATAGGCTTCGCGGGCGCGCGGGTGATCGAAAGCACGATCCGCGAAACGCTGCCGCCGGGATTTCAGCGTTCCGAATATCTGCTCGATCACGGCATGGTCGATATCGTGGTGACGCGCAAGGAGCTGCACGCGACGCTCGCGCGCATTCTCGGCCTGCTGATGCCGGGAACGGCGATGCTGCCCCGCCTCGTCGGCGCGCGCGCATGACCGAAGCGCGGGAAAATTCCGTAGCGATGCTGGCGCGGCTGGAAGCCGAATTCCCAAAACTCGATATAAGCCTGCGTCCCGCCTATTACGATCTGCTCAACGCGCTCGGCAGCCCGCAGGAACATCTGCCGCCGGTGATCCATGTCGCGGGCACGAACGGCAAGGGCAGCACCTGCGCCTTTCTGCGCGCCATGCTGGAAGCGGCGGGCAAGCGGGTGCATGTCTATACCTCGCCGCATCTCGTCGATTTCAACGAACGCATCCGCTTGGCCGGAAAACTGATCGGCGAAAATGAGCTTGTCGCCATTCTCGCCGAGGCTGAAGCCAAAGCGAAAGCGGCGTCCGGCGCGGTCAGCTTTTTCGAGCTGATCACGGCGGCGGCTCTTGCCGCTTTCGCGCGGACGCCTGCCGATTTCCTGGTCATGGAAACCGGCCTCGGCGGGCGTCGCGATTCGACCAATGTCGTGGCGAAGCCTATCGCGACCGCGATCACGCGCATTTCCTTCGATCACCGCGATTATCTCGGCAAGACGCTCGCCGACATCGCCATGGAAAAAGCCGGAATCATGAAAGAGGGCGTTCCCTGCCTGATCGGGCATCAGACGGCGGACATCGAGCCGGTCTTCGCCGCGGAGGCCCAAAAAATCCGCGCTCCGCTGCTGCGCTTCGGGCGCGAATGGCGCGTCGATCCGTCGGGCAGCAAGGCTTTCCGTTATGCCGACCGCCTGGGAACGCTGGAACTGCCGCTGCCCGGCTTGCTGGGCGCGCACCAGATTGCTAATGCCTCGCTGGCGCTGGCTATCCTGCGGCTCGGCGCGGGCGAGAAAATCAGCGACCACGCCATTGCCGACGGCTTGCAGAAGGTCGAATGGCCGGCGCGGCTCCAGCGACTCAAAAGCGGGCCTCTTATCGACCTCATCCCCAAAAACTGGGAATTATGGCTCGATGGCGGGCATAATGATTCGGCGGGCGAGGTGCTGGCGATTCAGGCTGAAGACTGGAAGCACCGGGACGGCGCGCGGCCCAAGCCGCTTTTTATCGTCTACGGCATGCTGAACAGCAAAAATCCGCAGGAATTTCTCGCGCCGCTCGCGTCTCATGCGGCGGCGCTGCGGGCGGTGACGATTCCGGGCGAACCCAACAGCCTGACGCTTCGGGATGCCGTCGCCGCCGCCGCCGCCGCCGGAATTCACGATCCAGCCCCGGCGCTCGACATGCGTCAGGCGGTGCAGGATTTATCCCGCCAAAGCGCCGCCGCCGCCCGGCTCCTGATTTGCGGCTCGCTCCATCTTGCGGGCGAAGTGCTGCGGCACCATAAGTAAAAAAATCCGCCGCAGCTTTGAGATCTGCGGCGGAGCAGTTTCTTTTACTTCTTGATCTCTTCTTTCTTGATCTCGGTGGGCTTGATGTCTTCTTTCTTGCCTTCGAGATGGATCGTCTTGTCCTGAGTTACCCCGCTGGCGGGCGCGGAGGCGGTCACGGGCAGGGCAGGCGCCGCCGTCTCGACCGCCGCGACCGGCGTCGTGCTCGGCGTAACCGGCGCGACCGGCGGCACGGTGTCGCTTGCCATGGCGGGGGCGGCAAGGGCGGCCATAAGGGCGGTCATTATGGTCGTTTTCATCATGCGGTTCATTGGTTCGTCCTTTCTTGCTGGTTGTGGGCTGCAACATCTGCGCCTTAGAAACTCCATGAAACGATGCCGGCATGGCCCTCTCGGGGCGCGCTCATGGCATTTTCGCCTTATTGATTGAGACTTCTTTACGAATGCCGTGGCAGAATATTGTCGAATCCTCTGCCGTCGTTAGGGGTGCGTCGGGCATATTCTGGTCTTGCCAACGCCAACGATCGCGCTATACAGGAATAGGACGTCCGCTCATGTTGCAGAATCATCCAGGGGTCAAGGGATGTTAGACAAAAAATCTTTTACCTTCTTCGCGCTCGCGGCATGTCTGGCTTTGACGCCGCTTCCGGCCTGCGCCGCGCCCAAGGCGGCGAAAGCGGCCGACAAGCCGGCGGAAAACGCGCAAACCAGCGCGGATCAATTTATCCAGAAACTCGGCGACCGCGCCGTATCGATTCTCGCCGACAAAGCTACCGATCAGACGACCAAGGAAGCTCTGTTCCGGGACATGATGCATGAGACGTTCGATCTCAAGACCATCGGCCGCTTCGTTCTCGGCCGGAACGCGTGGATGGGCGCGACGATCCCGCAGCAGGAGGAATATAGCTCCCTGTTCGAGAAACTGGTGATCCAGATATACACCGACCGTTTCGCGTTCTATTCAGGCGAAATCTTCAAGGTCATATCGAGCCGCCCCGAGGGCGATCGCGATTTTATCGTCACGAGTCATGTGGTGCGCCCGGCCAGCACGCAGCCCATCGTCGTCGATTGGCGCGTCCGCAGTACCGAAGGGCATATGGGAATTATCGACGTGATCGTCGAAGGTATCAGCATGAGCGTTACGCAGCGCCAGGAATACAGCGCCATCGTTCAGCGCAACGACGGCAAAATCGACGAATTGCTGAAATTGATGCATGAGCGGCTGGACAATACTGCCGCGCAAAACAAGAAGGATAGAAGCGAATCCTGGACGACCGCTCAGTAAAGCGGAGCAGCCCCCTCTACGCCCCCTCCGACTCGCCTCCGGCAATAGCCTTGATGAGTTCGAGCATTTTACGCCGCTGCTTCGGATCGGTGATTTTATAAAAGGCCCGAACCAGGTCCAGCGTTTCCCGTTTTTGCAGCAGATCGTTCGGCGTCGCCGCTTCGTCCAGCAGCGCGCTCTGCCCTGTGCCTTCGGCAAAACCGGTCTGCGCCTGGGCATTCGTGTCCGCCGCGATATGCGCGGGCATGTCGCCATAAAAATAGGAAACCGGCACAGAGAGAATTTGCGCGATACGGAAAAGCCGGCTGGCTCCCATCCGGTTGGCGCCGCGCTCATATTTCTGGATTTGCTGGAAGGTCAGCCTTACCGCATCGCCCAGTTTTTCCTGACTCATGCCGAGCAGCATCCGTCTTTGCCGAAGACGTTGACCCACATGAATATCGATCGGGTCCGGCTTGCTTTCGACGGGATCGAATGTCGCTTCTTTGTGTTGCACTACTATTTTAGCCATTGCTGCCGTAAACCTTTCTGATTATTCAATCAATATAGACTCAAGGATCGCTGCGGCATACCATTTTATGCAAAAATCAATATGAATCCACTTTTTTGTATTGCAGGCTGAAATGCAATTTACATTTGTTCATGAGTTTTAGCCTCGCGTTCTAATATATATTGTTGCAACTCAAGAGCTGATAAGCTGCGGAGGCGCGTGCCAGCCCAGCTAAGATTTCGGAACGCGGCCTTGCCGGTTCTTGAACGGCGACAGACATATGCCGACTCCGGTTACTAGCCATAAAACGATCAGGATAAGGTTCCCATAGTGACTATATGGGGTTGCCTTCTCCAACGCCAAGGGCAACTGCGTATCTATTCTTCCTTTTTCTTCAAGCGCCAATTGCTGGATAACGCGTCCGTAAGGATCGATTACCGCGGAGATACCAGTATTGGCCGCGCGTAAAATGGGCGTGCCTTCTTCGATAGCTCGCATACGCGCCGCATCAAGATGCTGATAGGGGCCGGAAGTCCGGCCATACCAGGCATCGTTGGTGACATTGATAAGCAACTGCGGCCGGTCGTCATGATCGGAAACTTCATGAGGGAAGATGATCTCGTAACAGATGAGCGGACTGGAAACCGGCAAGCCCGGTACCCGCAGGCTGCGCGGCCCCGTTCCGGCGAAGAATTCGCCAAGCCCCGCCGCCGCCGCCGCAATCGGGCCGAACTGCCGGAACGGCACATATTCGCCGAACGGCACGAGATGAAATTTATCGTAAGCCGCGATGACCGCCGCGCTTTTATCGATCGCGAGCAGGGAATTGAAAAAGCGGCGCTCGCCGTTGGCGGCGATAGCCTGGCGCGGCGCTCCGGTCAGCAGGATGGCATGTTCCGGCAGCGCGGCCGCGATCTGCAAGCGATGCGGCAGATCGTCCTCGAGAAAATAAGCGGCGGCGGTCTCCGGCCATATCACATGGGTGACGGGCCGAGCCGCGGGCTCGGCGGAAAGTTCCAGCAGCATGTCGAAATTCCGCGCGCGGTTTGCGGAATCCCATTTCATATTTTGGGCAATGTTCGGCTGCACCAGACGGACATAAGGTTCCGCGAGAAAAGCGGGCGGCGCTTGCATTCTTGCGCCTCCCCACAGGCCGAGCGCGGCGAAAACGCCCAGCGCCGCCAGATTGGCCGCGAGCGCGAAACGCCGCCTGCCTGCCGCCGCCAGCGCGGCGGGCAGGCATGCCGCGACCAGCGTCAGGAAAGTCAATCCGTAAAGGCCCAGCAGGCTCGCGGCCTGCGCCACCGGCAAAAATCCCATCCAGACGGAACCGAACAGATTCCACGGAAAGCCGGTGAACAGAAATCCCCGGACATATTCGGTAAGCGCGAACAGCCATGCGAGCAGAACGGCGTCCCACAGCCGGTTCTCCTCGCGCGCGAAACGATGGCGCAGCCATTGCCACGCCGCCGCCGCCAGCCCGTAATAACAGGCCAGCACGGCAGGCAAGCCCGCGACCGTGAAAGGCACCATCCAGCCGAAGCGCGCGAGATCGACGAACATCGCCGCCGCGATCCAGTACAGACCGAAAAGAAAATAGCCGAACGCGAAGCACCATCCCGCCGCGAAGGCCTGGCGCTTCTTTTGCGTTCCCCCGAGCAGCCAGACCAGGGCCGGAAATCCAACCCACAGAGCGGGGAAGAATCCGATGGGCGCAAGCCCGAGACAGCACAACGACCCCGCCGCGAAAGCAGCGCCGGCCCGCCGCCAGCCCCGAAGCCGAGCGAAGCCATTTGCCGCGCGGTCGAGAGAATCGAAAAAGAAATCCAAACTCATTGCCTATCCTTCACTCCCATGCGGTTACCACAATATCGGGTTCCCGGAAGAAATCCTTTTTAGTCGCGCGCCATGAAGCAGCCTTACCAAAATTCGGCAGTAATCTAACTAACTTGCGTATGGGCGCGCTATTTCATAAAAATCATTCGCCTTTGATTATAAAAATATTACTATGTTGCGCTTCGAGCGTCCGAGCGGGAAAAATTCTCCATGCAAAATACCTATCTGCCGGCGGAGGCTTTCATCAATGGCCGGTTTCATTATCGCGCCGTCGTCGCGGATAAAAACGGGCTGGTGGCCGAGTTCGTCTCTACGAGCAAGAATCTGGCCGGGCATACCCGTCTTCATCTTTCCCACCTAGCCGTGGAAACGCTGCAAAATTCGATGCGTGCGACATTAAGGACGCCGAAGCAAAATAACGGGGTGATCGCGCTACGCAAAAAATCGAATCTTAAAATGTCGCTGCTTTCTTTGACGGTCGCGTCGCATGAGCTGATGCGGCGGGTTTTTCCATACAGGCTGGTGTCGGTATCGCGCGACATGCGCGGCGCGCGCGCGGCGACCTTCGATCCTATAAGCTTGCCATCGGCGGCAACGGACGGCCAATGCCGGCTGACCGAAAACGAAGTGCTGAAAAAACTTCAAGAAGCTTACGGAGCCAATGTCAGGGTGGCCGCGCTGGAGACGGCAGTACAGCTCTTCGCGCAGTTGCCGAAAGGCCCGGCGGTTATTCTTGCTCACGATCACGGCTCGATTGCCGCCGGTCATCCGGGCTTTGTAGCAAGGATTATCGAAACGGCGGGGCAGCTGCTTCGCCGTTCCCTGCGGATTGGGCGGCCCGGCTTTGGATCCTAGCCGGCCCCTCCGGCCCGCTTGAGCGGCGCGGATTGGGGCGGCAGGGCCCGCACCGGCAGATTGCGCGCGCGCAGGCGCAGAATCCGGCTGTGATCGACTTCCAGCACGTCGAAGCGGATGCCGGAACTATGGGTAAAGCTTTCGCCCACGCGCGGCATCCTTCCGGCGATCAGGAAGACCAGCCCGCCCACGGTGTCGATCTCCGCCCGCTCTTCTTCGCTGAGAAGCTTGCCGACGCGCTGCTCGAAATCTTCGATCGGCAGACGCGCCTCGATCAGCATCGAGCCGTCGGCGCGAACGATAATCTGGGGACGCGCCACTTCGTCATGTTCGTCATTGATCTCGCCGACGATTTCTTCGACCAGGTCTTCGATCGTGACGATGCCGTCGATGCCGCCGAACTCGTCCACCACCATGGCCATGTAATGGCGCGCGGTTCGCATCTGTAAAAGAAGGCGGATGACGGCGGTGCTGGGCGGCACGAACAGCACCTGGCGCAAAAGGTCTTTGATCTTGCAGTCTTCGCCCTTGGCCAGGCAATTCATCACGTCCTTCATATGCACCATGCCCAGCACGTCATCGAGCGTCTCCCGATAAACGGGGATGCGGCTGTGCTGGCTCTCGGCCATGATGCGGGCAAGATCGGCAAGGCTGGTGTCGATCTCGGCGGCGATGATGTCGGCCCGCGGCTTCATGCAATCGGCGACTGTTTGCTCGCGCAGGCGGAGCATGTTGGCGAGCAGCAGCCGTTCGGCGGGCGACATATTATCCGCGGCGCTGCCTTCCTCGATAAGCTCCTCGACAGCTTCGCGCAGGTTGGGTGGGGGCTGCCTTTTGGCGAATTTCTCGCGCAGGCTTACCAGCGCCTGACGCAATCGACTTGGAGGCTCTTCTCCGTCCACAAGGACGACGGATGCTGAAGGAGCGCTTCTCGGCGTAGGTTGGTCCATCATGGGGTGTTTATCTGCCGCCGCTGTCGCATGGCGGTGTGTAGGGATCGGGTATCTTCATGGCGGCTAGAATATCGCGCTCCAGTTTTTCCATCGCGGCGGTTTGCCGCAATGTCCGATGATCATAGCCTAGAATATGCAAAATCCCATGAATCACAAGATGGATTTTGTGGTTAATCAATATCTTGTGTTCTCTATTCGCCTCACCCACTATATATTGATAAGAAAGTGAAATATCGCCGAGGAAAATCGGCTCTTTGTCCGGCTTTAGCCGCCCTAACTCGGGTTTCGTGAATTGCGGGAAAGACAAAACATTCGTCGATTTAGCGATGCCGCGGAACTGATGATTGAGTTCCGCCTGATGCTTGTCGTCGGTCAAGGCGACGGCAATGACATAGGAACCGGGCGGTAACTTCGCGCTTGCGGCAATCGGCGGCAAGGCGGGAAGCAATGCGGTCTCAAGCTTTTTCTGCCCCCGCCACAGTGGCGACAGCGGTACGAATTCAAGCGAAAGGCGCGCGCGACTATTCTTTTTGATGACGATCATAGAGGCTATCCCTATCCGGAAAGCAGAGGCCGCACAAGAAGCGGCCGGAAGCGACCCCATTTCGACATTAACCCATCATAAGGCTATGACCGTTCTTGCCCGTTATGCTAAGAGAACCTCTGAAAAGCCATGATACCGGGCTGCAAACCATACTTTTCTGCGCTTCCGCTGCTCACGTATATTGAATACGCTACGCCGCGGTTCTCGAAAAGCATGGTTTTCGCCACGGCCTGATGACTTTTCAGATGGTTTCTAAGACATGAATTATTATAAAGATAACCTCATATTTCGATGTATCATCCATGCGGCGCAAACCGTCCATAGCCGTGGAAGCCATGTCCAAACCTTCGGCAAAGGCTGATAAGGATATTCCGCATTCGCCGGATGCGACTGCCGCATATATGCGCAGCCTGGGCAACGCGGCGCCCCTGGACAGGGATCAGGAAGTCGTGTGCGCCCTGCGGATAGAGGCGGCGCGGGAAAGCGTCATCGAGAGATTGCTGGAGTCACCGAAAGGAGCCAGGGGGCTTCAGGCACTATATGCAAGCGTCGCCGGACGCAAGCGGCCCTTGGCGCAGATGATCGAATCTTTAAGCGATCCCGAAGCCATCGAGGCAATCGAAGCGAGTCCCGAGGGACAAAACCCGCCGAAGAAACCCGTCGATATCAAGAAATGGCTCGCAACCGCTGGCGCCATTGCCGCGCAATTGACGAAATATGAGACCGATCTTCAAGCTCCCGATCCCGGCCTCAATCCAGAAATCAGCCAAGAAAGAACAAAACTCGTTGCTCTGATATTCGATATGCGGCCAAAAGACGCGCATCTTCAGGACATAGCGAGACGCGCGGCTTCTCCAGCGGCTGCGAACGCGGTGCGGGAACTCAATGCCGCCAAAAATCACCTGATTGCCGCCAATCTGCGTTTTGTCGTTTCACGCGCGAAGCAATATATCGGGCGTGGCGTCTCCTTTATCGATCTCGTTCAGGAAGGCAATATGGGGCTGATGGCCGCTACGGAGAAATTC
This sequence comes from Alphaproteobacteria bacterium, assembly GCA_037200005.1. Taxonomy (NCBI): domain Bacteria; kingdom Pseudomonadati; phylum Pseudomonadota; class Alphaproteobacteria; species Alphaproteobacteria bacterium. Next base: position 1,799,117 of record JBBCGY010000001.1, on the reverse strand, counting down.
GATCATCGCCGCGGCTTCAAATTCATTTCTTATGCCAGCTATTGGATCAATCAGGCCCTGCTGAGGGCGGTCGACGATCAGGGCGCTCCCGTGCGCATTCCTGGCCATCAGTGCGAGAAAATCAGGAAATTTCGCAGCGTATCCACTGAAATTAATGTCAGAACCGGCGAGGAGCCGACGGCGGATTCGCTGGCGCAAAGATTGGACATGACTGTCGAAAAAATTAATGCCCTGCGGCAAAAGGCCGGATTCCGTTACACGAGCCTCGATGCGCCTGTCGATGGGGCGGAAGGGGGAACCGCGCTCGGAAACTTTATTCCGGATACGCGCGTTGATTCTTTCGCGGAACTTGTCGGTCACGAGATCAAGGCCGAGGCCGAACGGCTTTTAAAGACGCTGCCCGCGCGCGATCAAGAAATTATGCGCATGCGCTATGGAATCGGTGGCGGAACAGAACATTCTTGCGAAGATACGGGCAATAAATTCGAGCTTAGCAGGGAAAGAATTCGCCAGATCGAGGCAAGATCATTGAAAAAATTTGTCCGCCGGGGACATCATATGAGGCATTTAGTCGACGAAAACGCGCCTTTGCCGCGGCCGCGGCCACGCCTCGTCGAGGCCGCAAACCCGCCATCGCAGCCGGAAGCGCAGGCGCCGAAATCTTCGCGGCAGGAATCTCCCCTGCCGCTGCGGCTGCCGCACCCGCAGGCAAAATCTTCTCAGGCCGAATCGCCCCAACTCGAAACCTCGCCTCCATCCGAGTCCGCGGTTCATGCGTCGCCGTCGCCGTTCCGGCCTCCCGTCAAAAAACAAAAAAGCTCGAAGGAACCGGCATGGAAGCGGTGGTGGTGACGGGCTTTCCGAACCGGCTCTCAGGCGCGAAGCAGCGCCAAAGCCTGCTTCACGAGCTCGGCGTGCCAGGAACATTTGGCAGGTTGGATAATTCTTCCGCCGCGACCCATCGCGCCTCCCGGGCGTCGTCGCCGGGCACGATCTCGCCGCTGATCCAGTCGGCGGCGATCGCCGCCAGCAGAAAATGATGATCCGGCGCGGGCGAGCCTTCAGGCCCGATCACGTCCACGGTCGTAAAGCTCGCATAGGGCCTGCACAGGATGCCGGTTTCTTCGCGCACTTCCCTGACAGCGGCCTCGAACGCCGTCTCGCCCAGCCGGATGGCGCCGCCCGGCAATCCCCAAATGCCTTCGTAGGGCGGATTGCCTCGCAGCGTGAGCAGGAATTTTCCTTCGCGCCACACAACCGCCACGACCCCGGCCCAGGGCCGATCGGGCAGAAGGCGTCCTTTCGCGTCCGAATTAGGCGCAGCGGCGGTCATGCGTCCTTCCCGGCATGGCCTGCCAGATGTTTGCGCCATAATTCGCGGAACGGGCCGGGCGTAGCGTCAAGTTCCGCAAACGAGCCTTGCTGCACGATCGCGCCATCTTCCATCAAGCAGATATGATCGAAGCATGGCAAGAGGTGCAGGCGGTGAATCGAGACGATCATCGCTTTGTCCGGCATCGCGGCGAAAAGTCGGCTGAAGATGACCGCTTCGGTCGCAATGTCAACATGACTGGTCGGCTCGTCGAGGAGAAGAAGAGCTGAATCGCGCCCGGCCAGCAGGCCGCGCGCCAGGGCCAGCCGCTGTTTCTGCCCGCCGGAGAGGTGACGCCGCGTTCGCGGATGTCCGAGGCCAGTCCGCGCGGCAGACGCGCCGCCACTTCGCCGAAACCCGCCAGCGCGACCGCTTCATCGATGGCGGCCTGCGGCGTTTCAACGCCGAGCGTAAGGTATAGAGTACGGTGTTCTCGAAAATTTCGACATCCTGCGGCACCAGCGTCGCGCAAGCCGCCAGCGGGCGAAGATCGCGGAATCCGTTCCCGCCGATCTCAAGTTCCGCACCATCCACCTCATAAAGGGCCGCGCAACAGCGCCAGCAGCGTGCTTTTGCCGGCGCCGCTCCGGCCGATCAGGGCGATTTTGCGTCCCGCTGCGATGTCGAGGCCGATATCGCGCAAATCATGGGCTTGTCGTCGCCGTGATTGTGGGAAAAGTTCAGATTCCGTATCCGCGCCACGCTCCAGTCGGCAGGCGCGGCGGTGGCGCGTCCGCGGGCAATGCGGCATGGGCGCTCAGGATCGGCTCCACCGACTGCATGTCCGTATGCCAGCGCACATGGATGCCGTAACGGGCCATGAAGCCGCTGAACACAACGGTGATCATCGTGATATACTGAAACATCGCCACGGCGGGGCCGAGCGCGACGCTGCCGTCCGCTTGCCGGTGGGTGAGAACATAGGCCAGCAGCGTGCCGAGCTGCGTCGCCGTCATAAAAAGATAACCCGCCCTCCATTTGGCCTCGTTGAGCCTTATTTCGTCCCAGAGATAGGGCGTGGCGGCAGCGACACGGCGGTCAAGCTCGCCGCGCGTCCGGTCAGGAAGGCGCAGGGTGATCAGCGAGACGGCGTTCCCGACATAATCATAGAAAGCCGCCTTGGCATGATGATCGCATTCGGCGATCCGCTCATAGAGGGGGATAAGCTTCAAGGTGTCGAATTTATGCGAGACAGGAATCCTGTCATGGTCAGCGCCGACGCCACCGCCGCTGCCTGCGGCGCATAAAAGGAAAGAGCAATCAGCCCGCAATATAGCGCACCGCAAGCTCGATGACCGTGTACTGGTCCTGGGCGAAACTATGCAGCGCGCCGCCGGCCCGTGAAACGCGGTTGATCGTGTCGCCGGAATGGTGATCCTGGTGCCAGCGCAGCGGCAATTGCATGATTTTCGCATAACACAAATCACTGAAATGCCGGAAAATCTCGAAAGCCGTGCGCCGTTCGACGATCCGCGCCGGATTATTAAGCGTCCAGAAGATGAGCGTGACGCAGACATAAAGCGCCATCCAGTACAGCAGCGCGGGAAAAACCGGCCCCTGCGGATTTTGCAGCATGCCGATCATCGCGCCGAAGATCGAGGGCAGAAGCAAGAGGATGATATTGGCGGCGGTAAGCCGGCTATAAATCCGGATCAGTTCGTGGCGGTGAGCCCTGCCGTAGCGCCAGACCTGGCGATAAAGAAATAGATAGGATTGTCCCAAATCCGCTCAAGCAAGATACTGGCCGCCATTGACGGTAAGCGTCGAGCCGGTGATGAAACCGGCTTCGTCGGCGGCGAGGAACAGCACCGCGCGAGCGATTTCTTCGATCTTGCCGAGCCGCTTGACCGGAATTTTGCCGATGATCGCGTCGAGGACGTTTTGAGGGATCGTATTCATCATCTCGGTGTCGATATAGCCGGGCGCGATGGCATTGACGGTGATGCCTTTGATCGCGCTTTCCTGCGCCAGCGCCTTGGTGAAGCCGATGACGCCCGCTTCGCCGCCGAGTAATTGACCTGGCCGAGCTGTCCGGCCTGGCCGTTGATCGAGCTGATATTGACGATGCGCCCGAAGCCTTTCGCGCGCATGTCTTCGACGACCAGGCGCGACATATTGAACAGCGAGTTCAGATTGGTGTCGATGACTTCCCGCCACTGCTCCAGCGTCATTTTATGCAGCAGCGTATCGCGCGTGATCCCGGCATTGTTGACCAGAATCTCAACCGGCCCGAGGTCCTGGACGATGGCGGCGATGCCTTTCTGGCAGGTGTCGTAATTCGATACGTCGAATTTATAGACCGGAATGCCGGTGCGGGCCTTGAAGGCCAGCGCCTTCTCGTCATTGCCGTAATAGGTGGCGGCGACTTTATAGCCCGCGCATGCAGCGCGGCGGAAATCGCTTCGCCGATGCCTCTGGTTCCGCCGGTGACGACCGCAACTCTCCCCATGTCTCTTCCTTTGTGTCTTGGTTGCCGTTTTCCGAATTGTTTCCTAATTACTGGCCTTCGACGCACATCGCGATGCCCATGCCGCCGCCGATGCACAAGGTGGCGAGGCCTTTTTTCGCGCCGCGCTTTTGCATCTCATGGATCAGCGTCACGAGAACCCGCGCGCCGCTCGCGCCGATCGGATGGCCGAGCGCGATCGCGCCGCCATTGACGTTCACTTTCGCCGGGTCCCAGCCCATGTCCTTGTTCACCGCGCAAGCTTGCGCCGCAAAGGCTTCGTTGGCTCGATCAGATCGAGGTCGGCGGCTTTCCATCCGGCTTTTTCCAGCGCCTTGCGGCTAGCCGGGATCGGCCCGCTGCCCATCAGCGCCGGATCGACGCCCGCCGTCGCCCATGACACGATGCGCGCCAGCGGCTTGATGCCGCGCTTGGCCGCCAGCGCATCCGACATGAGAACGAACGCCGCTGCGCCGTCATTGATCCCCGACGCGTTGCCCGCCGTCACCGTGCCGTCCGCCGTGAAGGCCGGACGCAATTTCGCCAAAGCTTCGATGGTCGTGCCGAAGCGCGGGAACTCGTCCTGGCTGACGATTTCCTCGCCCTTTTTGTTCTTGACGGTCACAGGCGTAATTTCATCGGTAAATTTTCCGGCCTTGATCGCCGCCTCGGCTTTGTTCTGCGAGCCGAGCGCGAGCTCGTCTTGCATCGCGCGGGTGATCTGCCATTGGGCCGCGACATTCTCCGCCGTCTGGCCCATATGATAGTCGTTGAAAGCGTCCCAAAGCCCGTCCTTAATCATGGTATCGACCATCTTGGCGTCGCCCATCTTGACGCCGCCCCGCAGATGGATGGCGTGCGGCGCCTGGCTCATGCTTTCCATGCCGCCCGCGACGACGATCTCCTGATCGCCCGCCATGATCGAAACCATGCCGTTCGCCACGGCGCGCAGGCCGGAGCCGCAAATCTGGTTGACGGCATAGGCGGTCTTGTCCTTGCCGATTCCCGCGGCGATGGCCGCCTGCCGGGCAGGGCCCATGCCCGCGCCCGCCGCCAGAACATGCCCCATGACGACTTCTCCGGCTTCCGCCGCGTCGACCTTGGCGCGCTCGAGCGCGGCCTTGATGGCGATGGAGCCGAGCTGCGCGGCGCTGAAGCCGCTTAAACTGCCGTTGAACGCGCCGATAGGGGTGCGGGCGGCGCTGGCGATGACGATATTGGACATGGAAGAGGACATGGGGGCGGACTCCTTATAAGCGGTTGGCTACCGCTTTATATATGGGAACGAGAGGCTTTCCCATCAATCACCGGGCTGGGCAACTTGGACGGGAACATAAGCGAAGCGCGGCGGGGAGGCAAGGGCGGGAAATCGATGAAAAGGAGCAATATTCGGCTTCGAGTATGGAAAAATTTTGTACTTTCGCCTTTTCTCCGATAATATCCCCCGACATTATCAAGGAGAAATTAACTATGGCCGCAGTAACCGAAGAAAAGCCCATGACGCTTGAAGAGCAAGCAGCTATTTTCATGGCGCATGCCCTTCGCAGCGCGCCGGAGAATGCGCCTGGCTCCGTCGAGGTCGGCGGCATCGAGAGCTTGTGGAAACTGCCAGCGAAGGTTTTTCGGGTAAGGAGTTTGCCGGAAAACCATTTATATTAGACCGCCGCTCATCGCCCGACAGCGAGTCTTTTGTGATCGTGCATTCGGCGGATACGTCTGCGCCGCTCGGAAGTTCTGCACCCTGACCGTCTTCGCCGAAAAAGGCAGGGAAACGTTTCATATCCACCATGAGGCCGATGAGGGTTATTGCATAAAGACGTATGTGCCTTACGGAAAGCCGTTGGCCTTCTGGGCGATTTCCGAGGCAATCCGTACAAGCTTAATTTCAAGTCTCGACCGGAAGCAGGACCGTAAACCGCGCGCCGATGACATGGCCGTTTTCGTCATGCCGGTTTTCGGCCCATAAGCGCCCGCGATGGGCCTCGGTGATCTGCTTGGCGATGGAGAGGCCGAGGCCGGAATGCAGGCCGAATTTCTCGCTTCGCGGGCGTTCGCTGTAGAACCGGTCGAAAATCGCCTCCAGTTTATTGTCCGGAATGCCGGGGCCGTCGTCATCGACGGTCAGGCGCACATAATCGCCCTCCCGGACGGCCCACAGCCGCACGCTGCCGCCTTCCGGCAGGAAGGGACAGCGCATTGTCGATCAGATTCCGCATGACTTCCGCCAGACGGCCTTCGAGCCGCGCACCGTCAATCCCGCCGGAATTTCGCCCATGACGGCCACGCGCGACGGCGCGTCCATCGGCGCGTAAAAATCGGCGAGCGCCTCCATCAATTTGCCGATATCGACGCTTTCGGCCTGGGCGCGGCTCAGTTCGGCGTCGAGCCGCGAGGCGCTGGCGATATCGGTCAGCAGCCGGTCGAGCCTGTCCACATCGTCGCGTATGACGGCCATGAGTTTGCGCTGGCGCTGCGGATCGTCGATCTTCGCGGCGGTTTCCACCGCGCTGCGCAGCGAGGTAAGCGGATTCTTAAGCTCATGCGCGACATCGGCGGCGAAATTCTCGATGGCGGACAATCTTGTGGCCAGCACCGCCGTCATGGCGCGCAGCGCGCGGGACAGTTCGCCGATCTCGTCGGCGCGCTCGCCCATGTCGGGAATTTGCCGCTGCGCGAGAATCGCCGCCACGCCGCCGAATTCCGCCTGGGTCTGCCCATGCTGCACGTCGCGCACGGCGGCGGCGAGCTGCCGCAGCGGCCCCGCGATGGTGCGCGCGAGATAGAAGGACAGCAGCACCGTCAGCCCCAGCACCGCGAGAAACGCCTTGCCGACGCTGGCGCGCACTTCGGCGAGCGCGGCGTCGATCTTGGCGGAGCCGCGGCGTCGCCATCGCCGCGCCCAGCACCTGCTTATAGCCATGCACGGCACGGCGGCGGCCAGCAGCAGATTGCCCTGCGGCAAGCGCCAGACGGCGGTCGCCACGGTTCCTTGCAGCGCCTTGGCGGCGATGGAGTAATGCTCGGCGCGCTGTTCGGTCTGCTCCTCATAGGGCGCGTAAACTGCCGCGGAATTTTTTCGGCGACGAAATCGGTCAGGATTTGCCAAAACATCCCGATGCGCCAGCCGTCGGGCGGCGGCACGTCCTCGATCTGGATCGCTTCGCGCGTCACGGCCAGCATGCGGCTGTCGGCGATCAGCTCGCCTTCGGCGTCGAAAAGCCGCATGCGGCTGTCCGAGCTTTCGACCAGACGCCGCACCATGGAGCGGGCCAGATCGGGCGAGAGGATGTCGCGTTCCTCTCGCCGGCGATGACCGCGCCTTCTCCCAAAGCGCTGGCGATCATCCGCGCTTCGAGCGACAGCGCCTCGAGATCCGCCTGAATCAGGCGCTCCTGATAGCCGCCGAGATAGAACCATGCTGCCGCCCAGAATGGCGAGCGCCAGCATATTGACCGCCATGATGCGCCAGGTAAGCGGGGAGACGGACGGCGGGTGGCGGATAACCGAAGCCAGCGGGCGGCGCAGCGCCGCCTGTCCTTTGTCATCCGGCGTCCGATCCCTGCCTTCGGTCATTCGCGGTATCTGTAGCCCACGCCATACAGCGTTTCGATCTGCGCGAAATCCGGATCGATATCCCGGAACTTCTTGCGGAGCCGCTTGATATGGCTGTCGATGGTGCGGTCGTCGACATAGATCGATTCGCCATAGGCGCCGTCCATGAGCTGATCGCGGTTCTTGACGTGGCCGGGACGGACGGCGAGCGCCTTGACCAGCAGAAATTCGGTGACGGTCAGATCGACGGCCTCGCCCTTCCAGGTGCAGAGATGCCGCCCGCTGTCCAGCACCATGTCGCCGCGCACCATCACCGCGCCCGGATCGGCCGTGCCCGGCTGGGCGCGCAGCTGCTCGCGGCGCAGCAGCGCGCGGATGCGCTCGAGCAAGAGCCGCTGCGAAAAGGGCTTGGTGATGTAATCGTCCGCACCGAGCCGCAGCCCCATGATTTCGTCCACTTCCTCGTCTTGGAGGTCAGAAAAATCACCGGCATTCCCGAGGTCGCCGGGTTCTGCTTGAGCTTCTGCAGCAATTCCATGCCGTTCAGGCGCGGCATCTTGATGTCGAGCACGGCGAGATTGGCCGGGCGCTGGGTCAGGCCGCGCAGGGCCTCGTCGCCGTCATTATAGGTCTGAACCTGGAATCCCTCGGCTTCGAGCGCCATGCTCACCGAGGTCAGGATATTGCGGTCGTCATCGACCAGGACGATGGTTTGGGACACTTGTTTTCATCCTTTAATTTTTCAGCAGGCCGATTATGCCAGAAAAATTATGGCGGCAATAGGGAATCGATTTGCCGCCGGGTAGGGCGCGGTCTATAAAGGCCCCATGTCCAGCGTTCCTGATAATCATCCCCGCGCCGCGAGCTTGCGGATGCGCGAGGCTATCGAGCATCACCGGCAGACCGGCCTTGTGGCCGAAACCGGGCCGATCGCCCATGGCGGGGCGAAGCCTTCGATTATCTGCTGGGCGAGGCGACGCCCGAACCCGTCCGCCAGGATATCCGCGCCGCCGCCGCGCTTTTGCTGCAAGCCGAGCATCCGGTCATCAGCATTAACGGCAACACCGCCGTTCTCGCGCCTGAGCGCTGGCCGAACTCGGGAAGGCGATTCCGGCCAAGCTCGAGGTCAATGTCTTCTACGGCCGCACGGCGGAGCGCGAAAAGAAAATCGCCGAGTTTCTGCAATCCCATGGCGCCGGGGAGGTTCTCGGGGTCAATCCGGACGCCAAGGTTCCTAATCTCGCCTCCGCGCGCGGCAGCGTCGATAGCCAGGGCATCGCCAAGGCCGATGTCGTCGTCGTGTGCCTGGAGGATGGCGACCGCACGAGGCGCTGATAGCCTGGGGCAAGAAAGTCATTTCCATCGATCTCAACCCCTTGTCGCGAACGGCACGGACCGCGACGATCAATATCTGCGACAATGTCGTAAGGGCGCTGCCGCTGCTTGCCGCCGCCGCCGAAGAATTAAAAGGCCATCCGAGATTGTCGACGCGCTGGTCAAGGGGATCGACAACGACCGCGCGACCGCGCGCGTGCTGGAATTCATCCGCGAGCGGCTGGGAAAATTGTCGTCCGAGTTGCTGCGCAAGGCAGGAGAGTAAGCGATGCTGCTGGCTCTGGATGTCGGAAACACTAATGTCGTCATCGGCGTCTATCGCGGGCGCGGCAAGGACGCCGAGCTTGCCGGCGATTGGCGCATCGGCACCGACAGAGACAAGACCGCAGATGAATACGGCATGGCGCTGCAGGCGCTGCTGGCGCATGGCGGGCTGAAGCTCGGCGATATCCGCCATGTCGCGATCTCCAGCGTCGTGCCGCCGATGAGCCGCATGCTGTCCGAACTGGCGCGGCGCTATTTCAAGACCGAGGCCTTCTTCGTCTCGGCGCAGGGCGATATCGGCATTGCCATCCATTATAAAGGTCCGGTGGAAGTCGGCGCGGATCGCATCTGCGACGCCGTCGGCGCTTTCGCCAAATATGGCGGCCCGGCCATCGTTGTCGATTACGGCACCGCCACGACCTTCAACGCCATCGCCGCGAACGGCGATTATCTGGGCGGGGCCATCGCGCCCGGCATCGGCATCTCGATGGACGCGCTGTTTCAGCGGGCCTCGCGGCTGCACCGGGTAGAATTCGCCGCGCCGCCGCGCGCCATCGGCGAGACGATGGCCGAGGCGATGCAAAGCGGCCTAGTCTTCGGCTATGCGGGCCAGACCGACGCCATCGTTGCGCGCATCCGCAAAGAGCTTGGCGGCGGCGCGAAAGTGATCGCCACCGGAGGGCTTGCCCCTCTCATTCAAACGCCAGCGCCACCATCGAGATCGTAGATCAGCTGGTGACGCTGGACGGGTTAAGGCTGTTGTTCGAGCGGCAAAATCCGGGCGGCTAACGGGTGCGTTAACCTTAATTGACTGTTCGTGAAACTAATTTTGCGCGGTAAACTCCGCGCATGACCTGGACTTCGCTCGAAAATTTCTTCACGCCGACGATCACGCCGGAAATCGCCGCCGAGTGGCGCGACAGGCCGGTGGTGACGGGCGCGGATGCTTTCAAACCAGTTGCGCTTGAGGATTTCCGGAATGTCGCCAGAACTCTGTGCCTTCTTCTTCCTCATGAGATTAACAGCGGGTCGGAAAACGCCGTATGGGCGCGGGACCGGGCTGGCAGGCTCACTGTCGTCAAAAACGGGAATCCCGAAGGCAGGATAACTGGCGGTCGCGAGAAACTCTTTTCCGATCTAGGCCGCGCCATTGCCTGCCGATTCCTCCCACGCGCTTATGGCGGCGGGATGAGAGCGAGCCTCATGATTATCGCGTGGCGTCGTTGCGGGCCTTCCCCTACACGCGAGATAGTCCGCCCGACGAAGTTCTTCTTGCCGATCGTTCGCTCGCGCAAATTTCAATTTTCGACCAATGGATCATATGCGGCGACCGGCATAGAGGGCAGATTGTTTATGATCCCTCCGCTGGCCCCGCCAAGGCCTATATCGATTTCGGTTCTGCATGCCTGGATGGAAGCGATGAGGCATTCCGCCTCTTTTCCCATCGGGCGGGCAGGAGCATGACAATATCAGGAAATGTTCAGCGCGCGCCTTCGATCAGATCGCCGCCGGGGTGCCTGAAGTCGAGCAAACCATCGATGTCATTCAATCCCTGCCGGATTCCTTCATTAGGGATTCGATTGACCGCTTGCCCGAACCGCTTTTCACAGCATGGGCGACATGCAAATCATCAAGGACAGTCTCATCGCCCGCCGCGATAATCTGCGCCCTTTGATCCGCGCGGCAATCGATTTAGGCATTTAAGGAGGTATCATCATGACTATATCCGAAGATCACGGTTACGAAACGCCGGAACCGCCTCGCCCTTTTATGAGGGGCTGTTGCTGGAGGAGGGCGTTCTGTACGCCGGACAGGCAGCTATTATGACGGCAAGAGGATCACGGGCACGAACAGTTTTCGCGGCACGGCGGAGATGGTGATATTCTCGCGCGAGATGGGCGAAGACCTCAACCGGGAGACGGAAATACAGCCTCTGGTCGATCTGGCTTCGCGAATATCGCTCTCAAATATGGCGTCGAGGGCGCCACCCATCCGGGCGGCGCGGTGAAAACGCCCGGCGAGTTTATCCGCGACGGGCTGGAAAAGCTGGAAGCGGCAGGGGGCGCTGCCCGGCGATGTTCGCCGCCAGATCATGCCTATTCTCGAGGAACACAAAGATTTGTGGCCCGCGATATCATGCCTTTGATGCGCGGCGGTGGGGGAGCTTTCCGGCAAACCGAGGATGCTTTTCCCCAAAAATGAGCCGGCTTAAGCGCAAAACCGCGCTTTCTATTTCCGGTTTCCTTGGTTATAGTGCCCTGCAACTTTGGTTTATCCCTATGAAAGTTGCATCATGGCCGAATCTTCCGCCTATTCCCCCGTCTCTTTCGCGCTTCCCCGAAGCCCTGACGTTCGACGATGTCTTGCTGGTTCCGCAAGCCTCGTCGGTGCTTCCGGCCGAAGCCGATACCAGTTCCAAGCTTACCAAAAGCATCAAGCTCGGCGTGCCGCTGTCTCGGCGGCGATGGATACCGTCACCGAATCGGGCATGGCGATCGCGCTGGGCCCAGGCGGGCGGCATCGGCGTCATCCACCGCAACATGACGCCGGAGCATCAGGCCGAGGAAGTGCGGCGGGTGAAGCGCTTCGAATCCGGCATGGTGGTCAACCCGATCACCATCGCCCCGAACGCGCCGCTGATCTCGGCCTTGAGGCTGATGGCGGATTTCAAGATTTCCGGCATTCCGGTATGCGAGGCGTCGGGCAAGCTGGTCGGGATTCTCACCAACCGCGACGTCCGCTTCGCCACCGACATGCAGCAGCCCGTCGCTGAGCTCATGACCAAGGACAAGCTGATTACCGTGCGCGAGGGCGTGAGCGCCGACGAGGTCAAGCGCCTTTTGCACCAGAACCGGATCGAGAAAATCCTCGTGGTGGACGACGCCTACCGCTGCATCGGCCTTATCACCGTCAAGGATATCGAAAAGGCACGGCTGTATCCCAACGCCTGCAAGGACGAAAAGGGGCGGCTGCGCGTCGCGGCGGCGACCGGCACCGGCGAGAGCGGGCTTCTGCGCGCGGCGGCGCTGTTCGACGCGGGCGTCGACGTTCTCATCATCGATACCGCGCACGGCCATTCCGACAAAGTGCTCGAGCAAGTGCGGCAGGCGCGGCGGCTCTCGAACGCGACGCAGATCATCGCGGGCAATATCGCCACCGGCGACGCGGCCAAGGCTCTGATCGACGCGGGCGCGGGACGCCGTGAAAGTCGGCATCGGGCCGGGATCGATCTGCACCACCCGCATGGTGGCGGGCGTCGGAGTCCCTCAACTCACCGCGATCATGGACGTGGCCGAAGCCTGCCGCAAACAGGGCATTCCGGTGATCGCCGACGGCGGCATCAAATTATTCGGGCGATCTCGTCAAGGCCATCGCGGCGGGCGCGGATTGCGCGATGCTCGGCGGCATGTTCGCGGGCACCGACGAAGCGCCGGGCGAGAAAGGTGCTGTATCAGGGCCGCGCCTATAAGACCTATCGCGGCATGGGATCATTGGGGGCAATGGCGAAAGGCTCCGCCGACCGCTATTTCCAGAAGCAGGCGCAGGACCCGCATGAGCTCGTGCCGGAAGGCGTCGAGGGCCGCGTGCCGTATAAAGGCCCGGTGGGGCAGGTGGTGCATCAGCTCGCGGGAGGCTTGCGCGCGGCGATGGGCTATACGGGAGCGGCGACCATCGAGGATCTGCAAAAGCGCGCGAAATTCGTGCGCATCACCGGCGCGGGCCTCAAGGAAAGCCACGTCCACGATATCCAGATCACCGCCGAGGCGCCGAATTACCGGGTGGATTGAGTCTCTCGCGGATTAGAAACTCAATCAAAGTTCGGATAGATTTCCAGCCGGGAGAAGCTCGACCAGACAGGACGTTCGGGAATATTGGTCTGGTGTTCGGTGCTGTCGGCCACGATCAGGCCAAGCTGGTTCTCCCCCGTCCGGTAAAGCTCGCCCCGGCGTTTCATATTCGCGGGCGACGTTGAGCGCATCAGGTAGCTGAGCGGGACGGGCCGCGGGGTGTCAGGATTTGCCGGTCGCGGGGAATCCGTGTGCCATAGATACGGGCACCCTTCATCCGGCGGCAGCATAAGTTCCTGCCAGTAGGTCATGATCGCCGCGCCCTTTCTAAGGCCAAAAAAGGCATGATGCACCGCCAGGGTATCGGCGAAAAGCGGAACGATATCGGTGGCGACTTTTTGCGCTTGCTCCGGCGTCAGCGGCACTTCCGGCTGGTCGTTTATGCGCTCGTATGTGGGACGAACCGTGGTAATATTCGCGGCAAGCGCCGTCGCTACGTCCAGAAACGTCCGGTGCAGATCATCCGGGCTGGCTTTGGGATCGACGGCAAACGGCGTATACACATTATCGCGGCTCGCAATAAAGAAAGCGCCGAGACTTTCATCCGGCGCGAACATGGCTTTCTGACGGTCGCTCAGCGTGGCGGCGGCGGCGGGAAGATCGAGCCGGTCGCTTTCCCTGGCGCTGAGCGGGCGCTGGCCGAGAACCGCCAGTTCCACCCGCCGCTCCTTAGGAATCTCGATCCGCATCTCCGGCGCGAAGCCAGCGCCGCGAGGCGTCGTTCTGGTTAAAAATCCTGGCGTCGGACTATTCATAAAACCTTTATACTCCCGAATAAATAATCATTCACGAATACGCAGGACGGATGCGCCTTATTTGGGCGCGGGCGGCGGCACCGAACCCGTTCCAGAATCCGGCTTCGAGCCCGGTCTGGCCGGTTGCTGAGGGTGTTCTTTATGTACCTCTCCACGGTCTACCCTACGCTCAAGCTTGGCCTGCATTTGGCTGTTGGCCCGGTTCATCATGGCCCAGAAGTGGGCTGCGTCGCTTGGGTCTTGAGACATGGTGTCCTCCTTCATGAAAACTTATTGAGGCGTAAGCGCCGATCCCGGCGCTGAACTCGGCCCAAAACCCGGCTTGGCCGGAAGATCGGGAAGGATTTTCTTGTAGCCGGGAATGCGGTCTTGCACCTGGCGCACGACATCATCCACGTCGAAAAAGCCATGGGCCCAACCGGCCTTTATGGCCCGAGACAAGGGCCCGGCGGTAATTCCGATGTGATGATGGCAGCCGCTAACGAGCGCAGACATTTTTTCCATGTCTTCGTCGCATATTAAATTGTACAGCTTCCAGGGTTTGTCTCCATACAGCCCAAGCTCATCGGCGTGCATAAGGATTCTCTTATGCCGGATCGTGCCGCTGGGATTGCTTAGATCGCCCAGCTCCGCTAGCCGACTTAAAATCACCAAAGATTTCATATGAACTTCTTCGGGGCGCGTCATATCCGGTATGGCAAGCTTGATAGCGGCGTCCTCTACGCTATCTTCGGGTGCGATGCGGCCTCTGGACATCATACTCTCCTTCATGAAAACGTAAGTTTATAAAATCCCGCGCCGGTCAGCCATTTTGCAAAGCCTGCTTATTAAACCGCGCGCTCGACATGCTCCTTTCAGGAGACGGTTGAATGCCAAGCTGAGTGCATAAGACTGTGGCCCAATGGCGAACTCCTTCATGATCGCCATTGTCCGGATGAGCAATTCTGGCGATGAGAGTCTTGGCATCATCGTGAACCGCATCGGGCCTTGCCTTGGCGATATTTCCAATGGCGAGCAGAGCGTCCATGCGCACCCGCGGCGACTGATTCATGTCTTCAAAAGCGACGACATTGATAAGCGTGCCGACGATGGCTGCGACCTGCTCTTCGGGCGCTTCCGAAGGGCTTCCTGGCCTGGTGCGAGCCTTGAATAGTCCTTCACATCCTGCCCCGCCACGCGGTTGGCTCGCCTGCTGTCGCTGGTGATTTCTCGCGTCGCCTCTATAAGGTGACGGAGGCTCCATTGATTTATCGTCTCTTCGCTTGACATAATAATCTCCTTATTAACTTAATAATTGCAATGCCATCTGCAAAAGACATGGTATCACGCGCCAAAATCATGCGCCGAGCGAATTAAATACTTTCATGGTTTTTGCAGGCAGAAAAGGAGGGCCGTCATTTCCGCAAAAGCGGGAATGACGGCCGTTTTCGATGATACGAGGTTCTACAACACGCCCAGCATCGTCGCGACCAACGGGTGGCGCACCACGTCGCGGTCGGTCAGGCGCACCACGGCGATGCCGGGACAGAGTCTCCAGCCGCTTGGCGATATCGGCGAGGCCCGACATGCCTTCCAGCAAGTCGGTCTGGTCAGGATCGCCGGTCAGCACCATCGTCGAGTGCCATCCAAGCCGCGTCAGCAGCATCTTGATCTGGGTGTAGGTGCAGTTCTGTGCTTCGTCGATCACGACGAAAGCGTTGTTGAGCGTCCGCCCGCGCATGAAGCCGATGGGGGCGATCTCGATGGCGCCGTCCATCATCAGCTGCTTGAGGCGCTTGCTGCCGAGGCGGTCGTTGAGCGCGTCATACAGCGGCCTCAGATAGGGCGACATTTTCTCTTCGAGCGCGCCGGGCAGGAACCCGAGATGCTCGCCCGCTTCGACGGCGGGGCGGGACAGGATGATGCGGTCGACCCGCCCGGCTTCGAGTGCCTCCACCGCAGCGGTGATGGCGAGATAGGTCTTGCCGGTGCCCGCCGGCCCGACGGCGACCACCAGGTTATGCGCGGCCATCGCCTCCATCAGCGCGGCCTGGTTCGGGTTCTGCGGCTTGACGGTGCGGATATAGCTTTGATCGCGGCGCTCGAAGGCGGGATTGCTTAAGGGATCCCAAGCGCCCTTTTTCTTGAAGATCGGCTCGACATTGAATTTCTTGTCATCACGACGCACAGACGTTAACTCGATTCTGCTACGGTGCGATCTTCTGCTCATAAAGCTCTCCTGGGTTAGAGATGTGGTCAGTCCGCTTGTAAAACTCGGAAAACACTCCGTCGCCGCCACGCCGCAGCAGCGGAGAAGCCATGCGAAAGCGACCGAGTGTTTTTCGGGTTTTCAAGTTGACGTAAGATAAACGAAACAGGTCATGACAACGCCGTCCCTGGAAGGACGTCGAAGCGGGGTGATTTTTTGTAACAAAAAGATTAATAGCGGCGATGGGGGCGCTGGGCGGCGAGAGTTGTGAACTGACTGGTCAGTATCGTTTCTCCCTCGAGCATCGCTCCCGGTTTCTGTGCTTCGCCGGGAACTGGTTTAAGACGCATTAGCCTTAATCCATAATTACACTCTAGTAGTTGAATATTAATATGGAGTTTAGGCAAGATGTTTCAAGGCGGAGTCATTCAATAAAGCGTGCAGGTGCAAAAATGGCACAAGAAGGATAAGCCCTTGTAACAGACTGATATATATGAAACTTGCTCAAGGCGCATTTTCCTTGCTTGACAAGGAGGGGGTTATATCCCTAGTTTCCCGGCCTTACAGGGATTTATGGCCGCTTGATGCGGAAGGTTGGAAAAAATGAAAATCGCTAACTCACTGCGTTCGCTCAAAAAGCGCGATGCCAAATTGCCGCATCGTCCGCCGCAAGGGCCGCGTCTATGTCATCAATAAGAAGAATCCGCGCTATAAGGCTCGCCAGGGCTAAACTGTCGCCGGCCTAACCTGTCATGGCGGCTAAATCCCGCCTGACGCGCGCCAGAACCTCCGGCCAGTCGTTGAAATTGCTCTGACGGTAAAGTTTTGCCGTCGGATACCATGCGCTGTCCCGGCCCTCCGTCTGCCAGCGCCAGTCTGGCCCGGTCGGCAGCAGCACCCAGACCGGTTTGCCCAGCGCTCCCGCAAGATGCACGGTCGACGTGTCCACCGCGATCACCAGATCAAGCGCCGCCATGAACCGCGCCGTATCGGCGAAATCGCCTATCTTCGCGCCAAGATCGGCGATACCGAGCTTGCCGAAATCGCGCCGCCTCCTCGCCGCGCAAATCGGACGGGCGCAAAAGATTGTAATACCGCACGCCTTCGACGCCGCAGATCGCGCTGAACGCGGAAAATTCGATCGAGCGGCGATGATCGTGCTTGTGATCCTTGTTGCCTGCCCAGACGATGCCGACGCGCAGATTCTTTTCCTCGGCCAGTTCGGGCGGGACGTCGCCGGGAGGAACCGGGATATAGGGAATGCGTCCCGGCATGGCGTCCGGCCCCGTGCCCATCAGATGCGGCAAATCCATCATCGACGCATGGGCGTCGCAAACCGTCTTCGCCGCGTCGCCCAGCGCGACAAACCGGTCCGCGCCGTCCCATCCCTGCAATAAGGACTGCAGCGGCGCGCGGCAGGCATAGATCACTTGCGCGCCGCGCGACCGCAGCAGCGGCAAATAGCGGCAGAACATGATGCTGTCGCCGAAGCCCTGCTCGTCGGCGACGAGAATGGTTTTCCCCGCCGGATCGCTTCCATCCCATAGCGGCGCGGGAACCGCCGCGCGCTTGAGGAGTTTGATAGCCTTGAAGCGCCAGGCATAACCGGCGAATCCCTGGTCGAGGCGGCCCAGCAGCAGATCGAGCAGGGCTATGTGATAATTGACGTCCGGATCGTCGGGCTTGATCGCCAGCGCCTTCTTATAGCTCGCCTCGGCCCCGGCGTAGTCGCCGGTCGCTTGCAGGCATTGGGCGTAATTGTCCCAGGCGGCGAAATTGCCGGTATCGATCTCGACCAGGCGGCGATAGGCGGCGATGGCGTCCTTGTCGCGACCCAGCCTGATGCAGGCGAGGCCGAAAACGAACAGCGCGTCGGGATAATTCGGATTGAGCTTTACCGCCTTGAGCGCTTCCTGATAGGCCATGTCGCGGCGCCCGGATTCATCGGCGATATTGGCGAGATTGACGCGCGCCTGGATATTACCGGGGTCTTCGGCCAGCACGTGCTGCAGCTCGGCGAACGCGCCGTCGTAATCGCCCGCCGCCGAAATCAGCAGCGCGAGATTGTTGCGCGCCTGATGCAGCGTCGGCATATAGCGCAGGCAGTCGCGGTATGCCGCGATGGCCGCCGGGTTGTTGCCGATGGCGCGCAGCGCGTTGCCGAGATTGTAATGCGCCTCGGCCAGATCGGGCTGCATCCGCGCCGCGAGCTGGAGTTCCTTGGCGGCGGCTTCGGCGTCGCCCGAGGCCATGAATGCGTTGCCGAGATGGAATCGGAACAACGGCGCTTTGGGATCGAGCGCCACCGCCCGGCGGATCGCCGCGACGGCTTCTCCGGCCTTGCCCTGGCCCTCGAGCGCGACGCCGAGCAGCGACCAGGCATCGGCCTCGCGCGGGCTCGCCGTCACGATAGCGCGATAGGCGCGCTCCGCCTCCGGCAGCTTTCCGGCGCGGTGCAGGTCGATGGCTTGCTTAAGGGTGGGCATCGAACGGGCTTCTCAGGAATAGAATCGGGCGGCGGCGCGCTTGGCGCCGCCTCTATCAAAGGACAAAAACCTTAAGAAATATTGGACATCACGAATCGCAGGCGTTCCTGCACGCCGGTTTTGGGAATTTCGAGAATCCGGTAGCCGCATTTGGGGTAGAATGCCGTCAATCGCTCATATTCGGCGACCGCGTCTTCAAAGCAATGCTTGCGTTCGTCGTCTTGACAGAAAATTTCTTTCCAGGGCGGCGTCATGAAAACCGCCGGGTGGTATCGCCAATCATCGATGAGATGGTCGTATTTTTCCCGAGTCCGCGATTTTCAAGCTTTGATAACCGGCGACGCCGTCAAGAAAACTCCGGTCGAAGAAGACCAGGCCGTCCTGTCCGGGCGCTTCCGCCGCCTGATGAAATTTCTCGACCGATCTGGCGATGATCAATTCGCAAAAAGCCTGGGGGCTCTGCCAGGGCATGATGCCGCCCTTGATCGCCAGCTGTTCCTTGACGATTTCCCTGCCGGCTTCCGGCATGACGGTATGGCCGTTTTTGCCGAGTTCATCGAGAAGCGTCGATTTTCCGCCGCCGGAACAGCCGGACAGGACGATGAGTTTTTTACCCAACGGTTGCGATTCGCAGGACATTGGTGCTGCCGGACGTGCCGAAGGGGACGCCCGCCGTGATGACGAGGTTCGCGCCGCTCTTGGCGAAGCCGTCGCGCTTGGCGATAGAGACGGCTTTTTCCACCATTTCGGTGAAATCGGCGATGTCGGCGGTATGGACGGCATGGACGCCGAAGCTCAAGGTTAGTTTCCTCGCGGTTTCGATCTTGGCCGTCAGCGACAGGATCGGCACGTCCGGGCGTTCCCGCGCCGCGCGCCATGTGGTCGAGCGGATGTCGTATAGGTCACGATGGCGGCGGCGTCGATGGTTTCCACCACCTGCCGCGCCGCCGCGGTGATCGCGTCGGACATCGTATGCTGCAAATCGGGATGATAGGCGCGATTGGTCGTGCGGTAGATCGGATCGACATGAATGCGCCGCGCGATGCGGTCCATCATCGTCACCGCCTCGATGGGGTAGCTGCCGCTGGCGGTTTCCGCCGACAGCATGATGGCATCGGCACCGTCGAAGACGGCGGTCGCGACGTCGGACGCTTCGGCGCGGGTCGGCGCGGGGCTGGTGATCATCGACTCCAGCATCTGCGTGGCGACGATGACCGGCTTGCCGTGCTTGCGCGCCGTGCGCACGATGAGCTTTTGCAGCCCCGGAACGTCTTCGGGCGGCATCTCGACGCCGAGATCGCCGCGCGCCACCATGACGCCGTCGGAGACTTCGACGATTTCCTCAAGCGTGGTGATGGCCGACGGCTTTTCGAGCTTCGCCATGATCGCCGCGCGGTTGCCGATGATTTTGCGCGCTTCGATCACGTCTTCGGGGCGCTGTACGAAAGAAAGCGCGATCCAGTCCGCGCCCAGCTTCAAGGCGGCGTCAAGATCGCGGCGGTCTTTTTCCGTCAGCGCCGAAAGCGGCAGCAGCACGCCGGGCACGTTGACGCCCTTGCGGTCGGAAAGCTTGGTTCCCGCGATAACCTCGGTGTCGGCGAAATCGCCGCCGACCTTGAGCACGCGCAGCCGCACCTTGCCGTCGTCGAGCAGCAGCTCGCTGTCGGGCGTGACGGCGGAAAGAATTTCAGGATGCGGCAGGCCGACGCGCTTGTCGTCGCCTGGGTGAGATCGAGGTCGAGGCGCAGCTTCTGCCCCGCGATCAGGTCGATGCTGCCGGTTTTGAACGTGGCCAGGCGCAGCTTAGGCCCTTGCAAGTCGGCCAGAACGCAGACGGGCCTGCCGACTTCTTTTTCCAGGTTTCGGACGATGGCCATGCGCGCGGCATGATCTTCATGACTGCCATGGCTGAAATTGAAACGGAACACATCGGCTCCCGCCAGGAACAGTTTTTTGATGATGGCGGGATCGGTGCTGGCGGGGCCAAGCGTGGCGACGATTTTTGTGGGGCGGGTGCGCATGCCGATGTCAGAAAACAGATGCCAGATGACAGAAGAGAAAATCTATAGATGCTTCTTCAACTGCTGTCACCTGTCTTTCTGTCATTGGGCGTCTGTTTTCCGAGATTTGCCTTAACCAATGCTTAGGTTTTGCCTTCTAGAAAATTTAGTCCATGACCCAAGATTTCTCCGAAGCAGGCTTTGACGCCCAATTGCAGGTCGAATTCCGCGATCAGGCGGCGGACAGGCTGGCGAAAATCAACGCGACCATCAATGCTGCGAAAGCGAAGCAAATCCCGGACGAGCCCGCGCTGCTCGCCCTTTACCGCGACATTCAGGGCTTGAAGGGCACGGCGGCGGGTTACGGCTTTCCGGTCGTCAATATGGTGGCGCAGCGCATGGAGGGCTATCTCCAGGGGCTCGCCGCGTTCCAGCCGCGCACGCTGGACGATTTGCAGGCCTATGCCGATCTGCTGGTGACGCTGGCCGAGCGGGCGATCCAGCCCGATCCCGAAGAGGCCAAGCAGCTCATCCAGGATTTGCCCACCCGCTACGATTTCAATGTCGGCGACGTCGTGGTCAAGCATATCGAGATCATGGTGGTCACGCCGACGCGCGTGGCGGCCAAGCTGGTGGGCGGGGAACTGGCCGCCTGCGGCTTTCGCCCGGTGCTGATGCACGATCCCATCGAGGCGCTGGCGCAGGCGGTGCGCGTCGTGCCCGGCATGATCATCGCCTCCATCGTCATGGAGCCGATCAACGGCGTCGAACTGGTGCGGGCGCTCAAGATCATGCGGCCTACCCGCGCCTGCCCGATGGCGGTCATGACCAGCCTCGAGGCGGACCGCAAGCCGCTTCACGATTTGCCTGCCGACGTCGCCATCATCCATACCGGGCCGAATTTCTCGGACGATTTCGCCGCCGCGACCGGAAAATTCGGACTGGGGTGACAAAACCGCGATAATGGCGTATTGAGCTTGGCTTCACAAAACAGCCATCGCCGATAGCCATGAAATTCAAGCCAATTCACTGGGTTAAAATCGATACCAATGTCGATTTCGTCGCCAAACGCTGGTGGGCGTTCGGCGTGACGATAGGGTTGATGCTCATTACGGTCGTGGCGCTTGCGGTGCAGGGGCTTAACCTCGGCATCGATTTCAAGGGCGGCATTCTGATCGAGGCCCAATCCAAGCAAACGATCGACGTGACGGCGCTGCGCGCCGATCTGGAAAGCCTCCATCTCGGCGAAATATCCTTGCAGGAATTCGGCAGCCCGCGCGACGTGCTGATCCGCATTCAGCGCCAGGCGGGGGGGCAGGCGGAAGGTCATCCGGCGGGCCAGGCGGCGGATGACAGCACGCAAATGGCCGCCATCGAGAAGGTGCGCGCCAAGCTCGGGCCGGGCTATGAATACCGGCGAGTCGAAGTGGTCGGGCCGACCATCGGTGCGGAATTGCTGCGGGCCGGGCTGCTCGCGGTTCTGTTCGCGATGCTGGCGATCGCGCTCTATGTCGTTTTCCGTTTCGAATGGCAGTTCGGTGTCGCCGTCCTGATGGCCGCCATGCATGACGTGTTCGTGACGGTCGGGCTGTTCGCCGTGCTGCAGCTGGACTTCAATCTCACGGCGATCGCGGCGCTGCTTACGCTCGCGGGCTATTCGATCAACGATACCGTCGTGGTATTCGACCGTATCCGGGAAACCATCAGGCGGCACAAGACCGAAAACCTTCGCGCCGTCATCAACGCGTCGGTCAATCAGACATTGTCGCGTACGATCATGACGGCGGGAACGACGCTGCTTGCCTTGCTGCCGCTGATTCTGTTCGGCGGACAGGCCATGCTGAATTTCTCTCTCGCCTTGGCATGGGGCGTTCTGGTCGGCACCTATTCGTCGATTTATGTCGCGGCCGCGCTTTTGCTCTATATGCCGCCGCTCAGGCGCATGGAACTGAAGGCAGCCTAGAACCTGTTATAATCTTGTGATGCCGGGCTGCAAATGGAACTTTTTCAAACTTTCGGTGCTCACGTATGTTGAATACGCTGCGCCCGAAAGCTTGAAAAACCCCCATTTTCGCCTCGGCCTGACAAGATTCTAAACAGGTTCTTGGGTCAGCCCAAAGATCTATTCGAGCGCTATGATCGCGGCGATCACGAGAGGGCCGAGATAGTTGTCCGAGAAGCTTGTCTTCGGTTTAGGCGGCGGCGGTGATGGCGGCGGCGAAGTATAGGTCGTGGGCAGCGGCGGCAAGGGATTGGCGCCCATCGCCGCAATGCGAAAATAGCCGATGATAAAAAGGCGGACGGCCGCGGTAAGATTATTGCCGCGCCGCCGTTCATCGACGATGCTGCATAAATCGCGAATCGCCACCGATTCGCGGGCGCTGATGTCTTCGAGAGCTTGCCACATCGCGCGTTCCAGGCGGATCGAGGTCCGTCTTCCGCAAACACGAATATTGCGGCTGATGAAGTCGCATCCATGTCCGTTTTTATTTCGATCCGGTAATGGCCGTTTCGCCCTGGAACTGTCGCGCATGTCGTTTCACCGCATGTTATTTTTTTTGCACTTCGCACGCCCTATGTTTGTATCATAGTGTTATTAGTTCAGCGATGCGTAACATAGATGCATCCTAATTGTATATAAGAAAAGAACCGTTTGCTATTCACGATTGCGGATTCTTGGTTCGCGTTTTTATAATGATTATAGAGAAGCCGTTAGGGCCCAGACCCTAACCGGCGGTAGGTCAGCGCTTCGGCGATATGGACGCGGCGGACGGTATCTTCTTCCCCCAAATCGGCAAGCGTGCGCGCGACTTTCAGCACGCGGTGATAGCCGCGCGCGGATAATTTAAGACGCTCCGCGGCGGTTTGCAGCAAATTGCGCCCGTCCTGATCGGGCGCCGCGGCTTTTTCCAGCAATTCGCCTTCGGTCTCGGCATTGGTACGAATCTGCTGGCCGCTCGAGGTTTTGTGCGACTGGTATCGCTCGGCCTGAATGGCGCGGGCCGCCGCGACCCTTTTGGCGACCGCCGCGGAATCCTCGCGCGCTGGCGGCAGGCCGAGCTCCTCGATGCTGACCGCGCCGACTTCCACCTGGCAGTCCACGCGGTCGAGCAGAGGGCCGGAAATCCTGGTCTGATAATCCTGGCCGCATTTCGGCGCGCGGCCGCAGCCCTGCGCCGGATCGTCGATATAGCCGCAGCGGCACGGATTCATCGCGGCGACAAGCTGAAAGCGCGCGGGATAGGTCACATGATGATTGGCGCGCGCGACCACGGCGCGGCCCGATTCGATGGGCTGGCGCAAGGCTTCGAGCGTGGGCCGCTGGAACTCCGGCAATTCGTCGAGAAACAGGACCCCATGGTGCGCCAGCGATATCTCGCCCGGCTTGGCGCGAATCCCGCCGCCGATCAGCGCGGGCTGCGTCGCCGAATGATGCGGATCGCGGAACGGGCGGCGGTGCAGGAGCTTGCCGCCTTCCAGCAGCCCCGCGAGCGAATGGATCATCGACACTTCCAGCGCCTCGGCGGGCGACAAAGGCGGCAGGATGCCCGGCAGCCGTGCCGCGAGCATGCTCTTGCCCGAGCCGGGCGGGCCGATCATCAACAGGTTATGGCCGCCCGCCGCCACGACTTCCAGCGCGCGCTTGGCGGTTTCCTGTCCCTTGATGTCGCGCAAATCGGCATGATGGACGCCGCCGCGATCCTGTATTTCCGGCGTGGGCCGCGCCAGGATTTGCGTGCCCTTGAAATGATTGATCAGCGCCAGAAGATTGGCGGGCGCGAGAATGTCGATCTCTCCCGCCCATGCCGCCTCGCCGCCGTTCTTTGCCGGGCAGATCAGCCCGCGCCCGCCCGCATTAGCATGGACGGCGGCGGGAAGAATCCCGGCGACGCCGGTCAGGGAGCCGTCGAGCGCCAGTTCGCCGAGTGCGACATAGCCCGCCATTTCCTCGCGCGGCAGGATATCCATCGCGGTCAGCACGCCAAGCGCGATCGGCAGATCGAAATGGCTGCCTTCTTTCAGCACGTCCGCCGGGGCGAGATTGACGGTGAGGCGCTTGGCGGGCAAGGCGAGGCCGAGCGCATGCAGCGCGCCGCGCACCCGCTCGCGGCTTTCGGCCACTGCCTTGTCGGGCAGGCCGACGATGGTGAACACGACCTGGCCGGGCAGCGTCTGCACCTGGGTATCGATGGCCAGCACGTCGGTGCCGGAAAAAGCGACGGTATGGATACGTGCGACCATGACTCGATGAATATAACGGGGAACCGAATTTCGACCCTTGGTTACCAGCAATGGTTGAGATTAGCAAAGAGTCCTGCCATAATTGCTGACGCCAATAGGCAGCTCATGATATTTTCAGCCTTCCTGGATTAAGCGCGGCTCATGTCGGTTCTGGATATCCTTATCAATTATCATACCGCCTTTCTGGGCGGTCTTGCCGTCACGCTGCAGCTTTGCGCGATAATATGGATCAGCGGCATCGTCCTTGGCGCGGCGCTGGGATTGGCGGGCGCGCAGCAGCCGCTATGGGTCGGCGCGCCGTCGCGGCTGTTTTCCTTCCTTCTCGGCGCGGTGCCGCTGCTGGTCTTCTTGTTCTGGCTGCATTATCCGGTGCAGGCGATGTTCAACGTCGTCATCGACCCGTTCTATACGTCGGCCTTCACGCTTTCCGTCATCAATATTTTCTGCGTGGCCGATATCGTTCGCGGCGCGCTGAACGATTTTCCCAAGCAATATCTGTTCGCGGCCAAGGTGACCGGCCTGACACGCCGGCAGACCGTGCTGCGCATCCAGCTGCCGCTGATCCTGCGCGAGGTCATGCCGCCGTTGTTGCTGTTGCAGGTTTCGATGCTGCACGCCTCGCTGTTTTCGAGCCTGATTTCCGTCGAGGAGCTGTTCCGCGTCGCGCAGCGCATCAACGCGCAGATATACCGCCCCGTGGAAATCTATACCGCGCTCGGCGTGTTCTTCCTGGCCGTATGCTTGCCCGTCAACGGCTTCGCCTATTGGCTCAAGAAACGATTCACCCGCAATATGTCGGAGCATTGAGCAATGAAAAAATTCCTTATCGCCTGCTTGCTGGTTCTGGTTACCTTTCCCGCCGTCGCGGAAGACGCGAAAGAATCCGCTTTCGACCGCGTGATGCGGACGGGAGTTTTGAAATGCGGCTATTATGTATTTCCGCCAGTGACCTATCGCGATCCCAACGCCAAGGAACTATCGGGCTTCTCAATCGACATGATGAACGCCATCGCCAAGCGAGCCTCGCTCAAGATCGAATGGACGGAAGAGGTGACCTTCGGCAACTGGGCGCCGGCGCTCCAGTCCAGGCGCTTCGATGCCGTTTGCACGCCTATGTTTCCGGGCGCGAGCACGGCCAAGGGAGCGGCTTTTACCGTCCCCTTCCTGTATTCCGGCCTCTCGCCGATGGTGCGGGCCGATGATGAGCGTTTCAAGGACAACGACCTTGCGCGCCTGAACAAGCCCGACGTCACTTTCATCATGCAGGACGGGGGCGATTTTCTCAGCACGACCCCCGATGTTTTTCCGCAGGCCAAAATCCACAACGTGATGGCGGGCGTCGATGGTCCCACCATGCTGCAGGACATCGTCACGAAGAAGGCCGACGCCATTCTTATGGATCGCAACGGCGAGATTGCTTATAATAAAAACAATCCCGTCAAGCTGCGGCTGGTCGATCCTGCCCATCCGGTGAAGTTGCAATCTTTCACGCTTGCCGTAGGGCGCGGCGAATGGGCGCTCAAGGACTTCCTCGATACGGCTATCGATGAGATGAACAATGACGGCAGCATCGACCGCATGATGAAAAAATGGGAATCGGAATCCGGCCAATTCCTGCGCGTCGCCAAACCCTATGAGCCGGCGAAATGAGAAAATTTCTTTCCATCTGCCTGCTGGTTCTGATCGCGGCGCTGCCCGCTGCGGCGCAAGACAAGAAAGAGTCCGCCTACGAGCGCGTGATGCGCACCGGAACCATCAAGGCGGGATATTCGGTCTGGCCGCCCTATCAGATCAAAGACCCGAACACCGGGGAAATATCCGGCGTCGCCGCCGATCATATGAAAATCTTCGCCAATCTTCTTGGGCTGAAAGTCGAGTGGGTCGAGCTGCCCGGCGTCGGCACCGAGGTCGAGGAGTTGAAGAGCGGACGCTGCGATGTCGCGGTGAATGACGGGCCTTATGTTTTCTCGATGATCAAATTCATTGATTTCGCCGATCCGCTATTTTACGTCCCGGTGCATGCCTATGTCCGCCAGGACAACAAGCGCTTTCATAAGCTGGAGGAATTGAACTCTCCAGACGTGACGTTCGTGGGTCTCGACGGCGATTTGAGCGTCAGCCTCGTGGGGCTGTTCTACCCGAAGGCGAAGCTGAGGACGCTGCCGGCCACATCCGATCCCAGCATGATGATGACGGACATCAACACTGGCAAGGCCGATGTCGCCATCATCGATCCCGGCACGGTGCATAATTTCAACAAGAACAACAAGCCGGGCCTGAGCGCTTTTGCGCCCGATGCGCCCGTGGCGGTTTATCCGATCGGCTATGGGGCCATGAAGGACGACGGCAAACTGCTCGCCATGATCAATAGTGCGACCGCGATGATGCACAATACCAATGCTGTCAATCCGGTTCTGGAGAAATGGATTCCGGAAAAGGACTCTTATTACTTCGTCGCCAAACCCTACGAAGTTCCTCAGTAATGCTCACCGCGACCGATCTTCATAAATCCTTCGGCGGCAAGCATGTGCTGCGCGGCGTCGATATCGCCATCGCGCCGGGCGAGATCGTGTGCGTGATCGGCCCGTCCGGCACCGGCAAGACCACGCTGCTGCGCGCGCTGGCGCTGCTGGATTATCCCGACGGCGGCAGCATCGCCATCGACGGCAAGACGTTTCATTTTCCGCTGGCCAAGGGGCAGAAGATCGCGCCGCCCTGGCCCGAGATGACGGCGGTGTTCCAGTCCTTGTTCCTATGGCCGCATCTCACTTTGCGCGAGAACATCATGCTGCCCGCGCGCAACCGCAATCCCCATGCCGAGCGCGACATCGATGATTTCATCAAGCTGTTCGAGATGGAGCATTTCGTCGACCGGCACCCTAACGAGGCTTCGGTCGGGCAGCGCCAGCGCGCCGCCCTCGCGCGGGCCTTGATCCTCAACCCGCGCTATGTGCTGCTCGACGAGATCACCTCGGCGCTCGATGTCGAGCAGACCGGGCGCATTCTCGAAAAGCTTTCGCATCTGAAGGAACGGAATATCGGCGTCTTTCTGATCACCCATCATCTCGGCTTCGCCAAGCGCGCGGCGGATCAGGTGATTTTCATGAGCGGCGGGCGCGTCGAGGAAACCGGCAATGCCGGAATCCTGCTGCAGCCCAAGACCGAGCGGCTCAGGCAGTTCCTGTCGATGTCGGAATTCGCGTAGTTTTATTCGTCGTACCGCACGAGGCTCGTCACCGGCACGTCGAGCTTTTGGCGGCCGCCAAGGAAGTTCAATTCGATAACGAAGGCCGCGCGCACGACTTCCGCCCCGACATGGCGGCATAGCGCGACCGCCGCCGCTGCCGTTCCGCCCGTCGCCAGCAAGTCGTCGAGAATGACCACGCGCTGGCCTTTGGCGATCCCGTCTTCCTGAATCTCGATCGTGTTGGTGCCGTATTCCAGGCTGTAATCGTAGGGGACGGTCTTGCCCGGCAATTTGCCGCGCTTGCGCACCATGACGAAGCCGGTGCCGAGCGCGATGGCCAAAGGGGAGGCGAGCAGAAATCCGCGCGCGTCGATTCCGACCAGAAGATCGGGCTTGTCGGGGCGCAGCGCCTCGGTCATCCGGTTGATCGCCGTCCGCCATGCTCCGGCATGCACCAGCAGCGTCGAGATGTCGTAAAACATGATCCCCGGCTTCGGAAAATCGGGAATGCCGCGAATATGCTGTTTAAGATCGATGGTCATGGCGGAAACGAGACGATGGATGGGGGAGTGGGAAGGCGGAGCATTTTCTTACTGGTTACCGACTTATACCTAATTTTACTGAATTTTAACGAAACGCAAAGCTTTATTGGCGATATTGAATGGTATGTTAGGCTTCGCGTGACAAAGCCCCCTGGTGATAAAGCCTATGGCGGCGAGCAAAGCCGCCCTATGTCCAAGGTGAAAATGACGACCCAACTTTCACAAGCCGACGTCGCAAAGCTTTTGACCAATCCCGCCCCCTCCGCCCGGGCGGAGGTGGCGTCCAAGATCGGCCTCGATCTCGATAGCCCGCGCTTGACCGAGCGCGAAGTCGAGCTGGCGCAGGACGTTATCCGGGTGCTGGCCAAGGATGTCGCCGTGTCGGTGCGCGAGTCGCTGTCTCTCAGCCTGCGCAAGGCGCAGCGTTTGCCGCATGACGTGGCATTGCAACTCGCCCGGGACGTGGACCGGGTGGCGCTGCCGGTTCTCGAAGATTGCCTGATTCTGACCGACAGCGATCTGATCTCCATCGTTCAGGGCGAAAATTCCGAGAGCAAGCACAATGCCATCGCCGGCCGTCCGGAAGTTTCGCCGGTCGTATCCGACGCGCTGGTGGATCGCGGCACCGAGAAAGTGGTGGCGACGCTGGTCGGCAATAGCGGCGCGCAAATCGGTGACGGCAGCCTCAACAAGGCTATCGACCGTTTCCCCGAAAGCGAAGCCGTGCAGGATCCTTTGGTCAAGCGCGAGAAATTGCCGGTGACGGTCGCCGAGCGCCTGGTGGTCAGGGTATCGGAAAAACTGCGGGATTATCTGGTCACGCATCACGAATTGTCGCCCGCGATGGCGGCCGACATGGTGCTGCAAAGCCGCGAGCGCGCGACGATCAATCTGGTCTCGCAATCCTCGGAAACCGATGTCGAAAAGCTGGTGGTTCAGCTTTACCGCAACAAAAGGCTGACGCCGTCGCTGGTGCTGCGCGCGCTATGCATGGGCGATATGGCGTTCTTCGAGGCTTCCATCGCCGTGATGTCCAACGTGCCGCTGGTCAATGCCCGCATCCTGATTCACGATGCGGGGCGGCTCGGCCTTAAGGCGCTGTATGACAAATCCGGCTTGCCGCCGCGCCTTTTGCCCGCCGTGCGCGTGGCGATGGACGTCGTGCGCGAAACCGAGCTTGACGGCGGCGAGAACGATATGGAACGCTATCGCTGCACGGTGATCGAGCGCATCCTCACGCAGTTCGAGGACATGCAGCAGGAAGACATCGAATATCTGATCGACAAGCTCGGCGATATGATGGACGACGACCGGGCGGCTTAAGCTGTCCGCCCGGACGCTTACGGCTGGGGCGGAGGCGCCGAGGCGCCGTGGCGGTGAATGTATGTCGGGCCGCCGAATTTAAGCTGAATGCCGATGCTGAAGGGCGCGCCTTCCCGCGACGGATCGTCTTTCGGCGGCGGGATGGGCGGAGTCAGCAGCAGATTGACACCGAAATTCCGGCCTTCGATGGCGGCAAAACCGCCGCCGATGAACGGGCGCATGGGATTGTTGCTCTGAAAGCCGCTATCCAGCCCGACGAAGGCGCCGAGATGCAGATTGACCCCGGCCAGCGGGCCGATATGCAGCGGCGTATAGGCGACGCCGCCGTAAAGAGCGCCGTCGATGATGGTCCGTTCGCGATATACCGGCTGCGTCGAGCAATAGTAATTATAATCGCAATAGGTCACATTTTGGTAATAACCCTGCGTATGCGAGCCTTCGTAACGCACGCCGAGGGCAAGGGTCCAATCCTTGAATCTGCTTTCGACGCCAATGCCTGGCAGCAGCATGAAGCCGCCCTTCGATCCCTGTGAGCCGGGCTGAAAAGAAGCCGCGGTCACCGTTATCCAGCTCGATCCCGCATAGGTAGCGCGGGGCGCGGAGGGCGGCGGCGGTTCAACAGCAACTTGAACTTCAGTTTCAGGCGCAGCCTGGGCTGGCGGCGCAGGCGGCGGCGCGGCTTGAGGCGGCGGTGGCGGTGCGGGTTGAGGCGGAGTTTGGGCCGACGGCGCGGGTGCGGGCGCAGCAGTCTGGGCTTTGGCCAGGGATGGGGCAGCAAGCGCTATTGCCACGGCAGCGGCTTTAAAAGATGGATATTTCAAAATCCGGCCTTTCTATTATGTTTTTCGTACTTTATGAAAATACCCGATAAATTCCCTTTCACAAAATACTTTCATCGCAACTCTTGAACGGCCACAGGATACTTTCATTATGAAAACAGCCATCATCATTCCCGCCCGCTGGGGTTCCACCCGCCTGCCGGGCAAGCCGCTCGCGATGATCGCGGGCCGCACCATGCTGGCGCGCGTTGCCGCTATCGCCAAAGTCGCCGCGAACGGCGACCCGTTGGTTAACATCGTTGTCGCCACCGACGACCCGCGCATTGCCGCCCATGCCGCCGAGATTGGCGTCGATGCCGTCATGACCCCGCCCGAATGTCCCACCGGCACCGATAGGGTTCATGCCGCCGTCGCCCAATTGGCATCCTCGCCCGATTTCGTGATTAATTTGCAGGGTGACACGCCTCTCACGCCGCCTGATTTCATCGGCGGGCTGATCGACGCCTACCGCAAAGCGCCCGCCGACGTTTTGACGCCGGTGACGAATATGAACTGGGAAGCGCTCGACCGGCTGCGCGAGAGCAAGAAGACGACGCCGCATAGCGGCACCGTCGCGGTATTCGACCGGCAGACCGGCATGGCGCATTGGTTCTCCAAGACCATTTTGCCCACCATGCGCAAGGAAGAAGCGCTGCGCGCCAAGGAACAATTTTCTCCGGTCTGGCGTCATGTCGGCATCTATGGCTATAGCCGCGCGATGCTGGACAAGTATGTCACGCTGCCCGAAGGCTATTACGAAAAGCTCGAAGGGCTGGAGCAATTGCGGGTGCTGGAACATGGCTATAAAATCCGCTGCGTGCCGGTGGATTATCGCGGCCGCGCCAGCATGTCGGGCGTCGACAGCCCCGAAGACATCGCCCGCGCCGAGGCGCTGATCGCCAAGCATGGCGAGCTGCTGCCGTGACAACCACGCTGCTCATCGCCCGGCACGGCAACACGTTCGATTCCGGCGACGTGATCCTGCGCGTCGGCGCGCGCACCGATCTGCCCTTGTCGTCGAGCGGCGTCGAGCAGGCGAAGAAGCTCGGTCTTTATTTGCGCGAGCATGCGATCATGCCCGATCTGGTTTTCACCTCGGAGCTTAAGCGCGCGAAAGAGACGGCGGCTTACGCGCTGACCGAGGCGGGTTATGACGCGAAGCCGGAAACGCGCCGGGTCTTCAACGAAGTCGATTACGGCGTGGATGAAGGCCTGCCTGAAGACGATGTCGTCGCCCGCCTCGGCAAAGACGCCTTGCGCGCCTGGGAGGACGACAGCGTCGTTCCCGACGGCTGGCTGGCCGATCCGGCGGCGATGCGCCAAGGCTGGCTGGATTTCGGCGCGGAAATCCTGCGCGATCATGCCGGAAAAACGATCCTTGTCGTTACCAGCAACGGGGTCGCGCGTTTCGCGCCCGCTTTGACCGGCGACGAGGCCGGTTTTCGCGCCCGGTACAAGCCGAAAATCGCCACCGGCGGCCTGTGCGTTCTCGCGCATGACGGCGGCGCGTGGCGGATCAGCGATTGGAACATTCGTCCGTGACATAGTTTGGATTTTGACAATCCTGCATAGCCATGTAACCTAGCGGCACAACCTGTCGTATAATGGGCGTGCTGCTCTTGCCAAGACTTTTTCATACTTCATGGTGCTTGTGTCTCGCCGCGCTGCTGGCTTTGCCGGGCTGCGGTCTCGGGAGTTACGACAAGATCGATCCTTCGGGGAATTTAAGCCGCAAGGATTATCGCGCCTTGCGCGACCGCCCGGTCGCGGACGAATATCAGCCGAAAGATGATGCCGGCGCGCCGCCGATCCCGGAGCTTATCGTGCCGGCGGCGCAGCCCGGCGCGTCGTCTCCGCCGGAAAAGCTGGTGACCATCGCCGTCACCGACAAGGCGCCGCTGCGCGACGTGCTGGTCGAACTGGCGCGCAGCGCGCGGCTCAATCTCGAACTCGATCCGCGCGTGGCGGGCGGCGTGATTTTCTCGGCGCGGCAGCAGCCCTTGACGGTGGTGCTGGAGCGGCTCTGCGATCTTGCGGGGCTGCGCTATGAGCTGAAAGACGGTTTCCTGCGCGTCACGCTCGACGAGCCTTATGCCAAGACTTACCGCATCGACTATCTCAATCTAGGCCGCAAGACCGAAAGCGAAGTGGCGATTTCCACCAATGTTTTCGACGCCGACGTGACCTCGACCGGGAGCAACGGCGTCACCACGACCGGCGCGCGCGGCGGGTCGGGCAACGGCGACAATAATTCCACCGCCAAGGTTAAGAGCGAGGCGAACGCCGATTTCTGGGGCGAACTAGAGAAAAATCTCGCCAATATCCTGTCGGCGACCGGACAGGCGCGCAATCCCGCCCTCAAGGACGCGCCCGTGGACGGCCGTTTCAGCATCAACCGCCAGACCGGCCTGATCGCCGTTTTCGCCAACGGCCGGCAGCAGAAGGCCGTCGAGCATTTCATCCGCGAGGCGCGGCGGTTCGCGCGCGCCCAGGTTCTGATCGAGGCGCGGATCGTCGAGGTCGAGCTGGGCGACAAATACCGCTCCGGCATCAACTGGCGCAGCCTGTTCGATCAGGGATTCAACGCGGCGGCCAAGTTCGGCCCGGCGGCGGCGGGCGCGCCGTTCGTGACCGCGGCGACGGCGACCGACGGCTTGTTCACCGCGACCTACAGCACCAAGGATTTCGCTGCCATCCTCAATCTGGTGCGCGAATTCGGCGCGACGCGGGTTCTTTCCGCGCCGCGCCTGACCACGCTCAACAATCAGACGGCGGTGCTGAAGGTGGCGCGCAACGAGGTTTACTTCACCACCTCGGCGCAGTTTCCCACCACCGTCACCACCGGCGGCGTTCCGGTCTCCGGCACACCCGTATTTACCAGCACGCCGCGCACGGTTCCGGTCGGCCTCGTCATGACGGTGCAGCCTTCCATCGATCTCGAGACCCAGGACGTGACGCTGACGCTGCGCCCGACTGTCTCGCGCGTAGTCGACAGGGTCAGCGATCCGTCCATCGGCCTGAACGCGGCGCAGAGCAACATCTCGGCGCCCATTGATTCCAAGATTCCGGTGCTGGCGGTGCGCGAGATGGACAGCGTGCTGCGGATGCATTCGGGCGAGGTCGCCGTCATGGGCGGGCTGATGCAGGATAGTTCGATCAACAACGACGCGGGCGTGCCGTTTTTCGACGAGGTGCCGGTGCTCGGCAATCTGGGCCGCTCGCGCGACAATAACGGCTCGGTGACGGAACTGGTGATTCTGCTGCGCGCCACCATCACCGATCAGCCCCGTCCCGACAGCGCCGACGCCGCGCTTTATCATGCATACAACCGCGATCCCCGCGCCATCGTCGCCCCGTCCCTGCAGGTAGATGAAGACGAAAAGAGCGACGACGAAGACTGATGGTAACGTCGCCACTTGATCATATAGATCAAATACATACCTTGGTATGCCGCAATGCAAAATCTGTGGATAATCCTGGGGACAAGCTTCTGAAAAATTTTCAGGCGGTTGCATAGCGTCGTATTCATTGCAATCAAATCGGCGTCCTGCATTTCAGAATCCACCCCCAATCTTCCTTCACAAAACATTCGGAGCGTTCCCATGATGATCGGCATGAATCTGCACTCCCGCCGCGCGCACAAAACCGCCGGCTTTACCCTGGTCGAACTCGCCATCGTGCTGGTCATCGTCGGCCTGATCATCGGCGGCGTGCTGACGGCCCAGCAAATCACCCAGAACGCCCGCATCACCAACGCGGTTCAAGCGGTCAAATCGCTCCAGGCCGCCACGCAAAGCTATAACCAGAATTACGGCGCATTGCCGGGGGATGATGCCAATGCTGCAACAAGGTTTCCGAATAAAGTTCTTGGTTCCGGCGATGGGAAGGGCACCATCGAAAGTGTTGGCAATCAAAATGAGCCGGTGTGGTTTTGGTCTCATCTGCGTGCGGCTGGTTTAATCAAAGGCGATGGCAATAGCACAACGTTGCCAAGCAATCCGTTCAGCGGCGGGTTTTACACGATTCACAATGGTGCTTTCGATACCACCAACGGATTTGTGGCGGGAACAAGTGTCGTATGCCTCGACCACGTGCCGGGTGGTGCGGCATTGGCCATCGATCTTCAGCTCGACGATGGCAAAGCTACAACGGGCAATATGCGCTCGGCCGCCGGTGGCGACACATCTGCTGATATAGCTGGCAAAGATAGCTACGACAATAATGGCATTTATGTCATGTGCGCGTCACTGCTTTGAGGAAATGTTGTCATTCCGGATCGCTCCCTAAAGGGGGTGTCCGGAATGACGGCCCAAATATGAAACACAGGAGCGGGACACTGGCTTTCGGCTTCACCCTTATCGAAATGGCGTTCGTCGTCGTGATCGCGGGGATCATCCTCGTGCCGGTGATGTCCGCGATGACCAGCTTTCTCAAGGCGGGCCAGTTGAGCGCGACGCAGACCAATCTGCAAAGCCTTCTCCGCGCCACCGCCGCCTATGTTCAGGCCAATGGCTGCCTGCCGTGCCCGGCTCCGGCAAACGCTTCTCCATCGAATTTCGGCAAGATTGGCACTATGGACGGGGCGGCATGCGGCACTTGCCGAACTGCTGGCACTTCTGGCCCCGACGGAATTCCACCCTACATTGCGCTGGGTCTCGATCCATCGGTGGCGAAAGACGGCTGGGGACGATGGATAACAATGCATATCGATCCGGAACTCGCGAAAAGCGGTGTCGTGCCCCCCGCTGCGTCATGCGCGGGAGCCCAAGTGAACATTCTGCCGGGTTGTGTAACGACCGATGCGGGAAAAAATGGAATATGCCGTGCCAGTTTGCCTAAACAGCTTGCCGTCAATATTGCGAATAGTGCTTCCAGCCCCGCCGCTGTTGTTTTCGTTAGCCAT
Source organism: Alphaproteobacteria bacterium (assembly GCA_037200005.1). Taxonomy (NCBI): domain Bacteria; kingdom Pseudomonadati; phylum Pseudomonadota; class Alphaproteobacteria; species Alphaproteobacteria bacterium. The sequence continues at coordinate 1,763,856 of JBBCGY010000001.1, read as the reverse complement.
GGTGCGAATGGCTACGGCGCGTATTATGCGAGACAGGGAGCTAACTGTGCGGCTTGGCGTTATGGGTTTCCCTCGAATGCAAGGCCATGTGTCGGAGGCAAGGAATCGGAGACTTGCAACGATGAATGCAAAACGCCTGACAATAATTTTTTCCTCATGGATCGCGGTGACAATTTCGACGATGTGATCGTGTATGCCGACCGCAATGCGCTGGTCAGCTATTTAGGCACTGGCGCATGCGGGACGACATGGTGACGGCGATGAAAAACGCAGCATTGTCGGCCCACCCATCGGCACAAATCATTGAGCTGCGCTCGCCGCGCGAAACCGCGCGCATGGAACCCTCTCGCGAAACCGCGCGCATGGAACCCTCTCGCGAAACCGCGCGCATGGAATCTTCCCGCGAGGCCGCGCATCTGGAAGATGACGCGCCGCCGCCGTTCGGCGAGATGCTGCTGGCGGAGGGGCTGATTACGCCCGATCAGCTCCGCATCGCGCTGCATGAGCAGAAACAATCCGGCGGATTGCTGGGACAGGTCATACGCCGCCTCGGTTATCTCGATGACGGAGTCTTGTGCCGGATGCTGGCGGCGCGCGCGGGGCTTGCGGTATGCGATGTTCAGGCGCTCGCACCCGAGCCGTCCTTGATCGGCGCGGTTCCCCACCAGCTCGCCGCGCGGCTGCAAATGCTGCCGCTGCGCCATGAGCATGGCGTCGTGGCCGTCGCCTGCGCCGATCCCTATGACATCGTGGCGCAGGATCAGCTGCGCGCCTGTCTCGGGGCCGGCGTCCGGCTGCGGCTGGCGCTCGCCCCCGCCGAAGCTTTGCGCGCCGCCATCGACCGCTGTTATGGCGTCGCCGCGCGCCCGACGCTGCGGCAAGCGCCGGAAAGCGGCGAAGTCGCCGCCTGGCTCTCCCGCCTGCTGGCCGAAGCCGCCGAGCTTGGCGCGTCCGACATCCATCTCGAGCCGCAGCCCAGCGCGCTCGCGGTGCGCCTGCGCATCGACGGCGTTTTGCATCAGGTGAAGGCGCTGCACCGGGATTTCTGGCCGCCGCTGCTGCAGCGCCTGAAAATTCTCTCCGGCGTGAATATCGCCGAGACGCGCATGCCGCAGGACGGGCGCTTCAGCGAAAATTGCGGCGGCGCGAGCATCGATTTCCGCGCCAATTTCATGCCGACGGTGCATGGCGAGTCGGCGGCGCTGCGCCTACTCGATCCGCGTTTCGCCGCGCTGCCGCTCGCTTCGCTGGGATTCGGCGACCGTCACATCGCCATGCTGCGGCGCTGGATGCAGCGTCCGGAAGGCCTGGTTCTGGTCACGGGCCCGACCGGCAGCGGCAAGAGCACGACCTTGAACGCGCTGCTGCGCGAGCTCGACCGCAGCGCGCGCAACATCATGACGCTGGAAGACCCGGTCGAATACCGGTTCGACGGCGTCAGCCAGACTCAGGTGAGAGAGCAATATGGACTTGGCTTCGCCGAGGGCGTACGCACCATGCTGCGCCACGATCCCGATGTCATCCTGATCGGCGAGATTCGCGATCCCGCCACCGCGCAGCAGGCGATGCGCGCGGCGATGACCGGGCATCTGGTGCTGTCCACGCTGCATACCAACAACGCGCTCGGCGTCATTCCGCGCTTGGTCGATCTCGGCGTGCCGCGCCATCTGCTGCCGGGACATGTGCGCGGCGCGGTGGCGCAGCGGCTGGTACGGACATTATGCTCGCACTGCAAGCCGCAGGGCGGCGGCGTCGCGCGTGACTGCCCGGCATGCTTCAATACCGGACGGCGCGGCAGAACCCTGGTCGCCGAGGCGCTGGAGTTTCCCGCCGGAGCCGAGGAGCTTTTCGCCGTCGATCTCGCACCGTCGCGCCGCGACGAGCTGCTTGCGCGGCAGGGTTTTTCCGGTATATGGGAGCATGGCGCCGCGAAGGTCGAGGCGGGCCGCGTGGCTTACGAAGACCTCGCCGCCGCCGTGTCGGCACCGGGATAGTACGGACAACGGAAGGAAGTTCATGAAAAATTCCATCATCGCGACCGCGCTGGTTGCCGCATGGGCGGTCTTTGGCCTCCGCCCGGCGCATGCCGATATCGGCCCCAAGCCGACGATCCGCATCGACCTTCCCTCCGAGATTTCCGGTCAGGCCGAAGAGGGCGTGCTGTTGCTATGCAAGCAGGCGGATTGCGGCGATGCCCAGCCGCTGGCGGCCGTCGGACCGCAGAGATTTTCCTGCGCCGCCGCAGTCTGTTCCGGCATGGCTTACGGGTTTGCTCGCTATCTTCAATTGAAGTTAAAGCTGAAGGACGGACGCGAAATGACCAGCGATGTCTTCGAGAAAAAGGCGTTCGACGCTCATTTCAAGGCGATATACCGCCAGGATGGCATCGCTATCGTGGAGCAGTGATGTGCAGGGATCGCTTGCCGAGCTTTTCCTGACCATCATCATCGAAGCATCCGTATTGGCGTTTGCCGTGCCCGCACGGATAAAACGCTCGAAGCTGGCCGCCCTCTCCGTAATCGCCAACCTCGTTACGCAGCCTATATTCTCCGTCTCGATGAAAGCCATCCTCGCCCGCCAGGATTATTTATGGTGGCGGTTCTTCGTCGTCGGCGAAGTCGCGGTTGTCGTTGCCGAAAGCTTGCTGTATTTCCTGCTGCTGCGCGGGGATAAAATAAGGCTGTCCACATGCTTTTTATGGTCGCTGGCCGCGAATGCGGCATCGGGCGGCTTCGGCCTGCTCTGGCCGTTTTACTTTTCGTGACGCCTGTGCCGAACCGATCCGAGGTTGCGAAGCTTCGCCATCATCAACCGGCCCCCCCGGCCATAAAAATTCCGCCGGCCGCCGCGCGAGCCGAACCTTAATCAGATTCCTTTCGCATCCCTCAAGCATGGCGGCTTTATGGCCTCCGTTTCTATAGTCGGCCCACAGTCTTTTACAGATTTAGCCCTCTTGCAGATTCGGAAAGTCGTTCGATGAAAGCCCTATGCTGGCACGGCAAGCATGACATGCGCTGCGAAACCGTGCCCGATCCCAAGATCGAGCATCCGCGCGACGCGATCATCAAGGTCACGGCCTGTGCCATCTGCGGCTCCGACCTTCATATCTTCAACGGGCTGATTCCGACCATGGAGCATGGCGACGTTCTCGGCCATGAAACCATGGGCGAGGTGGTCGAGGTCGGAAGCGAGAATAAGAAGCTGAAGGTCGGCGACCGGGTCGTCGTGCCTTTTACGATCTCCTGCGGCGAATGCTTTTTCTGCAAGCGCGGATTCTTTTCCGGCTGCGAGCGGTCGAATCCCAACGCCAAGAAAGCGGAAAAATTATGGGGCCATTCTCCGGCGGGCTTGTTCGGCTATTCGCACATGCTGGGCGGCTATGCCGGCGGCCAGGCCGAATATCTGCGCGTTCCCTATGCCGATGTCGGGCCGATCAAGGTTCCGGAAGGCTTGAGCGACGAGCAGGTGCTGTTCCTGTCCGATATTTTTCCGACAGGCTATATGGCCGCCGATTTCTGCGGCATCCAGCCGGATGACACGATCGCCGTCTGGGGCTGCGGGCCGGTCGGGCAGTTCGCCATCCGCAGCGCCTTTCTGCTGGGCGCGTCGCGCGTCATCGCGATCGACACCGTTCCCGAGCGGCTGGCGCTGGCGCAAGACGCCGGGGCCGTCACCATCGATTTCATGCAGGAGGATGTGTATGAGCGCATCCAGGAATTGACGGGCGGGCGCGGCGCGGACGCCTGCATCGACGCCGTCGGAACCGAGGCGGACGCCATGGCTAGCCTGGATTCGGCGGTCGATCGGCTCAAGGTCGCGACCTTCATGGGCACTGACCGCCCGCATGTGCTGCGGCAGGCGATCCAATGCTGCCGGAATTTCGGCACGGTTTCCATCGTCGGCGTCTATGGCGGATTGCTGGACAATATCCCCATGGGTTCCGCCATCAATCGCGGCCTCACTTTCCGGATGGCGCAGACCCCCGTGCAGCATTATCTCCCGCTGCTGATGGAGCGGATCGTGAGAGGGGATATCGACCCGTCCTTCGTCATCACGCACCGCACGACGCTGGAAGAAGGTCCGGAATTTTACAAAACCTTCCGCGACAAGAAAGACGGCTGCATCAAAGTCGTCATGAAACCCTGACCATAAAGGAGAACGCCATGGCCCTCACATCCCAGACGTTACGGCCTCTTGCCGTGGTAACCGGCGCGTCGACCGGCATCGGTTTCGAGCTTGCGAAATGCAGCGCCCGGAACGGCTTCGATCTTATCATCGCGGCGGACGAGCCCGAAATCGAGGAAGCGGCGGAGGCCCTCGAAGCTCTCGGCGCCAGCGTGGAGACGGTACAGGCTGATCTCGCCACGATGGAAGGAGTCGACGAGCTTTACGAGGCGTTGAATGGCCGTCCGGTCGAAGTTCTGATGGCGAATGCCGGTCGCGGTCTCGGCAAGGGCTTTCTGGATCAGGAGGTGGATGCCTGGCGGCATGTGATCGACACCAACATCACCGGCACGCTCTATCTGATCCATAGAGTCGGCCAGGACATGCGCGATCTGGGCCATGGCCGCATCCTTATCACCGGCTCCATCGCCGGATTCGTGCCGGGAACTTTTCATGCGGTTTATAACGCCACCAAAGCGTTCCTCGACTCCTTCTCCTTCGCGCTGCGCCATGAATTGAAGAATAGCGGCGTGACCGTTACCTGCCTGATGCCGGGCGCGACCGAAACAGAATTTTTCGAACGCGCCGGCTTGATGGATACGAAAGTCGGGCAGAGCGAAAAGGAAGACGCGGATTCCGTGGCTCAAAAGGGATTCGACGCCATGATGAATGGCGAGGGCGAGGTCATCAGCGGCTGGCAAAATAAAATGCGCGCCGCGATGGGTTCGGTGCTTCCCGCCGATATCACGGCGGAAATGCATCGCGCCTCCACCGAGCCGGGCAGCGCCAGGAAAAAAGGCAAAGCCTAGGCCGAGAAAGGACGGATTCCGCCCTTTCGCCGTTTATTTGACTCCTATTCCGGGAATGCCTAACCTGTGCCTGAAGCCAAATTTTTCTTGGCTTCGGGGCGTAGAAACCTCTGTCTCTCGCGGCTTTGTGCGAGCCGCGCTTTTCGCACTCCTCGACTTTGGTCGGGGAGGCGCTGGCGTATGTCCAAGCCTCGCGGCTAAAGGCCAACGCGACCTTTCGAGAGACAGGTTTTCTAACTCCCCGGCCACCAAAAATGCCCCAATACCGTTTTCGCGCCGTCAATACGCTCGGTCAGGTCATGAAGGGCCGGATGGACGCCGCCAATGAGAATCATCTGGCCGAGCGGCTGGCCGGCATGGGCTATGAGCTGATCGTTTTCCGGGCGCGGCAGCGGATTCACTGGTTCCGCCATTGGCGCGGCGAGCAGGGAAGCAAGCAGCGGGTGCTGCTGTTCACGCAGCTGGCGGCGCTGGCCAAGGCGGGCGTGCCGCTGGTCACCTGCCTTGAAGACACCGTCGTCGCGATGCCGGATAGCGCGCTGCGCGACGCGGTGCGCGAGGTGACGCGGCAGGTGCGCGACGGCGCGGATTTCGCCGCCGCGTGCGCGCGCCATCGCGACGCGTTCTCGCCGACGGTCACGGCGCTGCTGCAAGCGGGCCTGGCGGGAGGCGATCTTGCCGCCGCTTTCGCCCATGCGCGCGATCACGTCGCCTGGCAGGCCGAGCTTGGCGCGACGTTGCGCCGCACATTGCGCTATCCGCTTTTTCTTCTGGCGCTGACCGGCGCGGCCATCGCCTTCATGATGCTGATGGTCGTGCCGCAACTGACGCAGTTTCTGGCCGCGCAGAATACCGCGCTTTCCTGGTCTACCCGAAGCTTGATCTGGCTGTCCGAGCAATTCGTCACGCTGCTGTGGGCCGTGCCTCTGGTTGCCGCCGGAGGATTTCTGTTCGTCACGCGGCTGCGGCTGCGCTCGGCGGGATTCGCGCTACGCACGGACGGGATGCTGCTGCGCCTGCCGCTGATCGGCAAGATCGCCGCCGCCGTCGAGAAGGCGCATTTCCTGCATCACCTTGCCCTGATGATCGCGGGCGGCGTGCCGCTGCTGCCTTCGCTGCAGGGCGCGCGTTCGGCTCTGACCAACCGCGCGCTGGCGCGGCAGGCCGACGCGATGATCGGGCAGCTCGCGGACGGCAAGAGTCTCGCCGACGCGATGCGGACCCAGCCTGATTTTTCCGGCATGATCGCGCGGCGGGCGCAAATCGGCCTACAGGGCGACGATCTCGCGGGGCAATTGCTGCAGACCAGCAAGGATTACGACGCCGAAGCCATGACGCGCGGCAAGCAACTGGTCGCGAGCATCGAGCCGGCGCTGACGATGACTGTGGGCCTGTTGCTGATATGGATCGTGCTGGCGGTGCTGACGCCGCTCTATGGCTCGCTGAAAAATCTGGGGTATGCGCATTGAGTGATTTCGTTCTCACCGTCGGCAGCCGGGGCGCGGCATTGTGGCATCCGCGATGGATGCCGTCGCCGCTCGCGGCCGTGCATCCCGACGGCGCGAAGGATTTGGCCGCGGTATTGCTGGCCTCGCCGCGTCTCGGCGTGATCCTGATCGCCGACGATGACGCGCAGGAAATCCGTCCCGACCGCCTGCCGCGCCTGGGCCGTTTCGACCGGGCGCAGCTTATGCAGCGGCGGATGGAGCAGCATTTCTCCGGCGCGCTTGCCGCCTGCATCGCCGTGAAGCGCGATGCCGAGGGCGAAACGGCTTATTTCGCCTATCTTCCCGAAACCTCGCCCTCTTATGCGTGGCTGCGCTGGCTCGCGGCGCTACCTAACCCGCGGCGCGGCACGATCCTGAGCGGCGACATCATCGCCTGCATGGCGCGCGATCTGGCCGGGAAAGACATTGCCGCCTGGATGCATATCTTTATCGCCATGCCGGGCGGTGCGCGGCAGGTCACGCTGCATGACGGCCAGCCGGTCTTGACGCGCATGATCGCCATGGACGATGACGGCGAGCAGCCGGGCGAGGCTATTCAGCAAGCCTTGCGCGATGCCCGGAATTATCTTGCTCGCCATGGCTGGCGCTTCGATGCCGAAGAAGAGATCGTGGCGGTGGCCCCGAAAGCGGCGCTGGCCGACGCCGCGCCGGGATTGCCCGCCGACGCGCTGCTGCTGTCGCCGCAAGACGCCGCCGCGTGGCTCAAGCTGCCTTATGGCTGCGCCGACGGGGTGGGGCTGCTGATCGCCGCGCAGAAACATTTTCGCCGCCGCCTGCATCCGCTGTGGTCGCCCGAAGCGGCGGCGGCCAATCGGGAGAATATTATCGCGCGCGGCGGCTGGGCGGTGGCGGCTACGATTTTGCTGGCTTGCGTCCTGACCGCGGGAAGCGCGGCCTATGATTTGTACGAGACGCGCCGCCTGACCGAAGCGCAGAAAACCGAGCAAACGGAAATCCAGGCCGCGATTGATCATGTCGAGCAAAGCATGGGCGGCGATGTCATGGCCCGAACCCGCATGCGCCATGCGCAGATGCTGCGCGACGCCGCCTCGGCTCCCGCGCCGTGGGTTTTATTGAGCAAGCTGGGCGACATTCTTCCGCCCGCCATCCGCCTGCGCGAATTGACATGGCAGGCGCAGCCGGGGCACGGTGCGCTGACCGGCATGACGATGCGCCTCGCGCTCGAGGCGACGGAGAAAGATCCGGCGCAGAAGGAGGCTTTGCAGCTCTATCGCGACTTCGCCGATGCCGCGCGTAAGGCGATGCCCGCCGCCGAAATCAAGGAAACCCAGGCGCCGTATGCATTGGACTCGGCGCATCCCTTCTCCGATCCGGCGATGCTGAGCGCGCAGGCCGCGGCTCCTTCCACCGCGACGCTGGAGATACGCGAGCCATGAAAAAATATCTCATGCCGTGGATTGCCGCCGGGACGCTGGCTCTCATTTTCGCCGTGGGTTCGTCCTATGGCGAAGACATGCTGGTTGCCGCGCGCGCGGAACAGGAGCAGCAGCAGTTGAAGACCGCGCATTGGCGCGACGAATACCGGGCCTTGCAAAATGACAGGGCGGAAGGGCTGAAGCTGCGCGCCGACATGGGCGAAGCCGCCTGGCGCAATCTGGTCGCGCCGCCGCCGCGTGCGCAGATCGTCGCCGCGCTGCGCCAGATCGGAATCGAGGCCGGATTGAACGATTTCGAACTTAAGCTTGGCAGCGCCGCGTCCGTGCAGGCGCTTCCCGCCGCGCCTGAATCATGGCCGCTGACCTCGAGCGCGCTCACGGTCAAGGCGACCGCCGCCACCGACCGGCAAATCTTCGCCTTCGCCGAAAAGGCGAGCCGCCAGGCACCGGGTTATATCCGCCTCGAAAAATTCGCTGTGCGGCGCGACGCGGACCATCTGCCGGATGACGCGCCCAATCCGTCTTTGATCGCGGCGGAAATGGAATTCAAATGGCTGGCTTTCGCCGAGGACAGGCTGATGGCGAGGGCCAAGCCATGATCGTCCTATTGCTGCTGCTTTTATGGGCCATTCCGGCTCATGCCGGCAATCCGCCGTCCTTGTTCCTGACGCCGCAGGAAAGCGCCGCCCAAAATACATGGCAAGGCATGACGACATTGGATTCCCTCGTCTATTACGGCCAGGATCAATGGCAAGTGCGCCTCAATGGCCGTGTTTTGACGCCCGCCGCGCGCGATCCGGAATTCGACATCATCGACGTGACGGCCGACGGCGCGCGTTTCGTGCAGCATATCGGCGATAAGGAACGCACCATCACCCTCGCGCCGCATCAGAGCTATTTGTGGAACGAGGATAAAGTGGTCGAGGGCACTACGCCGAGTTCCGCCGCCAAATGAGTCGGTCGAGAAATGGCACCGGCAGCGGCAGATGCCGCGTATCGCCGATGGCGGCGCGGATATGGGCGCGTTCGACCCGCTTGCCGCCGGCGCCATAAGCGGCGATCAGCGCTTTGTCGGCCAGGATATTGATCGGGCGCGGCCAGCCCCTGCTGGCGGCGGTGAGAAGCTTCACGGCGGCGGGCGAGAATAAATCCGGGCCGTGATAGCCCTCGGCGCAGCGTTGCAGCCGGTAGCGCACATAGGCGGCGACCTGGTCGCGGGGCAGGGGACGGGTCGAGAAACTGAAAGTGATGCGCTGCGCCACTTGGCGCATATCATGCCGCGCCAGCAGCCCGTCGAGCTCCTTCTGCCCGAACAGCACGATCTGCAGCAGCTTGTGCGTCTCGGTTTCGAGATTCGACAACAGCCGCACCAGCTCAAGCCCTTGCGCGCCCAAAGCCTGGGCCTCGTCGATCACCAGCACGTTGCGCCGCCCATGCGCGAATTCGCGCAGCAGGAATTCGCGCAGGTCGCGGTATGGTTCGCAATGGTCGCTCGGCTCGACGCCGAATTCGCGCGCCACGATCAGCGGCAGATATTTGGGATCGGTCACCGGCGCGTTCAGGTAAGCCGTGTTGACGGCAAGCGCTTCCAGCCGGTCGAGCAGCAGGCGGCACAGCAAAGTCTTGCCGCTGCCGATCGCGCCGGTGATTTTCAACAGTCCGTCGCCCCGCATCAGCGCGAATTCCAGTCCCGCCAGCATCGCCTGCGGATGCTCGGAGGGAAAGAACAGATGCGGATTGGGCGTCAGGGCGAAAGGATGATCGCGGAGCGAGAAGTGATTCAGGATCGGCGTCATCCGTGGATCATTTCCGGCTGCCTTTGCCCGCCGGACCCTTCCGCTCAAGGCCCTTGCCCTCAAGATAATCAATCCTCGCCTGAATCATCGGCCAGTTTACCGGAGCCGCCGCCGCGCCTTGCGCGCGTTCGGCAAGGGCTTCGCGGTAAAGCGCCAGCGCTTGCTGCGCATTGCCCCGGCGGTCGGCGATGATCGCGAGATTGAGGCGGTAATCCGGATTGCGGTTCAGCGCGAAAGCCTGTTCGAGCAGATTCTGCGCGGCGTCGAGATCGCCCAGCTTCGCCCGCGCCGCCGCTTTCGCCGCATAGGCGGGCGCGAATTGCGGCCAGGCGGCGATCAGGCCGTCGAGTTCGGCGCGCGCTTCCGGCGTGTTCACGGCGGCCAGCGCGGCGGCGAAACCGGCGCGGATCGCGGGATCGGCAGGGGATTCTTTCTGCAGCTTGCGCCATAGAGCGGCGGCGTCATAGATATTGCCGCTTTGCTGCAGCGCGTCGGCTTTGTCGGCGGGCGTCATGCCGTCCGTGATCTGAACTTCGAGCGCCGGTTGTTCGAGGGAGGCCGCGTCGAGGCGCAGGCTGGATGGGGAGCCGGGGGGATTGAGGACGGGATCGATTTTCGCCGTCACTTCATCGAGCAGCGGCGCTGGAATGGCGAGTGCCTGGGCGTCGAGCGAAATGCCCGCTTTGACGGCGGGCATTAGGGCCGAGGAAGATGCGGCGGGCATTTCCTCTTTGCCGAACGGCGGCGATATAGCGATAGGCTGGCTGTTGGTTATCGGTGCCGTCTGCCACATCCATAAACCGGCCCCGCCAATGCCAAGCATCAGCCCGCCGAGCATCGCCAGCCACCAGGGCATTCCGGACGCCGCCGCCGTCATTCCCGATCCCAGCCGCGGCGTCGCGGCTGCTGTCGCCGCGTCGCGATGCGCGTGGGCTGCACGGTTGAGAGCGGCGAACAGGATGCTCATGAGGTCCTGGTGGAAATGGGGGCAATAGTCGAAAAATGAATGGAATCCTTATAGCTTACCCATTCCCTGCCCGCAAGGGTTGCGCCTGATTTCAAAATAGTTTCACCTTTTCCGTGTTATATTTGACGGCGAATATATTGCCAGGGCGATATTCCAGAAAAACCGGCGCAGCGAATCTCGGCGCTCGTGCGCGCGGTTTCCCTACCCATCAAGTAACGGAATGCCTACGCCGCCCGCATGGACTGAACCGACTGGCGGTGGCGGTAGGAGGGCAGATGCATGACCGTCGGCTGCACGCCATAGCCGCTGCCCACGGACCACATGTCGAATTTGCTGTAGATGCTTGATATGACGCTGTTGAATTCCCAGATTTTCTGGTCGCCGTCGGCGAGATAAATCCATTCGTGGCTCTTGTCGAATTCGGGAATATGAATGCCGAACATCACCTGGTCGCTGTGGAAATTATCGCGGCGCAATTGTCCGACCAGATCGAGAAATTTGCGCGTCAGCGTGTAATTCATTTTCTTCACCGGATTCGGCGTATGCCAGCTTTTCTGGCGGTAGAGCAGATCGAGGCCGGCCAGATTGATGCCGATATCCGGCAGCATAAGTTTTTCGTCCCAGCCCTTGAACCATAATTGACGGTTGAGCGCGTCGCTCAGCTTGGTGCCGCGATCCATGTCCCACAGGATATTGACGATCTGCTGCACCCGGTCGCGCAAGGCGCGGTCGAAAATCTGCAGCTCGTCGCCGCCGCCGCGCAGCATTGCCGAGGATTCGTACAGGCCCATCGTCACGACCACCATGCGATAGCCGTCGTCGGTCATCTTGGAATGGTCGTACAGCGCCCATTTCAGGTGGTTCTGCGATTCGACATCCATGTCGTAGATCATGTCGTTGCCGTACTGGCGGGCGATGTCGATTTCGCGCACGGCGACCCATTCGGCCTTGAACTCGTGCGCGGCGAGCTTTTCCGGATCGCGGGTGACATCGCCAGGCAGCCATACGCGGCTGCGCGCGCCCTTGCCCGCGCGGTTGACCACGGTCAGTCCAGCCGTGATCCGCCGTCCGGTGTTGGCGGCGGCGCGGATGGTCAAGTCATGGACCGAACGCGGAAAATAGGTAGCCGTAGCAGTCACTGCAATGCCTTAGTATATTACGTCAACTTGAAAGCCCGGAAAAAACTCCGTCGCATCCGCACCAGTTTAGTGCGTTTCTGCAAACGATAGCGACGGAGTTTTTTCCGGGTTTTCAAGCGGACTGACCATGGGTCTAACTCAGCGGCGGGCATAATAGCGGCAAGGGGCCTATAAATAAAGCGGTCGATTGGCTTTTATTCCGCGTTATTCAAGGCGCGACGCGCGACGTCATGGCTGAATCCCGCCCTCGCAAGCGCAGCAAGATCGCGCCGCTTTTGTATGGCGTCGGGCGGCCCAGGCCGGAATGCCCCCAGTTTCTTGCGTTGCGCCAGCCGGAGCGCGGCCCGGTATTCCGCCTGCTCGCCTTCCTCGTCGGCTTCTTCCGTCAGAACCGTGGCGACTTGCGCCGCCGTCAGGCCCTTTGTCCGCAATTTGGCGGCCAGTCCCCGCCGCGAGGCCCCGGCCTGGCGCAAATGGCGCGCTTTCGTGGCGGCGAAGGCCGCGTCGTCGATATATTTCCTGTCGATGCAGTCGGCGATGATGATTTCTATGGCTTGCAGCAAGATCGCCCGCTGTTCCGGATCGGCGGCGAAGTCGGCATGGTCCCGCGCCGCGCGCGCCAGGCGCGCCGTCAAAACGCGGCGCAGGCGGCCGCTGGAAGCGGCATAGCGCGCCAGATAACGCAACGCGGCGGCGCGCAATCCGGCGGCATCGGGCGGAGGCGCGATCTTCCTTTGCCGCGCCGCAGCATGGTGAATGCCGGTTTTAGACTTTGCCTTCATAATCAAATCCTTGGCCTAAGTCATGCTTAATGGCCGCGCCGTCATCTTAACCCGACTTTAAATCTTGTCACGCATCCTAGCTCTATCGCAATTCAACGGCTGGTCAACGGTTGGCAAGACGGCTTTAGGGCATGTCGCGCAGCATGAGATTTCGGGGGTGGCCTGCCAATTGTTGAGCTGCGATAGGCAATAACAGGCCCTGAGAACAGGTCCATAATAACAGATCCAATCGAGGCGACGTGACATCGACAGCCATCATGATGAATGCCGCCCTCGCCGGGGGAAACTCTATGAATGGCGACCATTATCGGTATTTCGTCGTTTTGCAGCCTGGAGACCGCCATGCGCTTTCGCCGCTGCTGCAGCGGCAGGCGCGGCGAACCATGGCGCTCGAATTTGCCGCCATGCTCAAGGAATGGATCGCGGAAAACGGGCTTCAAGCCGAGGTTTCCGCCATCGACGTCACCTTGTTCGGGCAGGTTTTGATCACTTGCGATCCCGATTTTATCGACCATATCCGGGGGCAGGATATGCTGGCGATCAACGAAATCCGCCCCGCCCAGCCGGTAGGCCAGCAATTGCGCAAATTGCTGGACGAGGTTTCGGGGTAGGGCCAAACGCGCCGTTTTCCGCCTTTCTCGCCGACTTATCCGCGTCGCGCGATTCCTGATTTGCGCTTTTCCCGAACGACTGCTATAAACCGCCCCGATTAGTCGAGGGGGCTGTAGCTCAGCTGGGAGAGCGCTACAATGGCATTGTAGAGGTCGTGAGTTCGATCCTCATCAGCTCCACCACGCTTCGCCCTTACGGGCTACGCGTGGCGCGGCCCGCGGAAGACCGTTAGGGCGAAGCAGTGCCCGGTGAAGCTTCCGAAGGAAGCGAAGACGGGCTGATCCGAATACGTTTCTATTGCTTCCACCATAACCCCAGCCAGCCATGTTCAAAGGACTCATTCGTCATCGGGAATTGGTTTGGGATCTTGTCAAACGTGATTTCATAGGACGTTACAAAGGCTCGTTTCTGGGCGTAGCCTGGTCGCTGTTCCACCCGCTGCTGATGCTGGCGATTTACACCGTCGTGTTCAGCGTCGCGTTCAAGGCCCGCTGGGGAACGGGGCCGGAAAGCAAGGTGGCGTTCGCCATCGTGCTATTTTCCGGGATGATCGTCCACGGCCTTTTCGCCGAATGCCTCAATCGCGCGCCGACGCTGATCACCAGCCAGCCGAATTACGTCAAGAAGGTGGTGTTCCCCCTCGAGATTCTGCCCTGGACGATTCTCTGCTCGGCGCTGCTGCATTTTCTGGTCAGTATGGGCGTGCTGCTGGTTTTTTGTTTTATGGCAGGCGTTCCCGTCCAAGGCGAGGCCGTCCTGATTCCCATCGTCCTTTTGCCCCTAATTCTCCTGACGCTCGGCCTTACATGGCTGTTCGCTTCGCTTGGGGTCTATTTGCGCGACCTTTCCCATGGCATGGGGATCGTGACGACCGTCCTGCTTTTTCTCAGCCCGGTTTTTTATCCGATCGACGCGCTTCCCGAATCTTATCGCGCGCTCATCGCCTGGAATCCGCTGACTTTGCCTATTTTGCAATTGAGGGATGTCATGCTCTGGGGCAATCCCGTCGAATGGCAGGCATGGGCGGTGCAATTGGCCGCCGGGACGGCAGTCTGTTCTCTCGGTTATTGGTGGTTCCAGAAAACCCGCAGGGGGTTCGCCGATGTCCTCTGATGAAATCGTCGTCGACGCCAGGAATCTGAGCAAGCATTACGATATCTATGCCGCGCCGCATTACAGGCTCAAGCAGATGCTTGTCCCGCGCCTGTATCGGGCCGCGCGCCGGTTCGCGGGGGGGCGGGGCTTCTTCGCCGGGCGCGCCGAGCCGCGTTATTACCGCGAATTCCGGGCCTTGGAGAATGTATCGTTTCAGCTTCGCCGCGGCGAAACCATGGGCATCATCGGCCGCAACGGCAGCGGCAAAAGCACGCTGCTGCAAATCGTCGCGGGCACCCTCGCGCCGACGAGCGGCGAAGTCAGCGTCAATGGCCGCGTGGCGGCGCTGCTGGAGCTCGGCAGCGGATTCAATCCGGAATATAGCGGCCGGGACAATGTGTTTCTGAACGCCCGCATCCTGGGGCTCAATCAGAAGGAAATCGAAGCGCGTTACGACCGCATCGTCGAATTCGCCGATATCGGCGAATTCATCGATAGGCCGGTCAAGACATATTCCAGCGGCATGTTCCTGCGCCTTGCCTTCGCGGTGCAGGCGCATATCGACGCTTCGATCGTCATCATCGACGAGGCGCTCGCCGTCGGCGATGTTTTCTTCCGGCAGAAATGCTATCGCCGCCTGGAGCAGCTCAGGGAGCAGGGCGCGGCCATTATTCTGGTCTCGCATTCGATGGGCGATATCGAGCATCACTGCGACCGCGCCATTCTTTTGGATCATGGGCAGGCGCTGCATAACGGCCCGGCGGCGGAAGCCGTCAAGAAATATTATCTTATCGAGCAGCAGGAACGGATGCCGCAGGCGGATGCCGCCCCCGCTCTCGATACGCCGCCTTTGCCCGTCCGCGACGCGGCCCATGCGCCTTTTCCGGACGAGGCGCTGTTTCCGCTCGATGGAATAGCTCAAATCAATGCCTGCGACGCTCGATGCCTGCGCGTCGCCTTGACCGATATTCATGGCCGGCCGCGAAGGAGCTTTCGCTTCGGAGAGACGGCCGTATTTCATCATGAGCATTATTTTGGCAGTCAAGCCGGCGTTCCCGCCGGCGGCGTGGTTATTCGCACGGAAAAGGGGGTCATCCTTCATGGCAAAAGCTCGCTTCAAACCAGAACCTCCGTTCCGCCCGCGGCGCCAGGGTCTATCGTGCGCTTCGAGCATCGCGTCGTTCTGACCATCGCCCAGGGGGAATATACCTTCGATATCGGCATGTCGACCATGGATGCCGATAGTTTCATGGCCATGGAGCGCGTCTCCCATGCGGAGGCCGATCAATTGAAAATCAGGCTGGTGCAGGTTCCCGGGGTCGCGGCATTCACGATGTTGCCGCCGGATCCCAGCCGCCCGCTCCTGGTGCATCATGGCCTTGTGGACTTGCCTACTGAAATTCAGATAAACGTATTTGCGCCCTGATCTTCCATGGCCGCTGATTGAGATGTCTCGCAATGAATAAGCCGTCCCGGTCGGACATGCAGAGTGACAAGGCGCCTATTTTACCGGCTCCTATGAAGCCGCGGGTTATTAATTATCAGGTCAATGATGTCTGCGACGCGCGTTGCGTGATGTGCAATATCTGGATGCGCGAGCGCGGCCCGGAACTTACCCCCGGACAGTTCGCGCGCATGCTCTCTGATGACCTGTTCACTGAAGTCAAGGTCTTGGACATCGCCAACGGAGAGCCGACGCTCAAGGAAGATTTAGACCGTTACTACGAAGCCGCCCTCGATGCGCTGCCCAATCTGCGGGAGGGGCGTTTTATCACCAACGGTTTCAGTTCTTCGCGCGCGTTACCCATGCTCGCCAAGGTGCATGCGGCCTATGCGGCGAAAGGCGTTTCCTTCAGCGGCATGGTTTCGATCGACGGAATCGGAGCCGTCCATGATCGCGTTCGCGGTCGGGAAGACGCATTCGCGCGCGCCACCGAGACATTGTTCGGGCTGCGCGACGCGGGCATTCCGGTTATCGCCAGCTGCACCATCGTCAAGGAAAACGTGTATGGGCTTCACGATCTGTTGGACTGGGGCGCCGAGAATAATATCCATGTGCGCTTCCGGGTGGCGGAGCATATCGACCGTCTCTATGTCGATTCATCCAATGCGCAAATCCGCTCGTTCGATGTTCAGGAGACCAAGCATCTGGTCGCATTTTATCACTATCTGATCCATTTTTATGAAACTTCCGAAGAAATTCGCAGAACATATCATTCGATCTTGTCCCTCCTGACCGGGGACATACGGCTGGTCGGCTGTCCCTATCAGAACGCGACGGCGATCAATATCGATTGCGAGGGACGATTTGCCCATTGCGCGCCGCGCGGCGCGCCTCATCCTCTCGGCCATAATCCTTCCCTGGATTTGATGCGCTATGAGCATGAAAGGGCGGAGATCGTCGAAAAGCACTGCCCGTCATGCATTCACGATTATCACGCGGAATGGTCGATTCCGGAAACCGGGAAGCGCAACCGGGCGGAGCAGGCCCGGCCCGCATTGTATGGGCGGCCGATAGCCCTGGAATCCATGGCTGAAACGCCGCATGCGGAAGCTGCGCCCGGCAGCCTGACCCATATTATTCTTGCCGGCTGGTACGGCACGGAAACCGCCGGAGACATCGCCATCCTCGCCGGGATCGTCGGTCAATATGCCGATCGTCATCCCGCCGCCAGATTTACGCTGCTCAGCCTGTTCCCGCGCTATACGGCCCTGACGATTCATGACCTGCCCGACGGTCTTGCCAAGCGGATAAGCGTCGTCGATTATGTCAGCGAAGAGGCGAAATTTGCGGCTGACGAGGCTGGCGCGCTGATTATGGCGGGGGGGCCGCTCATGGATATTCCGCAGACGGAAATGATTGCGTCGCTATTTTCCTATTTTGCCGCTCGCGGCCGTCCCCGCATTGTCGAGGGATGCGGCATCGGCCCGCTGAATGTCGAGCAATATAAAAATAACGTGATCGCCATCGCCCGCCTGGCGACGCAGATTTCCGTGCGCGATCATGACAGCGCGGCGCGCCTTCGCGGCTGGGGAATCTCCAAGCCCATCGGCGTGCGCGACGACCCCGCCCGCGATTATGTTCGCGGCCTGGGAATCCGGTGGCAGGGAAAAGATTCGAAAGTCATCCGCTGCTTCTTGCGCGAGCTGACCTCGGAATATCCGCAGGCCGTGACCTCCGCCCAGGCCGAAGACATCACGGCGGCTTTTCTCCAGCGTCTTTTAGAGCAGTATCCGGATCATGCCATCGAGCTTCTGGCGATGCATTATTTCCCGATCGGGAATGACGACCGGGTCTTCGCGCGCAGGCTCGCCAAGCGCATCGGCAGCGACCGCATCGCCGTCCCGATGGAACCTATGTCGCCGAGCGAGATTATCGAGCGCATGTCGACGGCGGCTTTTTGCGTGTCGATGCGTTTCCATTCCGTCGTCTTCGCCCATACGATCGGCGCGCCGTTCATTGCCGTGGATTATACCGCCGGCGGCAAGATATCCGGATTTCTGCGCGATGCCGGCACGGAAGATCGTTGTTTCGATTTCCAATCCCTTGAAAAAATATCCATGGAGCGCATCGGCGCGCTTACCAGCATGCCCGGCACGGTCGCGGGCGCCGCGCCATGAAATCCATCGCCGTCACGCATGTCAGCACCTATGACTCTCGCGGCGGCGCGGGAATCGCCGCCACCCGGACGCATAAGGCGCTGCGCGCCGCGGGCGTTTCGTCCCGCCATCTGGTGAGGTTCAAATCCGGCAACGACCCGCATACTTACATAGGCGAAGTTCCCGACATCGAGGATGTGCAAGAAGATATCATCGCCCGCGCCGTCCAGGCGGAATATATCGACAAGCGCCGCTCCCCGGTCAGCAATACGCTTTTCTCGCTGGGATATCCCGGCATCGATATCGGACGCCACCCGCTGATCGTCAGAAGCGATGTGATCAATCTCCATTGGGTTACGTCGTTTCTATCCATAGAATCCATCGGCAAGCTGTTGCATGCCGAGCGTCCCGTCGTTTGGACCCTGCACGATCAATGGGCTTTCACGGGCGGTTGCCATTATACGGCGGGCTGCGAGGGCTTCACCGCGCAATGTTCGGCCTGTCCGCAGCTGGAATCCGACCCGGACAATCTGATCGGCGCGCGCCTGGCGGACCGGCGCCATGCTTTTAATGGCGGCGGCCTGACCTTGATCGCGCCGAGCGAATGGATGCGGCAAAGCGCCATGCGCAGCTCGCTGTTCCGTGACGCCGAGATATTCACCATCCCCAATGCCGTGCCGGTCGATATCTTCGCGCCGGGCGACAAGGAAAAAGCGCGCCGGTCCTTGGGCATCGATCCCGCCGTTCCGTGCATTCTCTTCGGCGCCGATAATCATGCGGAGCGCCGGAAGGGATTCTCGATCCTGATGGAGGCGCTCAAGGCGCGGCTGGACGACTCCGCCTCGGCTGCCGCGTTAAAGGCCGCGACGGTGCTTTGTTTCGGGGAACCGGCGCGGGAATTGGTCGAAACGGGACTCCGCATCGTGTCGCTGGGCCGCATCGAGGATCAGCGAAAGCTTCGCACGGCCTATATCGCGGCCGACCTTTTCGTTCTTCCGTCATTGGAAGACAATCTGCCCAATACCGTTCTCGAGGCCCAAGCCTGCGGCATTCCGGTTCTCGCTTTTTCATCCGGCGGCGTTGCCGATGCCGTGCGCCATAACGAGACCGGCTGGCTGGTTCCCGCCGGCGATATCGGCGCCTTGGGCGCATCGATGACGGATATATTGGGCGATGCCGGACGTCTGAAGGCTTGGTCCATGGCCGCTCGGAAATTCGCGGTCGAGAATTTTTCCCCTTCGGTTCAGTCCCGCCGTTACCTGAATGTCTACGAAACGATCCTCCAGCGTTCGGCCAAGGGCGGCCCGCATATTCGCAAGCCGTATAGAAACGATCGGGCGGTCATGGATGTAAGCCGGGGGCCTGCTTTCGACGCTATCTATCCAAGCGTTTCCAGCCATGGCGCCATGCCGGCTTATGTCGATCTGGTCCGGGAGCATCGGCAGACGGAAATCGACCGGTATGCGCGTTCCCGGCAGATCGAGACCTTGACGAGGATGTTGCGAGCCTCCGAAGTGGACCGTTCGGCGCGGGCGGAGCAAATCACGCTGCTCACGCGGATGCTGCATAAATTCGGGGCTGATCGCGGGATGCGAGCGCCGAGGACCGAACCCCTGAGCGCGACGCTGCGCCATGTGATGAAGCATGCTTTCCCTAGTTTCAGGCGGACGGAACAAATCGAAGCGTTAACGCAGACATTGCAGGAATCCGAAAAAGATCGCGCGGCGCGCGCGGAGCAGATCAAGACATTGACGCGGCTGTTGCGGGAATCGGAAGCCAGGCACGCCGTGCGGGAAGAGCAGATTGAATCTCTCGCCCAAACGCTGCGGGAGTCGGAGATCGATCGCGCGGCGCGAGCGGAGCAAATCGATTCTCTCACCGGGGCGTTGCGGAAATCCGAGAAGGATCATACGGCGCGCGCGGAACAAATAGAGACTTTGGCTCGCATGCTGCGGGAATCGGAAGCGGATCGTGCGGCGCGGGCGGAACAAATAGAAACGCTGACCCTGGCATTGCGGGATTCGGAGGCTGACCGCGCGGCGCGCGCGGAGCAGACCGAGATTTTAACCCGCATGCTGCGGGAATCGGAAGATGATCGATTGGCGCGGGCCGGGCAAATCGAGACGCTGAACAGGATATTGAAAGAATCCGAGGCCAAGCCTTTGATAAAAATGCTGCAGGAATCAGAAGATGATCGCACAATGCGGGCGGAACAGATCGAGACATTAACCCGCATGCTGAAGGAATCCGAGATGGACCGCATGATGCGCGCGGAACAAATCGAAGTGCTGACCGGCGCGCTTCAGGAATCCGAAACCGATCGGAACGCGCGGGCGGGCCAAGCCGAAATGCTGGCTTTAACGCTCCGGGAATCGGAAACGGACCGCACGGCGCGCGCGGGGCAGATCGAGACATTGACCCGCATGCTGCAGGAATCGGAGGATGATCGATTGGCGAGGTCGCGGCAAATAGAGGCGCTGACCGATATGTTGCGGGAATCGGAAGCCAGCCGCGTGGCGCAAGCCGAAGAAATCGAGGCGCTCGCCGGCGCGCTGAAGGAAGCGGGAGACCGGGTGCTTATGCAGAGGCTGCGGGAATCCGAGGCCGACCGCGATGCGAGGATAGAGCAGAATGAGAGTTTGATGCGCATGCTGGGAGCATCCGAATCTCATGGAGCGGCGCGGGAGGAACAGATCGAGGCGGCGAACCTGATATTACGGGAGATGGAAGCCGATTGCGCGGCGCGGGCCAAGCAGATCGAGGCGATGCAAGCGGCCATGAATACATTATCCGCCCGCCCGCTGATGCGCTGGATGCTGCGCTTGGTCGACTGGCCCGAACTGAAAAACTGGCAAAACGGCGTGGATCGAGCGGTTCAGAGATCTCTTCGAACGATTGCGGTGGATTTGACCCCGATACTCCCCGGCGGCGAGAATGGCGGCGCAAAGATTTTCGTGCTCAAATTGCTGCAGCATCTGGCGGAAATGGCGCCTCAGACGCAGTTTGTGCTGCTGACGCAGGCCGCTTCGCACGAAGAATTAACGACGCTGGATCGTCCCAACATGCGGCGTCTTATGGCGATCGGTCCCGCCCAGACATCCCTTCGGCGTCGCGGAGTGGCTTTGGCCCTGCGCGTGATGCCCCGTTTGCCCGCGAGACTGAAAGCCGCCGCGGGCCGGTTGGGTTATAGCTTGAATGCGGCTCTCAAGCGTGGCCGCGCGGCTACGTTATTGCGCGATATTAATGCCGATTTGCTGTTCTGTCCTTTCACGGCCCCCACTTATTATGAGCCGGGAATTCCGACCGTTTGCACGATTTACGATCTGCAATATAAAGCCTATCCGGAATTCTTTCCTGCCGAGGATATCATCCATCGAGACCGCGCGTTTATGGAGGCTTGCCGACGGGCGAGCGCTCTGGCGGCGATTTCCGATTATTCGCGCGTTGACGCTATTGCCTATGGAGGCCTCGATCCAGCGCGCATCCGCACCATCTATTTGCGCATGGCGCAACGCATGGCGCCGGCGACGGAGAATGGCAAGAACGTATTGGACCGCCTTGGCCTCGCGCCGCAGCGGTATCTCATTTATCCCGCCAATTTCTGGAAGCATAAAAATCATGAAATTCTGCTCACGGCCTTTGGCATGGCTTGCCGGGCGGGGCTGCCGCCGGATATCAAGCTGGTCTGCACCGGCGCGCCGGGGGAACGCCAAAAGTGGCTGATGAGCGCGGCCCGCATGATGAATATGGCCGACCGGATTCTTTTTCCAGGCTATCTGCCGCATGCGGAGCTGGCGGCATTGATGGCCCATTCCGGCGGCGTGGTGTTTCCTTCGCTTTATGAAGGATTTGGCCTGCCGGTGATCGAGGCGATGGCCGCGGGCGTTCCGGCCGCTTGCAGCAATACCACGTCGCTTCCCGAAGTGGCCGCTCACGCCGCCATATTTTTCGATCCCCGCATTCCGGCCCAAATTGCCGAAGCGATGGTTGCGCTGGTGGGAGACGAAGCCTTGCGCGCGCAATTCATCCAGGCAGGACGGCAGCGCGCCGCCGAATTTTCAGACTCGGAGAGCATGGCGAGGGAATATTGGGACCTCTTTCAGTATGCCGTGACAAACAAAGAGCACAGGAATATGCTCACCGGCGCTTATGCCGATGGCTGGGCTGGTCCCGCCCTGAATATACAGGTCGCGCCCGCCGTCAGCGAGCAAAATTTAAGAATTGAATTCTCCGTTCCCGCATGGCTGCCGCAATCCAGCCTTAAAATTCAGGCCAGTTTCGACGGAAAGCCCAGGGGCGTTCCCTTTGAAGTGGTTCGCGGCTCGAATGCGGTTTGGTCGATGCCGCTGAGACTCGCAGGCGGATATTACGAAGTCAGGCTTGCGCCGACGTTCGTTCCCGCTCATTCGGGACACGGCGACGATCAGCGCGAGCTTTCGGGCATGCTGCACCGATGCAGCATCGAGCGCGCCGACGGCGAATGCATCGAATTGTTCCCTCAGAAAGTTTCCGCATGAAGATCAGTGTCGTGACACCTTCTTTCAATCAAGGCCAATTCATCGAACGCACATTGCGAAGCGTGGCCGATCAGGCGGGTGCCGATATAGAGCATGTGGTTTTCGATGGGGGCAGTACGGACGGCACGGTCGACATACTCAGGAATTTCAGTCCGCCGGTGCGCTGGGTGTCCGCAAGGGATAAAGGGCAAACCGACGCGGTGAATAAAGGCATCCGCGCCACCGATGGGGAGATCATAGGCTGGCTGAATTCCGATGATATTTATTATCCCGGCGCGTTTGCCCGGGTTGCCGCCTTCTTCGCCGCGCACCCCGATATCGACGTGGTGTACGGCATGGCCGATCATATCGATCTGGAAGACCGTGCTTTCGAGTCCTATCCTTCCGAACCCTGGGATTTCGAACGGCTGAAGGAAACCTGCTTCATTTGCCAGCCGGCACTATTCTTCCGGCGCCGGGTCGTGGAAAAGCACGGGCTGCTCGACGAATTCCTCAATTATTGCATGGATTACGAATTCTGGCTGCGGCTGGGCAAGGCAGGCGCGCGTTTCGCCTATCTTGAGGAGAAGCTGGCCGGCTCCAGACTCTATGCCGACAATAAGACTCTGGGCGCCAGGGTGAAGGTCCACAAAGAAATCAACGATATGCTCAAGAAGCATTTCGGCAAAGTGCCGGACCGATGGCTATTCAACTATGCGCATGCCGTGGTCGAGAGCGGCGTTAACAGGCGTGAGCGCCCGCGCTGGTTCGTCATGAGGCTGCTGGCTTCTTCCATCGGCGCGGCCTGGCGCTGGAACGGAAAAATCTCCGCCGCCATGCAGACCAAGCTGATGCAATGGGGCATACAGGAAAGCCGCGCCGCCGCGGCGAAATATTTTGCGCGCAGGGGCATATGATCAGCTTCGGGCCGGGAATTTTTTGGACAAGCCTTGCTGCCGTCGCCGCCGTTCTTTCGCTGGCGACGTTGATCGGCCGCGCATGGAGCAGGGCGTTTCCTTACAAATTACAAGCCCTGGCCGGTTTCTACCTCGCGCCTGTGCTGGGCCTGGCTACATTAACGATTATCGCTAGCCTGGCCGGGCGGTTCGTGCCGCTGGGCAATGCGATCGCCATACCGCTTATGACCGTCTCGCTGCTGGTTTATCTGCTCATCCGCGAGCGCCATGCCGGCCAGGCGCTGTATCACGTCCTTATGGTCAGCGTTTTCGGCATCGCCTGCGGCGCGAGCATGCTTGGTCCGCTGTTCGTCGACGGAGGATTCAACTCCCATAATGATGCGTTCACCTATCTGACCCACGGCAGATGGCTCCAGGATCATGCGTTCGGGGACGCCATCCCCGATGACCAGATCACGCCGCAAAATACGCAGATAGCGCTCTATCAGCAGGCCGGTCTTCGGATGGGCGCGTCATTTCTGCTTGCTCTCTTTCAGTCGCTGCTCAATTTGCGCTGGTCGTATGAAGTGTATCCTGCAGTCGTCATTGCCGCCATTGCAGTCTGCTGTCTGGCGATAGGCTTCCCGCTGGCGCGGACGCTGCGCTCCATGCGACGCGGTGTGCGGCTGGCGCTGCTTGCTTTTCCGGCATTCAGTCTCGGCGGGCTGGTATTCGGCGCCAATCTGGGGTTCATGCCGCAAGTCGTCGGCATGGCGATGGGGGCCGGCCTGCTCTTTATGCTCGGCCCGGTCTATCGGTGGATCGCTGTGGCCGAACTTCGATGGCCGTCCATGGCGAAAACGGCATTTCCGGGTGCCGCGCTTCTCGCAGGAATGATTTTCTCCTATTCCGAGATCGCGCCCTTCATGCTGGCCGCCGTTTTCGGCAGCGGCTTCCTGATGGCTTTCCGGTTCCGCGCCTGGAAGAAAACTCTTGTCTTCGGCGCTGCGCTGGCGGGGATTGCCGGTGTGTTACTCAACACGGAGCTTGCGCGAACATACGCCGCGCTGCGCGGACAAGCGAGTGTCGTCGTCGGGTCGCCCGTGGATTGGAGTCCGCTCGGCTATCTCGCCCACGCATTCGGCGTTCATGGCGGAGCATGGGACGGCTATCAATGGACGTCGCCGGGGGAAAACCGGCCCTCTGTCCTATGGGGCTGGCTTGGCGCTTGTTGCGCTGATAGCGGGGCTTTGTCTCGCCAGGATGCGTCTTGTGTGGCGCGCCACGATAGACGGACCGCTCATGCCCGCCGCTGCGGCGCTGGCCGTTTTTACGGCGGGCATTCTTTATTTCCGGTATGCCGTACCGTCGCCTTTTCCGAAAGGAATGGGGCAAAGCTGGAGTCAATTCAAGCTGGCGGATTGGGCGCATCCGTTCGCTGTGGCGCTGGTTCTCATGGTGGCCGCGGGTTTGCGGCCGCGGCGCGGAAATTTGTCCGGCAAATGGTTCGATGGCGCGGTCATGACATTTTTCGCAGTCGGCATGATCAGCGCCGCCTGGATCGGCGTGGCGCGCACCAGGCCGTTTATGGACTATTACAGCGGCGTGAAGAATATGGATCGCTTCTATCTCGAGTTCAGGAATACGGTGCTCGCCGCATGTCCGAGCGACGCGACGATTTATCTGGCGCTTGGCGGAGAGCACCACAAATTCAGGCAGATGGCGATGGTTTATCTGTACGACAGGGCGGTCGCATCAGACTGGACTGATGACGGGTATATATATCCCAGGCTACTGGAAAAACGCAGAAAGCAGGAATTGGCGGCAGGAAGCTGCGTGGTGGAGCCGATGGGAGACAACAGCTGGCTAAAGCAGTCTACGCCAATCGGGCCATTCCGGATCGGCATTTTCGATGGCCGCGGGCTCGTTAAAATTACGTCGGTAACGGGTGCCCATGACCGCGAAAGCGATGGAAAAAATTGGTGGCATTGGGTGGAACGCAAGGCGAGCTTCATGTTGCAGCCGGAATTTGTTGCCGGAAATATGACGAAAACCCATCTGCGTTTTGAATATGCCACGCGCGGAAAGCAGAATTTGACATTGCGTGTCGCGCAACGTGACGGAACGATCAAGGAAAATATCATACCAAGCGATGGCGGCGCGTCCGTGACTTTCGAAGCCATTCTCGATACACCGCCCGCCGATCTTGCCGAAATGAGCATCGAGACAGACGGCGCCGCATCGCCGCTCGGCGGCGGCGATCCGCGCATGGCGGCGTGGACGGTACGGAATGTCTCTATCGATCCGGTTTCACCCTAGCCCGGCATGACAGAATGAAACTCATCATCCAGATACCATGCTATAACGAGGCCGGCACGCTGGCCATAACGCTTGCGGCGCTGCCTCGCCAGGTTCCGGGCTTCAAGACCGTCGAATGGCTGGTGGTCGATGACGGAAGCCATGACGCCACCGTCCGCGTGGCGCAAGAAAACGGCGTGCATCATGTGGTTCGTCATCCCCGGAATCAGGGACTCGCGCGCGCTTTCATGACTGGGCTGAATGCCTGTTTGCGCCTTGGCGCGGATGTGATCGTCAACACCGACGCCGACAACCAGTACCACGCGGATGACATTCCGGCCTTGACCGTCCCGATACTGGAGCGGCGGGCGGAGATTGTCGTCGGTGCCCGGCCGATTGCCGCGATCGAGCATTTTTCGCCGGTGAAAAAGCTGCTTCAGAGGCTTGGAAGCTGGGTGGTGCGCGTCGCGAGCGGAACCGATATTCCCGACGCGCCAAGCGGATTTCGCGCCATATCGCGCAAGGCGGCGCAGTGGCTGGTGGTCTTCAATAGCCATACTTACACGCTGGAGACCATTATCCAGGCGGGACAGAAAAACATGGCGATCGTCTCGGTGCCGGTGCGGGTCAATGAAGACTTGCGACCGTCGCGGCTGATTAAAAGCATTCCGTCCTATATCAAGCGCAGCATCGTCACCATTATCCGTATTTTCGTCATCTATCGGCCTTTCCGTTTTTTTGGAATGATCGGTGGATTTTTATTCGGCCTCGGCTTTTTGATCGGTGTGCGGTTTGTATGGCTGTCCCTCGATGGCTATGGCGGCGGCCATGTGCAGTCTCTGATTCTGGCTGCGGTGCTGCTGGTGGCGGGATTCCAGACTATCCTTGTCGCTTTTCTGGCCGACCTACTCGCGGCCAATCGCATGCTGCTGGAGGATGTGCGCTTCAGGCTGAGAGCCGGCAGCGAAGCGGATGTCATCTTAGACCGCCCGATCAGCCATTTCGCGAAGCGATCCGGCGACGCGGATATATTATGAGGAATCGATGAACCATCGACGGAAGTCCCCAGGATCGGTCATAACGACAGTTGCCGCCGCGCTTCTCGCGTTCGGCTTCGTCATGTCTTTTTACGGCGCAATTCCGTTCATGGGGACGCCGACATTAATGCAGGCGGTATGGACGACGGGTTTTTCCCAGTCGTTCCTGAATGATTCCATTTTTTCGATTTACGCGAAGAATCTCGGCGTTCCAGAACCCGCGGCGATTTCATTCGGGCTGGCGGGAGCATGGCCTGCGGCCTTGCTCATGGCGGCGGGGCTGCATGCGGCCGACGCTTATTCCGTCATGGTCATTCTTTGGAGCGCTCTGGCTTTCTTCGGCGCATATAGGATCGCGACAATGCTCGACGTCGCGCCGTTTACTGCGATCCTCGGCGCCGTGCTTTGGATGAGCATGCCTGTTGTATGGGGCCATATCGGCTATTCGATGCTGGCGCTGGGCTTCGCCTTGCTGCCCTTTTATGCCTGGACGGCTTTGCGGCTTTTCCTTCGGCGTAAAAAAAACCTGTATGCCATCTGCGGAGATGCCGGCTTATTCATGTTCGCTTGCCTTATCTCGGTATTCATGGATGGGTACAGTTTCGTGATGTTCGCGGCCGGAACGGGCATCATGGGAGCTTCCATCTTCATCCGGGTTCGCGATCTTCGCCGGTATCTTGCCTGTTTTGCCTTTCCGGCATGGCTTTGCGGCTTTGCGGCGGCTTATCTGCTATATTCGGCCTATCTGGGGAAACCGCAATTCGATGCTTCGTCAATAGACGAGTTTCGGGAATTTAGCGCCGATCTTGTTTTTTTTCTTATTCCCACGCGCGGTTCGCATTGGTTCTTTGATTGGCTGGGACTGAGCGTTCCGCGTTCTACGAAGGAATTTTTTGGCGGCGTCGATGACTGGAGAACGACGTTCTGCCTGCCGGTTATTCTCGCGGGTTTATGGGCGTGGTGGCGCGTAAGATCGCAGGCAGCGCTGGCCGCAGGATTCCTTCTGGTCGCGCTCTTCGGATTATATATGGCGCTGGGGCCATCGTTGAAGATCAACGCGGTCAAGCCCGAGGGACGGCCCGATATGCAAATGTCGAGGGAATATGCCGTCGCGCCCACAGGATCGGCCTGGATATCCATGCATGTCCCGGGTTTCAAGAATATGCGCGCAAGCTGCCGCTGGACCGCCCTGGGCGTTCTCGGATTATGGGCGCTGGTCATGCTCGCGGCCGCGAAACAGAATCGCGCGAACGCCTTCTTGCCCATCGTCGTCGTGGCGGTCTTGATTCTCTTCAATCTGCCTCATGTGGGTCAAAAATGGCGGAGGAGCATGGCCAACAGGAATGAATTCCACCGTATCGATTCCGATTTGGTGGAGCCGATGAGAAACTCTTTGCGGCCGGACGAGATGGTGGCGTTTCTTCCGTATCAGAACGACTTTACGATCAATTATCTCGCGTCCCGGCTGGGCATCCGAACCTATAATATCGGCGGCGACAAGAATCTCGCGGAGGCCATGAGGCATTGGCCGCAGACCATGCGCGAATTCCATATGAATGAAGTGGATGGCGGCTTTGCGGACCGGGTGTTCGATCTTCTGGCATATAAGGAGGCCGATGCCGCCGTATTGTTATATCTCGACGCCATACAGGATAATCCGTGGTACACGATTAAATTCAAGGCGGCGCTTGCGCCCGTTATCGAGACGCTGAAAGCGTCGCAATGCGTCGAATTGACCGAGCGTCCCTATTATGCGGTCGTGAGGCTCAAGCCGGGTCCGGTGGCCGGCAGATGTTCCTTGGCTCACAGCATCGTCAGGATCGCCTCGACCTCGGGCGCTCATAATCGGGAAGGCGATGAAAAACGCTGGTGGCATTGGGTCGAGCGCAAGGTAAGCTTCAAATTGCAGCCCATGTTCATTGCCGAGGGCATGAACCGGACGCGGCTACGCTTCGAATATTTGACGCGCGGAAAACAGACACTGACGCTGCGCATCGCCGGGCGCGATGGATTGAGCCGCGACAGCGTGCTGTATAGCGAAGGCGCTGCGCCCATGACATTCGACGAAGTGCTCGATGCGGCCCCCGCCGATCTGGCGGAGATTAGCATCGAAACCGATAGCGCCGCATCGCCGCTCGGCAGCGGCGATCCGCGTCTGGCGGCATGGAACATCTATGACATGGACATTACGCCTCTGGAACGGAGCGACGAATCAGATCAAGCGGTGGCGGCGGGCTCGTCGCCGTCCGGCATTTTGCCGCATCAAGGGACGGTTCGGCTTATCTCCGCGGCGGGGGCGCATGATCGCGAAAGCGATGGCCGCGACTGGTGGCAGTGGGTGGAGCGGGCGGTGAATTTCAGATTGCAGCCCCTGTTCATGCCGAGCGGCGCGACTCGAACGAAACTGCGCTTTGAATATTCGACGCGCGGAAAGCAAGCATTGACGTTGAGCCTGATCCGGCGCGACGGCTCGCGCTATCAGACGCAGATGCAAAGCCAAGGCGATGTTCCGGAGATATTCGAAAAGATCGTCGATGTGCCGCCCCTCGAGCTTTCCGCACTTGTCATCGAGACCGATGGCGCGGCGTCGCCTCTGGGCAACGGCGATCCGCGTCTGGCGGCATGGATGGTGCGGAACGTGACCGTCAGTCCCCTATCACCCTGATTAATCCGATGCTGTTCACCTCGCCGATCTTCCTGTTCATTTTCCTGCCGGTGTTTCTGGCCGCATATTACTTGGCTCCCCGTTCCATATATTTCAAAAACTGCGTCGCGCTCGCCGGAAGCATGATTTTCTTCGCCTGGGGGGAGCCAATTTTTGTTTTCGCCCTTCTTGGCGGCACCTACATTGACTACAAGGTGTCGCTTGCGGTGGCCCCTCGATCGCGAATAATTCAGCGATGGAAAAAATTGATTCTCGCGGCGGCGGTTTGTTTTGACGTCACGGCCCTCATTATTTCTAAATATCTGAATTTTATCGTCACAGAAATTGCCGCGCCCCTTGAAGCCTGGCTGCATATAAAGGTGTCGGCTCCCTCCATGCCGCTCCTGCTGGGCATTTCCTTTATCACGTTCCACAGGATCAGCTATCTGGTCGACAGCTATAAGGGCCGCGCCGTGCCGCCGCGCGGTTTCCTCGATTGCGCGCTGTATATCTTCCTCTTTCCGCAATTGATCGCCGGGCCCATTATCCGGTATCACGATATCGGCGAGCAGATTCATGACCGCAAGCATACCGTGGAAGGGTTTCTCGCGGGGTTTTTCCGGTTTAGCGTCGGTCTGGCCAAGAAATTGATTATCGCCGATCCGCTGGGTCTTGTTGTCGATAAGATATTCGATTATCCGGCGGGACAAACTTCTTTCATGTTCGCGTGGGGAGGAATCATCGCCTACACGCTTCAGATTTATTTTGATTTTTCGGGCTATTCCGACATGGCTCTCGGGCTGGGCCGCATGATGGGGTTCCGATTTCCGGAGAATTTCAACCGCCCTTATATTTCCCGGAGCGTCACCGAATTCTGGACCCGGTGGCACATATCTCTTTCAAACTGGATGCGCCTGTATTTATACATACCCTTGGGCGGCAACCGGCTGTCCGTGGCGCGAACCTATGCCAATCTTTGGATCGTATTTCTCATCTCGGGAATTTGGCATGGCGCGAGCTGGAATTTTGTAGCCTGGGGCGCTTATTACGGTTTCTTCCTCAGTCTCGAACGCGCGGTTGTCTCAAGCGCCTTGTCGCGAATCTCTGTGCCTGGCGCGTTGCGTCACGTTCTGACCCTCTTGATCGTAATCGTGGGCTGGGTGTTTTTCCGCTCGCCTTCGCTGAATTATGCCACAGGCTATATCGGGACGATGTTCGGCCTGAAAACTTCGGCGGTGGCGGATATGCCGCCGTGGGGGATGATTTTCGGCAACCGCGCGCTCGCCACCATGATAGCGGCGTCGTTTCTCGCTTGCTCCACATTGCCCCGATCATGGCGTCCGTATCCCAAGTCTTTACAGGCGGCCTGGACCGGAGTCGTGACCTCGGCGGGGGGGCTGCGGGCGGCAGGATTGCAATTCGTCGCCAGTTTGCTGCTCCTTGTCATATCGGCGGCGGCGCTCGTCAGTTCCGATTATACCCCGTTCCTTTATTTCCGGTTTTGATCGATGAGCCGCGTTTCCAAATTTGCCGAGAGTGCGCTTTGCGTTCTTGTGGTAGCCATATTGGCCTTGCCGATGGGGCAATGGCTTGCGCCGTTTGCGCCCGAAGCGCCTCCCTTGTATGGCTATACAGATAAAATTCCTGATCGGCCGGCATCCATCATCGAGAGTTTTTTCGACAAATCCTTGCAGCGGTGGGCCGAGAAATATTTCGACGTTCATTTGGGCTTCCGGGTGTCCCTCATACGAAGCTTCAACGAAGTCAATTTCAGGATTTTCCGCGAAGCGCCCCGATTGCATTTGCTGTCCACCAGGGCGCGCGGCCTATACAGCAGCATGCCGCTCGATAGCCTCAATAACGAAATCGCGCACAAGGAAGAACTGGAAAGCAAATACCAGGAGGAAGCGCAGAAGCTGCTTCAATTGCAGAAGGTATTCGAGAGGCAGGGGAAATATTTCACGGTCGTGATCGCCAGCAGCAAACCGTATGTTTATCCGGATGGGCTGGGCAGCCGCTATCTTGCCGGAGGCAGCGCCGATATCTTCAATCGCGCGGCGAGTTTCGGCAATGCCATCAAATCCGTCGGCGTCAACGTTATTGATTCCGGGCCGGAACTGCGCAAATTCGTCGAGACGTCGGGATTGGAAACGCATTCCGCATCCGGGGTTCACTGGAATTATTACGCCGGCTGCATGATCGCGGCCCAACTTCTCGATCAGAGCCGGCAGCGCCAGTTTCCCGCGATGCCGAAACTTGATTGCGGCGCTCCGCAGCTTGGCGCGCCTCATATGATCGACGTTGACGGTTATAATTTGCTCAATATCTGGTCTGATGCCGGTTTGCTGCGGCCTACCATTTATCCGTCCCTCGTGCCGCTGCGGGAAATAGCGTGGCGGCCGAGCATCGTCTTCATCGGCGACAGTTTTTCCGACCAGATGCGCTATGCGCTCGAGGAGACGAATATTTATTCCCGCATGGTCATGTCCGGCTATTTTCGCGAACGCCTGGTCGATGATCGCATGAACGGCAAGAAGAGTTTCGAAGATGTCACGACGGACGAGGCCGCGGTGCGCGCCGAACTGGCGGAAGATGTCGCGGCAAGCGACATCATTATTCTCGAGATGACGGATTATAATGTTTCGAGATGGGGCTACGGATTCGCCGATTATGTTTTGAAAAATACCTTGCTGACCCATGGATTAATCCGGATTGCGGCGGTAACCGGCGCGCATGGTCGCGAGAGCGATGGCCAGAACTGGTGGCATTGGGTGGAACGTAAAATAAACTTTAAGCTGCAGCCTCTCTCCATTCCCAAGGGAGCGGAACAGACAAAATTGCGTTTTGAATATGGCATGCGCAATGGCCGCGCCTTAACGCTTCGTATCGTCAAGCATGACGGCTCGAACCAAATAATTACGCTGCAGAAAGGCAGCGATCGTGCTGTATTTGAGAGGATTGTCGATGTGCCGGCCGCCCAGCTTGCCGAAATCAGTCTCGAAACCGATGGCGTTGCCTCGCCTCTCGGCGATAATGATCCCCGCGTCGCAGCGTGGATTATCCGCAATGTAACCATTGAACCGGTCTCACCCTGATATGGATTCCATCACTCCATTGTCATTTTTTGTCGAAGCCGGAATGGCAAGCGCTTATTTGGCGCTGAAATTGTTTTTGGTTTATTCTACGGGCAGGTTCGCACGAGCCAAATCGGCATTTGACCGGACATCCAGCTTGATCGCAGGCTGGCTGATGGTCCAGGTGCTGCAATCCGGGATCATTCTCGGTCTTTCTGCCATCGATCTGATGCGCTGGCCTTATTTCCTGGTTTGCATCGTTCTCTGTGCCGCCTTGATTCATTGGCGAACGCGCAAACTGCAATTTGGCGCTGAATCCATCCGAACGACTTGGCGCGTTTATTTGCCGCTTATGGCCATAGCTTGCGTTTTTCTGGCGATGTGGCTGCGGTCGATGTTTCTCTATGATTACACATGGGATGCGCAAACTTACGGGCTGCCGCGCCTCGTGATCTGGCTGAATGCCGGCAGCGTCTTTGTGCATATGCCGACTCCGCAATTGAATCTCTTCGTCAATGAATGGAATGGAGAATTTAATGCGCTAGCTTATGCGCTGGCTTCCGGCTCATATCTCGGATTTGCCTTCGGCAATCTGGAAGTGCTGCTGACGCTGTTTGCCGCGAGCGCTTGGACGGCGTTTTTGCTTGGCGCTCCTCTGTTCTGGGCGCTTTGTCTCGCGGCGATATTGGGGTCTACGCCTGCCATGCTCGGTCTGGCGAGTACCGTCAAAGGCGATCTTCTCGCCTGCGCGGGATTTATCATGGCCTGCGGCTGGCTTGTCTATATTAGACGAAACAATCGGTCACCCTTGGCTTTCGGAATGCTTATGCTAGCTGCGGCTTTGGCTGTAGGAGCAAAAGTTTCCGCAGCGTTGCCCGTCGTCGCTATTCTGATTCTTGCCATCGGTTCAATAGGCTGGATCGGTTTCCGCGGCCTTTGGCGGTCGCCGAGATGGAATGGGCTAGGTTTGATTGCGGGCTTACTGATTTTTTCATCCCGATTTTGGACAAATTGGGTTGTCTACGGAAATCCCCTGAAGCGGGTTGACGGCGAACAGGCGACGTTCGGTCTTGGGCACATGCTCGCAAATTTCAAACTTGCCGGAGAGATGTCGTTCGGAGTCTGGCAAGAGTTGCAGGGCAAAGGGCAAATGTGGGCGCTTGCGGGCAGCATGGGTGCGACAGCATGGTTAATAACTATCGCCGCCGCATGGTCGATGGCCGCTATTATCAGGCAGTGCCGAATGTCGCCGGCATTGCGCTATCCTCTCATGACTTCTTCCATAAGGCCCCAATGGCTGGTTTTGACCGGCTTGGGAATCCTCGCGGCCACTGCCGCGTCGATGACATTATCGGACGCCTATCCTTGGGCTTTCCGTTACTTTGCGCCGGCAATCATGGCGCTTTTTCTCGGCATTGGGGCATTAGCCATTCGCAGGGAGACGGCTGGTGTTGGCGGCGTCTTTGCCATCGCGGCTGTTCTAACGGTTATAGCCAACCTTGCGATCACAGCGCGTCCCGGCGAAGTTATTCCGACGCCTCTTCCCGGTCCGATGATGATGGAGATCAAGCAAGCGGACACGCCTTTGAAAAGGCTGAGCTTGTTCAATAAGGGGGCCTATCAGACATCGATGGTGGATACGCTGGGCCTTGACGCGGAGAAGCCGCTCAATGCTCTGGTGCTCAATGAGCTGAACACGTCATTGGTTCCCGTTCTGGGCAGCCGCGCGCAGAATAGAATCCAAACCGTGGCCAACGGCGCGGCGTTGCTCGTCACCGCCGCGCAGCCCGGATGGGATGCCGTCGCGATCATTCAGAAAAAAGAGTCGTTAGATAGAAATCTCAGTGTCGCTTTGGAACGACAGGGCTATTGGATTGCCATCAATGAGGTGTGCAATCATGCCTACTATGTTGTTGCCTTGCCCAAATCGAGAATAGAATTAATTCCCGTGGCCGATTTGAAAGGCATGCAGTGGACAACATGGAACGCAGCGTCCGGAGCCAAGCTAAAAATTAGGAATGGATTGCCTGAGGTTGAGAACGTGCGTCCTGTCGATGCCGGATTTGTTAGCCAAGAACTTCGGTTGGACGGCTCGACCTTAGTTAAGGCGAGTTTCGAGGGTGAAGTTGCCGGAACGGGCGACCACGCGGCGCATCTATCTCTATTCGGCAGACAATTTGTTGTCACTCTATCGCCCGGAAAATATTCATCTTCACAGTCATTTCAGGCAATTATCCCCGCGCTTGGCAAGGAT
Source organism: Alphaproteobacteria bacterium (assembly GCA_037200005.1). Classification (NCBI taxonomy): domain Bacteria; kingdom Pseudomonadati; phylum Pseudomonadota; class Alphaproteobacteria; species Alphaproteobacteria bacterium. The sequence continues at coordinate 1,729,288 of JBBCGY010000001.1, read as the reverse complement.
TCAATGCAGCGTTTGGTGTTTGGCTTGGGTGGCTGGGTAGAAGGCAGCGGACATTTGCGATTGACCAGCCTGGAGGTTTTTCAGTTGCGGATAGTAGCTCGAGAAGATGCTGCCGGCCCTAAACAAGAATCCTCGTTTCCGATGGCCTTGATTTTCACCATGACATTGTTGGTTGGATGCGCGGTGGTTGGCCGCTCACTTTTTCTAGCTTGCGGAATAACGAATCTTTCGCTCATGGGATTCAGTTTCGTTCTTGGATATGGAATTTTCGGTTTGATGCTACTCCTTTCCTTGAAATATACCGGCAATCTGGCGATTGGCGCCGTGATTTTTGCCATAGGGGCTGCCGCAATAGCTCGACGGGAAATCCGTTTGAAGATCACGGCAGGCGCGATTTCGCGGCAATCGTTTAATATCGCACGGATAAAAGCGCGCGTGCGCGTCCATCTTGACGGCTTCGTAAGTCGACCGATGGAGATGCTGATCTTGGCCGTTATAGTTTCTTGGGTGGTTGCCGTTGCATTAGTTTATCTTCCGATGGCGACGCTAGCGGAGGATCTACTATATCAATTCCCCGATATCTTCGATCTGCCGAAGCATCTTTTTGCGCAAATGTCTCTTTACAAAGCAAACGGATGGCCGCCGCCAAGCCCCTTCCTCTCGAACGAAGCATTCGCCTACAATTTTCTTTTTTATTTTCCACCGGCCCTTGTTGCTAGGCTGATTGGCAGCCCGTTGGCGAATTTTCAAACCTTTCCTTTCGCGGTCATCGCCATCGGTGTCGCGCTGCCTATGACAATTCTCGATATTGCACGCCATGTGACGCGAGCAAAATCTGTGCATTTGGGGAGTGTTTTTCTCGCTACGTGGGTCGGGGGTCTAACGCCGTTATTGGTGAAAGGCACGCCGCCGATCGGCTTCTTTTTGTATACCGAGAAATTGCTTACAACCTCCGTCTGGGTAGACGAACCCCTTCAATCGTTGATCTTTGTCCCGCAGCATGTTTTCGCCGTGCTTTGCGGTTTGGCAGCTATGTTCTTGTGGGCAAACGTCCGGTTCGGGCCAGGTGATTATAAACGCATATTCCTGGCCGGTATCATCACTGTGGTGGGTGCCCTTTCGAGCTTTATTCTCCTTCCCCATCTTGCCGTTTCGTTGGCGGTTGGAATGGCGCTAATCTTTTTTCTGCATGGGAGATCTTTTGGCCGCGGCACCCTGAAGGCTATTAAAGAATGTTCCTTGGTCATGGCGGCCTTAATTCTGCCCTGTATTCTCGTTTTTCCTTTTCTGATCGAAATATTGCAATGGTCGGGGGGAACCGGCGTCATGGCGACTATTCCCAAACTTTCAAGTCAATGGCTTTATGTGCTAGCGGCAATAGGAACGGTGGTGCCGTTAGCGATTATTGGCCTGACACCAGTGCTTCGCGGTCCGGGCAGCCGTGACATTGATTCGCCGGGGCGGCGCACTCTCGCCGGGGCGGCCATTCTGGCTTTTGTCGGCATGATCGGATTGTCGTTTGGCGGCTATCCTGACGCCGGTGTCAAATCTGGATTATGGATGCGCATTGTTCTTGTTCCACTTGCTGGGATTGGTCTGCTTGTCCTCAGTGGCAAGATGAACTGCCGGCGGAACAAAACTCTCGGCTTGCTGGCTGCCGCCGTGCTTTTTCTTGGTATCGCCCTTCTCAATTTTCCGACGACGAAATATTATATTCAATCGGCTTGGCGGCCGATTGATCCTGGGGTTAAGATTTTTATTAATCATGTCCGTGCGCTGCCAAGATGTTCCCGAATCGCGATTTTCTCGCCGGCACAGGTTCTCGCGGCGCTTTCCGGCCGTCAGATGGATTTCGACTTTTCTCTAATCCGCGCCGACGCCTATATGCCGCCTGCGGGCAGGCTTCGAGCGAAACATTTCTGGGACGGATTGATGCAGAAAGATTCTGAAGCGTGGTCGGAACTCCATCGGCATTATGATACCCTTGTCGCGCCTGCTGGATCGGCAGCGGATGGAATGCTTGCCGGAATGTTTAAAGATAAAAGTTCAGTTGGCGGTTATTCGATCTACCCGATCAACAATGCCTGTGGCGTCGCGGACGTCAACTAAGCTATTTCGGCGGTCGAAGCTTAACGTACAAATCTATTCGGATATGCGGCAAGATACTGGGCGCGTATCACGTTGCTCGCATCCATTTTCATGAGATGTTCCGGCGTGTTGGCCCGGAATTGATTGGTGGCAAAACGGAAGCAGCGCGATATTTCGGCATAAGGTGTGCCGAGACCAAGCATGAATACCAAAATCAGGGGAAATGTCGTTCGCCATGGCCTGGTCATTATGATTTCAATGACAACAAACGCCAGGATAGCCATAGCCACTGCCGGGACGCGCATGGCGAAGTCGTTGGCAGACCCGATGCGGGCAATCGGAGCAATGAGAAGCACCAAAACCGCAGTGCCGAACATCGCTCGCCGTTCCGTGCCGATGGCCATGACCAGCAGAGCGAAGATGCCGAATTCCAAAAGCCAGAAACCGATAAGATTTTGCATCGTCCAGTCGGGAACATTAAATATCCAGTCGTGCGGGATTGCTTGCGCATCCGCGAGCAGATAACCTAGGAGCGGCGGCGCGAGCGTGGCGACCGACAAGACATTGCTGATGCTGAATAGCCGTCGAAAGCTTTTTGCTCCTGCGGTGATGAGAATAAAGGGAACGACTCCGATGGCGCAAAATGGTGACCAGAAAAATACCGCGAAGAAAAACAGTCCCGCATGACGGATAATGCGGGCCAATGAACCGGCATTAAGAAGCAATCCAGCGGCGATCCATGTCGCGAGCCCATGTTGCGGCGCCCAGACCAAGCTGGTCATGGTCGAGGGAAAAACATAAAATGTGGCCCACCACTCAAAATGGTTGGGCGGTCCCATGGACTTGCCAGTCAAGGCGGTGCCAAGTTGATCGGCGCCGCTGAAAAACATAAACATAAGCGCGATGGGTATGGCCAGCCATTGCTTCTTGAAGCCGGACTTGGCTTTTAGCGCCTCTGCCAATAATAAAAAAACCAGCCACAAACCTAAAGCGGACCATGTCGTCATGACATAATCAATTGCCCGCGGTCCGAACAGCTTGCAAATTCCGGCCGGCGCCAAATACCAGCCGAGGTAATAGCGGAGCATTTCCGGCCCTTGACCGAAATCAATGACGACCGGCCAGGGATTGTCGATCAGAAGATGCAGGATGACGTAATGCTTCTCGTAATCACTGCTTTGCCATAGGGGCGGCAACATGCCGGATGCGCCAACGATAATGAATGCGAGCAAAAAGAGGCACCCTATTACCGGCCGCGATAATAGAGGTTGCTCAACGCCGTCGCACAGCAATCGCCGGAGCGCCCAGCCGATGAAGGCGAGTCCTGCCGCCGCCATCAAATAATTCGAGAAGAACAGCAGAAAAATCGCCAGCGGCAGGATCAGGTAAAGCAGCGCGGCGGCCTGCCAAATCGTTGGGCGCATGGGTCCATCCTCTCGAGCAAAGCACCGCTGATATAAGCACCGGACGAAAGCCCGCACAACAATCTTGGGTTTTTCTACGGCAGGGGTTATACCTTTAAGTCCGAATAACAGAATCGACATTATGCATCTCGGCTTCGACATTTCACAAACCGGTTCCGGCAGGGCCGGCTGCGGCTATTTCGCCCACGCCATGATTCAGGCGATGCTGGAGCTTGCGCCGGAGCATCGTTATTCGCTTTTCCCTAGTTTTGGCGATTTTTATTTCGATGCGCTGATGCCCATCATGAACCCCTATTCCGGCCGTCATGCCCATTACGGCCCGCGGCATCTCACGCGCGATACCGCCCGCGCGTTTTGGAACGGGATGGAAGTCGAAAACGCGCTGGGAATGCCGGACATCATTCACGCCAATAATTTCTGGTGCCCGGTTCAACTGAGATCGAGCCGTCTGGTTTACACTTTTTATGATATGGGTTTTGCCGTCGATCCCACCTGGACGCCCGAGGCCAATCGCGTCGGATGTTTCAACGGCGTTTTCCGGGCGGCCGTGGCCGCCGACTGGATTGTCGCCATCTCAAACGCCTCGCGGGATCATTATCTGAAGACATTCCCTCATTTCCCCGAAGATCGCATTCGCGTTATCTATCCATGTTCGCGATTTGCCGATCCGGCTTCGGAAGGGAAGCGGCCGAGGAGCTTGGACAATATTCCCGCCGGAAGCTATTGGCTGAATGTGGGCACGATCGAGCCGAGGAAGAACCAGCGCCGTCTCGCCGAGGCTTACGCCCGTTATCTGGCCCTCGGGGGCGCGCCCATGCCGCTGGTGCTGGCGGGCGGCAAGGGCTGGATGATGGAGGATTTCCAGGGTCATCTGGATCGCCTGGGGATTGCCGGCCATATTGTGATGACGGGCTATGTGTCGGACGATGAATTGGTCTGGCTCTACCGGCATTGCTATGCCAATCTCTATCCTTCGCTGTTCGAGGGGTTCGGCTTGCCGGTTCTTGAAGGAATGCAATTCGGCGCGCCGACGGTGGCCTCGCAATCCAGTTCGATCCCGGAAGTGGCGGGAAATGCCGCCATCCTGCTCGATCCGGGCGATGGGGAGTCATGGGCGCAGACGATGCTGTGGCTTGCGGCGCAGCGCGAGGAGAGAAACCGGCTTGGCGCCGCGGCGCTGGTTCAGGCCGGGCGGTTCGAGTGGAAACGCAGCGCGATGGGTTTGCTGGAGCTTTACGAGGAGGCTTTAAGGACTCCCAAAAGGCGGATGGCGGAGATGGCGGCATGAAGACGGCACTGATTACCGGCATCACCGGGCAGGACGGCTCGTTTCTCGCGGAGATGCTGCTCGAAAAGGGTTACCGGGTTGTTGGGATGGCGCGGTCGGAAAGCTGGCATCGCCCACATAACGCCAGCCATTTGGCCGGGAAGATCGAAGTCCTGTTCGGCGACATGGCCGAAGAGGCGGATATCGCCGCCGCCGTCGCCGAAGCCAAGCCTGACGAAATCTATAATCTCGCTTCTCAGTCCCGCCCCGGGGAGTCATGGGCGCGGGCGCCGGAGACGTTTCTGGTCAATTCTTTGGGGGCGATGCGTCTTTTCGAGGCGGTTCGGCGGCACTGTCCGTCCAGCCGCGTCTATCATGCCTCGTCGTCCGATATGTTCGGACGCGTTTCCGGCGCGCCCCAGAATGAGCAAACGCCGTTCAATCCGGTGAATCCTTACGCGGCGGCCAAGGTGTACGCCCATCAAATGGCCCGCATTTACCGCGAAAGCCATGGCCTGTATATCGCCAGCGGCATTCTGTTCAATCATGAAAGCGAGCGCAGGCCGCTGCATTTCGTCACGCAAAAAATTGCTTATGGCGCCGCGTGCGCCGCGCTGGGAATCTCCGATTCATCGGATGTAAACGAAGCCGGAAGGCCCGTCGTCGAAGGCGGCAAGCTGGCGCTGGGCAATCTGGATGTCGCGAGGGATTGGGGCTATGCGGGCGATTTCGTGCGCGCGATGTGGCTGATGCTCCAGCAGGAGCGCCCCGATGAATTCGTGATCGGAACCGGACGGCTGCATACTTTGCAGGATTTATGCGAGGCGGCTTATCGCTGCGTGAACATGGACTGGCGGGAAAACGTCGTGAGCGATCCGGCGCTGATGCGGCCCGTCGAGTCCGGGCAAACGGTCGCCGATGCTTCGAAAGCGCGGCGGGAGTTAGGCTGGGAACCCGCCGTCGGTTTCGAGGACATGGTCGAAAAAATGGTTGCGGCGCAAATATCGAGGCTGAAAGATGAGGCTGCGGACGCCGAATCGGCGGGAAGGGCCTCGAATTTCCATAGGGAAGATATAATGAAGAAATCTTTGATTGTCGGGGCGGGCGCGGATAAACAGCCGGCCATGGATAAAGACGCCAAAATTTACGTTGCCGGACACCGGGGTCTTGTCGGCTCCGCCCTCGTGCGCAATCTGCGCGCGAAGGGATACGCCAATATTTGCACCCGCTCTCATGCCGAGCTCGATCTGACGAACCAGGCCGCGACCAATGCGTTCTTCGCGCGGGAAAAGCCGGATTATGTTTTTCTGGCCGCGGCCAAAGTCGGGGGCATCGCCGCCAACAGCGCGTATCCCGCGGAATTCATTCGCGACAATCTGGCGATCCAGGACAATGTCATTCGCGCCGCATACCAGAACGGCGTGGCGCGCCTGCTGTTCCTGGGGTCCAGTTGCGTATATCCCAGGCTTGCGCCGCAGCCGCTCAAGGAAAACTGCCTGCTGACGGGACCTTTGGAGCCGACCAATCGCCCTTATGCCCTGGCGAAGATCGCGGGCATCGAGATGTGCTGGAGCTATAACCGTCAATATGGGACGCGCTATCTCGCCGTGATGCCGACCAATTTATACGGTCCGGGTGATCATTACGATCTGAACAACAGCCACGTCATTCCGGCCTTGATCCGCAAGTTCCACGAAGCCAGGGAGCGCGGCGACGGGGAAGTCGTTGTCTGGGGAACCGGCACGCCCCGGCGCGAGTTTTTGTTCAACGAAGACGGGGCGGATGCTTGCGTCTTTGTGATGAATCTGCCGGATGAGACATTCGATGGCCTGTTGGGCGGTGACGAAGCGGCAAGCGAAAAATTCGAGCCGCCGCTGGTCAATATAGGCGTCGGCGAAGACAGAACCATCGCGGAATTGGCGCGGGAAATCAGCCGGACGGTCGGGTTCGAGGGTGAGATTGTTTTCGACGCCTCCAAACCCGACGGCACGCCGCGCAAGCTTATGGATGTCAGCCTGCTGCAGGGGCTGGGCTGGCGCGCCTCCACCTCGTTGCAGGACGGTCTGGCGAAGGCTTATGAAGATTTCCTGTCGCGCTATGCGGCAGCGCCGCCGCGCCGATCCGCGGGATGATGCCGTCCGAAATCCCTATGGTCACGATTGCGGTGCCGTCCTTCAATCAAGGGCGCTTTCTCGCCGACGCCCTGAATTCGGCTTTCGCCCAAGACGTTCCCGTGGAGGTTTTCGTCGCCGACGGCGGCTCTTCGGATCAATCGGCCGCGATCATCGAATCTTTCGCGCCGCGGCTGGCCGGGTGGCGCAGCCATCCGGACTCCGGCCAATCGGCGGCGATCAACGAATGCATCGCCAAGGGCAAGGCTCCGTATGTATGCTGGCTGAACAGCGACGACATGCTGCTTCCCGGCAGCCTGAAGGCGCTTCTGGAAGTGCTGGAAGCAAAGCCTTCCCTCTCCGCCGTTTATGGCCGCGCCTGGAATTTGGACGATCGCACCGGCAAAAAGACGCCCGTATGGGTGGAGCCGTTCGACAATCGCCGCCTGGCCCTGCGCTGCATCATTTCCCAGCCCGCGACGCTGATGCGAAGATCGGCGTGGGAGGCCGTGGGCGGCCTCGACGAGAAGCTGCGCATGGCGATGGATTATGACCTGTGGTGGAAGCTATACCGGCATTCCGGCGCGCTGGAATTCGTGGATCGTTTCACGGCGGTCAACCGTATGCACCGGGATACGAAAACGCGCAACAACCGCCGCCAGCATTACCGGGAGGCGATGGACATCGTTCGCAGGCATTATGGCTCCGTGCCGCTGAAATGGTGGCTGGCTCAGGTCTATTCTGTATGGTTCAAGGCGCTGGAAGCCAAATTGAGCTGATTCCCGCCGCTTTCCATGCAATACCCCATCTTGAATCGCTCACCGCTTAATCGTAGGGTTCCGCGTTCGGCACCGAACAGCGAATCCTGGATGGCCAATGCGCGTTTTGCACTTCTATAAGACCTATTTTCCGGACACGGTCGGCGGCGTCGAGCAGGTCATCTATCAATTATGCCGCGGCACCGCCCGCCTTGGCGTGCAAAGCTCGGTTTTATCCCTGAGCCGCGATGTCGTGGATCGTACCATCCATCTCGACGGTCACGAGGCGCATCGGGCGCGGATGAATTTTCAGATCGCCTCCACGGCGTTTTCCGCGTCGGTCTTTCTGCGTTTCGCGCAATTGGCGAAGCAGGCCGACATCGTGCATTATCACTATCCCTGGCCGTTCATGGATATCGTGCATTTCGCCACCCGCCTTAAAAAACCGGCGGTGGTCACCTATCACTCGGATATCGTCCGCCAGCAAACGCTGCTCAAATTTTATCGCCCTCTCAAGCACCGTTTCCTGACCAGCGTGGATCGTATCGTGGCGACGTCGCCTAATTATTTCGCCACCAGCCATGTGCTCGAGCGGTATCGCGACAAGACGGCGGTGATTCCTATCGGGCTCGATAAATCTTCCTATGTGACGCCGTCCCCTGATTTGCTGGCGAAATGGCGCGCCGAATTGGGAGAGCGGTTTTTCCTGTTCGTGGGATTGATCCGCTACTATAAAGGACTGCATATCCTTTTGGATGCTATTCAGAATACGGATTATCCCGTCGTGATCGTCGGCTCCGGTCCGGTCGAGGCGGAATTGAAAGAGCATGCCGCGCGCCTGGGCCTGAAGAATGTGCGTTTTCTGGGCGCGCTGCCCGACGAGGATAAGGTCGCGCTGCTGACGCTGTGTTACGCCGTCGTCTTTCCGTCCCATTTGCGTTCGGAGGCGTTCGGCATTTCTTTGCTGGAAGGCGCGATGTACGGCAAACCCATGATCTCCAGCGAAATCGGCACCGGAACAAGCTATATCAATATTAATGGCGAAACCGGGCTGGTCGTGCCGCCCAGCGATCCCGCCGCGTTCAGGAATGCGATGCGTTATCTTTGGGAGAATCCCGAAACCGCCGCCGTCATGGGCCGCCGCGCCGAAGAGCGTTATGCGCAATTATTCACCGCCGAGCGCATGGCGGCGAGCTATGCCGATCTCTATAAACAACTGCTTGCGGAAGGTTCGTGAGAGAACGCATGACACAGGCCTTCCCCCTTGTCCTGGTCAGCGGCGCTAACGGCTTCGTGGGGCGGGCGCTTTGCCCGAGGCTGCGTGAAGCATGGAACGTGCGCAAAGCCTATCGCGTTTTGAATCGGGTGCATGGCGATGATAGCGTTGCGATAGGGGATATCGGCGGCGGTACGGATTGGCGCGCCGCCTTGAGCGGATGCTCGGCCGTCGTCCATTTGGCCGCCCGCGCCCATGTGATGTGCGATGTCGAGCCGGATTCCCTGGAACGATACCGAAGCGTCAACACCGCCGGTACGATCAATCTGGCGCGGCAGGCCGCCGAAGCGGGCGTGCGGCGATTCGTCTTCGTCAGCACGGTGAAAGTGCAGGGGGAGGGCCGGGAAATTCCCTATGCCGAATCCGACCGGCCCGCGCCGCAAGACTCATACGCTATTTCCAAATGGGAGGCCGAGCAGGGCTTGCGCGAAATCGCGTCCAGCACGGGATTGGAAGTGGTGATCCTGCGTTCGCCTTTGGTTTACGGGCCGGGCGTAAGCGCTAATTTTTACCGCTTGCTGCGCGCGGTGGATTGCGGTTTGCCGTTTCCGTTCGGCGCTTTGAATAATCGCCGCAGCCTGATTTATACCGGAAATTTAAGCGACGCGATCGCGGCCGGCCTTACGCATCCGGCGGCGGCGCAAAAAACATTTCTGGTTTCGGACCGTCAGGATGTTTCCACGCCCGAGCTGATCGATGCTCTGGCGGCGGCGATGCGCCGTCCGGCAAGGCTGCTGCCGGTTCCGGTGGAGCTTTTGAAGGCCGTGGGCGCGATGCTCGGCAAGCGCAAGGAAATCGACCGGCTGACCGGCTCGTTGGCCGTGGACAGCGGCCTCATCGGACGGGAATTGGGCTGGAATCCGCCATGCTCCCTTCAGCAAGGGCTGGCCGAAACGGTGGCATGGTATAAAAATCAGACGATTTCGCCGGAATAAAATCCGCTATCGTTATTTCGTCGCGGTTTGCATGGCGGCGCCGACTTTGTTGAACATCGACGTCGTCTCGCCGGCAACCAGGGGGAAGACCGCCGCCATGGCCGTCACCAGCAACGCGCAAATCAGGCCGTATTCGATCGCCGTCGCGCCACTTTCTTGCCGCCAGAATCTCTTCGCCAAATTGCGCATTTGCAAATCCTCCGTCGAATAATATGATCCATTATTGGCGTTTAATTCTAAAGATTTTGTAAGTATCCGGTGGCTTTTGAGTAAAAAATCCTGGAGCTATGGTTAATTCCCATTCACCTTGATTTTGTCGGCGCGATAAAAAACGCCGTCGATCTGCAATTGCCGCACGAGCTCGCGCGAGAAATAAGTGTCGAACAATAAGTGAGGCTCGAAGCCCCGCGCCTTGAGCAGCGCGATGAGTCCGTCGAACAATGTTTCGCCGTTATAAAGCGGCAGCAGCGACATCTCGATCTGCAGGCCGGTGACGCGCTCCCACATTGGTCCCAGCCCCTCCAGCACGTCGCGCTCATAGCCCTGCGTGTCGATCTTGACGAAAATATTGGCCTCGGGCGCGCAATGTTCGACGATGACGTCGGCGAGCGTCCGCATCGGCGCTTCGATCTTCGCCTCCATGGCCGTGCCGGGAATCGCGGCCATCAGCGCGTCATGCGCGGGCAGGATGCTGCTCATATCGGTGCTGGCGGACTGGCGCAGCGTGGCGATGCCGGGCGCGGCGCCTATCGCCATGCGCGGCGCCACCGTCCAGCCCGGATCGCCGCGCGCCGCGCGCCGCAGCAGCGCATGGGCCTCCGGCAGCGGCTCGAACGAGATGATCCTGCCGCGATAGCCGTATTCGCGCAGCGCCTTGCCCGTCTGCCCGACATTGCCGCCGATATCGAGCACGGTATCGATGCCATGCGCCGCCAGCGTCATGACGATCTTTCCCATGACGGTCTTGTGCGGCTTTTCGCGGCGGAACAGGGAGATAAGTTTGCGCATGGGTGTGGGAATGAATGAAAGGGGTCGTCTATCTCCGCTCTTTTCGGAAGCTTCGAGGCGACATTCGATTTGCTATAGGCTTTGCCAAGTAAATTAAATGACGGAGAGGGTTTGTGAGCGAAGCTCCACAAAAGATTAGATAAGTGTCTGCTACTTGCCACTATCTGTCGAGGGCAATTATTAATCTGCCGAACGATTGGGTGGACAGGCTCGCGGCCCTTCCCTTAAGATGCAGGTTGAGCGCCAGTTAAAATTTATCCGGAAATTTGCTACTTGAAAAATGCATCCCCGCTTTTATGGATTGTTTTTGGCGTTGCCTATGCGCTCGCAATGCGATTGCTTTTTGAACACGCTACATATGGTCTAAGGGTTGTTTCTATCGCTTTTATGCTCGGAACGCCCTTTGCAATTGGGGCTATTACGGTTTACGGCCTCCGGCACACCAATCCCTCGATTGACAAGATGATTTTTGCGCCGTGGCTTGCCATATTGCTAGCATTGGTGGGCTCTGCTGTGACTATGCTGGAAGGGGCTATTTGTATTGGCCTGGCATCGCCTTTGTTTTTTATCATATCAAGCATAGGCGGCCTGATTATGGGACTTGTCTTGAGGTGGTCTAACAAAGGCAAGGCGACGCTTAACTCCATTCTTCTGCTGCCTATAATGTTGACGCTTGTCGAGCCGGCGATTCCGCAACAGTCTAAATTTCTGGAAGACCGCGCTTTCATCGAAGTGGCTGCCAGTCCCCATAGAATCTGGGGAGAGATATTAAACGCCCGGAATATTCGTAGAGAGGAGTTGCCTCTGAATTTCACGCATTGGATCGGGGTGCCGCGCCCGCTCGAAGGTTTTAATGTCATGACGCCACAAGGCGAAGTTCGATATTCTAAATGGGAGCGCGGAGTCAATTTTTCCGCCCTCGTGACCGAACGGATCGAAGATCGCTCAATTACCTGGCGTTACAAATTTACCCCTGATTCTTTCCCCGAGGGATCTATGGATGAGCACGTTAAAATCGGCGGGCAATACTTCGATTTGTATGACACGACATTTAATCTTGTGCCTGTTTCAGAAAATTTGACCAAGCTTGAAATCATCTCTCATTACCGAGTTGCGACAGACGTTGATTTTTATGGAGTTCCGGTTGCGCGGCTAATCGCACATGATTTCATGTCGACCATTTTGCATTTATATAAGTTGCGCAGTGAACGAAGCGCTAGCTGAGGCCGCCAGACTGCTGCATACATATAATGATATGCTAATGGCGGAGAGGATGTCTAACTAACCATTTTTCTGCGTCATTCACCTCTATTCACCTATGTCCCATTATGGTATGATTCTCCTTGAATATCAAGAGAATAATGAACACCCGTGTCTTGGTATTCAAGACTGTTTATACGCGCGAAAAATGACCTTGTAGGTCATTTTGTAGGTATATATCCACCTCAAAAGTTGGGAGGAAGAGAATGGCAAGAGAGTTCTGCAAACTCACCGCTATGCAAGTTAGAAGTTTGAACACCAAGGGGTTCTATGCGGATGGTGGGAACCTTTATCTGCAAGTGAGTGGAACTGGTGCAAAGTCATGGATATTTCGTTTCATGATGTATGGCAAGGCCCACATGATGGGTTTGGGGGCAACCCACGTCGTTTCATTGGCGGAAGCACGACACCGGGCTGCTGAATATAGAAGGTCGATCAGCGACGGGATCGATCCTTTAGCCGTGAGAAAGGAGCGAAAGGAAAAGGCTAAACTTGAAGCTTCGCGCGCCATTACCTTCAAGGATTGCGCGGTCGCTTATATCAAGGCGCACGAGGCGAGCTGGAAAAACGAGAAACATGCTTACCAGTGGACAAGCACCTTGGAAGGCTATGCCTATCCTGTCATCGGCAAGATGCCGGTACATGAAGTCAACGTCGAGCATGTGCTGGCGATTCTCAAGCCTATATGGAAGGAAAAAACCGAGACCGCCTCCAGATTGAGGGGAAGGATCGAGTCGGTATTAAACTGGGCTTATACGATGGAATATCGGCGGGGAGAGAATCCGGCCGTCTGGAAGGGAAGGCTGGAAAACCTGCTATCGAAGCCGTCCAAGACTAAAAAGATTAAACATCACGATGCCCTACATTACGACAAAGTCCACGTATTTATGGCTGACCTGGCCGCGAGGGAGGAAATGGCGGCCCGAGCCCTAGAAATGGTGATTTATACGGCTTCGAGAACCGGGGAGGTCATTGGGGCCACATGGCCTGAATTTGATCTCGATAAGGGCCTATGGATTATCCCCGGTAGCCGCATGAAAGCTGGACGCGAGCATCGTGTTCCCCTTTCCGGCCCCGCTATAGCGATTTTAAGAAAGCTACGTGAGGGGAACCCAGCTGGGAAAACTCTCAACTGGGTCTTCTTAAGTGGCAGGAGGAATAAACCCCTCTCCAACATGGCAATGCTTGCTTTGTTAAAGCGCATGGAACGAACGGATATAACCGTTCATGGGTTCCGCTCTACGTTCCGTGACTGGGCTGCCGAACAAACCAACTATCCCAGCGAGATCGGAGAGGCGGCCCTGGCGCATATCTCCAAGGACAAGACTCTCACCTCGTACCTTCGCAGTGATTTCTTCGAAAAACGGCGTCAGATGATGTCTGATTGGGCGTCCTGGTGTCTCAAAAACAAGGGTGAAATTCACTCTGAAAATACGCCTGTGAACGGCAGTGAATAATGCGTTTCTATATCCGTTCATAAGCGTATTTTCTTCAGTGTCAAAAAGGCCACAAAGCCGCGGAAATGCTAGGATTTTTCGCGTGTTGCGAGCGCGTTTTTCTTGACTTTTTCATCAATTTTTGGTATCATCGGGGGCTTAATAACGGAAGGAGTCTGGATGACGAAACGATAGTCAGAAAGTTTGCAGTGTACAATTCTTAGGTCAGTATTTTAGCAAGACTCATTTCGAAGGAATCCCCATATACAGCACGACCTTGTTCGTGCGACCGGACTGGTGATCGAGCATCATTCGATGTGCGAGGGCTAGTCTTGTCGCTATTGCAAGGCATGTGATCTTTCTGATGGCAAGATTCTGCCATCCCTTTGTGACCCCCAAATCGCAAAGTGGAAATAATTGGGAGTGCAGTAGGCTATCCGGCCTATTGTTGATAAAAACCTTTATCGAGGACGTAGCTATGTTCCATGAAGACCAAGGCCAACAAACAATTGCCCAGAGTGACCGCGTTAACAATCAACCTAGTGTTGCCTTCACAATTGAGGGTACAGCGAAAATGACTTCTCTTAGCCGAGGCAGTATTTATGCGGCTATGAATACAGGAAGCCTGCAGGCCAGAAAATGGGGAGACCGGACGATTATTCTGCGTTCCGATCTCTTGCAATGGCTAGAGGCTCTGCCGCCATACAAAACGGCAGCTTAATCTTAACATAAGGGGTGTCGGTCGTGGGTGCTTATGCATTCACGGCCGGCACTCGCCATCAACATTCAGGACTGTTTTCTGATGAGGGCTTTCCATGCCCGAAAATCGGGCGCTCGTCCTTTGTCAAAATCCAAAGAGAGGTTCAAAATGATGAATGACTTCATTCATATATTTGATGTCAGAAGTGAGCAGAACAAAAAATTGGCTGAATATTTATATGAGTTTGAAACTCCGGGACAAGCTTGTGAAGACAGAAAAAAGCGTATCCGGCAATTAAGAAATTATGGTGGATCAGCCGGAGAAGAACTCGCCGACAGGATCGAGGATTGTCATTGGGGTTTTTCTGTAAATAGTCACAAGCATGCACCTTGCGCATCACTGGCTTGCAGCGTCTGCGCTCGCGCTTATCGCTTATGGCTGGCAGGACGGGCGAGAATTTTGCTCAAGCCGTACAAGAAACACCAACTGCAATGGGTGACTATTATTCCTAAAAAAGGCGTCCCATATCATACGTTGCGGAAGTTCGACCATACTCGACTTAAAAGGAGCATTCAGCGGATTCTGAGGGAGAGTATCCCCTCTAATGTAGTCGTCGTAGGTGGGATGGATTTTAATATCGATGATCGGGGTGAGAAAACGCTCTGGCAGCCACATATACATATCATTGTGGTTGGAGAGGATCGCGAAATGGATAAGCTTCGTAAGCATTATCAAGGTAAAAAAACCTGCACGGGCTCATCTCAATGCAAAATCGTAAGCGTTTATAAAAGAAAGAAACTTCTCACTTACATTTTCAAAAATGATTTTATTAGAAAGGAAAAATCTCCAACAGAAGAAGACCAAGAAAATAAATTAAGGGTAGGGGAATTGTGTGAGCTCCTGCTGTACCTGGATTCCATGTCCTTTGATGATCGATTGATCACGAGGAATCTATCCAGAAGGAAGGATAAGTTAGTCTACAAATCATACTAACATCCATCCCATAAACTTGAATTCTTCCTAAGAAATTGAGGGTGAGACACGGGTTTTTTCAGGGAAAAGCTGCTCTTTTCAGCAAAATATCAGGAGATATGAAGTCTCTCAACAAAACCCAATCACACACTGCGGTTTTAAACTTAGGGAAAATCTGAGGGTGAATGCAGTCAACGAAACGGTGGGTTTGGTGGGGAGGGGGGGGGAGGGAACGGTTCCCATCACCCCCCCCTCTTCCCCACTCGTGAATCAACATATGCATAAGGAGTTCAAGATGCAGACCAAGATAACAATTGCTAGCATGAATGCCAAAGAGAAACTGTGCATTTCTGGGGTGGGTTGCGACATAACGGATTCTAACAGGTTGTATTACAAGATGGAGTATGCGGGTCGCGAAGCAATTGTAGCGCGCGATAAATTTGAAGAAAGAGGAAAGCCTCTAAAAGACCAATTTTCGCGTGAGCTTCAATATCCGATGTTGCGTCGATCATCGGAAGAGGCAGTATTATCTATGGTTGAAAAGTATGAATTTAAGCATGGCATCTCAGATGAACGTGACTTCACGGTTGCCAGCGGCTTCGGATGGCAGAAGGATAAAGTTTATATAACGCAGCGCTCGTCCTTTATGGCAACTAACGATCATATTGTTGTGAGCAGAGAAACCGATTCCGAATTGGAAAGAAAATGGGCGGTAAGGGGAACGCTAGAGGAGTGGCAGAAACATATTGCCAAACCGTGCGGAGAACATGTTCACCTTGCCTTTGATATTATGTGCGCCTTTGTGCCACCCCTCTTGCGCCCATTGAGAGAAGGGGGTTTTTGCTTTAACACGCCGGGTGCAGCTGGGAGCGGAAAAACAACAAAGTCACTGATCGCTGGCTCCGTATGGGGCTCTACGGGGGATGATAGAGGCTTCCTTGAGAAGTGGCGGACAACAGATAACGCGATTGAGGATATCGCGTGCCAGCATAATGACATATTGGCCTGCATGGATGATATAAGTTGTCTTCCTGGTTCGCCGCAACAGAAGGCCACGACTATGGTTGACTCCATATTCTGCTACACAGGTGGTCGTGGAAAAAATAGAAAAAATGGCGGCACTCCAGTCGAATGGAATGGGGTGATGTTAAGCAGCAGCAACAAATCCGGTTTTGATCTGTTGAATGAGGCGGGGAGGATATGGTCTGACGAACATATGGATCGTTTCCTCGAAATCCCAATTGGCAATAAGGGGGACAATGGAAGGGAGAGTGTTCTCGATTTCCTGCCGGATGGGTACAGTTCGCATAAGCACTATATCGATGGCTATCTCCATAAGAAAGTGAGGCGTTATTATGGCACCGCTATTGACGTATTCATGGAGAGATTCTGTGAAGAATGTAAAGACAAACAGAAAAGATCGCAGCGTCTAAAATGGCTCCGCAAGAGAGTGAGCTATTTTATAAAATGGTGCGAAAAGAATAGGCAAGGGGGACGCGGCCGACCGGAGCGCCGATTTGCGCTTGTCTATGCCGCTGGTATGCTTGCCAAAAAATATGGTGTCTTGCCTTGGTCAAGGAAGAGAATCTTTAAGGTTGTTGTGGCCTGTTATACGCTTCACTTCAACTTTGTAAGACAGCATAGACCTGTTCGGCCAGAGGTCGCTGTGGCGGAATATATACGTCAAAATAAGAAGCGGTTTATTAAATTGCCGGATGATATGCAGGACATGAGTGATGAGGAATTAAATGATTGTCCTGGTTTCCGTTTCGAGAAGCAGGGTCAGAAATGTTTCTGGATACCAGAAAAGGTATTCATCCGGGGCTTTATGGGGAAATACGAGGCTAACCTTCTATGGGATTCTCTCGGTAAGAGTTTGGTAACCGAGCGCAATGGGAAAACCAAGGACGGCACCCCTAAAATACGTCGCCTGCTGAACAGAAAGGTTCGTACGAACCAAAAGACTGATCCGGGCTACGCGATTAAGGCATCCATTCTTTCGGATGTTCCGCTACAATCTTAGCCATTGCATGAAGACAGGAGAGGCCGCCCATTGGGCGGCCTCTAATTCTTATGAAGTCCAAGCTTGTCAAAAAGAATGCGGTTGCGTCGTTTAGAGTCTTGGATAAGTTTGTCATAGGACATAATCTCTATGTATCCATTGCCATTGGGCAACGTATAGAAATATCCTTCTCCATCTACCGTCTCATGATAGCGCATTTTGACGTGGCGTCTAAGGGAAGGTGTAAGATCGGCAATAAGATATCCTAAATACCTCAGGCCTTGGCTATTAATTGGACGCCCATCTATGGACGTAACATTGCCTTGGCTAATTTCGACAAATCTCTGAATAATTTGGTCTGCAGGGTCTTTGTTATAATCATCTCTGCCCGGGCGTTTAAATTCGATTATGACAACGCCCCCACCTGCCAAGTCCCCCGGTTCGGCAACACCGATGGGAGTATCATAGAAAAAGCTGAGAATATCTGGCTCTTTGCCTGAAGTAGATTCTAAACCTGCTATGCTATTAAGCTTTTTATCTGAAGTGATGAGCGTATGAAAGCACAACCGTTCATCAATAACCCACAAATTCTGTTGATCAAGGAAAATGTCTTTAGATGTTTGGCCCATAGGAAAAATCATATTATGAAGGACTTTCTCCAACGGATAGGAGGTATCTTGTTGTACTCGTTTTAAGCTGACCTCGATCAGATCGAGTATTATTCGGCGATGAGCAACATAGTCAGCAAGTTTTGATTTGCCTACGTCGTTCATCGTTTCAATTATTTTTTTAAGACGTTCTTGATATTGCTCAAACGAACCCTTTTCGATAAGAGCAACAATATTCTTTTCTTCTTTGCGCGCGCCATCTTCAATATCACGCCTTATGTGGAGCAAGACTTCATCTAATTTATCTTCGCTAAGGCCAGGGGCAATCTTTTCTTCTAAAATAAGCCTATATTTTTCATGCATGAGCATTCTATATTCGGGGGCCTTTTCAACCAATCTTTCAATTTGGGCTATTTTCTCTTCATTTGTAGTTTTAAGATCGACCGCGAGGACGGAGCGAAGGTTGGAAGCAATAGCTTTATTGAGAGACTGGCGTGGCAGCAGCGCTGTATCTATTGCCAACTCGTCATCATCTTCCATAAAGGCAACGCGGGTTCGTTCCTGATTGGCGTGATCGTCTAGATACTCACCTGTTATCAACGCAATTAATGTATATGTTTCTTGTGATTCATTCACAAATTTATCAGGGAGTTCGGGCAATAAATCCTTCAATTTAGCCTTAATCACTTCGCGTCCGTTGGCACAGAGAATATAGTCATGGCGCGAACGACCATCTCGATGACGGAATGCTTGTAATGAGAAAATATGCCCATCTATCTCGAATGACTTTTCTTGGATGTGCGGATGCATAGTGGTTTGAAAGAAGTCAATTAAATTGATGGGTGGTGTTCCTTGAGTTTCCAAGTGAATAGATGGACAAGTGCGTCCTGCAAAATGAATCAAGAAATGGGTAATTATTCTTTCAGCAATAGTTTCTATATCTCTGGGCCAGGCTGATCGATATTTCTGATCAATCGTCCTCATAGTAATGTTGGTTCCAACCGGATTGTTGGTAGGAGCAAGGTTTTCTGCACCGTCAACTTCGTTATCAACAGAGAAATTAAAACTTCTAGCGTATCTTTTTTCTTCGCGTTCAAACACGCTGCGAACCTGAACAGACGAGAATATCTTTAGAAATGTGAATCTTCCAACTCCTTTTCCGCCCGCGGTCACTTTGGCAAGAGTGTATGCCTCTTCAAAGGAGGCCAAACGGCGATCATCAAACCCAATCCCATTATCAGATATTTCAAATCCATCAACCACGAGGGCTGTGTCCCCGGATTGACGGACTAAGTCCTGCGCTTCGATTAAGCGAATGCGAATGCTGCCTTCCGAGGTCTTAATTCCCCGCTCTCCAATAGCATCAATGGCGTTGGATATCGCCTCGAATAAAGGCAACATCCCGCGGGAAGCACTTAATTCGAGTCGACCTACTAATCCTCTAAGGTTAGTCTTCATGCGGCGGGGTGACCTTTATATGTATTATGTATGGTATTGCTTGCTTAGATTAGCATGACTGAGCTGAAGCTATTTGTTATACCTTTCCCAATTAGGAACGAATTTATTTCGTAGTTTTTCTAAGCTTTCTGGCAAAGCTCCTTCACATGTAAGGCCTAAATATGTGGCGGCTCTTGTTGCCCCGACATATAAATATTTGCTGAAAAGTTCTGGCTGCATAACAGCAAGGCGATCAATCGCAATATAAAATGCTGCTTCAAACTCCAGTCCTTTAATATGTTGAATATTAAATACGCGGATGTCGCTATCCTGTCCTACGACTCTTCCATCTTTGCACCCAAAAACCTGGATGTTATATTCAGCTAAAGCTATAAGCAGTGGCTGGACTAATAATTCAATCTCATCTTCGGAGTTTACAAAGATGGCTGTCGAGGGCATTTGGCCAACACTGCCTTCAATTTCGTGGATGCGCTGCGCCAGCCATTTTGCTAATGCTACATTATCGTTTGTATATTCTATCAATGCAGGCTCTACCCCGTTGTTATCAACATCTTCAGCAAGTGTAACCTTATTTTGAGGCCCGTCGGTAGCGTGGATGATCGCCCTTGCTAAATCATTTAATTGGGCACTTTGTCGATATGAAATAGTAACTTCCTGAATTTCAACATTAGGGAGCGCCCATTCTAAATCATCAGGAGATTGTGTGCCCCATATGGTTAAGCGTTGATTGAAATCTCCGCACGCAAAAAAGGAACGGATTTGTGGATTGGTCATCGCTGTCATGCAGGCCAATTGTATGGGGGAGAAGTCGGTAGCTTCATCAACCATGATCTGATTCTTGTATAAGTCCAAGACTGGTTTCAGGCATGACCAGATGGGAGACCCAATATCCTGAACGACGTTAGTTGCATATAAAAGCGCATGTGATGTTCGCAAAAGAGACAGCAGTATTATATCAATTTCAAGCGAGTGAATTTCTCTTGACGAGGAAGGGTTTTTATTAACATACCAACTATTCTCCTCTAAGCGCGTTCGCCTGAATGCGCGGTAACGCTTGGGCATGCTATTCATGTAAAGTTTAATAGGGCTTGTGAATGCTCTTATATGGCTTTGAAGAACAAGGCTCTCGCCGATCTCTATTTGGTCCTGCTCTGTAGGTAAGCGTTGGTCCAGCCATTCTATAATTTTTCCATTGCGGGATTTTTTGTTTAATGTTTTTCCAAGGGACTTTGCATATGCATGGGTACGTATTGCCTGTCTATAAGCGCGCACAGCCTTATCTTTATCTATTATAGAGCCTGACCAAAATTCGATCTCCTCATCCGCTTCTAATGCTTCCAGATCGTCTTCTTCGTCGACTTGTTCTTTTATATCTCTGAGATATTGTGTTAGAGCGTTCAAAAATTCTTTATCGGTGTTAAGTTGAAGTTGGATTATTTGATCGATTTTTGTGTCTATTGGTTTCTTCAAGGTGCTATTAATATTCAAGGCATTGGCAGCTGCTTTGGCAAGTGCCTGGAGAACGGAGGCTAAGTTGTCGACGCCGACACGCTCAAGAATGGTATGTATATTATGTCCCAATTTGTTTATTTGAGCGATTTTCCCTTCTTTGAGAAACATTGCTGATGTTCGAAGTTCTTTGAAAAAGACTGCTTGTTGCCAGTTATCGAAATCTTCATACCAAGAAATCGAATTGTGAATAGCTGCAGTTGATATCGATTCGTCGATATCTTTCATAACAAAATTTCCGTTTCCGGATGCGCTCTTTAAAATATTGAAAACCCTTCTAGCTAAATCTCGCTGATAATCCTGCCATGTTCTAACGCGCCGATCTGAAGCTGCTATGTTTTCACGAGCAAAAGCTTCTTTTAGGTACTGCCTTAATAATTCGGTTGGCGTGAACATTAGCCAGCTATTATTATGAACCTCTGTTTGTAGAAGGCTGCTTGCTTTGACTATATTTCTTTCATCCTCTTCGAGATATGAGGTATCTGATTTCTGGCCTAGACGACGAATTAAAGTCGTGGTTTTCCCAGTTCCCGGAGGGCCCATTAAGAACAGCTGCTTGTTTAAGGGCATGCGGAAAATTTTGTCTTGATATTGGTCTAATATGGGTTGATCTCTAAGGCCCATTTTCGAAATAATACTGCGGCGAATACCTTCAATAAGAATTGCTTCGCTTTTTGCTTCGGCTTGTATCTGTCCTAAGATGTCCTCGATTTTTTCTTGCTCTTGCAATCCATGTAAGAGGGCTTGGAGGGATGCAATGGTTATTGCACGACGGCGTGTCTTGGCATTAATTTCAGCATATGCATCCCACGCGTTAGAATACTTTGGTTTCAGCTTAGCTTGTTCTACGATTTCTACTGTTACATCGTCTTTGATTGTAAGTTCGCTGCCAACGGGGAGGGCGGCGAGACGACCGATGAATGAATTGTAGCTGGCTAGAACTATCCCATTTATGGGAATGGGGGCACCTCGGCATATATAGTAGAGCCGCCTTTTTTTATTTTCATCTATGACTTCAACCCTAGCTATAGCCGGTTCTATTGATAATTCTTGGTAACTTTGCCGACTTGCTTGGCCGATTTGGTCTAAATTTCTTACAGCGGAAGGAGAAGTTAGGGTATTGATGGTCGCCATCGAGGTTGGCCCGGGCGGTTGAAAATCGGCAAGCTTTTTATGAGCCGCTAATGCAATTTTCTCCAATTGTTGGAGTGTATCGTGCGCAAACTTTTTATATGCCTCGTTAGCAAGAGAGGTTTCTTTGCTCATATTGCTCCCCTTATGTGGAATGCTACCCTGAATAGCAGCATCTGAAAAAATTCCCCAATTGGTCAAGCTTTATTTGGTTTAATAAACGTGTGATTTGCGGCGATTTTCGCCGCAAATTTAGATATTGATAAACCAATTCCCGTGTGTTAGTTTATTGATACTGCATTTTGCGGCGATTTTCGCCGCAAATATAGCATTTTATAAACTTGGTGGTGCGCATGAAAAAGGCACAAAAACACCTTCACGAGCTTGTCCCTTATGGGCTGGTCGTCACGCGCTCTTGGTTGATGGATAAAGGGGGCGTTGAACGCCATACGCTTGATAATTGGATCAAGAGCGAGCAATTGGTTTCTGTTACCTCTGAAGTCCGTGGAGTATTCAAGCTGCCGGAGACGACGCGACTTACATGGGAAGGCGTTGTTTGTTCGTTACAAAGAATGCATGAAGTTGTGATGCCGGGAGGGTTGACGGCTCTAACTCTTCAAGGCCACGCGCATTATCTATCTCCTTTGGCGCATAAAACTGTGCACCTTTATAGCCAAGAAAAGATGCCGGAATGGATAAACAAGTTTCCGTTGCAAACAACCTATATCCACCACAAGAATCTTCCATTGAAAGCCTTGCGTTCGACCGGTCTCAAGAATCATGTTTATTCCACAAAGCACGGCCAGTCCTATGAAGATACAATACCCTGGGCATGGCGCTTGGATGAATGGCCTCTCACGATATCAGGGCCGGAACGCGCAATGTTTGAAGTGCTTATGGATGTCCCGGAAAACACTTCTCTCGAACATGCCAATCAGCTAATGCAAGGTCTGCCTATGCTGTCACCCATCAAGCTA
Organism: Alphaproteobacteria bacterium; assembly: GCA_037200005.1. Taxonomy (NCBI): domain Bacteria; kingdom Pseudomonadati; phylum Pseudomonadota; class Alphaproteobacteria; species Alphaproteobacteria bacterium. Next base: position 1,706,368 of record JBBCGY010000001.1, on the reverse strand, counting down.
AACAGGCTGCTTTCGCGCTGTGAAAATGTTAAAGTAAAACGCCTGTTTCTTTGGCTTGCCGAAAAAAATCAATTGCCCTGGCTAAAGAAAATCGATCTCGATAAATTCAGCATGGAAAGCGGCGCACTAGGATCGGGCAAACGCGAGCTTGTAAAAGGCGGCAAGCTTGATCCCAAATATCTGATAACAGTGCCGAAGGAAATGGCCGGGAATACACATGGATAGGAACAGCCTCTATTACCGGCAGGTGCGGCTGCTCGTGCGGCTCTTTCCCATAATTGGGCAAGAAAGCTGCTTTGCCTTGAAGGGCGGAACGGCGATCAATTTGTTTGTTCGCGATCTTCCTCGGCTTTCGGTCGATATCGACCTCGTTTATCTCCCGCTTGATGACCGCGAGACGGCGCTTCGGAATGCGCGCAGCGCCTTATCCCGGATAGCCGCCAATATTAAAAAGGAATTGCCGGATAGCGAGGTGCTAACCACGCATGAAGCATCCGATGCATTGCGGCTCTTCGTCACGCAAGGGGATGCCCGCATCAAAATCGAACTGTCGCCAGTGTTGCGCGGAAGTGTGTTTCCTCCTATCGCCATGGACGTCAGGCCGATTGTGGAAGAGGAATTCGGCTATGGCGAGATGCTGGTTCTCTCCTTGCCTGATTTGTACGCTGGTAAGCTTTGCGCGGCGTTGGATCGCCAGCATCCGCGGGATTTGTTCGATGTTAAACTGCTCATGGAAAACGAGGGCATCGACGACGACTTACGCAAGACCTTCCTCGTCTACCTTATCAGTCATCACAGGCCTATCGCCGAATTGATCGCCCCGACGCGGAAAGACATACGCAATATCTTCGAGGGCGAATTCGCTAGAATGACCACGATACCGGTCACGGTGGCCGACCTGGAGGAAACGCGCGAGAAGTTCATCAAAACTCTTCGCGCTTCCTTGACCAAACAGGAGAAAGCTTTCCTGCTGTCCTTCAAGTCGCGCGAGCCGGATTGGCCGCTTCTCGGCTTGCAAGATGTTGAGAATTTGCCCGCGGTTCGCTGGAAGCTGCTCAATCTTCAGAAGATGTCAGAGCAAAAACATCAAGACGCTTATGTAAATTTGGAGAAGGAATTGTTGGGACGTTAAGCCTACGACGTTGAACTATCATCGCTCGGTTGCGTCTCACGTATTATTGACAAACCCTTTTGCGTCTCACATTTATCAATATATGAGACGCAACCCAAGCTGCTGCGAACCGTTTCCATAAAATGTTACTGGCTATCCCTATTCAATAAAGAGTGGCGGACATTTATCCCACCGCCAATTTAGGCAGGCTGGTCGTCGCGGCGGGCCGGTGGAGAACCCCGAGCCGCAGAGTGCTGTCGTTCCTGAAGAATTGTAGGACTTCAAGCCCTGCAAGCTTCGCTGCTTTGGCGATGTTGCCTTCCGACGGCTTGTAGGAATTCAGGCCGTGAAATTCTTCGCCAGCTTTCAAAGAAAAATGCTCGCCGCCGAGAGTGAAATCCATATCTCTGCGCACTTGCCATAGATGAGCGATCTGACCCCCTTGCGCGTTCCAGAAAGGCCTGTAGGAGAAGTTCTCCGCGTCGAATCCTTGATGGGGTAATTCGCGGGCGATGCGATGCAAGGCGTTCGTGCAAAACTCCACGCTTCCCTCGCTTGCATAAGCTTTAAGGAGAGATGCTGGGTCACGATTGGCATCGAATGAAAGGATAAGATAATTGTCGTCATGAGGGGCGAGGCCATGCAGCATTCCGGCTAGCTTCGTGACCGGGAATTGCGCATCAAGGCCATGCACGATATTGCCAACTGTCGAGCCGCCGAAATATGTAACGGCTGGCTCTGATGAATTCTGATCCCCCTGCAGAGCATTGGCGACTTCCGGCCTGGCCGAAACGCCGGGAATAGCCTGCTTGACCAGTTCGCAGGCTGCTTGGGCGAAGCTCGGTTCGACATCCACGGCGGTATAAAGACTCGGCTGCAGTGCCTTGACCAGAGAAACCGTCTTTCTGATAACGGACTCATCCGCGCCGGGGCCGATATCCCGTAGCGTGAGATGCGGCGGGATAGCTTTGCTTAGGCTGCTCAGGCTCTCGGCCAGAAGCCGGTTGTCATCGCGCGAGATATAGTAAGCCGGTTCCTCCTCCGCAAGACTTTTCCATAACTTCGCGCCTGTCTTGCTGGGATTGCCGTTGCGTCCGCCATGATCGGCATAGAGATGCGCGCCCATATGCGCGTCCCGGCGCCGGGCAAATAAGTCCTGCGCGTCGCGCAATAGCTCAAGATCAACTGGATTTAACATTACCCTTGCGCGGCATGACTTTCGCCGTCTCCCACATTTTCATGAACTGTTGCCGGTATGCGTCGGCGGCGATTGTCGAGTTGATAAGAAAAATGGTCGGTGACGGATCGCCCTCGAAAACGATGATCGCCAGATAATCCCCGAAAACATAAAAGGGAACTGACTTGAAGTCCTTCTGCGATTGCCAGCGATATTTCGTGTAGGACTCGGTTCCCGTCTGACGGGTTCCTTCCTCGCACAGACACGAGAACTCCACGTCCTGGCGCTGATCGACAAGCTGGGTCATGCGCGTGAAATGTGATTCCGCCGCTTCGCCCATAACCTCATTCCATTGCTCTTCATCGACGCCGGTCACGCATACACGCCCACCGTTTTCCGAGAGATAGCGGTATACCAAATCCAGGAATTTCAGTAGGCCGTCCCGTCCATGCAGCTTGTCCATGCCTTCCGGTTTTTGCCGGACACCGTTATGGTCGGTGAATTCGATACCAATGGCGGCAAAGGCGCTTGTGATGTCGGCAATCGTCCCTTCGCGCGGTTGGACGGTTCCCGCCTCGATTTTCATGATGGCGTCACGCGACAGCCCCGCCCGTTCGGCAAGTGCGGCAGCCGTCCAGCCTGCGAGAGCGCGAGCGGCGGTGAGCTGTTTTCCTGAGATGGACATGGCTAAAAGCGTTTCCTACCTAAATCCGATAACAAGCTATCTTTAAGTGTTAAGAGTAGATAATACAACGTCAAACATTACTTTCAAGTATAAAAATACTCGACAAATTGTAGTGTTATGTGTATAAATTGCCCTTGGAAGCACGGAGCTTGGCATTTTCAGGCGGAAAACCGGCTTCCAGGACATATTGACCGATATATTGCGAAAGAGATTTCCGATGCCCAATGCATTCAGCCAATTCCTGGCTCGCCATAGCGAACCCGCCATCACTGCAATTATCGAGAATTGGGAGCGCCGTGAAGGCATCCACCCGGCTATCGAAGCTTCCCTGGAAGAGCGTTGGAATGCGTTGATGCAGGCCTCCGGCTCACTACTGCCTGTGGCGGCATAGGGGGCAGCATGAAGGATAGACTGACGTATAACGATCTCGTCGCGCGTTACGGCAAGGACATGGCCTATGGGTTGCTGCTGACGATTGAGAAGATGTCCAAGATCAAGAACGACATCGCGACACTCGACGAAGACGCGCGGCTTGAGCAGGCTCTTCATGCTTTGAACGACACCAATATCTCGACGCAACATTAACGCCTTAAATAGAATGGACTAAATGTATTAAATAGTCTTTTGAGAGACAGCATTGTGGATAGGGCTAGGGTTCGCTAAATTCCGCTTGGAAGGAGAAATAAAATGACTTTCAGATATTATGATCGCGACGTTACATCTCTTTTGCCACAAGATTGGCAGGAGGAGCTTATCAAATATACCGAAGCCAATGCGTTAAACTATCGCATCTCGCCAACATCAGTTACGTCGCGCGAAATTGATCCCAATCAGCCTCTAAATATTTACGTGGTGACTGGTGAGAAAATTAAAACAGGGGTTCCGTGGCTATATAAACTGTATGAGAATGAGTTGCTGGATATTGTCCAGAAGTGGCATCAAGCAGAGTCAGTGTTTTGTGATCCCATTCCAACTTCTGCGGTTAACATCAACATGCAAAAAGGCAAGAACATGCGTTATGAAGCCCATGTTGACACTGGGCTTGCGGGGCTTCTTTATGTAACCGGGCATCCGCCAGGAAGTGGGGGCGAACTTGTTGTCGCCAATAATTCTGCAGCGGTAGGTACAGAGGCAATAGATTCTGACTGTGTGAAAATCTATCCGAAGGTAGGAAATTTTGTATTCTTTGATGCAAGAGAGCACCCGCATTACGTAACGTCATTGAACAAAGATGCTGATTGCCGCATTGCTGTTATTTTTAATTATTACTCTCCTTCATGTAAACGTCCTACGGGTTTAGACCAGCATCTTTATGGAACAGTTGATCCTAATCCAAAATAATAGTCGCCGAATTTTTGCGAATTCACTTATCAAAAATGGATATTGTATATGGATTGCCCCGTCCACATTTTGCGAGCCTTTACAAGTACAGCAGTTCCTGCGCTAGGCAATCCAGCTGGCGTTGTTCTCTTAGAGAACATGCCGGAAGCAGGGGTGATGCAGAGAATCGCAATAGAAGCACAGCAGCCAATTACTGCTTTTCTAGAGCCACGCAATGATGAGCGGTCCGAATTTAATATAAGATATTACGACCTTAATGGGCGAGAATGTCATATATGTGGACACGCGACGCTCGCCGCAGTCGCTCAATTGAAGAGAATGACAAAAACTTTGGATGGAAAGGACATAACTTTTTATTTAAATCCAGAGCAGTTTGCAGGGCATGAAAGATATATCAAGGGTCATATTTATGGTGAAAGCCTGGGCCTCGATATGCGAGCAGACACTTTAAAATATATGTCCGATTTCTTGCTATATGAGAAGGTGGCCTCCGTTCTAAACGTAGGTATTTTAAGTATCAATTCTATCGCGTTTTCTCCGCATCATAGAGATTATATCGTCGAATTGGACAATGCTGAAACGCTTCTGCATGCGAAGCCTGATTTTGAAGCCATGAAGATCATGGCAGCAAAAGGCCCTTTTAAACATGAGGGGATGATAACATCTTGCTTAGCTCCGCCAAAATCAGCATGTGACCTTCATGTGCGCGTTTTTCTTCCAATTAGTGGAGTCAATGAAGACATTGCATGCGGCTCAAGCAGTGCTTTGCTTGCTCCATATTGGAAGCAGAGGGGACTCAATTCTTCCACAAACACATATCGGATACTCTCCGTTTTCTCAGAGGGCCCGGAAGGTCACATAGGTGGCGTGCAGAAAGTTGCCCTTCTTCCTGAACAGCAAACCGTGGCTATAACGGCACAAGCTAGGCATGAACGCGACTTGCTGGTTACCCTTGACAATCTCGTGCCCAATAGACCCGAATATCGCAACAAGGTTTACACTGTTCTGACGTTCAAAAAATAATGTAGATAGAGGAGCTCGCTATGTCTATAGATCGCCCCATAAGAGTTGGATTTATTTTCGGCGGCACGAGCGCCGAACATGAGGTTAGCCTTGCCAGCACTAAATCCATTTTAGAAAATATCGATCCAAGCCGTATACAGGGTACATTATTCGGCATCTCGAAGGATGGAAACTGGCTAATTGGGCCTGGCGCGTGGTGGCAACTTTATATGCAGACAGATAGCGCCATGCTGCCTTTCAAAATACGGAATCTGCCCCCTCCTTCTGTTGCGTCTCCCGTCGAAACGTTTTCCGGCTTTCCTTCTGCCGAGCATTTTGCGGGCGTGGACTGTCTATTTCCAATTACCCATGGCTCACATGGTGAAGATGGAATTCTGCAGGGGTTTCTATCCATGACCCACAAGCCTGTGGTCGGTTGTGGCGTGCTGCCATCGGCGATTGCGTATGATAAAGCAGCAACCAAGAGGATTGTCCGGAGTGCCGACGTCCCTGTTGTCAAAGACCTAATTGTGTCGGCGCAGGAAGCGAAAGAAAGTCTTGTTGAGGTCTGCAATCACATCACTTCTTCTTTTGGTCACAACAACCTTTTCGTAAAACCCGTATGCGGTGGTTCAAGTATAGGAGCTTCCCGAGTTAAAACTTTTGATGAGCTTGGCGATGCCTTGCAACTGGCCTTTAAGCATGATGGTTCAGCGCTTGTGGAGCAATATATAGATCAAATCGAACTTATGGTTGGCGTTGTTGGTAATGGCAAGAATCTGATCGTTTCCCCATCTGCTATGTCTCAGCCTCGATCCGATAGTTTCGATTCCTATGATGACAAATATATTCTTGAAACGGTGCCTCCCATCATTTGCCCGTCTGCCATTCCACGGGACATTGAATTACAAGTTCAGGATATGGCAAAAAAGGTATACCAAGCCATAGAATGCCGCGGGTTTGCCCGTATAGATTTTTTTCTGGATAGAGGAACATCTCAACTCTATCTTAATGAGGTCAACACAATACCTGGCTTTACCGCCTCTAGCGTTTTCCCCATGCTTATGAAAGAGGCAGGCCTTGAATACACGGAACTGTTAAATCACATTATTAACTTGGCCGTGACCCCAGAATCAGCGTTTGCAATGCCTGCTCGTCCTTCTGAACAAGGAGGAAAAATAAGTCTCGTTAAAAAAGATATGACATAATAGGCATGTGAGATGGAACTTAGGCACAATGCAGAATAGAAGATGCCATGCGTAGAAGAACAAAAGGCGCGCCCCAAACTCCCATGCCGCTAGACAAGGTGCATTCCGTATTCCCTTGGCTGAATCAGATTCCCAATGAATCATCGGCGCTGCTTACATGCTCCGTACCCATCATAGATTTTTCATTCCAAGAGACTTTTTCAAAGTATATTATATTGATTTCAATGAAAATCACAGTGAGGCTAAAGACCGATTGGTCAAATTTCTTGACTTAAACATCGCTTGCGAAAGTTATTACAATCGATCTGATGGGGATAACTGGCCTTACCTAGAAAAAATTGAAGGGGCCATGCAAGAGGTATGGGGGCGGGAAGCGGTTGCGCTCAAACTTCTAAGAGTGAATCAAATTCTGTCTAATTACGGACTCGAAGTTTACGTCCTGGATGCATATCGCTCGATTGAATGTCAGCGTGGTCTGTGGAGCTTCTTTACCAGAAAAGCAATGTGCGAAATGCCTGACTCTTCCGAAGAAGAGCGTCGACAATACGTTCTAAACTATGTTTCTGATCCGAGTATGTTTGCGCTCGAAGATTCCAGGACATGGCCAACCCATTCCACTGGTGCTGCCATTGATTTATTTATACGTCACAAAGAAACAGGAAGGTTGTTAGATATGGGTGCTCGTTTTGATGAAACGTCGTCTATAAGTCATAGCGATTTTTTTGAGAGAAAGCTTGTAGCTGGTGAGATTGCAGATAATGATGCGCGCCTTTGGAATCGGCGGCTTCTCCATTTGTCTATGCAACAAGTTGGATTTACAAATTATCCTCTGGAATTCTGGCATTTTGATTATGGGAACGAAATGTATATTCGTATGCTGCGCATGTTCCAGACTGTTAATGCGCCATCGGAAGCTTGGTATGGATACATGGAAAATCCTGAGAAATGAAAAGCCTCTTTAATCTGTCACCATCTTCGTACGACTTCGTCCCCAGGTGATTGATGAAAACCATAGGACTTCTCGGCGGGACGAGCTGGCCTTCGACCTTCAGCTATTATGAGTTGCTCAATCGCGCGGCGCAGAAGGCGCTGGGCGGGCATCATTCGGCGCGGATTCTGCTCTACAGCATCGATTATCACCCGATCAAAAGCCTTTATCATGACGGCTGGGATAAAATCCCCGCGCTACTGGCCGAGGAAGTCCGCTTCTTCCTCGCCAAGGGGCCGGACTGCCTCATCATCTGTAACAACACGCTGCACCGCGCCTTCGACCAGATAAGGGATAGCCTGAATATCACCATCCCAGTATTCCATGCCGGCCATCTGGCGGCGGAGGAAGCCCAGCGGCAGGGACACAAGACCGTCTTGCTGCTAGGAACGGCTTTCACGATGGAGGACGGCTTCTTCGCCAAATATTTCGAGGACAGGGGCATCAAGGTCATGATCCCCAATGCCGAAGACCGTAAGTCGATCCAGGACATTCAGTCAGAACTGGCGCTCGGCAATCTCGACCCGTCCTATCCCCGCATCTTCGCCGCGATGCTGAAACGCTATGCCGAGGTGGACGCCATTATCCTGGCGTGCACTGAGCTTCCCCTAGCCATCAACGAAACCAGCGCTCCCAAACCTCTCATCAATCCAATCCATTGTCAGTGCGAAGCGGCGGCGGGGTTCGTGTTTGGTAGTAGAAGATGAGTTTCATAATCGATTTTAGGAATTCAATATTCCACACTATTGTCTTTAAAAGGCGTTCGCGCTATAGTTGTAAATAAACAACCAATATGATTGCTCTTTGAGCGGTGGTACCTGCTTGAAGCGATGCTTAGATCAGTTTTTGCTAGCGGGGGTGGGGAGGTGAAGAAGCGCGAAGACCCATTACAACAATTGCAAAAGGCACGATTGGAAGCAATGTCAAATCGCAAAGTGCTGATCGAGCGCATGCGTGCAAAGCAGGCAAATCTCCAGGAGAAAGCGCCAGATGCCGAATCTCCAGAGCAGGCCCAATCAAAGTTTCATCAGCTGGATGTCCAAACCGTTATTCACGCGGCTGAGGAGCTACGTTTGATGAGCGTTGATGCCGTCGCCGAGGTGGCAAGTTTGAACCGTCCTACGATGGAATTGCTACGAGAGTTTTTTGAGGTTCTAAGAACCCGCCAGACTTCGGTTATTCTGCAGTGGCCTCACAGTCCCAGAGATGTTTCCTACCTTCATCCGTTGGCAATGTTAGCGCTTTTATGTGCGTCACCGACGCAAGTGTCTAAGGGGTTTAGCTGGTGCGAACGCGCGCCAACGCTGCGAACACTGTACTTCCCTTGGCGCGGCGGAGCCACTTCAACTCAGCAACATTCGTTGCTGGTGCGCCGATCAGAGATATTGAACCGTAACAAGTATCACCTCACTCGTAGGGAGGTAGAGGAATCGAGCTTTAGTGATTTGCGCGACAAATTTCATCTAACACTGGGGCATCTAAACGATCTCAAGAGCCGGGACAGGACAAAGCCACATTTGGCACACCCGACTCTTGGCGAGATGTATCCTGTCTTCATCGCCGATGGCGAAAACGGGACGTACTTCAAAACACCAGCGAACGATCTTTTTTTGCGCGTGCAGTTCGGGGCGGGGTTTGAAGGCTCAAACAGATTATCGGCCTGCCATTTGTGTGCCTGACTCAGCCCCCTATGGGTTTTATGCTGTTTCAAGCTCAGCGAATATCAAGCGCGCGCTCGCTGCGGGGCCGATGAAGAGCGCCACTGGCAGAGCGCCTGACATCTGCTTGCTGGACTTAGGACAGCCTGCTTTGACCCGTTTGGGTCTTGGCTGGGAGAAGGTTGTCGAGGACTTCGTAAATGAGCTGGCCAAGCGGCATCCAGAAGTGCCAGTGCTCGCAGTCACACAAGATACCTACATACAGCGCAGACTCGAAAAGATATTACGCCAGGGCAAAAAGACACGCCCACGTTCAACTGTTATCATCAGAACTACCAACAATCCAATCGAAGTCGATCCGCCGATCGCTATCACCTCTCAAACAGAGGCGAGTTTTGCAGTCGTGACGGGAGCAACGTCCGATGCCATCGCAGCCCTGTCTGAGGCGGCGCGCGGAAGTTCAGACCTAGTGCTTGCTGGTTTCCTTAGAAAAGAGATCGGTAGCATTCGCAGAGCATCAAGCATGCCTTGCGGACTCGCGGATGCGTACAATTTTCTGTGCGAAGCAGTTGGTCAAGCTCAAGCAGAAGCGTTCCTTGATCGTCGCTCGCGAGCAACTTTTATTACGCCGATCTCAATTGCAATCGATTCAGGCGTTGCGGGGACGGAACGCAGCCGACTGGTTGTTGCGCGCGATGCGGTCAACAAAGCGTTCGATGTTCTCGATAAAGATACGCCAGTGGGCTCTTTCTTGGATAGCCTTATCGATTCTGTTCTGCGAAAATCTAGCTGGACCGTAGTCGCCTTTGCCTCAGAGACGGATCTGCTTCTTGGTGAGCGCCGCCTCTGCAGCGATCCGGAAAACGGGACGCTAATGCGAAAGCGGCTCGACAAAGGCCAAGTGGCCTTGGTCAGTGCGCAAAATCTCGGCCTTGAGCTTTCAAAAATAGAGGCGTCTGGAAATAAAAATTCATGGAAACGCCTCATGTTGGTGGCCCCAAGTATTGAGTGGCTCTCCGCAACTCTGGTTCGTGCATGGCTTCCCGAAGAACTTTACGTCTTGTGCGAGCGCAACTTGGCGTCCCGCATGGGGCAAACACTGGGGCGCCTTGCTGAGCATCCGAGTTTGTCCGGCGCTGAAGCGCTCGCTCAGCGTCTAAAGCAGGTTCGAGACGCTGCTAACAAGGAAATCGAGGCGCGTGCAGTGCAAACTCTTGATCTTGAACTTGATGAGCGACCTATTACAACTACATCCGAAAGCGTCATTGATCTAACGGAGGATGATGGAGACGAGGATGGAGGAACAAAGCTCTCCATCGGGCTCACAAGCGGTCGTCAAATGCGCGCTAGACCATTCTCTGTACTGGTCCGCTACAACAAGAACGCTGAGTTTAACCCATTCGAGCGGGCATTGGCGAAAGACCTAAAGGCTGGCGATACAGTAGTCGTGCCTGATAGCGAGTTTGAAAGCGAAGTGCGCGCAGTTGTGCCCATCAAAGTGCTCGCAGAAGGTTGGCTAGACGTCTACCACGCCACGGTGCAGGCGAGCCTTGCACAAGTGCCCGGCGACAGTCTGTCTGCGAAGACGCGATGGATACACGGAAAGATTCAATCTTTTGGTGCTCGCACACAAAGCCAACAGGCTGTTGCTGGATGGCTGAAGGTAGAAGAATACAAACAGCTTCCGCCGGATCAGCGTCAACCTCACGCACCGCAGGCATTGCGCGAGTTTAACGCCTTCATGCAGGCGTTAAGCGTACCTGAGCAACTGTCCGAAAAGATGTGGCAAGTTGGAATTCAACAACTGCGGATCAACCGTCGCCGTGCAGGCTTGCGCATGGGCCAGGCATTCGTGTCGGTTCTAGTTGATCCTCACGGAACGGCATCGGGCCTCGGCCCTGAGGTTAGAGAAGGCATCGCACAACTTACCAAACGCGCCGTGGAGCACCTAGATGAGGTCAGCGATCTAAAAATGATTGAGGCAAGATAAGTGATGACCAATTCAAGCACGCAGACACTTCGAGCGATAAATTTGGAAGCATCCGAGCGCGAGCTGCACAAGAAAACGGACGCCGATTTTACCGAAGTGAAGGAAGCAATCGTTGAAGGCCTCCTTGGCCTGACCGAGCAGAAGTGCGTCGGAAGCAGCCCTGAAGGTGATGTTATGCTCGGCGCTCGCCCGTCGTCGAAGTTGGTGAGCGGCTTCCTCCTGCCGCGATACGATCAAGCTGGTGAGGACGACACCAGTGATATCCATATCGCGACAATGGGCATGGATCTGCAGGTCCACTCCAATCAATCTGGATCGATTGAGCTGCGACCACAGCTCGCGATTTACGTTCGCGAGTTGCCTTCATGGGAGGAGATATCAAGCCCAGACAACGACATGATGCCGCCCGTGCAGCTCTCGCGGGAGACGCGACAGCGCGTGGAGCAACGTGCTCGCGACCTCATTCAAGAGCAAATTGGCGAGCTGCCCGCCACTTCCGGCAGATGAGGACCTGGAAAAAGCTGGAGAGGCAATAGTTCGTGCCGAAGTCAGTCATGAAGCGGCAGATATGTCCGAAGAATCCCGTCAGGTCGGTGATGCAGAGACGCCGGACAGCAAGGGCATTGCCAGAGCTGCGGCTGAGGCTTTAGAGAGAGCAGATCGTTCGGCTCGCGCCTATCAACGACAAGGAGCAGATCGCAGTGAAGCGCGTGAGCGCCGCGTGGAAGCAATCTCCGCGATCCGCAAAGCCGCGTTCGATCAGGCGTTCCGTGAACTCGGAATAAATTTGGTGGATGCGCGCACGGGTGCAGTTGCTAGGCCAATTGAATCGAACGATATTGTTGACCTTCCGAACAGCGATGTGACCGAACTGGGCGTCGAGGACTCGGCTGAGGCTGGCGCGACCGCCGAAACTCCGTCGCCATCGGAACAAGCAGAACAAGAAGAAGGACCGCCGCCTGCTTCCGGGGCATTGATGCCACTCAGACAAGATGCCGGAAGCATCGCTGACAACTTTGCTGCGCCTCAACAAATTCCGCAGAAGTGGCGTAAAATTCCGCTTTCTCTCGGAGCTATCGAATTCGATGTCGGCGATCCTGATTCTCAGCAGTCCGCAATGGATGAGTTTGAGCAGAAACTGGCTGCGGATGTTCAAGATAAAATAGTGGCATGGCTTGCATCCGAAGCCGGCCAAAACAACGCGTATCGCCCTAACGAGCGCGTCCTGCCCAGCAACTTCGCGACCGAAGAATCGTGGAATCGGTACCTAACTGCCTTAAGGACGCGTCGAGTGGCGGTCGTTGATGATGTTAAGCCAACGCTCACCGGCCTCAAGTTAATAATAGACATTGCCGAAGACTATGTTGATGAAAGTCGTGCAAACGTACGGCTGGCTATTCAGAACGATGCAGCGCTTCCTTCTGGGCGGGACGCCAATGCATTCGAGCATGCAATCTTTCAAGTACAACTCGACGCTTTAGTGCCGACGGCATTGCATAAGTCACTTAACTTGGATCGGGTGCGGCCTTCATACAGATTTGCAGATTGGCTGACTTATCCGGCGATGGGGTTGAACTGCGGGGTACGCCAATGCGAGTCTGTTGAGACCGTAGTGCATTTGGCGACCACGTGGACGCCGAAATACCATCAGCCGCGTATCGATCCAACAAGTATTGCGGGCATGCCAACGTCCTATACAGCGTTGTCTTCCGAAGCTACGCCGCTGGAAGATTTGCTGGCGTTGCCCACTGCGTACGAGGCGTGGATCAAGGCGCAGGCAGACGTGGACGTAGGCGCCGCTCTTCCGGAAGACCTTGCTGACACCGAGCGTACGGCTCATGCAAAAGATATCGCGGCATATCGAAAAGAAGCTGGACATATTCGATCGGGAATTGAACTTCTGAGGCGTGCCCAAGTTAGCTCTAGAGAGCTCCAGACTGCCAAGGACACCCAAGAGAGCGCGCGGTTGCAAAAGCTAGCTGTACCCTACGAAGCATGGCTTCGGACAAACGAGGCTTTCGCAGCGTATGGCGGTTCGAAGTTCACGGACTGGCGCCTCTTCCAGTTGGCGTTCATTTTGGCGCATATCCCGACACTCGTGTCGAGAGAGATACCGCAAGAGTTTGACGAACAGCGGGACGAATTATCCGCGAGCCTTTTGTATTTTGCGACTGGCGGCGGAAAATCAGAGGCCTTCTTTGGCTTGTTAATATACAATCTGTTTTTCGACCGTTACCGTGGAAAAGCGCGAGGCGTCACGGCGCTTGTCCGTTACCCGCTACGTCTTCTAACGCTGCAACAAGCACGTCGCTTAATGCGGATTCTCGTCAACGCCGAGCTTGTACGGCTTCGACACAAACTCGCCGGTTGGCCATTCGAATTGGGCTTTTGGGTCGGATCGGGAAATACGCCCAATCGCGCCGCGCAAGGTTTCGGCGGCGTACCGCTTATAACCGTCGCCGCGCATGCGACTGATCATTCTCTCCTTAATCCGCCTTCAGACGACACTGAGGTTGCAGAGAAAGCACGACGTCGGTCAGCAAAGTATATTGAAGCGCTGGAGTCCTACGACAAACTTCGCAAGTGTCCGTGCTGTGGCCATGTGACCGGTATGCGAAAATACCCGGCGCAACATGGCCGTATTGGGATCGTTTGTTTCAACGATCAGGGCTGTGATTGGAACAAATTAAACCCACCGTCACCGCACCGTGAGCCGCTTCCGTTCATCTTGACTGATGACACCATTTATCAGCGAGCGCCTTCCGTCGTTTTAGGCACGATCGATAAACTGGCGCTGTTGGGCCAGCATGATCGCACGATCAATCAAATTGCCGGGATGCTTGGCGTTGCGCGGTACATGGATCCGCAAAGCAAGCATCTTTTCTCGCCGAGAGGTAGGCAGGCACTTGCAAAGGCCGAAGACGACGGATGGACACGACTTCAGCCAGCCTTTGTTCAGGGGAGCATGGTGTTCCATGACCCGTTCCCCAGCCTCATCATTCAAGACGAAGGGCACTTGCTGGACGAGAGCTTAGGCACATTCTCAGGATTGTTTGAAACCACGCTGGAGCGTATACTTCTTGCGTTGGGCCAAGGCGTGCTTTCCAAGCAGGTCGCTAAGTGGCCAGCGGACTCATCCTCACCAGGCAGACCGCGCCTTGCTAAAGTGATTGCCGCGACTGCGACGATTTCTGATCCCGATCGGCAGCTCCGCGTACTCTACCAGCGTGAACCGCTTCGCTTTCCGTATCCAGGCCCCAACCTATATGAGTCTTTCTACGCCTCACCAAGAGTGCCTCGAAACACCGCGCGAGCTGAGCTAGCGCAGACAACTCCGGCCCGTCTAAAGCCAGAAAAGACTGCGCCGCGCATGCGCACTTATGTGTCGATCATGACTAATGGTCGTTCACACACGATGACGACTTCGGCCGTCGTTTCAGCTTACCATTTGTCTGTAACGCGGTTGTGGAGGCTTCTACAAAACGGACAAGCCAACGAAGCCGTTAAAAGACTTAGCTCCGTCCTGCGCGCCGACGACCGCCCGTAACGCCATTGAGGCAGGCGGCGCTAGCTCAACTATTGGCTCGCCCGGACGGGCTAAATGAATTGGCGACACTTATTGATCTGCTGCGAATTTCGCTGACATACGTCACGAACAAAAAAGGCGGCGACCAAATCATTGAGACACTCGCGGCGCAGGTAGAACGTGATCAGTGCAGCGACGGCATTGCTGAACTTGCGTTCACAACAGACTTGATTTCTGGGGGCGTCACTACGGCAGAAATTCAGGACGTTATGGCCCGTGCGGAAAGCGATACGGTTTCCGGCCAAGACTTTCCTGGACTTGGAGATGTGCTGCGCAATATCGTAGCGACCTCGGCCATTAGCCACGGCGTCGATGTAGATAAATTCAACGCGATGTTCTTCGCTGGCATGCCTTCAGATATCGCTGAATACATTCAAGCATCCAGTCGAGTTGGGCGAACGCATGTCGGCTTCAGCATCTTTGTGCCGACGCCGCATAGCCGTCGAGATCGGTACGTTGTCGAGACGCACGATCAGTTCCATCGCTTTCTGGAGCGTATGATCCCTCCACCTGCCGTGCAGCGGTGGGCCGACCGAGCCATTCAGCGCGTTCTGCCTAGCGTATTCCAGGCATTTCTTTGCGGAGTCGTCGAGCAAGATCTATTCGCGGCTGCCACAGACAATGCGAAAGACCGGGCGCGCACATTCACCACCGCAAGCGCAATCAAGGCCTGGCGGAAAACTATTCCGGGAGCGGCTACACTAAGGCAGTCGCGGCAATCACCGAGTTCGCTCTTGAAGCAATCGGGGTGGATGGGCGCGGTGTAAACGGCATCGGAGCCACGACACATGTCGATCACTACAGGCGCTTCGTGGAAGATCGCGTGTTGGGCGTTGGTGCAGCGTTTCACTTATCGCTCTGACTCCAGTCAGCTTTCAAAATTCTGGCGAGCATCGAAACGCCCACTTTGCGCAAACCAATGACGTCGCTCAGAGACGTCGATGCCGGAGGAGTTATTCTCGGCTCGGTGCACGACCCCCTGCGGCGTCCGTAACGTCCATTTGGAAGCGGTGCGGCAAGTCATGAAAATAATTCGCGGACAGCGATCAGCATCTCGATCTGAAGTCGATGCAGACCCCGCGCCAATCGACGTGGAGGATAGATAAAATGGCAGACGACAACGCACCTTCAGCCCGTCTGTATCCTCCACGCATGAGCCGTTCGCAGCCCCAACTCGCGACGTCTTACGCGCCCGGCGCGATGTTTACATGGGAGGGTGGAAAAGGCGCTTGCATTGCCGTCCCCGTAGAAAGTGGCGAGATAGATTTCAGCGCGAGACCTACTCGCCGGGACCAGATCATCGAAAATTTGGAAGAATTCTGCCAAAGCTGGTTGGCGCGTGGCTTTCCATTCAGCGGGATGCCCCGGTCTATGAGCTTCAGCTGCTTGACACATGCTTCTTCAATCCAATGCGCGCCGGGGTGGCAGGGATTGAGATTGGATTGGATACCTTCCAGCTCATGCGGCCCGATCGGATGGGCTATTTGCCGGGCCCGTTAGTGTATCGCTGTGACCACTGCGAGCGGCTTCAAGAATACGTGTCCTGTGCGCACCAGATCGCGGAGCCGCTTCCGACCCGATGCCCTGCGGAGGGGCATTCTGAGTGTCGTGGAAACAGCTTGATGTCATTTACGTGCATTGGTCAGGCGGGCTCGAAGGCTTGTCTCCCTACAGGTACACGGTTGGTGGGGATGGAGAGATTCGGAAGATTCCTAGATGCCAATGCGGCGTCGATGACTTCCGCCTAACGAAGCGTGGCAACCGGTTTTCGTTGTGGCGCTTCCGATGCTCTGGCTGCAAAGCAGAGCGCGAGGTTTTCCAGACCGATCCGTTTAGTCTGAACCTGCTCAAGACGCGTATGGACCAAGGATCGCCCCATCAGTGGAGTGAGATCAATATGGTTCCGGTCTCCTATCGCGCCTCGCCGGTTTTCTACGTGCAATCGGCTCGTTTCATTGTCTATGACGCAGACCCCGAAGTGGTTGCTCTTATGCATGAAAACCGCCGTGCGGACTTAGCCTCAAAGGTCGCTTCACTCCATGGCTATGGAGGAGCCGATCCCAGCGACAAAAGGATCAAGGAGCAACTAACGGCAAAGGGACGTGCCGCACTTTGGCCGCCTTACGAAATGTTGCGCCAACAGGAACTAGCCGCCCGGCAAAATGGGAATGTTGCGCAAGCGGATGCCTTTGGCCAAGCGGCAGGCATGACACTTGAAAGCTGGTATAGCTCTGGCGATGTCTTGCGCGAAGTCAACGCATCTCCCGCACTGATCTCACAGGTCGCCGCACGCCGAGACTTTGCCAAGCGATATGATCCAATGCGTAGTACGGTTGAGCATGATGCTCTTCGGAGAAGGAAAGTAGAGGTTCCCTCGCAGGCGAGCGACCTGCGCACTGCGCACCCCGACCTTTGCGCCGAGTACGGAAACCAAGACCTTCAAGCAGTGTACGAGACGCGCGTAGCACGTGCTCTGCGACGCGCGGGGATACAAGACGCGCTGCTAATCAGAAATCTGGACATGGTCGAGTTCTCCTTTGGATTCAGTCGAGTTTCAGCGGGACCGACAACGATACAAAAGGATCGCCCTATGCCGGTCCGTTTGATGGGATTCCGCCGCTGCCGAGTCACAGGCGCCCCATCTATGTTATCGAGCAGCAGAACGAGGCCATCTATGTTCGCCTTGAGCGGGATGCCGCGCTTCAATTCCTGATCCAAAATGGCGCGCTTGCAGCACCACCCTCTGGCTCTCGATCCATTGGTGCGGAACTCATCGAAACGTATCAGGACTTTACCCCCTTTTTACAGGACTTTGGCATTCGAGATCCGGCATCGCGTGAACGGTCACGGGATGTGTCCTCTATGATCTATCTACTGCTTCACACGATGTCGCACCACGTTATGCAGGGCATTGCACGGTTTTCTGGACTCGATTTGGGGCTCCATGAGCGAAGCCATTTTCCCAGCGGATTTAGCCTTCGTCGTTCATCGTCGAGGCATGACCGAAGATCTCGGCAACATCTCTTCGATGTGGCGAGATCATAACAGTGCGTTTTTGCACTACCTTGTTGATCGTCGTGAGCTTAGATGCGGCTCAGGCAGCCTATGCGATCACCGTGGCGGCGCATGTCCTGCGTGCGTTATGATTCCCGAAACGTCATGCATCGCAGGCAACCAACTTCTTTCGCGCGCAGCACTAATCGGTGGAAGGGCGCCTCTTTGGGATATCAACGAAACGCCAATAAAGGGTTATTTTGAGATCGTCCGTGAACTTCGCGCAATTGATGGTGCGGTCGGAGACCGATAATGCCGAACGATGCCGACGTTGTGCGTTGTGCTTCTCCGTGGCCCGGCCTTGCCGCGCAACTGTTGGAAGCATGGGTAGGGCTTGGCGGAGGCACTTGGGCAATTGAGCGACTTTGTGCCTCAGTGTCTGGTCTGAACGCAGGTGAAGGGGCCCAAGTGTTGGAGGGACTCGCGTTAGCGGGCATTTGCACCGCAAGCGCCGATGAAACAGTCTGGTCCACATCGCTCAACAGGGATGAACTATTACGCCTTTCGAGTGTACTGCGGGGTGCAGAGCACTTCAGACGGTTGCGCGTGGAAGTGCCGAATCTGGAAATTTGCGGTCACGATGCCGATGTCACCAAGTTTCCTTCAAGGCGAGCTTCCTGGGGCACTCGGTAGACCTGGTGGTTACCTTGCAACTCGTACCGCCTTAGAACGGGTGGCGATGTCTGCGCGTTCCAGGCTTGTAGTTATGACTCCATTTTTGGACCGTGGATTCGAATGGCTCCAAATGATTTTCGCTTCGTCTGCTGCGAGCGTTAGCCGCATATTGGTGCTTCGAGACGTGAGCAAGTACTCCGTCGAAATTGGAATCGAGCACTCGCACTGGTTACAGGCACTGCAGATATCCATTCACGACTATCACATGTCGCACCCTCCTGCAGCGGGTCGCGCACTACCGATCGAGACATTCCACGCAAAAATCGTGCTAGCAGATGATGGCTTGGCCTACGTCGGTTCCGCGAATATTCAAGGTTCAGGAGATGGAACGTCTCTTGAGGCGGGGTTTATCGTCGATGGCCGCGCCGCTATTCAAGTTGCTCGTCTTGTTGACGGCGTTCTTCGCGTCGCGAAGGCCATCTGACTGCGACGCCGAAAGAATGTCTGGGAATGTCGCAAAGAGTTTTCTGAGTTCATGCTCCTTGTTGATCTGAGGTAGTTGTTTAATCAGTTTCGGATCGGGGAGCGCGAGACGCTGCAATAGTTTCGCCGATACCGTGAAGCTCCCTGATACCAGTGGCAAAGCGCTCATTAACCGGCCCAGAGTTCAGAAGCTCTGCCAACATCCGTGAGGCGATCTTCGGTTTGTTGCTGCGGGATTCCAACACAATGACGTGGTTTTCCGCTACAAAGCCATTGCGCTGCTGTGTCAAAAACTCTTTTGGGACAGCGGCGGCATTGAGCCTACGCCTCTGATCTCTGTTGCTGGTTCGCTGAACCAGAACTGCTGGACGTTTGGTTGGGGTTCCAGGTGATCCGCCATACCAGATTGCGTTCCCTAAGCGCTTTGCGGCGCGGTGATCGAAGGATGCATCTGGTCGGATCGCAGACGCCCAGACCAGCGCTATATCTCTATTCTCTTTGGTCTCGTGCAAATCTTCGCGTTCGCGCGTAGGCACGACTTTTCCTACCCGCACATCATACCCGTAATCCTGAAGCGTAAAGGTGCGTGCTGCACGCTCCGGCGCGTCATCACGCTTGCTGACGAACACCTTGACCTCGCTTGCGGCGGGAAGCATCCAAGGTTCACCGCCAGATCGAGTTTCCGAACGTCCAACAGTACGCCTCACGCCGTTTGGCATCAATATAGCCAAGTTCGTAGGTATGCGATGTTGCTTTTTTCTGCTCGCTCTTGTGACGTTGCAGGGTGAGCAACAGATATCCTGAACGGCACCCAAGAATAAGTTATCTCGTTGCTCATGTAGATCGATGCTCACGACATTTGCGCGTGCAAGTATCTCTTCTCGAAGTCCCGAAAAGTATGGACCTGCCACAAAGCTTGTGGGGATCACCAAAGACAAGGCCGCCGCTCGGCTTCAGCCAATTCAAACTGCGAAGCAGGAACAGAGAATAGAGGTTGGTATGACCTCCGATATTTGCGCGCCCCGCGTGCTTGAGAATTGATGAAGAGAAATCGGAAAAACTTTGCCGTATGGCGGATTTCCAATGATCAGATCAAAAGAGGCATCTAACGATATAGTAAGCGCATTCGCGCATCGCACGACGTTAAGCCGACCCTTGTGAGCATAGTCGAACTCACGCTTTAACATCGACAGCAAGAGCGATTGAGACAGGGCGGCAAGGCCTGCATCTACCTCTATGCCATTTAAAGTGGCCAGCGTGCGAGAAACCGCAAATGACATATTCGTGCCGGTGCGTTGTTGCTTTTCAATTAGATGGCGAGCCACCGGCGTTATAAACGAGCCCCCACCACATGAAGGATCAAGCACTCGCGGTGCAATGCGGTTTAAATAAGGATATGCTGCATTCAAAACAGCTTGGGCCAACGCTGGTGGTGTGAATAAGCTGACAACTCTTTGCGCTTCTTATCCCCAATCAGAAGCGCATATGCGCTACCGATAGCATAGTCCTCGATGGTCAGCGTCGAGCTGGGTAAGTAGTGTTCTAATCTCACTTGGTAGGTATAGTGGAAGCTCTTTGTCGATGAGTGCTCTACAAAAGGTGAGTTCATTTTGATGTCGGCGCAGAATGCTATTGCGTTCTACTCGAACGTAGGAAAAGAAATCTTTTAAGCTGTGTAAGTGCTTTCCCATAATTATATAAAGATCCGATAGTCACATTCCAGAACTTGGCAAAGTTTTTTGCTATTTTGTTGCCTACAGAGGCTTTGCCATTTTCCATTTCGGAAAGATGATATTGTTTGATACCAAGTTTTATGGACAGCTCCTTCTGTGTCAGTTTAGCCTTATAGGGCACACCACGTATCATTGAGGCCGAGCGCAATGCATCATCAGTTGGATCGGGCAGCACTTGAACGGCATGAATTGGTTGCTTTTTTTGTGCCATGATAATCCGTACTGGGTTGTCCATCCTCCACCATGCCGAACAAGTGGGCCTTTTTCAACTAATGAGCCAGAGGTTGCCTTCATCCTGGCCGCCATCAACGAAACCAACGCCCCCAAGCCGCTCATCAATCCTATCCATTGCCAATGCGAAGCGGCGGCGGGGTTCGTATTTGGTTCATAGATTCCATAGAATACATGTATCATTTCTGAACCGAAACAAAATGCGTGGAGCGAAAGGAATAATCTAAGAAAAAATAACACTTCCTCTTGAAGCTTTGGGGCGTCAACACCACATGAGAAATGCCGCTTGGAAATGGCCAAGCGGTCTGACCGTTGAGAACGTCAAGTCGAAAGTTAATCGCGGACGCCGTGGCGCAGAATCGCACCGCGAAGACCGTGAGCCTTGAAGACAAGATGACGAGTAGCACTCGGACCTCCATTGGTTACATAATACCACCTCGCGTTTTTAGACCCGCGTTAGTGAAGGTTCGGGATGACAAGCCTGGATATAGACTGGCGGAAGGTGGCGTGCGTTCGGAGGATGTCTTCTCCCTTCTCAGGGAGGAGGGCCCAGGGTCAGGGCTAATTCTCCGAACTCTGCGAACTCCGGGGGGGGAGATTATTGAACGATCCGATTTGGTACCGCCCCAGGCATTACAAGCATTTTGACCGCCCGGTCGCGGAGGATTTCCTTCTCCGGGTCACAAAGCCGGACTTTGTTGCTCGGCATTCCTTTAGCCCCCTAATCCACTATATGCAGGGCGTCAAAAGGTATAAGCCCCAAGAGCATAAGACCCTCAAGAAGCCCAGGCCCATTATGTATGCCTCGCATCGTGACGCTTGTATTCTTTCCTATTATGCGCACCACGTTAATATTCTGCTTGATGATTTCTATGCTCAACAAGGGCTTCAGGAAGCGATCGTAGCCTACAGGACTTTAGGAAAAGCGAATTATCATTTCTCCGCTGAAGCATACAAATATGCGTTACAGCATGCGCCTTGCATGATACTCGCGTTCGATGTTTCCGGATTTTTTGATAATCTCGATCACAAGCTTCTAAAATACCGGCTGAAAAACGTCTTGGGGGTCACAAGCCTTTCCGAAGATTGGCTGCGTGTTTTCCGGTCTGTTACAGCCTATCATTATGTCAACCGGGAAGACCTAAGAGTGCATCCTTTGTTTAAGGAAGCTATGGCAAGGCCTGGAACTTACCTATAGCCACCGTTGCTGAACTAAAGGAAGCTGGCGTAGTGTTCCATCCCAATATTGAAACAAGGGGCCGGTATCCCGCAGGGGACTCCGATAAGTGCCACTTTTTCTAATCTATATATGACTGATTTTGATTGTAAGGTGCGTGATATATGTAATTCGATGGGTGCTTTCTATCGGCGCTATTCCGACGACATCCTGATAATATGTCCTTCGGAGATTTCCGTTAAATGGAAGAGAAGATTTCCCAATATATTGCTGCTGAAAGGCTCGTTCTTAGCGAAGCTAAAACAGAAACGCACCTTATTCAATGGCCACGCCGTAGTTGGTAATTCGGAGAGGTCTGCTCAATATCTTGGGTTTTGCTATTATCCAGGAGGTGCAGGCTTGAGGCCGTCTTCATTGTCCAACCAGTGGCGCAAGATGAAACGGGGCATCAAAAAAGCCAAAAAGGCAGCTCAAGCGTCAGCAACAATGGGGAAAATCTGGGAAGGTTTATACGAAGAAATTGCGTCGCCGATTTTCCTCTCTTCAGTTTCGTAATTTCTCTTCTTATGCTCGGCGTAGTGATCAGGCTTTTGGAGGCAACACAAATATTGTTCGCCAAATTCGGCGGATAGAAAAGGCCTTTGAGCGTGAACTTGCGGCAATGGATATATAGTGATGTGGGTGCATCGGATGCCATAGTGTGTTCTGAGGCAATCTGCTGTGATCCTTTAAGGATTTGGGAATAAACGGAGGTAACCATGAGAGGATATAGGATTGCCGATTGGTGTGAAAAGCCTTCCGAAATTCAGAATGCTGTAGGAAACCCCTTATATAAGATAGCGGAGCTTGAGTGGTCTAAGGCCTACTGTATGGGAAAGAGGTAAAAATACTCCTCAGTTTAATACCAAAGAGCCGTTCATATATGCCCTTATCCGCAATCATGGTCGATATAGGACCAAAAATAATATTGTCTATGTAGGCCTTACAAATTCTCCTGAAACTCGTTTTGGAAATCATGAAAAGGCGCGGTCCATAGCTAAAAAGAGAGGAAGAACGGAGTTTAGCTATGCTCCAATCGATTTCATTACACATCGTGATAAACTCAAACGGATTGACAAGGCTATGGAAGAGATAGAGCATTTGCTGATATGGGCGCTTGGATTTGAATTCAATCTTAGAAATGAAAGAAAACAATTTACACTCCCTGGAATGGGAAAGAATGGGGCTAATGCTTGGCATATCAAGAATACTGGATATCGATTCAGCGGGCGTATGCCTCGTGAAATTGTATTTCCATGGATGATTGTTAAAGTAGGGCGGAACCGTTCTAGAGTCTCTTAGATGCGAACCGGGTTTAGATAACAACCCTGTTCTCAAAAGGCGGCTCACACCCCAAGAACCATGACATATATGGGGTCATTTCAGTGCTATATTGCTCCGCGTAAATATATATTTCAGTCTGCATGAAAGTTTGTCACTCCCATCTCTATTTTCGCACCACACGAAAAAAGTCTGTCGCGCATCGAGGGAAATCCGGTTTCTCCCATTTCCGAGGCGCGATGCCGATATGGCATGAGGCGAGGCGGACTTGCTTGCGGGCGCAGCTATCGTGCAGCAACAGCGAGGAGCGCGTGATCTTCTGGATGATCGTCCAGTGGTCTTTGTCGTCAAGCTTCACGCCGGTGATGATCGATCCCCCGGTCTTGAGATGCCGCTTCATGGCGGCGAGGGCTGGCGTGGCGTCGATCCGTTTCTTTCTTATGTAAGGCTTGCTCCAACGCAGCACGGGTTTTCTGCGCCGCGCCATCCAATCGGCGGATGTGTGCAGGAGAACGGCTAATTGGTGGGCCGTCATGCCGTCGAGAATGACATGGCGCGCGCCCCATCTGCGGTCGATCTCCTTGATGAGCGTGATATACAGAGCTTCATAGTCCTCTTTCGTGATGTGCTGATAAGGAGAGGCCGCCAGCCGGATGGCGTTGATGACGGAATAGAGTCCGCATGTCGAGTCCAACTCGCCCTGCGGAGGGGCTGCAATGGGGTCATGCTCGCCTCCTACCATTCCGAGGCCAAGAGGATGGTGAGAATCCGTAGCGTCACCTTGGGATCGGCGGGATCGGGCGACAGAAATCGGCCCTCCTTGTCGTAATAGTCGATCTTCCAGAGATGCGGATGCCGTCTGCCATGAAGGCCCCGAAATCATGTTCCTGGTGCGGGTCGTTGTCATAGGTGAAATCGCTGAACGTCCGTACCTTCTGCATGATCTCGGCGCGCCGGAAGGCGTCCAGACTCATGACACCTTGGGTCAAGACAACCCTTCCGATCAGCATGGTCTCGCGTAGCGTATCGTTGAGAGACCGTATGCGCGATTTTCTGTCTTGTTCTTCCTGCATTGTGCTTCTCCTCTGGGCTGGGGACATGGCTCCGCCGCCGGTGCAGCCCATAAGCGCCGTGGCAGTAGTTCAAATTGTGGTGGGGGGGGGGGGGGGCAGGTGAGACCGGCGAACCGGGCCTTGATGGTTACGGTATGGCTAGATGGACGATATTAGGGAGTAACCTTGAATTCTGGTCGGCCATAGGTCATAAGGGAGGTCGCGCACGGCGAGGCGGCAGCCAGCGATCCAAACCTTGCCGGATCGCCTAAAAACCTCCTGCTCCTCATGAGGACGGTAGGCCAGAAAATCGACGGGAATCTCGACGGAATTCCCGCCTAATGGCATACGCAGCGCAAGATAGGCCTCGGCGTTATAGGGAACGGCTTCAAGATGTTTCATGAGATCGTCAACCTTCATATGGGTTTCCTTTCATCAGCCTCTGGCGTGGGGACGAGTTTTTTCCTCGCGGCTTGCCAGGGGCAGATAAGCCGCGAGGAATGGAACAATGATGGATTGGGTTTCTAGGCCGTTACTTGGGCATTATGTCCAGCGCGTGATACGTGCGCGTGAATGGTTTTTCATAATGCTGAGAAACTGGTCGCGCGCGCCCTTGCTATAAAATCGGATTTGCATCCGGCCGGACGGACTGGAGAGATTGGCGCAATAGACTCTCGCGAAGGGTTCGATCTTCCACCGGTAGTCCTGAATTCCATATTGATGTCGTCGATCTCGCTTAACTTGATCTTCCTGCGCCAGAGATAACAGGGAAATTCGATGTAATCTCCGCTAAGCGATATGATCGTGCGGGGGAGGAAGAAGCCATGGCGAGAGCGGGGACAATCAGGGTCGCAATGGCATACTGAGGAAAGGTATAAGTGATCGGGAGGGACTGCGGCACAAAAAGAAAGGCATTTCAGAAGAGGATAGAAAATCCCGTCCAATCTATGATGACATATCGTCGCGTTGTTTAGGCGTATATTGTGCCGCCATTCTAACCTCCTTTCCTTCATGGAGTCTGTGATTAAGCCATCAATTTATCGGCCATGACCGTCGAGATAGGCAGGCCGAGTTTTAATTCCTGCCAAAGCCAGTTGCCGGAGGGGTTAACATCGACCAGATAGAGCTCCCATTCCTGTCAGGCTCGCGCTTGCTCCTTTTCACTGTAGTTCTCGGATAACCAGCCATAAGCCGTGTTTATAGTTTTCATAATTTCTTCTGAGTCCTTAATGCGTTCCTCCGGAACACCTTGTGCATGAAGCATGTCAGGATGATGCTTTCTTGCCAGTTCCCTATATGCGGCTTTGATGTGTTCGAGGGCCGCGCCTTCTTTCAATCCGAGGATTTTCAGGATATTTTATATGAGTGCCTTGTGCAGAATTCGCTGAGAAAAATCATGCTCTTCTTGATGAAGGTCTTCATATATCAAAAATAAACGTTCGATTTCGTCTTCTGGAAACTGAAATTCAGCACATATCGCTTCGATGACTAATTTTTCTGCTTTTGTGATAACTCTATTGGCGGCAGCGACTTCGATAAGGCCAATAATAATATGCTCTAAAGGTTCCCGCTCACCTTTGAAAAGAGTATAAATCTTACGCGCAGGTTCCTGTAACCCATGTGGTGATGAAGCGGCATGTGAGAAAATCTTTAGGGCATCAGGAGTGTTGTTTTCATCAATTCCAAAATATTTCTTAAAGGCCTAATTTCTTCCGGACTGACCTGACCATCTGCCTTGCAAATCTTGGCACCAGATGGCCTCGTGTTTCTCATGTTGCGTTGTTCTGTGTGCGTCTTTTATGGAGTCTTCTCGTGAGGTATTCGCGTTGCCTTTTCGGAGAAGGGTCTATGCAGTCGGGTTCTCCCGGATTCTATAATTTCATCGAACAAAGAAGTCACATTCTTGCTAAAAGGCAATTCAATCGGATGAGAATTTGGCAGAGCAAGCGTGATCCCATAGCGGCGCACGATGTATATTTTGTAATTATTGTTATGGCGCAAGTCAGGTTTAGAGGGGTCAACCCTTTGTGCGTATCTCCATGTTACGTTTACAGCATCATCCTCATGAGATGTTCTTCGAGTCTCAGTATCTTGAAAAGAAACCTCATATCTAATTTCTTTCGTCACGCCACTGTCGATCAGCTTTCCTCTAATATAATGCCAATAGCGATATGGTGTTATGATAAGCGTACGAGAACTATTATATATGGCGAGAAAAGGCCTGGATGCTTCCCAGGCTCGAAATTCATTGCCGAAATGAATTTTGAAAGATTTTAATCTGGATGAACTCTCATGCAATTGAATAGCGGCCTTAGCAAACTTCTTATAAGCGTCACGATTAAGCGCCTCATTGCTGAAATTTTCCTCATCGAGAACATTTTCATTCTTGGCATCAAAGCGATCGTCATGCGCCCGATTGCGGAAATAGAGCCAATAGGCCAATGCGCTTATCATTCCCCCTATGACGGTTGAGGGATGAATAATAAGAATCCCTATGCCGATCACCATTAAGGCTCGCCACCCCGACGGAAGCCGTTGTGTTCTGGCCCAAACAATCACAAATGTGACTAGCAAGAAAATGGCGCGCATAAATGTCCAGCCTATGCGAGCATTCTCTTCTTCTTGTTCAGGTGACAAAGGCGGAGAGGACGACAATTTCCGTATAATGGGCTGCTTCGCCAACTGATTTTGTCTTGCGGCGATCCTCTCTCTTAGTCCTTCGACCCTTTCAACAAATGACGATGGCTCATGTGACCTGCTGGATAGGAGGTACTTAAATTGAGTCACCTGATCGAGCAGCGTTTGCATTTTCGATGCAGCATCTTTGTCGGCGACGTTGAAAGTGGAAAGTGCGGTCTCAAATTTTGTAAGCTGCTCTTCGTCCAGGCGAAGTTGGGAAGCGGGAAAAGGAGCCTCATCTTCCGGCTCGGCGGGTTCTTCCTCAAGGGGGAGGAATCTCAAAGTTCCGGCGTTGTCACGACATAGCCTGACCGGCTGTCCCATATGTTCGGTTTTGACGCATTCCCCTACCGCTATTTCCTGTTCGACGATCTGGGCCTGCGCGACGGGCACTTCGACCATGATAAAGAAGGCAGACAGACCCATGATGCAGCCGCCGCGCCACGCGACCCGTGCCATTCTCTCCGTAGGTGGGAAGGATTGTGCTGGATGCATGGGGACGTATTTTCGCTCGATGTTTATAGCCTTCATTGGGTGTTACTCCGATTGATATTACGACCTATAGGCGAAAATCAAGCTAAAAACCGGAATCTCATTCGGTGGTCTCCTTTGGTTAACCGAAGGAAACTCCGGCCATGCGCGAGAAGAAGCTCAATCGTCAGTTAGGCCAGAGGGTGAAGCAGTTGCGGCGTCTGAAAGGATTGACGCAGGAAGAACTCGCCGATGCGATCAACCGCAGCGTCGATACCGTCAGTAATATCGAAAGAGGATTCAGCTCGACGCGCTTGGATACGGTCGCGCAGCTTGCGAAAGTCTTGAGCGTGACGCTGCCGGAGATGTTCGACTTTCCGTCCGCGCAAGAGAAGGGACAGGAGAAGGGCAAAGCTCATCGCAAGGAGATCGACCGGCTGACTCGCCTGCTTGTTTCATGTCCTGCGAACCGTCTTCCGACCGTCACGAAAATCATCGAACAGGCGTTGGAACTCACCACTCGCGATCCGTCCTGAGAACTCGTCCCAGGAGGGGATTTTGTCCGTCCCCGTTCACTCCCGTATACCAATATCCACAAATTATTTGTATGTCAAATTGTATGAATTAACGATTTCATTTTATCTAACATATTGAATTTGTTGATAAAAACGCAAATGTTTGGCGGAGAGGATGAGATTCGAACTCACGGTACCTGTTACAGTACACCCGCTTTCCAGGCGAGCGCCTTAAACCACTCGGCCACCTCTCCGCACTTATATTGCCTATATCTGAAAAAAGCCTCGTGGTTAAGTTTATTGATGCGCGCCCTTGCGCGCGGGCACTCGGCCGCCTCTCCGCGCCTGGAAGACAGATACCAGATGTCGGGTGGCAGAAAAAGGGCGAATTTAGCCCTCAGGCCGGCGGCATTTCCGCCGGGACCACATTATCGACCTTGCGCAGGGCGGGAAACAGCCGCGCCCATATAAGCGTGATGAGCAGCGAGCCGACGCCGCCGAAGACCGTCGCGCCGATGGGGCCAAGCAGGCGCGCCGCGACGCCGCTTTCGAATTCGCCCAGTTCGTTCGAGGCGCTGACGAACAATCCCGAGACCGAAGAGACCCGTCCGCGCATCGCGTCCGGCGTCACGATCTGCAGGATGCTTTGCCGCACATAGACCGAAACGCCGTCCGCCGCGCCCGCGAGGGCCATCAGCGCCACGGAAAGCCAAAGCGATTCCGAATAGGCGAAAGCGATGGTCGACGCGCCGAAAACGGCGACGGAGGATAGCATCCATATTCCGGCGTGGCGGCTGATCGGCCACAGGCCCAGCCATGTCGCCGCCGCCGCGCCGCCGATGGCGATTCCGGCGCGCAGGATGCCGAATCCGTCGGCGCCGACATGCAGGATATCGCGCGCGAAGACCGGTAGCAGCGCCGTGGCGCCGCCCAGCAGCACCGCGAACAGATCGAGCGAGATGGCGCCGAAGATGATTTTTGTGTTCCAGACATACTGGAGGCCCTCGCGGATCATGGCCAGGCGCGCGCTGGGCTTATGTTGCGGGCGCGTCTCTCCCTTGATCGCCACATAGGCGAAGGTGGCGATCAGGCTGAGCAGGCACGCTGCGCCATAGGACAGCGAGGCGGACGCGGCGCACAGCGCGCCGCCGATCCAGGGGCCGAAAATCATGCCCACCTGACGGCTGAGCGAACTCCACCCTATGGCTTGAGGCATGGCGGCGCGCGGCACCAGCATCGGCATCAGCGCGCCGGTGGCGGCATCATATAGGCGCGCACCACGCCGAACAGCCCGGCCACCAGGAACAAGGCGGTCAGATGAGGCTTCTCATCCAAGGCCAGCAACGTCATCGCCACGCCGATGAATGTGTGCAGAATGCCGCAGAAGATCATGATTTTTCGGCGGTCGTAGCGGTCGGCCGCTTCTCCCGCGGGCAGGGCCAGCGCGAACATCGGCAGGAACTGCGCCAGCCCGATCATGCCGACCAGGAACGAGCTTTCCTCCACGCCGTGATCGAGGCGCGCGGTCATATAGACCTGCCAGCCCAACGTAACACTTTGAATCATGATAGCCAGAGTCGACAGCATCCGTCCCGTCCACAGAATCGCGAAAGGGCGGTAACGAAAGACGTTGCGGTGGAATTCCGGCGGGGAAATAGACATGAGATTAAAGTTCAGCGCGGCTTTTTACGACCAGGTTACGGAAGGCAGGATATAGTCGGCTTGCGCATCATGTTTGGCAAGAAAGCCGCGCAGGCTCGCGATGTCGGTGGCCTCGCCGAGTTCCGGCCTGTGCACGCCGTCGTGAATCCATAGAGTCGCCATGCCGACGCCATGCGCTCCCGCGATATCGGTCAGCAGATTGTCGCCGATCATCACGGCGCGGTCCGGCGCGACGCCCAGCTGCTCCAGAGTCCGATGGGAAAATCGCCGGGTGCGGCTTGCCGTAGGGGACGCGGGCATCGCCGCCCATGTCGGCATAATGATGCGCGATGGAACCGGCGGCGAGCTTGTGACGACCCTCCTGCGACACGCCGAGATCGGGGTTGGCGCAAAGCAGCGGCAGTTTTTTCTCCAGCGCCGCTTTCAGGATGGAATCGTAGTCCGCGAGCGTCTTATGGACATCCTCGACGCCGGTCGCCAGGATGAAATCGGCATCCTGCGGCGTGGCCGCTTCCCGAAGCCCGAGCGGCGCGTAGAGCGCGAATTCGTGAGGGGGGCCGAAATGGACGCATCGCCGGCCAAGCGCTTGCAGCCACGGATCGGGCCGGTCGCGCAAGGCTTCATAGGTCAGCTGCCCCGACGTCATGATGACGTCATACATATCGGGCGTCAGGCCGAATTTGCGGATATTGTCGGCGGCGGATGCCGCCGGGCGCGGCGAATTGCTGATAATGCCGATTTTCTTCCCGGCCTCGCGCAATGCATGAAAGGAGGGCGCGACGCCGGGATAACAGGTCTTGCCGTCATGAATCACGCCCCATAAATCGAATATGAAAGCGTCATATTTGCCGGTGAGTTCGGAAAGGCCGGTGATGAGGCGGGGAGGGGACATTATGGGAACAATGAAGGATCGGCGTGGTGGAGCCTGGCAAGAAGAACGCGCGCGCGCCTCTTGGGCAGTTCGCCCGCGCCGGGATGATCCCGTTCGTAATCATGGACGCTCTTGCTCTCCAGCGAACGGACGATCGCGGTCTTCTGGTCTTTGGCGGCTTGGTCCAGAGTAGGAATCTTGAAAAGCCTGACCAGGAAATTTTGCATTCCCGCCGCCACCCGCTGCTCGTCTTCCACCGCGAAGTGGTGAAACCGCATGCGCGCGGCCAGGCAGTGCTCCCATAAAAGATTATTGCGGGCGCGCTGATCGCGCTCGCCCGCGACGGCGTCAAGCGATCGGGACAATATTTCGATGGCGGCCAGCTTGACCGGCGCGGCCGCGCGAATTGAAATGTCTTCGAAAAGATAGCCGCCCCGCCCATTGTCCATCAAGGCGACGCCCGGCATGCGGGTCGCATGCTCGTCCAGGCCCGACAGCTGGAGGCCGGGCATGAAAAAGCTTCGATGATCGAATGGGTCGTCTGACATTGCGTTTCCTCATGCCGAAGCGCGGCAATCCGGAAGATATACGCCGTTCTTGGAAATCCTGTAAAGCCGAATGGAAAACTAAAGCCGCAAATCTTGCCGATTTTGCGGCAAGGAAGGGTGACGCGGCGGCAATGGCAGATTATTCCAGGTGCCGGATTCGAAAACCTCCATGCCTTTCACGGCAAGCGGTGAGGTTCCCACATATTTTAGCGCGGAACCCGGCTTCGTGGCCAGATCCAGCATTAATTGCTGCCGTGCGGATGCAAAATCAGGGTCGATAGCCGAAAAATGGTCGGCAATGGCTTGCAATATCGGCGCATCACCCACCGTGCCTTCATCGTCTGGCGCTCTGGTAAATCCAAAGCCGCGTCTGCGAGCGCCGTCGGCGATCTTAAAGCCACCGCCTGGTCCGAAATCATGCAATCCCTTGACGCAAAAAGTCTCGGTTTGATTTTGCGTGTTGAGATATGAGAAAGGCTGCCCGATGATTTCTCCGAAAAGTGATCGATGCGCCCCCAGGAGCGCCAGAACTTCCGAAGCGTGCTGTTCGTAATCGATATCCCATTCGGAGGACTTAAAATCAGTTTTTATCTGCACCACCAAGGGCGGACCTGCCCGTTTTTCCTGATCGGCAAAAATCTCCTGCTCCAGGAAATCTCTGGCGTGGCGGCGCGCGGCGTCCTGGGATGTAAGAATATAAAATCCTGTCTTCTGGCCGCCATAGCCCTTGCCTTGCGGCTGCGCGCCTTGCGCGAAACTCTGTTGGGCGACGGCAGGATCGGCGCGGGTGCCGTGATAGAAAGTATAAGTTTCCATCAGGCCATTCTATATAGCCGGGCTTAATTTATTGTGAGTTCAGGCCGCCGTGCTGTTCCAGGGCCGGTCGAAAGCGGGATGGCCGTGATGATAGCCCTGCTGCATTTCGACTTTCTCCGCCGTCAGCCAGGCCGCGACCTTGGGGTCTTCGACGCCTTCGGCGACGATCTTAAGGTTGAGCGAGCGGGCCAGCGCGATCATGGCGCGCATGACTTCCTGCTGCTGCGTGTTGGTGTCGATGCCCACGACCATCGCCCGGTCGATTTTCATCAACCGCACGCTCAGGCCGGTCAGCTGCTGAACCGTGGTGTAGCCCGCGCCGAAATCGTCGAGCGCCACCCGGCTGCCCAGTCCCTGCGTGAAATCGACGAAGCGGCGGGCCACGGCCATGTCGCGGATCTGCACGGTTTCGGTAATCTCGACGATCAGGCGAGAAGCCAGATCGCGGCGGCCTTCCAGGGCGCGCTCGAGATAGTCCGGCCATTCCGGATGTTCCGCCGTTCCCGCAGAAATATTGACCGCGAGCTGCAAATCATTATGGGCTTTCAGTTCCGCGACCGCGATCATCATCACGCGGCAGTCCAGTTGATAGGCGAGGCCGAGCTTTTCGACCGCCGGAATGAAATGGGCCGCCGGGATCGGTTCGCCGCTTTCGCTGAACAGGCGCGCCAGGGCTTCGTAAAACAGGATCCGGCCCGACGTGGAGCAGACCACGGGCTGATAGGCGAGATGAAGGGCGTTGTCGTTCAATGCCTGCTGCACCCGCGTCGCGATCATGATCGATTCGCGCAATTCGTCCTCGGCGGCGGGATTGGCATTGTAGATCGAGAAGCAATTGCGGCCGGCCAGTTTCGCCTGCTGGAGCGCCGTTTCGCCCGCCGTCATGACGTCGTGCACCGTGATCGCCGCGCTCGGGATCACCGCGCCGCCGACCGAAACCGTGACATGCAGGTCTTGCGGCCAGGGATGGAGGGGGGTCGCGGAACAGCGCAAGCATGTCGGCGGCGCGCTTGTTGATGTCGTTTTCGTCGACATTCAGCATCAGGACGGCGAACATATCGCCTCCAAGCCAGCAGACATGGGCGCGGTCGGCGGCGTATTTGACCAGGGTTTGCGCCGTCGCCGACAAAATGTCGTGGGCCACGCGCGCGCCGAATGCCTGACTCAGCATTTTCATGCGGTCGATGCCGATGACGAAGTAGCTGGCCATCACCTGATGCTGCGCCGCATGCTGAAGCACTTGCTCGATAATCGCGCCGAGGCCGAAGCGGTCGGGCAGATTAAGAACCGGGTCGATATGAAGCTGATCGGTAGGAACCGCGATGGCCAACTGACGTTGAGGCAGTTCAATATACATTGCTCTATACCCTTCTGACCGGTCTGGGCCGGCTGATCCGACGAATATCGTGTTTCATCTGCATTCTTATTATGGAATCAGCTTACATGCGTTTGATTGACTATTTGCTAAAATCTGAGACAAAATTGAGGCGATAATGTGGTTAGCGGGTTTTAACCATAACGGACTTCTTATCCTCGATTTCGATCACATCTTTTTGCCCAATCCTTTTACCTGGCGCACGCGGCAAGTTCCCGAAGCATGTTGCCAGAGTCGGGTAAAGGAAAGATGATTTTGTCCCTGACTCCAAGGACGATCATATAAGCGCTTGTCTTCAAACGGCTGCGGAATTCGGCATCGATGCCGTCCTCGACGAGCAGCATCTGGTCCATTCTCGCTTCGGCGCTGGATATCCTGGATGTGCCATCGGGCAGCAGCAGGCGCAAGGAGTATTTTTCCCCGGCGCCGAATTCGGCGTTCGGCACGATAATGCCTATATTCATGCGGCCGGAATGATCGAGCGCGAAGTTGATATGCATCGCGTTGTCATAGGCGTGATCGGCCACGCAATGGCTGATGGCGCCGTTGCTGTCGCGGATTTCGCGCATTTCCCACTTGCCGGCCGGCACGGGCGCAGCCGCGGCCGGTGCCGCCAGCAGCGAAATCGCAAGCGTCCATAAAAAAAGCTTTTCCATCGCGCCAAAATAGTCCCTATATTCCACTCCGAGCAAGAGCGACGAGAAATCTCGTTTCCCCATTGACGTTGGATGACATGATGCCCCCCCGTTCCTATAAGCTCAAAGAGCTTGCAGATATTTTAGGCGCTACGCTGGTCGGCGACGGTGAAATTCCGGTCGCCCGCGTCGTGCATCCCAGCGATTATGCGGGCGGCCAGGATCTGGCGCTCGCCATGGACAAGAAGCTGCTGCCGCTGCTGCGCGAAAAGCCTGTCGCCGCCGCCGTGTTCAATACCGACGGGGATATCGAAGACGGCCTCGCCGCCGCCTATCTGCGCGTGCGCCGCCCGCGCCTCGCGATGGCCGTCCTGACCAATCTGTTCGCGGCCGAGCCGGAATTCGGCAGCGGCGTCCATCCCAGCGCCGCCGTGGACCCGACGGCCCGCATCGGCAAGGACGCGATCGTCGGGCCGTTCTGCACGGTCGGCCCGCGCGCGGTCATCGGCGAAGGCGCGACGCTGCAAAGCAATGTCACCATCGAGGCCGGAGCCGTTGTCGGCGCCAAGACCGTCTTGCGCGCGGGTGTGCGCATCGGCGCGGACTGCGTGATCGGCGCGAACTGCCTCATCCATTTCAACACCACCATCGGCAGCGACGGATTCAGCTTCGTCACGCCGGAACGCGGCAGCGTGGAAGCCGCGAAGTCCGACGGCGCCATCACCGCGACCAACAATCAGGGCCTGCGCCGCATCGCCTCGATAGGCAATGTCGTGATCGGCGACGATGTGGAAATCGGCGCCAATACCTCCATCGACCGCGGCACCGTCGCGGCCACGCGGATCGGACGCGGCACCAAGATCGATAACCAGGTGCAGATCGGCCATAATGTGCGAATCGGCGAGGATTGCATGCTCTGCGGCTGCGTGAGCATCGCGGGCAGCGCGACCCTCGGCAACCGCGTCGTCATCGGCGGGGCGAGCGGCGTCGCCGATCACGTCATCGTGGGAGACGATGTCGTCGTCATGGCCCTGAGCGGCGTCGCGGGCAATGCTCCGCCGCGTCAGGTTCTGGGGGGCATTCCGGCCTTGCCAAGACAGAGGCTCATCGACAATATGATGTTAACCAATCGCTTGAAATTCCTGTTCAAACAGGTCGAAACTCTCACCGAGAAGATGAAGGCGCTTGAGCCGGCGGACAAAACCGGCTAACTCTCTTTCTTAACATACTCAAGACCCTTAGGATTACCTCATGACCGATGCGACGCTGACCAACGACATCCTCGACGTCATTGCCACCAAGGCGATGGTCGAACGCGACAAACTGGCGCTTGACGCCAAACTGACCGATCTGAGCATCAGCTCGCTCGATGTCGTGGAGATCGTCTTCGCGCTCGAAGACAAATACGGGATCGAGCTGCCTTTTAACGCCAACGCCCAGAATCAGGAATTCGAGAAGCTGGGACAGGTCGTCGCGCTGGTCGAACGCCAGATCGAATTGAAGCAAGGCAAAGCGGCAGTGGCGGGGTAGGTCTCTGACCATGCGCCGCGTCGTTATTACTGGCCTCGGCGTGATCGCGCCGATCGGCCTCGAATTGGCAAGTTTCAAGGCCAATCTTTTCAAAGGCGAAGTCGCGGTTAAGCCGGTGACGTTCAACCGTCCGTCCGGCCCGGTGCAGTTTCGCGCATGCCCGCTGCCCGATTACGTCCCGGAACAGCATTTCGAGCCGAAGAGGCTCAATTTTTATGACCGTTTCGCGCAATTCGCCGTCGTGGCCGCGCGCGAAGCCTGGAAAGATTCCGGCCTCTCGATGAATCCGGCGCTTGCGTTGCGCACCGCCGTCATTCTCGGCACCGGCGCGGGCGGGCAGAATACGGTCGAAGACAGTTTCGACAAGCTCGCCGCCTTGGGCGGCCGGGTGCATCCTTTCACCATTCCCCGCCTGATGGCCAATGCGGGCGCGAGCCAGGTGAGCATGGAGCTCGGCGCGCAGGGGCCGGCCTATACCATCGCTTCCGCCTGCGCCTCGTCGACGCACGCCATCGGCACCGCCATGCATATGGTGCGCAGCGGCATGGCGGACATGGCGATTACCGGCGGCTCGGAAGCCTGCCTGACCTTCGGCACGCTCAAGGGGTGGGAGGCGCTGCGCGTCATGGCGCCGGATTTCTGCCGCCCGTTCTCGAAAGACCGGCAAGGCATGATGCTGGGCGAGGGCGGGGCCGCCTTCGTTCTCGAAACGCTGGAATCCGCGCAGGCGCGCGGCGCCAAAATTCATGCCGAACTCGCCGGATTCGGCATGAGCGCCGATGCCAAGGATTTGACCACGCCCGACGTGGACGGCATGGCGCGCGCGATCGAAGGCGCGCTGGTTGATGGCGGAATCCGCAAGGAAGACGTCGATTACATCAACGCCCACGGCACCGGAACCCGCGCCAACGACGTCACCGAAACCAGGGCGCTCTATCAGGTTTTCGGCGAACGCGCCGCGATGATTCCCGCCTCGTCGAACAAATCCATGTTCGGCCATGCGCTGGGCGCGGCGGGGGGCACTGGAGATGGTCGCCACCGTGCTGTCCATCGCCGAGCAGAAAGCGCCGCCGACCATGGGCTGGCTCGGCGACGATCCGGAATGCCGGCTCGATGTCGTGCCCAACGAGGCGCGCGCGATGAAGATCGATGTCGCGCTCAAGAATTCCTTTGCCTTTGGCGGCCTTAATGCGGTTCTGGCGGTAAAGCGTTACGCTTGAGCCGCTCCTTGCGTGCCTGCCGGTGCAAAAGAAAAGCTCCCGCGCCGATGACCAGCGCCGCGCCAACCCAGATGCGCGGCGGCGGAACATCGCCGAATATCCAATAGCCGAGCAGCGCCCCCCACAGGAATTGCGTATATTGAAACGGCGTGACGTGAGCCGGACTCGCGATCTGAAAGGCGGTTATCACCGCAAGCAGGCTGAGGGCGGAGACGACACCGACCAACAGCAGCATCTCGATATGGCCAGGCAGGAACGGCTTGCCGCCGAGCAGCAGCCATAGCGTTCCGCTCAGAACTGTGTTCAGCGCCGAGAACCAGAAGGGAATGCTGAGCGGTCTCTCGCCTTGGCCATAGCGGCGAACCATCACCATCGCCGTGCCGCTGAAAACCACCGAGCCGAACGGCACAAGATAATCGAAATTCACATGCGCGAATCCGCCTTTCTCCCACGGCGCGACCACCAGCAGCGCGCCGCACAGACCTGCGGCGATGGCAAACCATACCGAGGGTTTTACCGGCTCGCGCAGCCAGAAGGCGGTCAGCAAGGCGACGAAGGGCGGCATGAGAAAGATAATGGTATAGAATTCCGCGAGCTGAATATGCGTCACGGAATAGAGCGAGCAGCATACGCTGACGATATTGACCAGGCCGCGTCCCAGATGAAATCCCGGCCGCTTCGTGACGACGTGCTGCATGCCGCCGCGCGCGAGGCTGATCGCGGCCAGCGTCACGAGGCCGCTCGCGGCGATGACGCACAGCGCCTGCCACGGCGGATAATGCCCTTCCCGCGTCGTGCGGATGCAGGTGTCGTAAACCGTGTAGCCGAAATAGCCGAGCGCGGCATAGACCATGCCGCGCACCGTGGGGTGATGATCGCGCAAATTTTTCATGGCGTTTTTCCGGCAAGAGCGCCGGCGCGTTTCATCGCATAGGCGATCCGCGCTTCGCGCCACAGCATGGCGATGCCGCTGGCGATGACGATCATCGCGCCCATGAGCATATTGGTTTGCGGTATGTCGTGGAAAACCAGATAGCCCAGGATCGTGCCCCAGATCATCTGGGTATACTGGAACGGCGCCACGGCGGCGGCGGGGCGCGCGCAGGAAGGCGCTCATCATCAGGACGCTGGCGCCGCCGCCAAGCGCTCCGGCGAGGATGACGAGGGCCAGATCGGCTGTGGCATAGGCAACGCCGCCCCAGGCCAGCAGCAGAGCCGAGGTCAGCAGGAAACAGTAAAGCGCGGAATAAAACGAGAAAGCCACGTTGGTTTCGCCCTGGCCGTAGCGCCTTACCATGATCATGACCGCGGAATTCAGCACCGCCGCCGCCATGGACGCGAAATAACCGAGGCGCGCGGTGTCCGTCGGAGCCTGCGCGATGCCTGTCTTCAGCATCACGATGATGCCCGCGAAGCCGCCGATCACCGCCAGCCACCGCTGCCAGTTGACATGCTCGCGCAGCCACAGGATCGACAATGCCGTGCTGATGATCGGGGCCGCGAAGATGATGCCGTAGAAATCGGTCAGCGGAATATGGCGGATGGCGTAGAAAGCGCAGCCGAACGATATGACGCTAAAAGTGGCCCGCGCGAAATGCAGCGCGGGGCGAGAGGTTTTCAGCCGCTTGATGCCGCCGGTCATGAGGGCGAACGCCATGACCAAGACCGCGCTCGTGGCGCTGGTCGTCGCCATGATCTGCCATTGCGGGTAGGCGTGGCTGGTCTGTTTCAGCAGCGTGTCATAGAGGGTAAAGATGCCGTAGCCCGCGGCCCCCATCGCCATGCCGTGCAGATGATGCGGGCGGTCGTGAGCCATCTAATCCCGCAGCAATTCATTGATGCCGGTCTTGGCGCGGGTCGCGGCATCGACGCGCTTGACGATCACGGCGCAATAAAGCGACGGGCCGGGCGAGCCGTCCGGCAAATTCTTGCCGGGCAGGCTGCCGGGCACGACGACGCTATAGGCAGGCACGCGTCCCATGAAAATCTCGCCGGTGGCGCGGTCGACGATCTTGGTCGACGCGCCGAGATAGACGCCCATCGACAGCACCGCGCCTTCCTCGACGATCGCGCCTTCGGCGACTTCGGCGCGCGCGCCGATGAAGCAATTGTCTTCGATGATGACCGGGTTGGCCTGCAGAGGCTCCAGCACGCCGCCGATTCCCGCGCCGCCGGAGATATGCACGTTCTTGCCGATCTGCGCGCAGGAGCCGACCGTCGCCCAGCCATCGACCATCGTGCCGGTATCGACATATGCCCCGATATTGACGAAGCTCGGCATCAGCACGACATTCGGGCCGATATAGGCTCCATAGCGCGCGAAACCGCCCGGCACGGCGCGTATGCCTGACGCGCGGAAGCGGGCTTCGTCCCAATTCTCGAACTTGCCCGGAATCTTATCGAACCATCTGACCGGCGCGTCCGGGGCAATGACTGTGTTGTCGTTGAGGCGGAAGGACAGAAGAATGGCCTGTTTAAGCCATTGATTGACGCTCCAGACGCCGTTTTCCTTCCGCGCCACGCGCAATTCGCCCGCGTCGAGCGCGGCCAGCGCGGCATTGACGGCATCGCGTATGCCGCCTTGCGTGTCTTTATTGATCGCGGCGCGGTTTTCCCAGGCGGATTCGATAACGTCTTGCATTTTTCCCCCATTCCTATGCTTGATTACCCGATTTGCACCGCCGCGCACAACCGCATAAAATGCGATTGTCGCTTCATTAGGAACCCATCATGGCATCGCTACGGCCCTTGTTCGAGTATCTCGGCCAGAAAATAGACGGTCTTTCGTCCCGGGTCAGCCTGGGCGGCAAAATGAGGATTTTGCTGCTTTTGGTGCTGATCGTGATCGGTGGCGGCGGGCTGGCGATGCTGGCGACGGATAATATCGATGCCGATCCGGATTTCGCGGCCTCCGACACGATCAAGGGCGGCAGCCATGCCGTCGCCGTGGCCGCCGCGTTGATCGATCGCGAGGTCAATATTCATCATTGG
This sequence comes from Alphaproteobacteria bacterium, assembly GCA_037200005.1. Classification (NCBI taxonomy): domain Bacteria; kingdom Pseudomonadati; phylum Pseudomonadota; class Alphaproteobacteria; species Alphaproteobacteria bacterium. The sequence goes on along the minus strand of JBBCGY010000001.1, from coordinate 1,666,644 downwards.
GCGGGCAATGACCCGTTTTTCATGCCCGGCCACTGGCTCGACAATATGCCGAACTACCAGCAGGGCATTATTTACGGCTTGAGCCGCTTTACCTTTCAACTGAGCGATCAATTAGGGCGCGCGCGCGGCTCGAGCCAGGTCGATCCCGATCTCGATCGCGCGTCGGGGCTTTTGAAATATCCGGGCAATATCTGGGTATTCGATCCGAAGACTTCGCTGGTGCCGACCGCGCCGTCCGAAGCGCAGTACCGCCGCGCCCGCGAGGCGCTTTTGAGCTATAATCAGCGTCTCGCCGAGGGGAGGGCGGTCTTCGATCCCCGCGCCGACAATCTGATGACGGCGCTCGACAGCATTGCGGCGGATCTTGGTTCGCAATCCGCGGTCATCGAGGACAATTTGCACGAACGCCGCTTCTGGCTGACCGAAACCCCATTCGGATGACATTTTCTATGCCACCAAGGGCAGGCTTTACGCCTATTATCTCGTGCTGCGCGAGCTCGGCAAGGACTATGCCGAAGTCATCAAGCAGCGCGATCTGACAAGCGTGTGGAATAATATGCTGACGAGCTTTCACGACGCGATCGCGCTGCAGCCTTTGGTGATCGTCAGCGCCGCGCCCGACAGCCAGTTTCTGCCCAGCCATCTGGCATCGCAGGGATTCTTCGTGCTGCGCGCCCGCACCAATTTGCGGGAAATCGCCAGCATTCTGGCGAAATAAGCTTGCGGCTTGATTTCCAGCGGCGACTTTGGTTGATGGTTCTTCTTCTTCGTTAAGCGTGGGGCGTACATTGTTTGAAGCATTCGGCGTTTTCTATCGGGGCATGATCCTGGGGCTGATGATCTCGGTGCCGGTCGGCCCTATCGGTTTGCTCTGCCTGCGGCGCACGGCGCAGCGCGGTTTGTTGACCGGCCTTGCCACCGGCCTCGGCGCGGCGACGGCCGACGCGATTTTCGGCGGCGTCGCGGCGTTCGGCATCGCCGCCATTCTCGACTGGGTGACGGGATGGCAGACCGAGATCACGATTGTCGGCGGATTGATCCTGCTCGGCATGGCGTGGGCCGCGTGGCACAAGCAGACGCGCCTCGAAGCCGACGCTGCCGCCAGCAGCATGGGCAATCTGTTGAAGGCCTATGTCACCGGCTTCGCGCTGACCTGCAGCAATCCGGTGACGATCATCGCGACATTGGCGGTGGTGGCGACCCTGGGCGGCAAGATGACCCATTCCGAGGCGAGCATCCTGACGGCGGGCGTGTTCGTCGGCGCGTCGGGCTGGTGGCTTGCTCTCTGTGGCGGCGTGGCGGTCTTTCGCAAAATGTTCAGCGAAAAGACCATCGTCTATATCAATCACGGCACCGGCGTCCTGCTGTTCGGCATTGCCATTTTCGCGCTGGTGACCGGGACGCAGGATCTGATCGCGGGACGTTAACCGCCTGAAAGTAATGCAAGGCTTGCTTATCGCCCGCAAAAACGCCATAAGAACCCATAAACGGCGCGCATTTTGTGCGCCGTTCTGATTTTGTGAGATAGACAATGGAACTTCGTAACGTCGCCATCATCGCCCACGTCGATCATGGGAAAAACCACCCTCGTCGATGCCATGCTGCGCCAGTCCGGCACCTTCCGCGACAACCAGCAGGTCGCCGAGCGCGTCATGGACAGCAACGACCTCGAGCGCGAGCGCGGCATCACCATTCTCGCCAAATGCACGTCGGTCGACTGGCACGGCACCCGCATCAATATCGTCGATACGCCCGGCCACGCCGATTTCGGCGGCGAAGTCGAACGCATCCTGTCGATGGTCGATGGCGTGGTCGTGCTGTGCGACGCCGCCGAAGGCCCGCTGCCGCAGACGAAATTCGTCGTGGGGAAGGCGCTGCGGCTCGGCCTCAAGCCGATGGTCGTCATCAACAAGATCGACCGCAACGACGCCCGTCCGCACCAGGTTCACGACGAGATTTTCGACCTGTTCGCGGCGCTGGACGCCAGCGAGGAACAGCTGGACTTCCCGACCTTGTTTGCCGTCGGCCGCGAAGGCTGGGCCGTCGAGAAGCTGGGCGAGAAGGGAACCGACCTCAAGCCGCTGTTCGATCTCATCATCCGCCATGTGCCCGCGCCCAAGGTCGATCCGGACTCGCCTTTCCGCCTGCGCGCGACGATTCTCGAGGCCAATCCGTTCCTGGGACGCATTCTTACCGGGCGCATCGAGAACGGCACGGTTCGCGCCAATATGGCGATCAAATCGCTGACCCGCGACGGGCAATTGATCGAGACGGGCCGCATCACCAAGGTTCTGGCGTTCCGCGGCATCGAGCGCGTCGCCGTCGAAGAGGCGACCGCGGGAGACATCGTCGCGCTGGCGGGTCTTTCCAAGACCACCGTCGCCGACACGATCTGCGATCCCGTCGTGGTCGAGGCGCTGCCCGCGCAGCCGATCGATCCGCCGACCATCGCGATGACTTTTTCGATCAATGACAGCCCGCTCGCAGGCCAGGAAGGCGGCAAAGTCACCAGCCGCGTGATCCGCGAACGCCTGATGCGCGAGGCGGAAGGCAATGTCGCCATTTCCATCACCGAATCCGCCGACAAGGACCATTTCGAAGTCGCCGGGCGCGGCGAATTGCAATTGGGCATTCTGATCGAAACCATGCGCCGCGAAGGCTATGAGCTTTCCATCAGCCGTCCGCGCGTTTTGTTCAAGACCGAGAACGGCCAGCGCCTGGAGCCGGTCGAGGAAGTCGTCATCGACGTCGATGAGCAATATTCCGGCACCGTCGTCAACAAGATGGCGGAGCGCAAGGCCGAGATGACGGAGATGAAACCCTCCGGCGCGGGCAAAGTCCGTCTGGTGTTCCACGCGCCGTCGCGCGGCCTGATCGGCTATTACAGCGAATTCCTGTCCGACACGCGCGGCACCGGCGTCATGAACCGGATATTCTACGATTATGCGCCTTACAAGGGCGCGGTGGCGGGACGCCGCGAGGGCGTGCTCATCAGCACGGCGGTCGGCGAGGCCGTGGCCTATGCGCTGTGGAAACTCGAAGATCGCGGCCCGATGCTGATTCAGCCCGGCGCCAAGGTCTATCAGGGCATGATCATCGGCGAGCATAACAAGGGCAACGATCTCGACGTGAACGTGCTGGAAGGCAAGAAGCTGACCAACGTCCGCGCCTCGGGCAAGGACGAAGCCGTGCGCCTGACGCCGCCGATCAACATGACTTTGGAAAAAGCCATCGCCTATATCCAGGACGACGAGCTGGTCGAAGTCACGCCGCAGAATATCCGCCTGCGCAAGCGTTATCTCGATCCCAACGAACGCAAGCGCGCCAGCAAGGCGGCGGCTGCGGAGGGGTAAGGTTTTATCCGGTAATAAAGCCGTCATTCCCGACGCCCTGTCACACGCTTGCGGGTGACAGGGCGAGCGGGAATCCCGTTTGTTTTTTGTCAGGAACAAAAGAAAACGGGAATTAAGATTCTGTCTGATCGATTACGCTAAACTTTGATATCCACATGACCGCTGTCGGACGGCGGCGGCGGAGGCGGCGCTTCCGGCGCGGGCGCCCGCTCGCGCTCGACTTTTTGCGCGGCGGCGACTGGAACGGTGGCGTTCTGCACCTGGCTGGAAACGACGGAACCTACTGAATCGCTCATAACATTCTCCCGCAAACAGGGTTAATTTATTTTTGTCAAAATTCTTCCTTCTTATGTTTTGAGTTTGATCCCGAATGCCTAAAGAGTCCTGAATCAATCCGCGCATGCATCTAAAATGAGAGACAAATGCAGGGAATCCGGCCTGATTTCGCAGGGATTTTCCCGTGTGTGGGAAATTTCCCTTGACTTTATTCCCCATCCTCGGTTATTGACAATCCCCAGAGGGCTTGCGCCCGGAATTTGGAAAGATTGAACAACCCGCCCGATATTTCGGGCGGGTTTTTTGTTGCCTCAAGGCAGAGGTTTGGCGATGTTAAGCCGTGAATGGTTCGACGAGCAGAGAAAAGTTCTGCACGGCGCGGCGGAGACTCTAGCCTTCCGCCATTATTTGCGAGCCGGCCGCATTCCGTCCGACATTCAGGAACTGACACAGGCACTGTCCTCGCTGGAGGCGCTATGCGACTATCATCGCAGGCATAATCCGAACTGGCCGTCGCAGCCGCGTGCGCCACAAGGCGGCCCCGATGGCGGACAATGGACGGGTGGCGGCGGTGGGAGTGGAGGCGTCGGCCATATACCTGACGATATTGACGATCCGCCGCTCGAATCGGTTTATCCCATTGAATATCTGGCAGTGGGATTAGCAAGCGCGGGAGCGGCAGGCGCCAGAGCGGCGGTCGAGCTGCTGCTCGGCATTGGCAGATCAGTCGGCTCTAGCTTAAGAATCCGCCGGGCGGCCAAGGCCATCGAGGATTATCTTGGTGGAAAGCCTGACAGAGTATTCCAAAATCCTGCCGACGATCTCGTTATTATGCGTGGTGACAAGAAAATACGGTTTGATATCAATAATTATTCTCCACATGATGAACCGCATTTTCATGTTCAAAAAGGGGTACAAAATGGGAATAAAATTGACTGGGATCCCGCTGGGGATAAACATTGGTATCCTTTTAGGAAGGAGTAGAAATCATGCAATGGGTTGCTGATACAATTCACCCCAGGCGTATTCATGCTGTCATCGAAAAACAAACGCTTAGAAGCGTAATGCCGGGAGTGCCGAATCAAGACGGATTTTATCTATATGTTTGGGAAAATGACAAAGGTATTGACGATGATTTACAGGATGACCTTGAGGCCGCAGTTAACGTAGCTTATGAGAGGTACGGTATCCCCAAAGATATTTGGCGGCAGGTTGAGTGACCATGAAATGGGAAGCGCAGATTGAGAGCCCGAAGCCACGCCGATTTGTAATCGAACGTCAGAAACTGACCAGCTTAATGCCGTCAGTGCCGGATCAGTACGGGTACTATTTGTATGTCTATGAAGATGGCAAGGACATATATGATTATCTGCAGGACACTTTTGAAATAACCGTTGATCAGGCGTTTGAACAATTTGGCGTGCCCAAAGATATTTGGCGTCAAGTGGAAGAGCCGGATTTAACATAGTCCATGAAAACACCAAAAGATAAATCGGCCCCCGCGAAAAAAATCGCGGCCAGGGCGCGGGGAAAGCTGGCGCGGGAAAAGCCGCGACAAAAACGCCCAGGAAAACAACGGCGGGCACGGCGGCTGGGGAAGTTTCCGCCGGCGCGGCGCTCCAGACATTGATGGAATTGATGACCGGCAGCGGCAGCGATCAGGTGCGGGTGACCGCCGCCAAAGCGCTTCTCGACCGCATCCTGAAACATGAGGAATCGACCATGGACAAGACAGAAACCGACGATGAACGCAAACAAAGGCAGGCCACGCTCCATGCAATTGCCAAACTCCTGGAAGACCTTGCCGCTGCCAAATCTCTTGGCGATCGAGGCGAGACTGCGCTGGATCAAGGACGCCCGCCCGAGCCAGCTGACGCCGTCGCATGACTGGCGGCTGTGGCTGGTGCTGGCCGGGCGTGGCTGGGGCAAGACGCGGACGGGCGCCGAGGATCTGGCGCGCTACGCGCTATGGAACGACGGCGCGCGCCTCGGCGTGGTCGCGCCGACTTTCGCCGACGCGCGCGACACCTGCGTGGAAGGCGAGAGCGGGTTGCTGCACGCGATTCCGCGCGCCTGCGTCAAGAAATGGAACCGCAGCCTGGGCGAGCTTATCTTGCGCAACGGCAGCATCGTCAAACTGTTTTCCGCCGACGAGCCCGACCGTTTGCGCGGCCCGCAGCATCACCGGGTCTGGTGCGACGAGCTTGCCGCCTGGGCGCGGCCGGAAGCGTTCGATCAGATGATGCTCGGGCTGCGGCTCGGCGGCGATCCGCGCGCCGTCATCACCACGACGCCGCGCCCGACGCTCCTGGTGCGCAGCCTTGTCGCGCGCGCCGGAAGCGACCTGCATCTCACGCGCGGGCGCACCGGCGACAATGCGGCGAATCTGCCGGCGGCCTTGCTGGCCGAACTGAAAGAGCGTTACGATGGAACCCGCCTCGGACGCCAGGAGATGGAAGCGGAGATTCTGGAAGACGACGCGGGGGCGCTATGGAAGGCGGCGGAGATCGCCTCTTGCACCGTCAGCCGCGACAGGATTCCGGCGATGCGGCGCGTCGTGGTGGCGGTCGATCCCGCCCTCGGTCATGGCGAGAAGAATGACGAGACCGGCATCATCGCCGCCGGTTTGGGCGAGGACGGCTTTCTCTACGTGCTGGGCGACGCGTCGGGGCGTTTTCCGTCCGACATATGGGCGGCGCGGGCGGCGCATCTCGCCGAAACTTGCAAGGCCACCTCCATCGTTGTTGAGGTCAATGCTGGCGGCGAACTGCTGACGCGGCTTCTGCAGCAGCACGCGCCGTCCATGATATGCCGCGCGGTGCGGGCGGGGCGGAGCAAATGGGATCGCGCGGTGCCCATCGCCTTGCTCTACGAGCAGCGCCGCGTCCGCCATGCCGGTCTGATGCCGGAGCTCGCGGCGCAGATGGCGTCATTCAGCTTCGCGGAGATCGCGCGGTCTTCACCCGACCGCGTCGATGCGCTGGTCTGGGCGCTCGATGCGCTGATGCGCGTGCCGAATGCGAATCCGGGAATAAGGATGTTGTGACGGTTGCCGTTACGCCCGCACGATGGTCGCCAGTTCGGTCGTCGTGTCGCTGGCGGCGAGCGCGATGCGGGCCTCCAGCATTTGACTGACGAGCTTGCGCAGCGCCTTGATGTCCTTGGCTTCCTTGCCTTCGGTGGACAGTTTCGCGAATTCCGCCTGGTCGGGGAAAAGATAAGCTTCTTTTTGTAGCCGGTCGAACCACATGCGGACATACTGATCGTCGCGCCAGGCGGCGGCGAAAAAGATATCGCGCATGTCGGCGAAATGCCGTTCGGCGTCGGGGAGGGCCAGCTCTTCGCCGTCGTCGATGATCTTCTGCACTTTATCGACATAGCTCTCGAACCGCTCGATGTCGACTTTCTCCGCATGGCCGCGCGCGAGGCGGTTGAAGATCGCGGTCAGCTTGCCGAGCTGCCTTTGCATCACCGCGCCGCGATGCTTCTTGCTCAGGCGCGCGATGTCCTGGCGGATCAGGCGCGCTTCCTCGGCGACCTTGCGGATCGCTTCGGGGTCCGAAGAATCTTCGGCGAGCATTTCCTGCTGATCGCCGATGCGCATATGCAGGATGCTGAGCTCCTTGCCCGCTTCCGGACCGGCGGCGGCGACCAGGTCGCCGCGCTCTTCCTCCGCCTGGCGCAGCAGCGCCGCCGCGAATTGCCCGCCATGCTCGGCGTCGAAATTCATTTCTCCGGCCTGCGGCGAGTAGAAGCGCGGCGCGTGCAGTTCGATCGGCGCGCGTCCGCTCTGCTGCGGCAGGCTCACGGTGGCCTGGAGAATGCCGCTGTCCGACATTTTCCAGTTGAAGACGATGGGATCGCCCGCCCGCAGCACATAGCGCGCGGGCAGATCGCTGCCCGAGACGCGAAAGACGCCGACGCACAGATTGAGCTCGATCCGCTCGGGATATTCGACCTGGAACAATTCGAAGCTCAGATTGCCGCGCGCGCCCGCCGCCAGCTCGCGGGCGCTCTTGAACTGCGCCTTGCCGCGCGCCGGAAGCAGCGCGCCTTTTTCGATGATCGTCACCAGGATGTTGTTCTGGCCTTGCAGATGGTCGAGCGCCTTGACCGCGATGGTCTGCGCCGCCGGGATCATGACCGCGTCGCTGCGGGTGATGGAGAATTTCTGCTCGAACTGGTCGAGCATCCGGTCGCGCTTGTCGAAATAGCGGGCGGTGAAATCATTGACGCCCAGCTTCTTGACCGGCACCCGGATTTCGACATCGGGCGTGATCTCGACGATTTCGGAAGCCCAGCCGTCGGCGCTTTCGATCTGGATTTGCGCCACGTCGCCCAATATATCGACGATATGCAGATAGACCGGCGTTTCGGTGTCGGATGTCGGCGTCTGATAGTCGAGCCGCACCGGCGCTTCGGGCGCGGGGTTTTTCCTGCGCCGCCGCTTCGGCGATTGTTTCTTGGCGGCGTGCGGCGCTTTCGTCTGGCCCTCCGCGGCGTCTTCTTCGGGCATGACGTCGCGCGGCGTGGGCGGACGTTCGCCGTTCGCCGCGCCCGTCGTGACGGCGGGGGATTTGTCGGTGCCCGCCGTAATGGCGGGTTGGGGCGCTTGGCCGTCCCAGTGATAGATCGTGGCGTAATGCGCCGCGCCGATGGCGACCGAGGTCAGCGGATCGACCTTGATATCGGTCGGAATGCCGAGTTCCCGCGCCACCATCTCGCGGATCAGCGGCGTGCGGCTCGGGCCGCCGATGAAGACCAGCTTGTCGATGTCTTCATGCTTATAATTGTTTTCCTCGAGCACCTGCCGGACGAGATCGATGGTCTGCATGATCGGCTCGCGGATCAGCGCCTCGTACTGCGCCCGCGTCACCGGCGCTTCGAGGAAGATGTCCGTGCCGCTCAGGTCGGTCAGGCGAACTTCGTCGTCGCTGGCGAAAACCGTGGTCTGTTCGAGCGTCGAAAGATCGATCTTGGCTTTTTCCGCCGCGATATGGGCGACGCGGATCAGGCGCTGGAAATTCTTGTCGCGCTGGAAATTCTCCGGCATGTCGAAATTGGTGACGAGCCAGGGGCGGATGATTTCGTTGACCAGCATGCGGTCGAAATCGCGCCCGCCGAGCATGTTGATGCCTTGGTGCGCCACCACATTGGTCTGCCCTTCGATGGCTTCGACCAGCGCGAGGTCGAACGTGCCGCCTCCCAGATCATAGATCAGATACTGTCCCGACCGCCGCTGCGTGCCGAGCGCCGACAGCGCCGCCGCGATGGGCTCCTGCAGCAGCGTCACGTTGCTCAGCCCCGCCGTCTTGGCGGCGCGCATCGTCGCCTCGCATTGCATCTGGTTGAAGGCGGCGGGAACGGTGACCACCGCGCCGTGGATCGGCTGGTTGCCGGTTTTCGGTCGCCGCCTGGCCGAGAAGCTGGCGCAGGATTTCGGCGCTGCATTCTTCCGCGCCGAGAGATAGGCCCGCGCCGGTAATCTGGATCGGCGTCGAGGTGCCGAGCAGGCGCTTGAAGCCCATCGCCACCTGATCGGGCGACAGCATTGCCTGGTCGTAGGCGCGGCGTCCGTAAAGCCGGTGGCCGCGCTTGTCGAAGAAGATTACGGGAAGATTACGGAAGGCAGCACGTCGCCGCCGTCCACGGCTTGAACACCCGGACTTCGCCATCCACAATGCCGGCAATCACCGAATTCGACGTGCCGAGATCAATGCCGAGATACATGCTTCTTGCCTAAAATGCGTAGAGCCGGAATGACAACTTAACCGTCATTTCTTAACATTTATTTCTACCTTGAAAGTAAATAAGGTGGAAATGGAATCCGGCGGCAGCGGCATGAAAGTAAAAAGTTATTGGGAGGATGCGGAAAGAACTCTATTCTGCGCAGGTGACGTTGGAACAACCTTATTTTCAAGGACGTATTATGGACTGGAAAAGAAGAGTTGCCTTGGGCCTGTCCTTAGCGGCGTTGGCTGGATGCGAGAATTCATCTCAGGAAACGGTTAAACAGCGCCAAACGGCTGAGCAGGCGCAAGCTGCCGCCGCCCGGAAAACAGCAGCCCTTGCCGCGAAGGCTCAGGAAGATCAGCGCGACGAGAATTTTACGAAATGCCTTTTCAGCCATGGGGCGCCCATCCCCGATCTGGCCACAAGCTCTTCGGTCTGCGCCTCGCCGATCCTTTCGCAAACCGCTGGATCGTGCGGCAAAGCACGGAACAGGGCGGCGATATCATTGTCCAGTCTTACAATCTGAGAAAAACACGGTGACGGCTTTTGTCCAAACGGCATCTTTTCCGCAGTTGGCCAAGCCAACCGCGCCAGTCGATCCCGCCGTGCCCTTATATCGGGCGATGCAAATATGCGCGCCGCTGCATACGCCGAAGAACGATTAATACCGGTACGTATCCGCCTTGTACGGCCCCTGCGGCGAGACGCCGATATAGTCGGCCTGCGCCTTCGATAGCACCGTCAGCTTCGCGCCCAATTTGGCGAGATGCAGGCGGGCGACTTTTTCGTCGAGCTGCTTGGGCAGCACATAGACCTGCTTCTGATACTTGCCGGGATTGCCCCACAATTCGATCTGCGCCATCACCTGATTGGTGAAGGAGGCGCTCATGACGAAGCTCGGATGGCCCATCGCGCAGCCGAGATTGACCAGACGGCCTTTCGCGAGAACGATCAGGCGCTTGCCGTCGGGGAAGGTGACTTCGTCCACCTGCGGCTTGATCTCGTCCCACTTCATGTTGCTCAGCGCGTCGATCTGAATCTCGTTGTCGAAATGGCCAATATTGCAGATGATCGCGCGGTCCTTCATCGCGCGCATATGGTCGAGCGTGACGACGTCGGCATTGCCCGTGGCGGTGACGACGATATCCGCGAGCGGCGCGGCGTCTTCCATCGTCACGACCTGATAGCCTTCCATCGCGGCTTGCAGCGCGTTGATCGGATCGACTTCGGTGACCATCACGCGCGCGCCGGCCGAGCGCAGGCTCGCCGCCGAACCCTTGCCGACATCGCCATAGCCGCAGACGATGGCGATCTTGCCCGCCATCATCACGTCGGTGGCGCGGCGGATGCCGTCCACCAGGCTTTCGCGGCAGCCATACAGATTGTCGAATTTCGATTTCGTCACGCTGTCATTGACGTTGAAGGCGGGGATCAGCAGCTTGCCTTCCTTCGCCATCACATGCAGGCGATGCACGCCGGTGGTGGTTTCCTCCGATACGCCGCGCACGTCCTTGAGCAGCTGCGGATATTTTTCATGCATCAGGCGGGTAAGGTCGCCGCCGTCGTCGAGCAGCATGTTCGGCTTCCAGCCGCCGGGGCCTTGGATCGTCTGCTCGATGCAGTCCCAATATTCTTCCTCGTTCATGCCCTTCCAGGCGAAGACCGGAATATTTTCCGCCGCGATGGCCGCGGCCGCGTGATCCTGCGTCGAGAAGATGTTGCAGGACGACCAGCGCACTTCCGCCCCGAGCTCGGTCAGCGTTTCGATCAACACCGCGGTCTGGATCGTCATATGCAGGCAGCCGACGATCCGCGCGCCCTTGAGCGGGCTCTTGCCTTTGTATTCTTCGCGCACCGCCATCAGGCCGGGCATCTCGGTCTCGGCGAGGCTGATTTCCTTGCGCCCCCAGGCGGCCAGGGACATGTCCTTGACCTTGAAATCGGAGAATTGGGGCTTGGTTGCGGCGGCGGAGGTCATGATTGGCGTTTCCATAATGAGTGTTATAAACTGGCCGGAGTTTAGCGGTTTATATTGGGGACACAAGGCTTTGGCAGGGCTTAATCCGGCAATTTTTGCTGCAAAGCACAATTTTCTTTTTACTTTTGCAGTTTTGCCCTTAAAGTGAGGCGATAACGGGCGGTTCGCCGCATAAATCATATAAATTATTGGGGGGGCATCATGGCCGAAAACAGCGCAAGCGTTCCCGCCGAAAGTTCGGTTCTGACGGACATCAGCTCCCTGCTTTCGAGCGCCGTACGCAGCTCCACCCTGGCTTCTCCCATCGCGCAGCTTCTTCATGCTTCCATCACGGGAGAAAAAACCGCCAGCGCCGAAACGCGTTTCTATGGCTGGCTGGTCGGCACCGCAAAGGACGCCATGGCGAAGGGCCGTCAGCGCGGCGTGAACGCGCTTATGACGGCGGTGCTTCGCGTGACCGATGCCATGCCGGACCAGGTGCGCGACATGGCGCTCGAACGGCTGGCCAAGGAGGCCTGCACGGACCCGAGGCTTGCTTTCCGCATTGCCGCGGTGAAGGTGCTCGACGCTATCGTGGAGGGAAGCGCCAAGGCGCGGACGCGCGGCACCGCCGACGTCCTGGGCATGATCGCGCTCGTTCCTCAGCCGGAGGAGGTCAGCAAGACGGCCTTTCAGGCGCTGGAGCGGTTCGAGAAAATCCCGGAGCCGAAATTGTCCGAGGCGCGGCTGAACGGCTTAAGGCGACGCTGCTGGTTTATAATCAGGATTGATGGCCGCTATCGCCGCGCTGGCGCGCTGGAAGATTTTCCGCAAGCGTGCTACAGCCTCGGCGATGAAATCAGTGATGACGGACAAAACCATCTATGCCGGACTTGGAGCAAGGGCGGTCGCTTTCCTGCTCGATATTCTCTTTATAATTCTCGCATCCGGCGTCGTTTCTTTGCTCTTTATGCCTTTTATCGCTCCTATGGTCTGGCCTGACGCCCAGACATGGCTCTTTTTGGAGGAGTCCGAGACGATAAGTATTGTCGCCTGTTTTTTCGCCTTCTTCTATTTCGTCGGCTATGACGGCTTCTCGAAAAGGGGCAGCATCGGCAAAAGGCGCGCGAACATATATCTTGCGGCGGCGGACGGAGGGAAGCTTTCTCCGGGCGCGGTTCTTTTGCGATATGTCCTGTTCGCCATGCCCTCTTTCCTGTATGCGGCCTTTTACATATGGGGATTTCAGGAAATCAGGCCCTCCCTGACGGGTAGCAATTGGCGCGACGAACATTGGAGCGAATTCTGCCAGCACCATTGGCCCGACTGTTCCGGAGCGCGCGAAGCCATACTGTTTTCCGGCGCGATTGCCTTGGCATGGATGGGGTTTTGCATTTTGAGCGCGCTTTTCACCAAAGAGCGGGCCGGCCTGCATGACCTCCTGTCGGGGGCGCGCATGTATAGGCGTGGATATGCGGCTGCCGTCGATGCCGCTCCTGTCGCGGCGTTTGCGGCTCTGTCCGAGAAACGTGCCGGCAGCATCGTCAGGATATTCGCCTTCCTCGTGGATGGCGCCGTCGTGGCCGGTATCCTTTATCTTGTGAATTTCGCTTTTTCGCCCTTCCGGCCTTCGGCGGGATATTGCTCGGCAAAGGGAATGGCTGATTTCCTTGTCTTGAAAGACTGTGCGATGTGGCTGGCGGCTGGTGCCTATTTTGTGCTGTTCGAATTCTCGCCCTTGCGGGCGTCGTTGGGCAAGCTATGTACGGGCCTATATGTCACGGCTCGCGGCAAGAGCAAGGCGTCTTGCCGTGCGCTGGCTTGCCGGTATGGCGTATGGGCGCTTCCGGCCTTGTATTTTATTTCCCTCAAATGGTCGCTCTGTAAAATATCGCATGGCGGCGAGTTTGACGCTACCGCCATGGGCCTCGCTTTTTTTGTCGTGCCGAGCGCGCTGCTTGCCTGGGCCGTCCTTTATTTCTTGCCGATGCTCATCTCGAAGGAGAGGACGGGCCTGCATGACAAATTGTCGGGCACGCGCGTATACGAAAAACCGTCGCCGGAGACAAGCGGATAAGGCGGGCGCTGCCGCGTTTCAGCGCCGTCCCGCGGGCGCGGCGGATTCTTTAATCAGCCGCGCGATATGCGCTTCGTCGCTTTGCGACATGATTTGTTCGGCAAGGCAGTTCGCCGCCGAAAAGTCGAGGCTGCGCACGCGCTGCTTCACGCGGGGCAGGCGGGCGGGCGACATCGAAAGCTCGCGCAGCCCCAATCCCGTCAGCAGCGCCGTATAATCCGGATCGCCCGCCATTTCGCCGCACAGGCTTACGGGAACCCGCGCGCGTAATGCGGCGGCGGCGGTGAATTGAATCAGCCGCAGCACGGCGGGATGCAGCGGATTGTATAGTTCCGCTACCTGCTCGTCGCCGCGATCGATGGCGAGCGTGTATTGCGTCAGATCGTTCGAGCCGATGGCGAAGAAATCGCTGACCTGGGCGAGCGCATCTGCTGCCAGCGCCGCGCCGGGAATCTCGATCATCGCGCCGAGCGGCGGCAGCGGGTCGGGCAGTTTCACGCCGCGCCGCTGCAATCGCTTGGCCGTCTGCATGACATGCTGGCGCACTTGCTGCATCTGGCTGACGGATGAAATCATCGGGATCAGGATGCGGATATTGCCGTGCGCCGCCGCGCGCAAAATCGCCGCGAGCTGGGTTTCCAGAAGCTTCGGCACCTTGAGGCCGAGGCGTATGGCGCGCAGCCCCAAGGCGGGATTGGCGCTGCTCGAGCTTTGCCCCAGCGCGCCCGCGAGCTTTTCGCCGCCGATATCGAGCGTCCGCACGGTCAGCGGCTTGCCCTTCAGCCCTTCGGCGAGTTCGCGCAGCGATTGATATTGCTCTTCCTCGTCCGGCAGATCGGCCCGGTTCATGAACATGAATTCTGTGCGCAGCAGGCCGATGCCCTGCGCCCCGGCATCGAGCGCGGCGTCGAGCTCGCGCGGCAATTCCAGATTGGCGTGCAGATTGATCGCCACGCCGTCGCGGGTCACCGAGGCAAGCCGCTTGAGCGCGCGCAGCTTGCCGCGCTCCGCCGTCTGTTTTTGCAGCATCTGCCGCGCCGCGCGGCGCTGCGCGGCGTCGGGACGGACGGTGATCTCGCCCCGATGGCCGTCGATGATGATAAGGTCGTTCTGCCCCACGCCCTGCATCAGCGCGGCGACGCCCAGCACGGCGGGCATGCCGAGCGCGCGCGCCATGATCGCCGCATGGCCTTCCGCGCCGCCCAATACGGTGGCGAAGCCCGCGATCTGCTTGGGGTCCATCAACGCGGTATCGGCGGGGGTGATTTCCTCGGCGATCAGGATGCTGCCCGGCTTGGCGGCGGCGAAGGGATGATATTGCTGCTGCATGAGATTGCGCAGCAGGCGCTGCCCCACCTCGCGCACGTCGGCGACGCGGGCGGCGAGATAGCTGTCGTCCATGCGGGCGAAATTGGCGCCGATCTCGACGATCTGGCGCTCGATCGCCGCTTCGGCGTTGACGCGCGCGATTTTGATGATTTCCTCGACGCCGCGCACCAGCCGCGATCCCGCCAGCATGGCGTGATGCGCCTCCAGCAGAATCGCGATCTCGCTGGCCGCGCCCGCGGGCAGGGATTCGGCGCGCGCCTGCAATTGCCTCAATTGCTTCTGCGCCTGCTCGACGGCGCGCTTGAAACGGGCGATTTCTTCGGCGGTCTGCGCCGCGCCCACGTGATACTCCGGCACGTTCAGGCGTGGCTGCCGATCACGAAAGCGGGGCCGATGGCGATACCCGGCGCGACGCCGATTCCGCTCAGGACCCTTGGCTCATTTTTCATCGAAGCCCCGTTTGACCAGATCGGCGAGGGCGGCGAGGGCCGCGACGGAGTCCTCTCCCTGCGTACAGACCTTAAGCGCGGTGCCGCGCGCGGCGGCCAGCATCATCAATCCCATGATCGAGCGCCCCGATACCCGCACGTCGCCTTTGACGACCTGAATATCGGCGGTGAATCCATTGGCGGCCTTGACGAATTTCGCGGCGGCGCGGGCGTGAAGGCCGCGCTGATTGCACACCGTCACTGTCTCGCAGAGTTCGCCGTCCGGCGTGGGGAGAGCGGGGCCCGATGTCATCCGTTCAGCAGCACGGAAGCGACATTGATATATTTGCGGCCGGCCTCCTGGGCTTCGGCCACGGCGGCGGCAAGATTTTTCTCGCCGCGCACCGAGGCGAGCTTGATCAGCATCGGCAGGTTGACGCCGGCGATGACTTCTACCTTGGCTTGTCCCAGCGCGGCGATGGCGAGGTTGCTCGGCGTGCCGCCGAACATATCGGTCAGCACGACGACGCCCTGGCCCCGGTCGCAGGCGGCGATGGCGGCCAGAAGATCGATCCGGCGCTTGTCGATATCGTCGTCGGGGCCGATGCCGATGGCCATGGCCTGCTGCTGCGGGCCGACCACATGCTCGAGCGCGGCCAGCATCTCCGCGCCCAGCCGTCCGTGGGTAATCAGAACAAGGCCGATCATAATATTTCCCTTTTTGCAGCCGCGCCTGCTACGTTAGGGATCAATCAGTCAGGCGAAAATGTCAAGGTGCATGCCCTGTGGACGATGCGGTAAATATACAGGACGACATGGTGCTGCCGTTCCAGATCGAGGCCAGCGATCTGCGCGGGCGCGTGGTGCGGCTCGGTCCCGCGCTCGACGCCATTTTGCAGAAACACGGCTATCCCGATCCGGTGGCGCAATTGCTCGCGGAAACCGTTGTGATCGGCGCGGCGCTAGCCGCGATGCTGAAATATCAGGGCAAGTTCACGCTGCAGGCGCGCGGCGACGGCCCCGTCGGGCTGGTCGTCGCGGACAGCGCAGCGGACGGCGCGCTGCGCGGCTATGCCCAATATGACGCCGAGGCCGTGGCGCGCATGGGCGACGAGGGAATCGGGCTTTTGGGGCGCGGGCATCTCGCTTTCACCGTGGAGCAGCCCGACGAGCCGGGCCGCGAGAGCTATCAGGGCATCGTCGAACTGCGCGGCGGCAGCATGCCGAGGCGGCGCATCATTATTTTCGCGAATCCGAGCAAATCCCGACCGGCCTCGTCATCGCGGCGCGGCGCGGGGAAGACGGCGCATGGCGCGGCGGCGGCGTTCTCCTGCAGCATGTGCCGCGCGCGGCGGCTGCCAATGATAACGACGATGACGGCCGCAGCCGGGCGATGATCCTGCTCGGCACTTGCACGCCGGAGGAACTGGTCGATCCCGCGCTGCCGTCGGAACAACTGCTGTTGCGGTTGTTCCACGAGGACGGCGTGCTGATATCGGAGACCCGCCCGCTGCGCCATGAATGCGCCTGCTCCACGCGGATTCACGATACGCTGCGGCTGTTCGGGCGCGAAGAGGTGGATAAGATGGCCGAGGACGGCATTGTCACCATGACCTGCCAGTTTTGCAACACCGTCTATCGTTATGACGAGGCGGCGGTCGAAGAGATATTTTCCGCATAATTGCGCGCTATCGCATGTTTTGCTAGGGTGCGTTCCCCTATTGAATCTGGAGAGGCCACGATGAAGAAATTTCTTGCTTGCTTTATGCTGCTCATCGCTGTCGCCGCCTGCACCAGCGAGGCGCCGACGAGGCCGATAGGGCCGTTCACGCTCGATTACAGCAAGCTCGGCAAGATCACTTTCGCGGTCGAGAAGATGGAATTCATGAACCGGGTCACGCCGTCGGTCGATGCCGCCTATTTCGAGAATTTCAAGCCGCAATTCACCGACGTGGTTTACCGCTGGGGCGTCGACCGGCTTCAGGCCGGAGGCGGCAAGGGCCGTGCCATCCTGGTGATCCACGACGCGAACATCACCCGCGAGAAAATGCATCGCAGCACCGGCGTCAATTCCTGGTTCACGCGCGAGCAGAGCGAGAAGTGGTCGGCGCAGGTCGCGGCGGATATCCGGGTCGAGGGCGCGGCGGGCAATTTCAACGGCAGCGCCACCGCCAAGGCTTCGCGTTTCACGACGTTGCTGGAAGACGCGACCGAAGCCGAGAAGCAAGGCGCCTACCGCAAAATGATCACCGGGCTGATGGACGATTTGAACGCCGAGCTTGAGCGCAGCATCCGCGAGCATTTGAATCCCGCCGTGCTGACGATGCCTTAGGGTCTGGACCCTAAAGCGAAAGGTCGTAGTATCTGTGCATGAAGATATGCATGGACGCGTTGTATTGTTTGGCAGCGTCCTGGCTGATCCTGGGCATCAGCAGCGGGCCTTCCGGATAGACGATGAGCGCCGGGCGGGATTGCCCCACTTTCATATCGCGGGTGATCGCATCCGTTGCTTCCTTGAATATGCGGTGAATGCCGTCATGCACTATGACGAGGTTGCCGGGCCGATTGTCGCCGCCGAATTCGAGCGGAATCTTGTGATGGATTCTATAGCCGGATAAAATTTCCTGTATATCGCCATGCGGGTCTTGGGTCGGCCATTCGGTCGTTTTGTCAAGATTTTCGCCGATGATCTTGAGCAGCGCGGGCTTGGCTTTGCTGGCGAAAGATGGCGCGATTTCTGTCGCGAACTCTTGACGCAACGGTTCGACGTCGCGGGGCTTCCGCCGGGTCAGCATTATTTTCGCGCGCGCGAGGAGGCAGACGAGCTGGTCCGACGGCGCGTCGACGAAAACCAGCTGGCCGTCGATAAAGGACAGCGCCGGGCTGGAAGGCACGATCCGCCGGAATCCCGATTGAGGAGGGTAGGATTCCATCAATTCCCGCGGCGTTTCCCATGGCGATTCGGGGGGCGCGACGACGGTGATTTTCTGTGCGGCGCGTAGCCTGCCCTTGCTTCCATCGCTGTTGCGATGCGTCGGGGGCGCGCCGGGTTCCTGATCCTTGATATTCCAAGAGCCGCGTAAACGCTTGAAAGAAGGCAACATAATAACCAGCCTAATAACAACCAACCTATGACCACTGTGCGGCTACCATACTTCAAAAATCGCGAAAGTAATTCAGAAAAAACAAACAGCGGAATAATAACGCGCGCCGGACGGCGGAAGGTTCTTTGTTGATGGGGTGCGCTCTATCGGATAGAACAGTCTGACACCTGATATCTGGCTCCCATCTGATGCTCCATCTCGCGCTTCTTCCACCTCCCGGCGACAAGGCAAGGGGCCTTGCGCGCGCCTTGATATGGCTTGGGCCGCTGGCGTTCGGCGGCCTGGCGATCCTGCTGGGGCCGGACGCCAACTGGGATTTGAGGAATTATCATTGGTACAACGCCTACGCGTTCCTGAACGGGCGGCACGGCTTCGACCTTCTGCCCTCGCAGACGCCGTTTTTCTACAGCCCGATCCTCGACGCGCCGGTCTATCTTTTGGGCACCTATCTCCCCGCCAAGGTTTACGCGTTTATTCTCGGCGCGTTGCAGGGGCTGAATTTCTGCCTGCTGTTCATGCTGTCCCATGCGCTGTTGAATATTCCGAAATCCGCGCGGCGGGTGGCGACGGCTGCCGCGCTGGCGGCGATGGGGATGCTGGGCGGCGGCGGCATCGCCATGATCGGCACGGTGTTCCATGACAATCTGGTCAGCATAGGCTTTCTGCTGTCGCTGCTGCATATCGCCACCACGATTCCCTATCTGCTGACGCTGCCGCTGCGCAGTATTTTATTGTCGGCTTTCTTGTATGGCGTGCCCGCGGGCATGGCGCTGGGGCTGAAATTGACAATGATCGATTTCTGCGCCGCCTTGCCGCTCGCGATTCTTTGCACCGGCGGCGATTTCCGGCGACGGCTGATTATCGCCTTCGCCGTGGGCTGCGGCATGACGGCGGGAATGCTTATCACCCAGGGTTATTGGATGTGGCATCTGTGGACGCATTACCAAAGCCCCATGTTCCCCTATTTCAACCAGATTTTCGGCGCGCCGCTCGCGCCGCCGACCAGCGCCCGCGACACGCAATATATTCCGCATGGCTGGCGCGAGATGCTGAGTTTTCCGTTCACCTTCGCCGCCGATCCGAAGAAGGTCGGCGAGATCGTCTGGCGCGATTGGCGCATTCCCATGCTCTACGCGCTGCTGCTGCCCTGCGTATGGATCACGCTGCTCGTCGGGCGCAAGCATGACAGGATTCAGGAAATGGCCCCGGCGCTGCCGGCGCGGTTCGTTTTATGGACGGCGTTCTGGGCCTATCTCGTCTGGCTGCTGATGTTCTGCATCTACCGTTATCTCGTCATCCTGGAGATGCTGGCCCCGCTGCTGATCGTATTGTGCATCGGCATGCTGCCATTGAAGCGCGAAATCAGGTTCATCGTCGCGGGCGCGATTCTGCTGGTTGCCGCCGGTTCGGTGAAACCCGGCGACTGGGGCCGCGGCCCGGCATGGACGGACAATATCGTCCAGGTGCTCGCGCCGTCCGTCGCCCGTCCGGAAAGCACCATGCTGCTGATGGGCGGCTATGAGCCCTATTCGCATATCATTCCGTTCTTTCCCGCCGCCATGCCGGTGACCAGAATTCAAAGTAACTTCGCCAGCATGACCGAGAACAAGGGCATCAACCGTCTTATCAAAGAGCGGGTCGCCGCGCATAAGGGCGGGTTTTTGCTGGCGATTCCGGCCTGGCAGGTCGCCTATGGCGATGTCATTCAGAACGATCTGCGCATTCTCGGCCTTAAATTCGACAAGAAGTGCCGCGAGTTTCCCGATAATATGGGTTACAGCTACGCGCTGTGCCCGGTTCAGAAAACGGACGACAAAGGACAGATGTCAGATGACGATGATTCCGAGTGACGCGCGCATAGCGGTTTTGATCCCCTGCTACAACGAGGAAAAGGCCATTGCGCAGGTGGTGAGCGATTTCCGCAAGGCGCTGCCGTCTGCCAGCATCTATGTCTATGACAACAACTCGCGCGACGGCACCGTTGCCGCCGCGCGCGCTGCTGGCGCCATCGTTCGCGGCGAGCCGCTGCAGGGCAAAGGCAATGTGGTGCGGCGCATGTTCGCCGACATCGAGGCCGATATCTATGTGCTGGTGGACGGCGACGCGACCTATGACGCGGCCTCGGCTCCGGCGATGATCGAGGCGCTGTATGCCGGGCCGCTCGATATGGTGAATGGCGCGCGGGTGACGGAGATCAAGGCTGCCTACCGCGCGGGCCACCGTTTCGGCAATGTGCTGCTCTCGACCATGGTGGCCTGGATTTTCGGCGACCGGTTCAAGGACATGCTGTCGGGCTATCGCATCTTCTCGCGCCGCTATGTGAAATCTTTCCCCGCGCTGGCGGCGGGCTTCGAGATCGAAACCGAATTCACCGTTCACGCTCTCGAAGTCAGGATGCCGACGGCGGAAGTCAGGACGCCTTATAAGGACCGCCCGGTCGGATCGGTCAGCAAGCTCAGCACCTTCAAGGACGGGTTTCGCATCCTGTGGATGATCGTCGTGCTGATCAAGGAGGAAAGGCCGCTGCAATTCTTCTCGCTGATTGCGCTGTTCCTCGCGCTGGTTTCGGGCGTCCTGATCGAGCCGGTGGTGACCGAATATCTGGCGACCGGCCTCGTGCCGCGCTTTCCGACGGCGATCCTGTCGATGGGCCTGATGATCCTGAGCTTCCTCAGCCTGGCCTGCGGCATGATCCTCGATACCGTCACGCGCGGACGCCGCGAGGCCAAGCGCATTGCCTATCTCAGCATTCCCGCGCCCGGCGCGGAGGCGGCGGGGCGGTGAGCGCGTACTTGAAGATAGACCGGTGTGCCCCTCTCCCCTCCGGGGAGAGGAAGCGAAAACTCGGGCTTACATTCTTATGTAAGCCCTTAGTTTTCGCAGGTGAGGGGGCTTTCCTCCAACCCCCAAACCCCCTCACCTGCAAAAACCAAGGACTTACTTCGCCTGAAGAGGGCGAACTAAGTCCAGGTTTTTGCTTCCTCTCCCCCAAGGGGAGAAGGATTCCACCACGCTATCTGCAATGACGTTTCTTAACTTTATCAACCGCTACCCCTCGCTCCGCCAATTCTTCAGCTTCGCGCTGGTCGGCGTCGTGGGGCTGATTGCCGATGCGGGCGTTCTGTCGCTGATGACCCGCGCTGTCGGGCTTGATCCGTTCAGCGGGCGCATCGTTTCCTTTCTGGCGGCGGTGACCGTGACCTGGGCGCTGAACCGTCATTTCACATTTCGGGGTTTGGGGAAGGGCAGCCTGATCCGGCAATGGACGAAATTTTGCCTGGCCAACCTGTCCGGATTCGCCGCCAATTTCGCGACCTACACCGCCTGCGTGGCCTTCATCCCGTTATGCCACGCGATCCCGGAACTGGCGCTTATCCCGGCTTCGCTGGTCGGTCTGATTTTTAATTATACCGCGTCCAAGCATTTGGTTTTTCGGTAATTTTAACTCCCTGCCTTGTAACCTGTCTCCATGATGCCTAAATTCCATTCAGGGAGGCTGTTGCATGGATCTCGAGAATTATACCGATCGCGCCAAGGGCTTGATGCAAAACGCGCAAATGCTGGCGCTGCGCGAGCAGCATCAGAGGTTTCTGCCCGAACATCTTCTGATGGCGCTGCTCGAAGACCGCGAAGGAATGGCCGCGAACCTCATCAAGGCCGCTGGCGGCGATCCGCAGACGGCCATCACCGAAACCAGACTCGCGCTCGCCAAACAGCCGCAGGTTCAGGCCAGCGGCAATGACCGGCTCTATATGGCGCCGGAACTTGGGCGCATTCTTGCCCAGGCCGAGGAGATCGCCAAGAAATCCGGCGACAGTTTTGTGACCATCGAAAGGCTGCTGCTTGCGCTCGCGATGGCGCAGGGCACCGAAGCCCAGGGCGCGCTGGCGAAGGCGGGCGTGAAGCCGGATCGTCTCAATCGGGCGATCAACGACGTGCGCAAGGGCCGCGCGGCCCATAGCGCCGGGGCGGAGGGCGGCTATGACGCGCTGAAGAAATACGCCCGCGACCTGACCGAAGCGGCGCGCAACGGCAAGCTCGATCCGGTCATCGGCCGCGACGAGGAAATCCGCCGCACGATCCAGGTGCTGGCGCGGCGCACCAAGAACAATCCGGTGCTGATCGGCGAGCCGGGCGTCGGCAAGACGGCGATCGCCGAGGGCCTCGCGCAGCGCATCGTCAATGGCGACGTGCCGGAAAATCTCAAGAACCGACGCCTGATGGCGCTCGATCTCGGCAGCCTGATCGCGGGCGCGAAATATCGCGGCGAGTTCGAGGAGCGGCTCAAAGCGGTGCTGTCGGAAATTTCGGCGGCGGCGGGAGAAATCATCGTTTTCATCGACGAGCTTCATACGCTGGTCGGCGCGGGCAAGGCCGAAGGGTCGATGGACGCCTCGAACATGCTGAAGCCCGCACTGGCGCGCGGCGAGCTGCATTGCGTCGGCGCGACCACGCTCGACGAGTACCGCAAGCATATCGAGAAGGACGCCGCGCTTGCCCGCCGCTTCCAGCCGGTCTATGTCGATCAGCCCTCGGTCGAGGACGCGATCTCGATCCTGCGCGGCCTCAAGGAAAAATACGAGCTGCATCACGGCGTGCGCATTACCGACGGCGCGATCATCGCCGCCGCGACGCTTTCCAACCGCTATATCGCCGACCGTTTCCTGCCCGACAAGGCGATTGATTTAATAGATGAAGCGGCTGCGCGGCTGCGCATGGCGATCGACAGCAAGCCGGAGAATATCGACGAGCTGGACCGGCGCATCATCCAGCTCAAGATCGAGCAGGCGGCGCTGAAGAAGGAAAATGATCCGGCGGCGCAGGAGAGACTCGGCAAGCTGGAGCAGGAACTGCGGAATTTGGAGCAGGAGTCGGCGGCGCTGACGACGCGCTGGAAGGCGGAAAAGGAAAAGCTGCATAGCGCGCAGAAGATCAAGGAGAAGATCGATCACGCGCGGGTCGAGCTCGATCAGGCGCAGCGCCACGGCAATTTTACCCGCGCGGGCGAGCTGGCCTACAGCATCATTCCGGGACTCGAAAAACAGTTGGCCGAGGCGGAGAAGCAGGCGGACAACCCCATGCTCGACGAGGCGGTCAAGGAAAGCGACATCGCCTCCATCGTCAGCCGCTGGACCGGCATTCCGATGGACAAGATGCTGGAAGGCGAGCGCGACAAGCTGCTCAGGCTCGAAGAGCATTTGCGCCAGCGCGTCATCGGCCAGGAGGAAGCCATCGCGGCGGTGTCGAGCGCGGTGCGCCGCGCCCGCGCCGGGCTGCAGGATCCCAACCGCCCGACCGGATCGTTCCTGTTCCTCGGCCCGACGGGAGTCGGCAAGACGGAACTGACCAAGGCGCTGGCGGAATTCATGTTCGACGACGATGCCGCGCTACTGCGCATCGACATGTCGGAATATATGGAAAAGCACACGGTCGCGCGACTGATCGGCGCGCCGCCCGGCTATGTCGGCTATGAGGAGGGCGGGTCGCTGGCCGAGGCGGTGCGCCGCCGGCCCTACCAGGTCATTCTGTTCGACGAGGTGGAAAAAGCCCATCCGGATGTTTTCAATATTCTGCTGCAGGTTCTCGATGACGGACGCCTGACGGACGGGCAGGGGCATGTGGTGGATTTCCGCAATACGCTGATCGTCCTCACCTCCAATCTCGGCAGCGCGGTTCTGGCCGAAGGCGGCGACGTCACCCAGAAGCAGCGCGACGAAGTCATGGATATCGTGCGCGGGCATTTCCGCCCCGAATTCCTCAACCGGCTGGACGAAATCCTGATCTTCCGGCGCCTGAGCCGCGAGGATATGGAAGGCATCGTCGATGTGCAGGTCAAGGGGCTGCAAAAGCTGCTCGCGGGCCGCAAGCTGAGCCTGGAACTGTCGCAGGTCGCGCTGCATTGGCTGGTGACGCGCGGCTACGATCCGGTCTATGGCGCGAGGCCGCTCAAGCGCGTCATTCAGCGCGCGCTGATGAACCCCCTCGCCGAGCAATTGCTGGCGGGCAAGATCGTGGAAGGGCAGACGGTGCTGGTGGATGCGGGCAAGGACGGCCTGACCATCCATCCCAAGCAGGCGAAGGCGGCTTAATCCCCGTTAAGTTTTCGTTAGTTCCCGTCTGTCAGGATAATCGGGTTCCGCGAAACGATCTCCCAGGGTTCACGCTATGCGCCATCTCATCCTTGCCGCGACCGTTCTTTTCGTCATGGCCGCTCCGGCGCTCGCCGACGATTTTCCGGGACCGATGGTCAAGGACAAAGCGCCGTTTAATGCGAGCAATGCAATGATGCTGAGCGGCACATCATGTCCAGGAACCTATACCGAAAAAGAATTCGTGACAGACAAACGGAAAATCGTCACTGGCGTTAAGCAATGCGTGCAGACTTATTTCGGTATCAGCAAGGATATTGGCCTGGATTTCGGCGAGAAAAAATATGCCGATTGCGTCGTGCCCGATGGTTACGAAACTCGGGGTGGCTCCGGCAATGCCATATGGCCGGTTTGCTGCGCCATGAAGGAGCGGGACGCCTATCGCGTGCTATGCCGCCTCTATGTGGCCCCGCATTAAGGCTTGGCCTTTTGCAGCCTCTCGATGGCACGCTGCTGCGTTTCCAGCTTCAGCTTCAAGTCCCGGTTTTCCTGCCGCAGTTCCTTGATCGCTTCGATCATCGGCGCGACGAGGTTCCCATATTCGACGCCCAGTTTGCCGCCGCCGGTATCATGAACCAGTTCGGGATATACCTTCTCGACCTCCTGGGCGATCACGCCGATATCTTCGCGCCCGTCTTTCCGCCAGTTGAATTTATAACCTTGAAGCCGTGAAACTTTGTCCAGCGCCCCGGTCAGCGGCTCGATATTCTTTTTGGCGCGCATGTCGGAGTTATAAATGAAGGTGAAAGCTTTAAATTCATTGGCATTGCCGTTGCCCTGAACGACCAGACTCTTGATGATGTTGACGCTGCCATCGATATTGAGGGCGGCTGTGCATGCTCCGCCGCTGGTATTATCGCAATCCTGTCCGGTGATTTGCGCCGTCGGTCCAGCCGCTCCCGTGGGGTTGGTCGACACCCTGCTGTTAATGACTAGAGCGCCGGTGCCTTCGGTATTATTGATGGTGATCGTGCCGCCTAATATCGATGCGGCATTCGCGAAATTACCCTGAATTGCCCCGCCATCCAGATTGATCGTGCCGTTCGCCGGATTTTGCGGCACAGCGCCTCCCGGCCCGGTATTTAGGTTGATAATGCCGCGATTCATGGTGATGATGCCGGGCGTAACCCCCGGCCCGGATGGCGCGAAGGCGATGGTGGATGTTCCGGGCGTAAGAAGGCCGGTCAGCCGTTGGTTGGCTCCATGAACAGGTTTTCCTGCATCGTATTGAAGAAGAAACCCGTATCGTTGGGAAGATTGGTGCGCGCGAGCCAGGGCGAGTTATTGGTATTGCTGGTGCCGCTGCCGTTCAGAGTGACGATGTGACCGCTGAGGGGGCTGGCGACGAGACTGAGACCGGTCGGAGGCGCGGCCAAAAGATTCAGGGCGAAGCCGCCGAAAGCGCCGCAAGCAGCATTATCCGCCAGCGTGGCAAGAGGCGTGGCGCATACGCTGGCATCGGCATAAATGAACCCTCCGCTCGCGCCGATATTGGCCGAGATTCTGCCGCCCGACGCGTCGGGGATGATATCGCCGCCCGTAGTGAAGACGACAAAATCGTAATTCGCCGCCGCTGCGTTGACGGCTCCGCTAAGTTTCCTCGCGAACACTCTGTAAGTCTGGTTGAACGAATTGGCCGTGGCGCCGGTAAATCCCGCGGGCGTAAAGTTGCAGTAGGTATTCTGGTTTGCAGGCAATGCGCCTGGGCAGCCGCCCGCATCCGGCAATGTCAATTCCTGAGCGGTTCCCGGCCCCATAAGTGTGAGCAAGCCTTGCCCCTGCTGCGACGCCAGGAAATTCCGCGTCGCGCTGACGACTTGGTTGATCTGGTCCGCCGCCGCCTGTTCGCGCAATTGCGAACTGCCCGACGACATCAGCCGCCACAGGCCGGAGAACAGCAGCCCCGCAACGCCGACCACGATCGCAAGCTCGATAAGGGTAAAGCCTTTGCGTTGGTGAAAGCGGCGAAGCATGATCTTTCCTCTCATAGTCTCATATGGGCGTGAATAGAGCGATAGCGCCGGGGGGAACAACGCCGCCCGGAATGTCATATACGCCAAGGCCGTTGATATTGACCGGCGCGCCCGCCGCATCCGTCGTGGTCGCGGCGGCGGCGGGTTGAAGTCGCGTGCCGACGGCATATCCGAATGCGCCGCGATCGACCTCGAGGCGCCCGAACTGGCGGTAAAGCTGGCTGGCGGTCAGGCCGACGGGCGGCAATATGGCATTGGCGTCGCCGGTCGCATCCGGCTGCACGAAAGTCACGACGAGGCGCGTATTGTTGGCGGTGAAGATCACGCTGCGAAAGCGCGTCGCGAATCCGGCCGGAAGAAGACTTCTGACATTATTGAGTGGATTGGCATCGATGGCGAGATTATCAACAAACGCCAGGGCCGGAGGCACGCCGCTATTGTCTATGCATTGCGCGGGCGCACCGGGCCAAGCAACTTGCGCGGTCGCATAGATCGTGCATGGATTTTGTGTGGTCACGCCCCAGCCGGGAAAGGCCGGCGCAGGTGGATTGGGCGGATTGACGATGCTCCAGCGCGCCGCTTGCACCACGGCGCTGTGCCAGGCCAGCATCTGCTGCGCGCCGCCGGTTTGCCTGCCGATGAAGCGCGTATTCTGCATCGCCAGAACCTGCGTGAACAGTCCGACGATGGTCACGAATATGAAGATAAGCGTGAAAAGGTACATACGCTCCCCGTCGCGCAAACCCCGTGTTTGACGCGTCGCTCATTATTGGGGAAAACCTGTTTACCTTTGGTTAATTGTTCCCAGGCGCCCGCCACCAGCTTTCCAGCACATAGCCGGTAAGCGGCGTGACGGCGGGGCGCATGAGGCCGATTTTGATGCCGAGATAATCGGCGGGCCTGTAATAAAGCGGCACGGCGTAATAACCCCATTGCAAAATCCGGTCGAGGGCATGAACGGCGGTGACCAATCCGGCGCGGCTATCCGCGCCGGTGATGGCGGTAATCAGCCGGTCGATGGCCGGGCTGGCGATTCCGGCGTAATTGCGCGATCCCGGCTGCGCCGCCGCCGCCGATCCCCAGAAAAAAGCCTGCTCGTTGCCGGGAGACAGGCTGTTCACCCAGCGCACCAGAGCCATGTCATAGTCGAAATTATTCAGCGCCGCCTGATACTGCGCGCTGTCGAGCATGCGCACGGAGGCTTCGATGCCGAGCGAGCGCACATTGCGGCTCAGTTGCAGTGCGACTTTTTCTTCCGACGGATCGTTCAGGATGATGGTGAAGGCGACGCGCGTGCCTTGGGGATCGTGGAGTTTTCCGTCCTGTAAGCTATAGCCCGCTTCCTGCAGCAGATGCTGGGCCTGCCTCAGGCGCGCGGCGATATCGCCGTGAGGCAGCGAGAATTCCTGCGTGAAGAGTTCCGGCGGCAGCTGCGCGCGGAACGGTTCGAGAAGTTTGAGTTCTTCCGCGCCGGGCGTTCCGGTCGCGGCGAGTTCGCTGTTGGGGAAATAACTTTCGCTGCGCCGGTATCGCCCGTAAAACAGCACGCGGTTGATCCATTCGAAATCGAACGCCATATTGACGGCTTGCCGCAAGACCCGATCCTGGAACAGCGGCTTGCGCAGATTGAAGGCGTAGGCGCGCGTTGCCTCGACGCGGTGGTGCGGAATCTCGGCCAGGCTGTATTTTCCCTCGTCCCGCGCCGCGCCATCATAGCCTCTCGCCCACAGCGCCGGATTGATTTCCACCCGGATGTCATACTGTCCGGCCTTAAAGGCTTGCAGCGCGACCTGCTCGTCGCGGTAATAATCGGCGCGGATTTCATCGAAATTATTCAGGCCCCGGCGCGGCGGCAGGTCTTGCGCCCAGTAATCCTTTACCCGCTCCCAGACGATGCCGCGCCCCGGATCGACGGCGGCGATCTTGTAGGGGCCGTTGCCGAGCGGCGGCGCGAGCGTGGGGGCGGTGATGTCTTTTCCCTCCCAATAATGTTTCGGGATGACTTGCATCAAACCCATGATCAGCGGCATTTCGCGGTTGAAGCCGCTATCGGCATTGCGCTCGAAATGGAATGTGACCGTATAAGCGTCGGGCGCTTCGGCGCGTTCTATTTTTTTGTAATAGGTGCGCTGGTTGGGCAGGCCATGATCGCGAAATGTCTTCCATGAAAAAATAACGTCCGCGCTGGTGATCGGCGCACCGTCATGGAATTTGGCGGCGGGATCGAGCGTGAAGGTGACGCTGCTCCGGTCGGGGGGAGAGGCGACACCCTTAGCGATCAGGCCGTACAGGGTGAAGGGCTCGTCCGAGCCGCGTGCCAGCAGGCTGTCGTAAAGATAAAGCGGCATGCCGTTGACGCCATAGGCCTTGCGCCCGCGCAACGCATAGGGATTGACGCTGTCGAACGAACCCGTCAGGCCGAGCCGCAGCGTTCCTCCCTTCGGCGCGTCGGGATCGACGTAATCGAAATGATGGAAATCCGCCGCGTATTTCGGCGCGCCATGCATGGCGATCGCATGATCGGCATGAGCGGGGAAGGCGAGGAAAATCGCCAATAGAAAAAGCAGGACAGGCATGCAGGACTTTAGGAAATGCCGCGCGTCGCGGCAATCAGATATTCCTTGTTGCCGTCATGGCCGGTGATCGGACTTTCGATCAGGCCCAGGATGGCCCATTTCATGTCCCGCTCCAGCCAGGCCTGAATCTTATCGCAGGCGGCCTGGCG
This sequence comes from Alphaproteobacteria bacterium, assembly GCA_037200005.1. NCBI lineage: Bacteria > Pseudomonadati > Pseudomonadota > Alphaproteobacteria > Alphaproteobacteria bacterium. Next base: position 1,637,540 of record JBBCGY010000001.1, on the reverse strand, counting down.
CACAGCCTCGTCGCGGACGATGCCGCCGTCGCCCACGTCTTCCCGCGTCGCCTCGAATTGCGGCTTGATGAGCGCGACGAACTGTGCGTCCGAAGCGGCGAGGCCGAGCGCGGCGGGCAGCGCGACCGTCAGGCTTATGAAGCTGACATCGGCGACGATGATCTGCGGCGCTTCGGGAATGATCGCGCGGTCGAGCGCGCGCGCGTTGCAGCGCTCATGGACGATCACGCGGGGATCGCTGCGGAGTTTCCAGTCCAGCTGGTTGGTGCCCGAATCGACGGCATAGACTTTCGCCGCGCCGCGTCGCAGCAGCGCCTCGGTAAAGCCGCCGGTCGAAGCGCCGACATCGAGACAGATTTTCCCCATGGGGCCGATATTGAAATGGTCGAGCGCGGCGACAAGCTTCAGCGCGCCGCGTGATACGTAATCATGGGCTTTGCCTTTGACGCGCAAGATTTCTTTCGCGCCAATCGATTCCGAGGGCTTGTCGATGCGCCTGTTTTCGGCATAGACCGCGCCGCTCATGATGAGCGCGCGCGCCTTATCCTCGCCGTCGGCCAGTCCTTGCCGGACGAGAGCGAGATCGGCGCGTTGTTTGGCGGCGTTCTTAATGGGCGTCGAGGGAGGCGGTTTGCGCATGTTGAGGGTTTTGCCGCGGCCTTTCCGGTGTCGCCCAGGCGGCCGCGCCATAGGCAGCGGCGGCGATCCCGACGATAGCCAGGCGTTTCATCCGGGTTTTGCGCACCCGGGTTTCACGCAAACCATAAATGCTGTTCGCGAGAACGGCCGGCGCGAAGTAAATATCTTTCCTGGACAAGCTCATATGATCTCCCCCTATATTTCTCAAAGAAACCACAAAATCATGAAAGTAATGAGAGAAATCTTTCAGGATTTGTTCGTTTTGAGGGACCCTAATGCGGCCGGACCAGGGGGCTGAACAGGAATGCCGGCCTGCGGGCCCAGACGGGCGGAATATCGAGCGCGCGCTCTTTGGCGCAGCCCAAGGCGGCGATTTCACGCCGCGCCGATTCAAGCTGATTCAAAAAACGGGAATCTTTATAGAAAAGCTTGAGCAGCTGCTTGCCGAATTCGCGCCCGGCGTCGATGTCGTGCGACGAATGGACTCCGGCCAAGGTGCGATGCCCGGCAATGCTCTCTGCCTTCTGGGTCAGCGGCGCGGCGGCGTCAGGCTGCAGATCTGTCAGGATCATGGCCCAGACATAGCTGGTGCTGGTATGGCCGCTTGGATAGGCGTAATCCTTGGGCTCATCGAGCATTAATTTGACTTTTTTGCTGGTCTTGAAGGGGCGGGGCTGTTTCCAGTATTTCTTGGCGACCCCCGTCGCGTCTTTCGCATCCACGCCGGTCTGGTCGAGCAGCGCGAACGTGACCGGCAAATTATCGCGGGTGAAATCTTCCGCCAGGACATGGGTCACGAGTTCCGGCTGCAGCCGGTTTTCGTCCCGGGCCGCCGCGATTTCATCGGGCGAGGGGGCGGCCTGAAGCCCGATAATGTCCTGGATGTCTTTTTTCCATGCTTTCGATCCGGTGCCGGGCGGTTTCGCCAGGGATCGCGCGGCATCCGCGACGTCGCGCGGCATCAGATAATGGTAGTTTTCCGTTTTTGCCTCAGGCTTGACGTGATGTTTCGCATAAGCCGGGGCGAGAGGAACAGTCAGGGCGAGAATAGCCAATATAAGCCGCTGCATCGTCTTCATGATCATTGTCATTTCCTCTATAATTCGGCGCGATCAGCGAGTGAGTTTAACAGGGGCGCGTACGTGCGCAAGCGGGCATATCGTTTTATTCATCAAAAAACGAGAAGTATTCGCCGAGTGTGGGATATTGGAGAGAAGAATTTTATATTTGAAGCGGAAAGAAGCGTTAATTAAAAATTAACCAACATGGCTACGGGGTTTGCCAATGGGGTTGGGGCGGCAATTGCGGATCATGGCTTAATCACCGCCGGGGAACTTAAGGTTTTGTTAGGGGCATGGCCCTTAAAATGCTCCATCTCCAGCGGGGAACAGGGATGCGCAAGCCATTGGCGCTTTGTCGTATTATTTTAGGCATTATCGCAGCCTCGGTTCTGGTGGCGGGAGCGCCCGCGCATGCGGCGGACACATCCACGCTGATACCCCCCGTTGGCGATGTCATTGATATGCGGATGACCGATAGCGAGGGAGAGCGCATGCCGGGAGCAAACGGCACCCGCATCGGTCCCGGCGAAACGGCCCTCGTGCGGGCGACAGATTGCGATCGGCCCGGCGCGACATCGGTGGTTTGTCCCGTAGCTCCATCGCCAGACTATGATGAACTGACTTCCCCCATCAAGGAACTTTCGGCGACCTGCCGGATGCTTTACGATACGGGCGTGGGGCAAGACAAGCCGTTCTTCATTCCATGGAATACGCCGAAGGAATGGGGCGCTTTTCTTGCCAATCCGCCTCCCCAAATCATGGTGACCCCGAACGCCTGCTGTCCCGCGAAAAAAGCCACCGATGTATTCTGTGGGGGCAACACGCTGCAAAGTCTTGGTCTGCCTGACGAAATGGGCAGGCGGATCGCGCCCGTGCGCCAGAAAATTATAGAGTGGACTAAGGACCCGGCGGCGCCTGAACATGCCGCCACCCTCATTAATGGGGTTCCCGCCTCCGCATTGATCGATCGCGTCGGCGCCGAGGGAGAGCCGTTTACGATTAATGCCGATGCGGCGCTGACCGCCGCCGGCGTGCCGCATACGCCGATCAATTATGAAATCACCTACACATGCCAGGGAGGGCAATGGATTCTGACGCGCCAGGTGGGAGCCTGTACGCCGACTGACGGCACTTGTGCGGTCAATAATCCGCCTCAGGGACTTCCCTCGCTTCCGACCAATATCCAGGATTTGTGTGGCCCCGGCAGCGGCGCGATCATCGGTCCGGTCGATGGCGGCAATAAATGGACCTGGCAATGTCCCGGCACGCCCGGCAAGACTACGGCGAGCTGTTCGGCGTTGAAGGTGCCGCCCGCTTATAACGGCCAGTGCGGTCCCGCGAATGGCGGGAGATTGCCTGCCGTGCCATTCGATCCTGCCGATCTATGCAGTAGAGGCACGCCGACTCCCGTGACCGGCACAGGCATATATGGCTGTTATGGCTGCAACGATGGCCGGTGGCGGTGGTCATGCACCGGCAGCCCTGGCAAGTCGAACGCGGACTGCAGCGCTATTGCCAGCACATCTCCCTTCCCCGGCCAATGCGGCGATTGCAACGGTTGGACGATCTGGGGGAATAATGGCTGGCTTCCGCCTGGCGGAATGGACAATTGTGGCTGCCGCCATCCCTTTAACAGCCCTATGCCGGATCCTGTCATCACGCATGTCGCGACGCCGACAGAGCCAAGCTGGAGTTGGACTTGCCTAGGAGTGAATGGCGGCGTTTCCAATACCACCTGCAAAGCTTATCTGCCTATCATCAACGGCCAATGCGGCATCGATTCCAATTATGTCATCAACAACAATCAATTGCCCGATAACGCCTGTCAGAACGGCACGCCGGTCAATGTCTTGATGGTTGGCAATAAGCTGACATGGACTTGTAAGGGCGAAAATACCGGCACCGACGCCCAATGTGTTGTGAACGTCAATCTCGGCTTGACGCGCGGCGTGTGCAATTTCGATTGGGGTGAAAAACTGAGCGCTCCGCCGAAAATGGATGAGCTATGTGCTTCCGGCACGGCGGCAAATTATGTCAAGACCGGTCTTCTTAATACGTGGAAATGCCAGGGCAATGATCCGAATGATCCGGAATATGAACAGGAATGCCTTGTCTATGGGGGCAATCCGATTCCCGGAAGATGCGGCTCGGCGAGTGAGCAGATCAATCCTATCGCGCCCTCGCCTTCCGAGCAGCTTTGTGCGGCGGGCGTGGCGAGTCCGATCGAAGCCATAACCTGGAGTCCGGGCGACAACGGCTGGGAGTGGAACTGCACGGATCAAGCGGGCGGCCTTTATATCGATTATTGCTGGCGCGACGCGCAGGCGGATTACGTTCCGCCGCCGCCGCCGCCGCCCGTCAATGGAACTTGCGGTCCAGCCTCTGCCATATCGAGCGTAAGCGCGCCCGTCACCGGCCTGTGCGCCACCGGCACGGCGACGCCGGTCGCCGGCACTGGCCCATGGACATGGTTCTGCACCGGCCAGAATGGCGGGACGACCAGCTGGCAATGCTCGACATCGGTCGCGAACGTGACGGGCCTTGCGGGTTGCGGTCTCGCGGGCTTGCCGGGAAACAGGCTTCCCAATACGCCGAACACGAATCTATGCGCTGTGGGTAATGTCAATACGCTTGTGACCCCTGCGGCGCCTGCCCGTGGGCCATGGACTTGGGGTTGCACCGGCACCGATGGCACGGTTTCCTGCTCGGCGGGTGTATGCGATGATTGTACCGGTGCAGCCGTCAATACCGTTATTGACAATCTTAGCGATTCCATCGCGAACCAAACCATCTCTTATGGAGCCGGAGAATGTCCGGTACAGGGAACTGTCAGCTGGGAGCAGACGAGCAAGATCGTTCCCTCGAACGCGTCTTACATATTGACCATGACCAATACCGATAGCGGCCTGATATACACCAAAGGCCAAGTTCCCACGGTAGCTCCTGCGAATTATTGCACGGGCTGCTATAGGCGCCCGCAGTCGGTAAGTGGTAATTTCAAAGTCAAGAAAGCGACGACCGGCACCTGCGCCTCCGGCCCGCCGCTGAGCAGCGGGGGAACCGCCACGATTCCCATCACCGGCTCGACGATTTCGCCTCCTTAAGCCCGATTCGCGGATTCGTTTGACTCCGGCGGCGAGGTTTCCTATAACCGCCGCTTAACTATTCGCGTTCTGGAGTTTATCGTGAAACGCACTTATCAGCCCAGCAAGCTGGTGCGCAAAAGGCGTCATGGCTTTCGCGCCCGCATGGCTACGAAAAACGGCGCCCAAGTCGTCGCCCGTCGTCGCGCCAAGGGCCGCAAGCGCCTGTCGGCCTAGTGATTCATCTTAAAGATGAACATGCCTGCCATGCTTTCTATTCTCAAGCGGCGTGCGGAGTTTCTTGCCGCCGCTTCCAGCGGTCGCAAATGCGCGACCAAAGGGCTTGTCCTGCAAGCGCGGGCGCATGAATCCGGCCAAGAGTCCGGCGGACTGCGCTATGGGTTGACCGCCAGCAAGCGCGTCGGCAATGCCGTCATGCGCAACCGCGCCAAACGGCGGCTTCGGGCGCTGGCGCGGGAAGTCTTGCCTGCCATGGCGGGCGAGAGCTGCGATTACGTGCTGATTGCCAGGCCGGAAACGGTATCCCGTGATTTTGCCGCCCTGCGCGGAGATCTGCTTTACGCGCTGCGCCGCCTTAACGCCGCAAAAGCCGCCTCCCCCAAAGCTTCTTCCAAGGAATAATGACATTATTCATTTATTCAAATTGAGGCACGGGCAAAACTTTGCCATAAACACTCCATGTTTGCCATTTTCCGCATTTGCGCCGCCGCCATGTCTTTTGCCGTAACCTCGATTCTTCGCGGCGCGGTGATCTTTTATCGTTTTATGCTCGCGCCGTGGCTGGGGAGCAATTGCCGTTTCGAGCCCAGCTGTTCGGCTTATGCGCTTGAAGCCCTGCAGACGCATGGCGCCGCGCGCGGCGGCGGGATGGCGCTGCGCCGTATTTGCCGGTGTCACCCTTGGGGAGATTCCGGCTATGACCCTGTTTCTAAGGAATGCCGATGAGTTCGATGAATCATGCCAATCTGTTTCTGGCCATGGCGATTTCGCTGAGCATATTGCTTGGCTTTCACTATTTTTACGAACGCCCGAGGCTCGAGGCCTATCGCGCCGCCATTGCCCAGCAGAAAGCCGCCAAGCTGGCGCTGAAAGAACCGCCCGCGTCGCGCCGCCCAGCGCCTTCTGTCTCCACCGCGGCGGCGTCAACGGAACTTAAAGACCGCGCCCTTCTGGTCGCGGAACAAAAGCGTGTGGCCGTCGAATCCGGCGAATTGAGCGGCTCGATCAATCTGGCCGGCGGGCGCATCGATGATCTGGTCCTGCGCCGCTATCGTGAAACCGTCGATCCCGCCAGCCCGCCGGTCGTTTTATTGTCTCCGTCCGGTTCGGCCCGGCCGCATCCTGCCTGTTATGCGGAGTTCGGCTGGCTCGGCGAGAACGTCAAGCTGCCGTCCTCCGATACCGAGTGGAGCCTGCCGCCGGGCGCCAGGCTGACGCCGGAGTCGCCGGTCACGCTTACGTGGGACAATGGCGAGGGATTGCGCTTCGAGCGCGTCATCACGCTTGACGATCACTTCATGTTCACCATCACCGATCGCGTTCGCAACAGCGGCGAACGGCCCGTGACCTTGCATCCCTTCGGGCTGCTCGTGCATCAGACCATTCCCGACCAGAGCGAGCTTGCCATGGGCCATATAGGGCCGCTGGGCGTGCTGGGCGGCGTGCTGAAGGAACATAGTTATGGCGAGTTGGAAGACAAGGTTTCCATCGCCGAGGCCTCGCAGGGCGGATGGGCCGGCATCACCAGCAAATATTGGCATACGGCTTTGATCCCTCCGCCCGAGGAACAAATCGCCGCGAGCTTCAAATTTGCCAGGCGTCCGGAGCAGAAGACAGAGGACGGAAAATTCCAGGTCGATTATCGCGGCGCTCCCGCCACGATCGCTCCCGGCGCGACGCATGAATATACGCGCCACTTCTTCGCCGGGGCGAAGCGGGTCGAACTGCTCGATATGTATGCCGAGAAATATAATATAGAGAAATTCGCTCTCGCCATCGATTTCGGCTGGTTCGGATTCCTGACCAAGCCGTTGCTCTACACGCTGAACTGGCTCGGCAGGCAGCTCGGCAATGTCGGCCTCGCCATATTGGCGCTGACCGTATTGGTGAAGATGGCGGTGCTGCCCCTGGGCATCAAATCATACCGCTCCATGGCCAAGATGAAGAAATTGCAGCCTGAATTGAAGCTCCTGTCGGAACGCTTCAAGGACGACAAGCCGCGCCAGAGCATCGAAATGATGGAGCTTTATAAAAGGGAAAAAGTCTCGCCGCTTTCGGGATGCCTGCCCATCTTCGCGCAGCTGCCGGTCTTCTTCGCGCTCTACAAAGTGCTTTATATCGGCATCGACATGCGTCACGCGCCGTTCTTCGGCTGGATCAAGGATTTGTCGGCTCCCGACCCGACGACGATTCTCAATCTCTTCGGCCTGATGCCATGGAATATCCCCGCATCTCCCGCCTTTCTCCATATCGGCGTCTGGCCGCTGTTGATGGGCGTCAGCATGTACGCGCTGCAAAGAATGAACCCGGCCCCGCCCGATCCCATGCAGGCGCAGGTCATGATGCTCATGCCGGTGATATTCACCGCCATGCTCGGTCCCAGCATGGCCGCGGGTTTGCTGATTTACTGGACCTGGAGCAACACGATCTCGATCACGCAGCAGTTTCTGATCTATCGCCAGATGGACAAGAAGCACAGCAAGCCATAATGAGCACAGGCCCTACCCGTGCCGATAAGTTTTTTGCCGGGGAATGCGACTTCGCTTTCGGCGCGGCGACGGCTGCCGCGATGCCGCCGCCGCATTTGCCTGAATTCGTTTTTATCGGACGCTCGAACGCCGGGAAGTCCTCGCTTCTCAACGCGCTGACCGGCAGAAAGCTCGCGCATGTCTCGACGACGCCGGGACGGACGCAGCAGTTGAATTTCTTCCGCCTGGAGCGCCGCTGTTATCTCGTCGACGTGCCGGGCTATGGCTTCGCCAAGGCGCCCAAGGTCAAGGCCGCCGCCTGGCAAAGTTTGCTGCGCCTGTATTTGCGCGAGCGGCGGACGTTAAAGCGGGTTTTCGCGCTGATCGACTCCCGGCACGGAATCACGGCGACGGATCAGGAGATGCTGGCCACGCTCGACCGGGCGGCCCAGCTTTATCAGATCGTCCTGACCAAGACCGATCTGACGCCGCCCGAGGCCCAGGAAAAAATCCTTGAAGAGACGCGGCAAAAATTAACCAAACATCCGGCGGCCTATGCCGAGCTTTTATCGACCAGCGCGACGCGCAATACCGGCATGACGGGACTGCGCACCGTGATATTCAATTTATTGTAAGAAAACGCTGTTATAATGAAGCCGTTAAGCATGAAAGTAATGTTGGCATGGACAGGACATAAGCCTGTCCCGTATTCTCCGAGATGTAATGAACACCGCTAATAGCCGTGGAGACGGATGATGAGCTGGGTGGCTAACTTGTCCAGAAAATTATTGAGCGATAAGACGGTGTTAGGCATCGCTGCCGCTACCGTTGGCGTTCTTTCATCCGGATGCGGCGCGACCGGCATACTTGATATTCATACCTTCAATCAGCGCGATCTCGTATTAGTCAATACGCCGGAAGAATGTCCCCCCGGACAGGGCCGCGTCTGCAACATTCGATGCTCTTATATGCTTGACGGCGACACGGGCGAGACATGGACCACCGGTGCTTACAATCTCTGCGTCGATCCGGTCATTGTCCGAGGCAGGGGAAACTATCCAGCCCAGTATGGCGGATATCCCGTGCAGCCATATAACAACGGCTGGTACCCTGGTGCCGTGCCTGGCCCTGTTCAGTACGGTCCGTCATTGCCTCAAGGAGGGCCGGCCCCCCAGTCCTATCCTATTCCTTCACCACCGCCCCCCGCCGGGCCGTCATATAATCACGTCCCGGCAGCGCCGCCCATGCGCTAGGGCATGAGCCGATCAGGTTGAGCGCCAGCCCCTTATCGCGAACATCCGCCCGCGGGCAGAGCCTCAAGATTGGTTAGGGTGCCGCGTACGCTGAAATCGCCATAATCCACGAGCATGCTGCGCGCGACGCCGTTGGGCAGAAGGTCGATGGTCATTTCGTAATCGGGCGTTCCCGCTTCGCTGGCTTCGAGCGGATAAAATGCCATTCTCACCGGCCATGCATCTTCCTGGAGAAGCGGATTGCCGCGCAATTTGCCGGTAATATCCATGGCGGCGGCGAGCGGCGAGGGCTTGCCGACGAAAATGCTGATTTCGCTCTGGCCGTATTCGTCGGAGCCGTCGAAAACGATCCGGTTCGGTATCTTCTCTCCCCGCGCGGCATAATTCAGAATCTCGAGCGTATGCTGGGTCGGAAAGCGGGCGGCGCTCTTAAGTTCGACGGTTTTGCTTTTAGGTTCGCTATAGACCGCCTTGCCTCCCGTGGCGCCAAGTTCCGCCTGGCCGCGGAAAGTGGCGGTTTCCTGGCTGTTGCTTGTGCTGCGGGCCGTGAAAACATAGCGCGTGCCGTCCTTGGCCTCCCAGGAGGAGTTGGCGATGGTGTTCGCCGCATCTTTCCCGTCCACGTAATAGTATTTCATGTCCAGTTTCTGTTCGCTCGTCCAGCCGTCGCAGGCATCGTTGATGGTGAACATCATTTTGCCTTCGGTGCTGGCGATCTGGCTCGATTGGCGGCTTTGCTCCAGGCGCATTTGATAGATGGCGCGATGCGGCGTAATCTGAATACCCGCCGCCGCCGCGTTGCCGGAGCAAGCGATTGTCATATATATCGCAAGGAGGAGAACGACGCGATTCTTCATGGCTTCAATGGGCAAGCGATAGGGGATGGGTAATTTTTTCGCAGCGCTGAACGCCCCACCGGGGCATTCTTACCGCCCCGTCCATTATACTGGCATAATTTTTACCGCATTATCAATGGGTTAATTTTGGCCTGCACTTTGCATCCTCTGAAGCAGACATGGGGAGATGATGCTATGCTCAATCAATTTTCAAAATTGGATTTACCCGCTGCGACGCAGTCGGTTTTCTCAAAAAACGGCTTTAAAAGTTACGACCCTATCTACAATTGGCGCCGGGGCGAGATTTCGAGCGTAAGCGAAGCCAGAATTCTGATTGCCGAAGCCGAGCAAGTTATCGCGGCTCAACGGCATCGCATCGCCCAATTGGAAAATCTGGCGTTGACCGACGAACTGACCGGGGTGGTCAATCGGCGCGGCTTGATGCTGGAGCTTGGACGCGAACTCGCGGCCGCGGCGCGCGACGATCATGCCAGGGGCTTGCTCATTCTTTGCGATTTGAACGCCTTCAAGCAGGTCAACGACCTGCACGGCCATAACGCGGGCGACGCTTATCTGAAAGAAGTGGCCGCGGCCCTGACGGCTGAAGTGCGCTCGAGCGATCTCGTGTCGCGCATCGGCGGCGACGAGTTCGCGATCATCATGACTCGCACCGACAGTGATAACGGCCTCGCCCGTTTGCGCAAGCTGGAGCATGGATTTCACACCCGCGCCTTGACCTGGGGCGCGCGCGTTCTGCCGCTGAAAGCCAGCTTCGGCGCCGCGCCGTTCAACGCCAACGATACGCCGGAAGGCCTGTTCGCCGCCGCCGACCTGAGGCTCTATGCCCAGAAGGCCAAATTGCGCGTATAGAAACTCAGCCCGGCATGCGGCTCGGCGCAACGGACGGCGAACGGAGATTGCCGAAATCATATCCGTCCGGCCGCAGCGCCGGGATATCGCCTGCCTGCCCGGCGAAGAGCGCGGCCACTTGCCGGCCCGCAGCGGCGAAGAATTTCTTCAGGCTCTCCTGCGCATGATCCTGCATCAGCCAAGGCAAATCCTGGCCCAGGCTTTTCGCCACCGCGGGCAAGCCGTTGCGCACCAGATGCCTGACCTGATCGTTCGTCATATGGTGATTGCCTTCGGGAAAAACGTACAATTCCGTGGCGGGCGCGTCGATGCGACGCATCAGCTCTTTCGAGCGTTCGACCTTCACCAGCGGATCGGCGCCGCCCTGAATGGCCAGAACCGGACAGCCGAAGGGAAAACGCTGTTCTCCGCCGGGCGAAGATTCCGTGCGCAGGCAATGATGGCGTCCCTCCGCCAGGAACTCGCGGACCAGCCCGCTGGGCAATGGCCGGCCGCCATTGCGCATATGCCGGATATTGGTCACGATATGGCGGCACACCTGTCTGATATTGGGAAGCTCGGAGAAGTTCCATGCCGCGTTGATCGGCACGACCGCCAGAATCTTTCGCTTTTCGCCGAGAATTCCTTTCTTCGATCCGGATTCCGCCGCGGCGAGTTTTCTCGCATGCTCCTCTTGCGCCAGCTTAAGCGCGATAAAGCCCCCCATCGACGTGCCGACCAGGATTTGCGGCCCCGCCGTGGCCTCGACCACGCTGCGCGCGTCGTCGAGCATCTGGCCGAATTTCAGATCGTATAGCTCGCCGCCCGATTTTCCGAAGCCGCCATAGTCGAAACAGGTAAAGGAAGGCCGCAAGGCGTCCGGCAAGCCCATGAGCGCGGCGGCGACAGGCTCCGCGCCAGAATCTGCTCGCACTGTGTTGATCCCGCCGATATAAGTGATTCCGACATGAAGTCCCGGCATATGAAAGCGCGCGATGCGCCGCGCCGGATAAGTCCAGGCGGCTCCGCCGAGGATGGTGTTGTGCTCGGGAATTTCGAGGTCGTCTTGCCGGGTCAGATAGCCGTCAACCGGCGCAAGCATTTTGCTTTGATCAAAGAATTTTGATTCAATGAAGTTTCTCAAACCAGAAATCATCTGGGCCACCATCGGGACTGCCGCATGACCGCCGCCGCAAAGAGCAAGGAAAGATTTCTTCTTCTTCCGCAGAACCTATCACAAAACTGCATAAACCGGCAATGGCTCGATTGCGCTAATCTGTGGCATCGGCGCGGCGGGCAAAGCATTGTGGCAAGCATGCACGGCACGTTGCTCGTCGATTATGAACGATCCGGCGTCAAACATTTCGCATTGCACCAAGGCGATGGATTCTTTTCGCGCTTGCAGCGTAAACGGAAGATCGCTTCGGTTGTTCGCGCGCATGCGCCGCGCCGCGTCTGGCTGCAGAATTTCGCCGATCTCGCGGCGATGGACCACCTCAAGGAAAATATTGCGGTGCGATATTTTCCCGTGGCGCCGCCGCCCGCCAATCCGCAGACGATCGCGCAATTGCAAAAATTTCTGAGCAACGGCGGCAAGGTTGTGACGGACGGAGAATTCGCAACCTTGGCCATGCAAAGCGAATTCGGTCTTGGAGCGGAGCATATTCATATGCTGCCGCCCGCCCTCGACTCCGCGCTTTACGATCCGGCGCGGGTGACGCCAGAGCGGGCGCTCGCTCTCGCCGAAAGCTGGCGCGTGCCTGAAAACGCGGCGCTCATCCTGCATCTCGGCCCTCTGATGAAGGACGGCGGGCAATGGCTGCTGCTCGACATTCTCGCGCGCATGAAGCGCCGCGACGTTTATGCCGTGATGCTGGGCGCGGAAGCCGAGCAGGGTTATCGCGGCCATCTTATGGCCGAGGTCGAGAACAGGAAATTATTGGGACAGGTTTTGCTGATCGACGATTGCCGCGATCTTCCGGCGGCGCTGTGGTTCGCCAATGTGGTGATGGCGATCGGCGCGCCGGCGCGATCCGCCATGCCGGAAATTCTCGCGGCGCAGGCGATGGGCAGGCCGCTGATCGTCAGCGACGGCGGCGCGCATATGGAGATGGTGGCGCCCGGCGAAACCGCCTGGATCGCGCCGCAGGGCGACGGCAACGCCATCAAGACGATGCTCGCGGAAGTGCTCGGCCTCTCGCTGCAGGACAGGCTGCGTCTTGCGATGCGGATGCGGCACTGGGTGGAGGATAATTTTTCCTACGGCGCATGGCTGGAGGCGATACTGGCGGCGTGAGGCTTGCTTTCTAGAGTGTCTCTTAAAATTCCGTTACCCGATTGATGCAATATTGATGCCAGAAAGAATGCGATAGCAACCAAGATTTAACCTTCCATGCCTTAGCTTCGATGCATGGCGCTTTCGCAAAGACTAGATGTCCGCCAGACGCAAAGCCTGGTGATGACCCCGCAATTGCAGCAGGCTATCAAGCTGCTGCAAATGTCCAATCTGGATTTGCAGGACTACGTCCTGACCGAGCTTGAGAGCAATCCGCTGCTCGAGCGCGCCGAGACGGACGACGCGCCGATCGCCGAGATCGTGCCGACCGAGCCGGAGACGCTTACCTCCGCCGCCGAAAACGCTCCGGCCGAGATTGATCCGTTCAAGAACGAAGCGCCGCTCGACACCGATTTCGACAATGTGTGGGCGAGCGAGCACGGCGACCGCCAGCATGGCCATGGCGCGGGCGATCACGAATTTTCCTTCGAGCAGACGATACCGGCGGATGTCAGCCTGCGCGAGCATCTTTTAGGCCAGGTGCATTGCGACCTGTGCGATCCGGTGGAAAAGATCATCGGCGCGGCGCTGGTCGAAATGCTGGACGAGTCCGGCTATCTGCCGCGCGAGCTCGATCTGGTGCGCGCCCAGCTTGGCGCGCCGCCCGAGCAATTCGCCGCCGTCATCGCCAAGCTGCAGCGCTTCGATCCGCCGGGGATTTTCGCGCGCGACTTGAAAGAGTGCCTCGCCCTTCAATTGCGCGACCGCAACCGCTTCGATCCCGCGATGGCCGCGCTGATCGATAACCTGGACTTGATCCCGGCGCGCGAATTCCAGAAATTGCAGTCTCTGTGCGGCGTGGATGCCGAAGACCTCGCCGCCATGCTCGTGGAAGTCAAGACGCTCAATCCGCGGCCGGCGCAGGCTTTCGCCCCGTCCGACGTGACGCAGACGCTGATCCCGGACGTTCTGCTGCGGCCTCTGCCGGGAGGCGGATGGCAGGTCGAGCTCAATCCCGAGAGCCTGCCCCGCGTGCTGGCCAACGAGAGTTACTATACCAGGGTTTCCGGCGCGGCGCGCGCCAAGGCGGACAAGGATTATCTCAGCGAGCGCTGGCAGCAGGCCAATTGGCTGGTGAAGGCGCTGCATCAGCGCGCGACGACGATCCTCAAGGTCGCCGCCGAGATCATCAGGCATCAAGACCAGTTCTTCGTCTATGGCGTCGCGCGGTTGCGGCCTTTGACGCTGCGGCAGATCGCGGAAGCCGTCTCCATGCATGAATCGACCATCAGCCGCGTCACCGCCAATAAATATATCGCCACCCCGCGCGGCATCTTCGAGCTTAAATATTTCTTCTCCGGCGCGCTCGGCAACCATGACGGCGGCGAGGCGCATGCCGCTTCGGCGGTGCGGCATAAAATCAAGACGCTAATCGAGGCCGAGGGGCCGAGCGCGATTCTCGCCGACGACCGGATTGCCGCGCTGCTGCAGGGCGAGGGAATCGATATTGCCCGGCGCACGGTGGCGAAATACCGCGAGTCGATGAATATTCCGTCTTCCGCCGCGCGTCGCCGCCATCAGGCGGAAAAAAGCCAAATGCAACTAAACCATTAATATTGCTCCTTAAATATCGAGAAAAAAATTTATCGGCATCATGGATGCTATGTTATAATTGCCGATCTTGCCGCGTTTATGAAGCGGCGGCGGATTCCTTCCAACGAGGTGTCTCAAATGCAATTGTCGGTTAAGGGCAAGCAGATCGATGTGGGCGATTCCCTGCGCCAGCATGTAGAACAGAATCTTAAGGATATTATCGGCAAACATTTTTCCACGCCCCTGGACGCCCAGGTGACGTTCTCGCGTGAAGCGCATCTGTTTCGCGCCGACATCCATGTTCATGCCGGGCGCGGTATCACCTTGCAAAGCCATGGGGCCGCGACCGAGGTTTATGCCGCTTTCGACGAGGCTTCGGCGCGAATCGGCGAGCGCCTGAGGCGGCATCATAACCGGCTCAAGGACTATCATAAGAAAGACGTCGACGCGCATGCGACCGTCATGGCGCAATCTTTCGTGCTCCAGGCCGACGGCAAAGAGGTGGCCGACGAAGCGCCCGACAATCCCGTGGTCGTCGCCGAAATGACGACGCCGATCGAAACCCTGACGGTAGGGGAGGCGGTCATGCGGCTCGATCTCGGCGATCTTCCGGCGCTATTGTTTCGCAACCGCGCGCATGGCAATCTCAACATGATCTACCGCCGCGCCGACGGCCATATCGGCTGGGTCGATCCGACGCAAAATATTGCCGTCAACCAGCCTGCCGCCGCGAAGGCCGTATCGCGCTGAGTGGGAATCATGGGACAGCGCGAAGGCGAAGTCGAAGGGGAGAAGAATTTGATGCAGGATATTGTTGCGAAGAATCATGTCATTTGCGATCTGGCGGCGGCGAATAAAAAAGCCCTGCTGCAGGATATGGCCGCGCGCGCGGGCGAAGTGACCGGCCTCAGCCCGCATGTCATTTTCGACGCGCTGTGGGAGCGCGAGAAACTCGGCACCACCGGCGTCGGCCACGGCATCGCCATTCCGCACGGCAAGATCGCGGGGCTGGAGGGCGTGTGCGGCTTCTTCGCGCGGCTCGCCGCGCCGATCGATTTCGAGGCCGTCGACGATAAGCCGGTCGATCTCGTGTTTCTGCTGCTGGCGCCGTCGGATGCCGGAGCCGATCACTTGCAGGCTTTGGCGCAGGCGTCGAAGATGCTGCGCGATCCCCAGTTTTGCGCCCAGTGCCGCAAGGCGCGCGATGCCGCCGCCATCTTCAATATGATGATCGGCGCTGAAGCGGCGGCGGCCTAAGCGTCCGTCCCCGCCTCCATTTCCTGGTGCCCGGCCTCATGCCCGACTATCTCGATCATAACGGCATCCGCCTGGCTTTCGAGCGCGGGAAGGGGCAATCGCCCGGAATCATGTTTCTCGGCGGCTATGCCTCGGATATGAGCGGAACCAAGGCGGGTTTTCTGGCGGAGCAATGCGCGCGGGCCGGTTATTCTTATCTCCGCTTCGATTACCGGGGGCACGGCCAATCGGCGGGCAAGTTCCAGGATGGCTGCATCGGCGATTGGTCCGAGGACGCCTTGGCGATATTCGACCATTGCACCGAAGGCCCGCAAATTCTCGTTGGATCGTCGATGGGCGGCTGGATCGCGCTTAAGCTGGCTCTGGCGCGGCCCAAGCGCGTCGCGGGCATCGTCGGCATCGCCGCCGCGCCGGATTTCACCGAAGATCTGGTATGGGATTTGCTGCCGCCCGAAAAACGTCTGCGGATGGAGCAGGATGGATTCCTGCCGGGCGAAGGCGGCATGATCTACACGCACCGGCTGGTGACGGAGGGACGCGGGCATCTGATGTTGCGCGCGCCGATCGATGTTCTATGCCCGCTGCGTCTGCTGCATGGCCAGAAGGACGATGCCGTGCCCTGGCGGACTTCCATCAAAGCCGCCGAACTGGCGGCGGCGCATGACGTGCGCGTGACGCTGATCAAGGACGGCGATCATCGTCTCAACCGGGAGCAGGATTTGATGGCGATGTGGGACGCCGCGACAGAATTACGGGCCGTCTCGATAGCGGTGAATGCGAAAGCCGAGCACGATCAAGCCGAAGCCGATCATCAGGCCGACCACCGTCGCGGGCAATGAAACCATGAATTTGGCGAACCAGGCCCAGAATTCGCCTTGGGGCTGGGTATTGATGTAATTGACGGTCTGAGTCCAATAGCTCGGCAGCCATTTGCGCATAAGCTCGAGAATCTGAGTGAAATGCAGCCGCCCCGGTTCGGAAACGCCGTCGCCGATAAAGGACGAAAGATCCAGGCCCAGCAGAATGACGCTGGCCAGACACAAGATTACGCCGAGGATGCCGAAGACAATCATGAAGCCGGTAGGCCAGAGGAAGTTGCCCTATTGAGTCGTAAAGACTCAATCCTGTCAAGGTGGCCTGTCAAGGTGGCCTGTCAAGGTGGCCTGTCAAGGTGGCCTGTCAAGGTGGCCTGTCAAGGCCGTCGGATAAGTTAGAACCCCGATGCAATCCGTTCGACGAGCTGCTTGACCGTCGGGACGAAGCCGTCCGCGTAAAACGGGTCTTTGGCGAAGCGATAGGCGTTATGGCCGGAGAACATCAGCTGCTTCTCCACGTCGCCGTCATGGCTGATATTTTGCAGGGTTTTCTGGATGCAGAAGCTGCGCGGATCGGGTTTTTTGCCGGTGGTGTTGGCTTCGTTGACCGCCCAGTTGGAAAAATTGCATGCATTGAGGCAGCCCATGCAGCTGACCTGATCCTGCGTGATCTGCTGCGCCCGCTCCGGCGTGACGAAAATGAGCGTATTGTCCGGCGTGCGCATGCCGCGGCTGAAGCCGGAGGCGGTCCAGGCCTCGACGCGCTTGAAGTCGCCCGCGGTCAGATAGACCGGACGGCCGACCGCGCCGACCTGGAATTCGACGACATGCTCGCCGACCGGTTCCAGCGTATAGGCGACCTGGCGCTCCGAGCGCTCGATCAGTTCCTGCAGGAACGGATTGCGCACGGCGGAGGAATAAAACCCGGTCGGCGAGAATTTGTTGAGAAACACGTCGTTTTCCTTGAGCGCCAGCAGCTTCTTTTTCCAGGCGCCGGAAATCGGGCTTTCCTGGGTCAGCAGAGGCCGCGTGCCGAACTGGAACGCGATCGGGCCAAGCTCGGGATTGTCGAGCCAGTTCTCCCATTCGGAGAGCCACCAGACGCCGCCCGCCATGACGATCGGCACGTTGCCGAGGCCCTGTTCGCGCATATAATCTCGCAAAGCTTTGACGCGGGGGGTAGGGGTCTTCGGGGTGGGCGGGGTCTTCGGAATTGGTGATGCCGTTATGGCCGCCCGCGCGCCAGGGGTCTTCATAGACCACCGCGCCCAGAAGATCGTGGAATTTGCGGAAAGACCGTAGCCACAGCGCGCGGAAGGCGCGCGCCGAAGACACGATGGGGTAATAGGAAACGCCGTAATGGCCGGCGATCTCGGCAAGCTTGTAGGGCATGCCCGCGCCGCAGGTGACGCCGTGGATCAGGCCCTTCGCGCCTTCGAGGATTCCGGTGAGGATGCGTTCCGCCGCGCCCATTTCCCACAAGATGTTCATATGGATGCGGCCCTGCCCGCCGGAGATTTCATGCGCCGTCTGGGCCTGGGCGATGCCGCCCTTGATCGAATAGGCGACGAGTTCCTCATGCCGGTTACGGCGAGTTTTGCCGTTGTAAACCTGCTGAAGGATTTGGCCGTTGTCGTCATAGGAATCGGCATTGACGCCGGAAAAAGTTCCCACGCCTCCCGCGGCGGCCCATGCGCCGGAGCTTTCGCCGTTGGATACGGAAATTCCTTTTCCGCCTTCGATTAAAGGCAAGACTTCGCGCCCAGAGATGCGCAATGGCGTTAGATTTTTCACGACGAGGCTGGTCCAGAAGTTGTTGGCTGCCAAAGTATAGACGCCTTTTGGCGGCACTGACTACCGATTTGTATCCGATTCAGGCAATTTTCCTTATTACTTTCGGGCTTTGGACTTTATAATCCGTCCCATATTCCAAGGAGATAATAATGCCATCGATATCGGGCGAAGCGGATTATTCCATCCGGAACGCTTTCAGTTCCGCCGCGACGACCACTCAGGTCGTCAACGGATTGCGCGTATTATCGCATATTCTGCCCCATAAGGATTATGCGAACCCCTCTATCATCGCCAGAACCGTCAAGATCGCGCTGGGGGATGGGAGCGAGATTGCGCGCCAGGAGGCGAACAACGCCCTGGTTTGTTTGATTCGCCAGCATCCGGAATGTACGCCCGCGATTCTCAAGGAACTGGACGACAAGGGAGCTAATCCCCGCACGCCGGATACGCGCCCTTATTTCCGCGAGGCCGCGCAGGCGAGTCTAGGCGTTTTGCTTCGCCATTGCCCCGCTTTGGTTCCGGACATCTTGCCTTATGCCAGGGACGCTCTTCTGGACGATAGCAGACGGGTTCAGAATGCTGGATTGAGGAATATACGCTTGATCGGCGATCTTTATCCTGAGTTTAAGCCTGCCGCTGAGGACGCCGTTCGATTGTATACGGCCGCTTCCCGAACGCGGGAAAGCAGCCTCAGAACCGCGCGCCGCTATGGGCTGCATTGATTGGTAATTCCGGCCTTATGGTTTACGAGACATTAACCGCCTCGTGAGCCGCCGAGCGGCCTGAAATTAAATCCTTATTTTCTAAAATCGGTCAAATCGGATAGACTGTAGATTGTCCATTGCCGGAAAGCCCATGCTGCGCGCGCCGAAGATGAAACCGAGGAATCCGCCGGACGAAGCGGTTTGCTTCATCGGCGAATATCGCCAGATCGTGCTTTTTGCACCTGTTCTGAAGGCGGAGCCGCGTAGTTTCAGCATCGAGGGCCGGGTGGTCGCGCTTTATGACGGCGCGGGCCACCCGCTTGCGCCGCGCTTCGCGGTCGGGCCGCAAGCCCTTGCCTCGCTCGAAGCCGATCATGAACTGATCGTGGCGGAAACCGATGAAGCCGGCCCAGTGCGGACGACACTACGCGTTCGCAGGCGGGAGCACGCGATGGCTGAAAAATTTACCCCCGAACAACGCGCCGAGGCTGCCGAGAATCTTGGCGCCGTCGTCCGCAAGGGCGGTCGTTTGAAGCCATGGCAGATAAATTTCTGGGCGTGATTCTGCCCAGGGCCGTTATCGGCATGATAGGCTGGGTAACTTTTCTCGGGGGCCCCCAGCGGAAGCTGACCCACCTTTTGACCCCGTCCAAGGAAGTGCCGGCCCAGCTTGCTCAAGCACCGGCACCGCAGGCTGTCGACACCAAGATGCAGAACGCCGTGGATTATATCGCCGCGCAAAGCAAGGGCGGCGGCATGCATCTTGCCGAAGGAGATTTGGATGTTCCCGCAGCGGCATATCTTATCCGCACGAACGATGCCTGGCTGCGACAGGGGTTATCTCGGACTCGACCGGGCTATGCCGAATTGCGTCAACGATTTGCCCCGCTTTTTCAGGCGGCCGATATAGAGTTGGCGCGCCAAGGCTATCAAGCCGGTCCCCGGCCGATCGCGGCCTTAACCCGCGCGGATTTGGCCAATATGAGCGGCGCTTTCGGCGGGACGAATAATCTGGCCGGCAAAGACGCCGAAAAAATGACGCGCATCATGATGTATGCCGAGGAGAAAATCCACGACAGGGAAGCGAAGCTCGCGCCCGGCGATCTGGATGCGCGCGGCATACTCTATCTTCTGAACCGCGCTTATGACGGCACCAAAGAGGGTCGTTATAGTAACGACCTTAACGGGGCGATTTGGGACATAGAGGCGAAAGCATCTCCTGCCTATAAGGAGGCAGAAAAAATGTCGTGCATTCTGGACTATGCCGACAGCCGGTTGCGCGGCGAAGATGCGAGCGTTAATGCCGCGGATATGAATGCGCGCACCGCCCTTGCTCTTACGCGATTGAGCGTCGCCGTAACGAAAATCTATGGCGAGGATAACGGTCTCACCAAAGCCATGCCGGAACTGCGCAAGAAATTTCCC
Organism: Alphaproteobacteria bacterium; assembly: GCA_037200005.1. Lineage (NCBI taxonomy): Bacteria > Pseudomonadati > Pseudomonadota > Alphaproteobacteria > Alphaproteobacteria bacterium. Next base: position 1,617,248 of record JBBCGY010000001.1, on the reverse strand, counting down.
CACGTATTCCGCGCGGCGGACGCCATGGCGGCGCGGGAAGCGCCGTTGGCTTCAGCTAGCGGCGCCCCGGCACGTCCCGTTCATGTTCCCAGGCTTGCTTCCGCTCATAAGGCCGATCCGCATATTTGACGCCGCACGGATTTCATTGAGTTATGGTTTATGAATTCTTAATCGGCATGATGCGCCGCCGCCGACGCTGAAATTAAATCCTTATTTTATAAAATCGGCGAAAATCGGATAGGATAAAGAGCAAGCATTTTACTGGAAAGCCCATGCCGCGCCCGCCAGGAATGAAATCGCGACAAGCGCACGATGAGACGGCTTGCTCCATCGGCGAGCATGGACGGCTCGCGCTTTTCGTTCCGGCTCGCAGGCGGGAGCGCGCCGATGGCTGATGAATTCACGCCGAACAGCGCGCCGAGGCCGCCGAGAATCTTGGCGCGGTCGTCCGCAAGGGCGGGGCGTTTTGAAGTCATGGCCGGAAAATTTCTGAATAACGTTCGCCGCACGATTGCTATCGGTATAGGGACTGCTATCGGCATAGCGGGGGGCGTTGCTTTCACGGCGGCATCAAGCACCCAAGAGACCCCCAAGCTTTCCGAGCGCATGGCGCGCGCCGACATTTTCTCGGGCAATATTCCCGACGATCCTCAACTGCAGATCAATGCCAAGAGCAGGCAGGGCTGGAATTCCAGGCCGCCATCGATAATGACCCGCGCACGCGCGGCAAGATTCTGATCGTCGATTCCTCGCGCTTCAACGATACGGAGCGTTTCGCGCAAGAAGTCGAAAGGGCGACCGCCGCTCTTCCTCCCGTTAATCCCGCGAGCGCGAAACAGGCGGTGGCGTGGCTGCGCAACAGGATGAATGAGGCGAAGAGCGGGAATCTGCTCGAGGATACTCGATCCGCCAACGCTCCATCCACCGCTGCTTCATCATCCGTTCTTCCGATCCGTTCGCGGGTGGCTTTCACTCCTATAAAGATATCAGCCAAGCCGTGCTCAGGAAAGCAGTCGCTGGGGCCTATCCTACGGCCGGGACAAGTATTGCCGATGCTACCTACTTTTGTCTTGCGTTGACCGATCCTTACAAGTCGGAGTCTCCTTTCTCCGGCGCTGATTATATTCCCGGGCATGAGGCTTTCCACGGCATCGGCGGCGTCGCGCCGGAGGAGAAGCGATAAGACGCCGCAGATGTACGATACCCGCAAGGAAATGATCGCCGACGCTGGTATATGGCTATGGCGAATTCAGCGGGGCGAGAAAAAATGGCGCGAGAACCATGAGGAAGCTTGGAAGACGGCCTGAAGAAAGATATCGCGGCGATATATAAGAATAAGAGTTATGACTTCCAGCATTTCACGGCCCCGGCGCTCGATTTAGTTCTTGCCGATTTGATCAATCCCCCGCAAGACGGCACGCTCAATCTGCGCGAAAAGCTCAAAGGGATGCCCATCAGCGAGATCGGGGATTTGGCGCGGGATGATTATGCCCATCGCGGCGCGAAGAATTTCTGGCGCGACATGACGCCGGAGCAGTCGAAAGAATCCGACAAGAAAATGCAGGCCGCGATAGATTTCCGTGACGGGAAAAATACCGATCTTTCCGCCAGCGACATCGATGCGCGCAGCGCCGCATTTTTAATTCGTATCGGCGATCTTGATCCTAAATTTTCCGGGCTTCTCAGCCCTTTAATCGAGCGCATGCCTGATAGGTTTCATGAGGGACGTCAGCGTTTATCGCAAGAGGGCTATCAGCCGCCGCCGCCGCCGCCGCCTTCGCCGTCGGATTTGACGACGCAGATAAAGGTTGCCGATCTGGCGGGAATCTTCGGCCCCAGAAACGAGGACGGAACTTTCAAGGACGAGGCGATGCGCCCGCGTGAACGCCTTCGCCGATCTAGCGGGGGGAATGCAGGGTATTGGTAATGATGGTCCCCTGCCGTCGCCCCCCGCCAATCTTGACGCGCGCGGCATGTTTTACCTGCTCGCCTATGACGCTAGTCAGGGGGGTATGGGCGCGGAGGGTGCCGAGCACGGATCCTTTCTTAACACGGGGTTGGCTTTCACGCTTAATGATTTGCAACAAGCAGACAAGCCTGCCTTCAGGCAGGCTAAACACATGGCCTATGCGCTCAACTTCGCCAGCGATAGGCTGGAGGGGACAAAAACCGAGTTGGCGGCCAAGGACGTCAATCCGCAGACGGCGCAGATGCTGGAAAAGCTGAGCCAAGCGGCGGCGGAAAACTATGGCGAGGATAACGGCCTGACTAAAGCCATGCCGGAACTGCGCGAAAAATTTCCCACGCAGTTCCGCGCGGCGGAAGCGCTGACGGCAAAAGAAAATGCCGCCGCCAATCCTCTCGTCAAAGCATCCGTGACGCTGGCGCCGTCAGGCAGACGGCTCAATCCGCATATTTGACGCCGCAGCCATACGCCGTGGCATGGGTTTTGACGGGCTGCTGGCCCGCGGCTAAGGCGTCGACAGCGGCTTTCACATAATTTTCCGCGCCGGGGACGTCTTCGGGATTATAGGTCGGCTTGTCGTCGATGGCTCCGGCATAAGCGACGACGCCCGCTTTATCGATCACGAACATATGCGGCGTCGATTTCGCGCCATAGAGCCGTCCCAGCTTTCCTTCCGGATCGAGGATATAGGCGGTGGGCGTGGATTTGACTTCCGCCAGCACCGTTTTCGCGGTTTCGGGAGTCAGGTGGCCTTGCTTGCCCGGTGCGCCGGAATTGATCGCCAACCACACGACGCCCTTGTCCATCGCGTATTTTTGCAGCGTTTGCATGTTGCCGGTTCCGTAGTGCTTCTTGACGAACGGGCATTCGGGATTGTTCCATTCGAGGACGACGGTCTTGCCTTTGTACTCGGCCCAGCGTTTGCGCTTTATCATCGATGTCATGAACCGAGAAAGCGGGCGCGGGCTTGCCGGGCACGGCATCCGCGATGGCCGGGCTGGATATGAAAAGCGCAAGAGCGGCAAAAGCCAAGGCTGGTAATTTCTTCATGGCGTTCCTCACAGAAATAAAAACGGCGCCGTCTTTCGACGGCGCCGCCATTATGCCCAAGAACGCGGGTGCGATCAACTCGCTTCGCGCTGGCCGAGATCTTCGCCGGTCTTTTGATCGACCTGCTTCATCGACAGCTTGACTTTGCCGCGATCGTCGACGCCGAGAACCTTGACGCGGACTTCCTGGCCGACATCGATGATGTCCGTGACCTTGTTGACGCGGCGGTCGGCAAGCTCCGAGATATGGACCAGGCCGTCGCGCGCGCCGAGGAAATTGACGAACGCGCCGAAATCGACGGTCTTGACGACCTTGCCGACATAGACTTGCCCGATTTCCGGTTCGGCGACGATGCCCTTGATCCAGTTGACGGCGGCTTCGCCCGCTGCCGCGTCCACGGCGGCGACGCGCACGCTGCCGTCATCCTCGATATCGACCTTGGCGCCGGTCGTTTCGCAGATTTCCCGGATGATCTTGCCGCCGGTGCCGATAACCTCGCGGATTTTCTCCTTGGGAATCTTGAAGCTGGTGATGCGCGGGGCGTGTTCGTTGACGCCGTCGCGCGCGCCGGTCATCGCCTTGGCCATTTCGCCGAGGATATGGATGCGGCCGTCCTTCGCCTGCGCCAGAGCGATCTTCATGATCTCCTCGGTGATCGAGGTGATCTTGATGTCCATCTGCAGCGCGGTCACGCCTTTATCCGTGCCCGCCACCTTGAAGTCCATGTCGCCGAGATGGTCCTCGTCGCCGAGAATGTCCGACAGGACGGCGAAGTCCTTGTCTTCCTTGATGAGGCCCATCGCGATGCCCGCGACAGGACGCGCCAGCGGCGCGCCCGCGTCCATCATCGACAGCGAAGCGCCGCAGACGGTGGCCATCGAGCTGGAGCCGTTGGATTCGGTGATCTCCGACACCACGCGAATGGTGTAGGGGAACGCCTCCTTGCTCGGCAGCAGCGGACGGATCGCCCGCCAGGCGAGCTTGCCATGGCCGATTTCGCGGCGTCCGGGGCTGCCCATGCGGCCGGTCTCGCCCACCGAGTAGGGCGGGAAGTTGTAATGCAGCATGAAGTGCTGGCGGTATTCGCCTTCCAGCGCGTCGATGATCTGCTCGTCCTGGCTGGTGCCGAGCGTGGTGACGACCAGCGCCTGGGTTTCGCCGCGCGTGAACAGCGCCGAGCCGTGCGTGCGCGGCAGAAGGCCGACTTCCGAGATGATCGGACGGACGGTCTTGGTGTCGCGCCCGTCGATCCGCTTGCCGGTCTTGAGGATCATGTGCCGGACATGCTCGTATTGCAGATGCTCGACGCCTTCGGCGACGGCTTCCGGAGCGAATGTTTCGGCGGGGATGGAGGCCAGCGCCTTCGCCTTGGCGGCGTCGAGCTTGGCGTAACGCGCCTGCTTGACGGTTTCGCTATAGGCGTCGGCGACATCGCTGCCGATAAGGCTCGTGAGCTGGGCGACCAGCGCCTTCTTGTCGAAAGCCGCCGGGGGCAGATCGCGCGGCTCCTTCGCCGCCATTTCCGCGAGGCCGATGATCAGGTCGATGACCGGCTGGAAGCTCTTATGGCCGAAGGTGACGGCGTCGAGCATCACGGACTCAGGCAGTTCCTTGCTTCGGATTCGACCATCAGCACGCCTTCGCGCGTTCCGGCGACGACAAGCTCCAGCTCGCCCGCCGCGACTTCGTGCATCGGGGGGTTCAGGATGAACTGCCCGTCCTTATAGCCGACGCGCGCCGCGGCGATCGGGCCGAGGAACGGAACGCCGGAAATCGTCAGCGCGGCGGAGCAGCCGATCAGCGCGACGATATCGGGATTGTTTTCGAGGTCGTGCGACAGAACCGTCGCGACGACTTGCGTCTCGCACAGATAGCCCTCGGGGAACAGCGGACGGATCGGGCGGTCGATCAGGCGGCTGATGAGAACTTCGGATTCGGGCGGACGGCCTTCGCGCTTGAAGAAGCCGCGGGAATCTTGCCCGCGGCGTAAGTCTTTTCCTGGTAGTTGACCGTCAGCGGGAAGAAATCCTGCCCCGGCTTGGCTTTTCTCGCCGCGACCACGGTGCAAAGCACGGTCGTGCCGCCCAACGTCGCCACGACGGCGCCGTCGGCCTGGCGGGCCATCTTGCCGGTTTCCAGGACGAGCTTCTTGCCGTCCCACATCATTTCTTTTCTGTAGATATTAAACATGTCCGTCTGTTCCTTTCATGTACAGTTAGACGTCCCCTTCACCCCAATGGCGAAAGGCCTTTCATGCTGCGATTCGCTTCATGAAACCTAGGCGCTGATGTCCGGGAATAAAATCCTCAAGCACAGCATAGCGTGTGTAGCCGAGTTTTTCGTAAAACTCCGGCGCTTCAAAATCGTAAGTCCAAAGATAAATGGAGCGGCATTCGCGCTTCGCGGCCTCTTCTTCCATTGTCTTCATCAATTTTTGTCCCAGCCCTCGGCGGCGTTCGTTCTCTTTCACCCATATCAATTTGATAAAGCCCCAGCCGGGCGCTTGATAGGCGACATAGACCGCGCCCCGGATTTCTCCGGCGGGATCATGATCGAGGACGGCGAAATCCTTATAGACTCTTTTATAGCCGGGCTGGTTCGGCGGCGGCACCGCCAGCACGAGGCCGAGAAGCCGGTCATGCAGGACGGGATCGGCTGATCGACGGCAATCAAACGGTCTTCCTCGACGTTCGGAGACCTCGCCATAGGCGGCTGTCTATTTGCGTATGCCAAGCTTTTCGATGATCTCTTGGTAGCCTTTGACATTCGCGCGCTTGAGATAGTCCAGCATGCGGCGGCGCTTGCTGACGAGCATCAAAAGGCCGCGCCGGGAATGGTGATCCTTGGCGTGGGTCTGGAAATGCTGGGTCAGGTTGGCGATGCGCTCGCTCAGAATCGCGATCTGGACTTCGGGCGAACCCGTGTCATTGGCGGTGTGCGCGTGTTCCTTGATAAGCGCCTGTTTGCGCTCGGCGGTAATCGACATCGTATACTCCTTCATTCTCTATAGGTTGAATCCGCGCACCGGATGCCAAATCCCATCCTTCGGCGCGATCAGCGCCACCGGATTTCCATGATGGGTCGCAAGCACGGGCTGCGTTCCATTAGGATTTGGCAAAATCTCGCCGGGCTGGGGCATAATCCCCTGGCCGTGGCGAAGCAGCCGCGCTTCCCGATCATCGATGACGCGTGCCGGGATGTCGTCCAGCGCCGCGCCAATATCGAGAAGTGCCGTTAAGGCCTCGCCCTTATGCGACAGTTCGGCGAGGTTTTCCAGCGAAATCGCCCTATCGAGCGTAAAAGGCCCACTGCGGTCGCGCCGCAGGGCGGAAACATAGCCGGCTGTGCCCAATTTAAGCGCCAAATCCCGCGCTAGAGACCGGACATAGGTGCCTTTGCCGCAGGTGACGGCGAAGCTGGCGTGATCGTTATCGTCGATAGAAATCAATTGAAAATCAAAGACTTGGACGATACGCGAGGCAAGTTCCACCTTTTCCCCGGCGCGCGCCAGGTCATAGGCCCGCTCGCCCGCGACCTTGATCGCCGAGAAAATCGGCGGGGTCTGGCTGATATCGCCGATGAAGCCGGGCAGCGCGGCGCGTATGGCGGTTTCCGTGGGGCGGACTTCGCTGACGGCGGTCACGTCGCCCTCGGCATCGTCGGTCGTCCGGGCTTCGCCCCAGCGTACCGTGAAGCGATATTCCTTGCGTCCGTCCATGACGAAGGAAATCAGCTTGGTCGCCTCGCCGAAGGCCAGCGGCAGAACCCCGGACGCCAGCGGATCGAGTGTGCCGCCATGCCCAGCTTTTTTCGCGCCAAGCAAACGCCGCGCCTTGCCGAGCGCCTGTGTCGAGCTAAGGCCGAGCGGTTTGTCGAGAATAAGCCATCCATTCATCGGAGGACAGATACCAGAAGACGGAGGATGGACGACAAGATTTCTTTCCGCCGCTATTTCCCGTCGATTATTTCGGTTTGGGGACTGGCAGCTTGGTTGCCGCGAACCCGCCGGGCCGCGTGGGCGTGCGCTTGGGGCCGACCTTGGGGGTGGGCCTGGGGATGGGCTGGCTAGGCTTTTTCTCTAGCTTTGCCGGATGCCTCGACGTCGGCCGCACCGCGAAAGTCTGGAGCGGCGTCGCGCTGCGGCGGATTCCCGGCAATGGCGGCGGCGCTTCTTCGGGAAGAATCTGCGGCAAAGCGCGATGTAAACTGGCGGTCAAAGCGCGGACATTGCTGCCGCCGCGTTCTTTGGCGTCTCTGAAGAATTCGGCGCTGGCGAGATTGCCGGTGCAGGCCTCGACGGCGAAACGCGCGGTATTGATCTCCGCCAGCATCTCGGGAGGAAATTGCTCGGGCAGCCTGTAAAGGACGTCGAAAACCTTCAGCGCTTCGATGCCGCTAGGGCCGCCGCGAACCGCCGTCACCGCGAGTTCGGTCAGGCGGACATGGCGCGCTTCTTCCCATAGATTCACCGTCTCGAGCGCGACGAGCCGCGCGCGCTGGGCCGGATCGCCTTCATGGTCATGGAGAAGAATACCCTTGAGGTTGGGCAAGGAGGATTTCAGCGACCGGGCGAGATTCTTGATCGCGGGGTTTTTGTTTTGCAGCGCCGCGTTGAAATTGTCGGTATGGGCGCGCACGCCTTTATGCGCGAATACGGCGCTCACCACGACGGCGGCTTCCTGGCGGATCGGCTCGGGCAAGGAATGATCTTCATGAACATGCATGATGGTCGCGAGCGCCTTATCGGCCTTCTGGCCTCCGCCGGCGGCGATGAGGGCAAGCTTGTTCCAGTCTTGGTGGCGCTCGCCTTCCACTTTCAAAGGCAGGGACTGGGCTTCCGGAAATAGACCGGATGAATGTCTGGCCATTAAAACTCCATGCTTCAAATAGGGCCGTCATAATTTTACGAATGCGATTATAAGGCAAAAAGATGAAAGTAATGCAAACCGGATATGTCTATGATTTTTCTTCGGAATTCAAGTCCTTGGCTACCGAAGGGTCATGCAGGATGCCCTCGATTTTCTTTGCGTAATCGAAGCTTTCGTCCGCCGCGAAAGTCAGGTTGGGCACGAAGCGGAGCTTCACTTCCTTGGCGATGACGTGGCGGAAAAAGCCGATGCCGCCATTCAGCACCTTAACCAGCGGCGCTATATTGCCGCCGCCCAGCGGCATGACATAGGCGGTGGCATTGCGAAGATCGGGGCTGACGCGCACCTCGGTGACCGTGATGGCGGCGGGAGGCGTGAAATCCTCGGGCCAGTGAAAATCGCTGCGCTGAAACACGGCGGCGAGCGCGTGGCGGATTTCTTCTCCCACCCGCAATTGTCGTTCGGAACGCATCGGCGTCCTCCATTTTCATATCGAATTGGTTAAGAGGGATGTATCATAGGACGCATGCCCGCCGAGCATTTATTTTCCGCGTCCGCTAAAAATTCCAATTGGTTTCACGCGCCGTCCAATGTATATCCGAGTATATATTCAATTAGATTAAGGGGAGCAATATGCTTGATATAAACGAGACGGCGGCGCAATTCATTGCCAAAACGCTGGAACAGGCAACGAAGCCGGAAACCAAGCGGGATTGGCTGGGCGTGCTTACGGATTCAGTGCCGCAGCATCCTGGCTTGGTAGACTCCAAGCTCGCATGCCAGATCACCAGGATCGCCCTCACGGAGCATAATTTCAAATTGTGCGAATCCGCCGTCGGCACGCTCTGCGCGATAACGAATCATTGTCCGAAACTTCGGGACAGCATCGAATCCGCTATCGGCGCAATCTCCATGCCGCCCGCGACGGTGGAGGCGCGCAAGAAAAAAGGCTTGCCGGTTCCGGACGATATTCAATTGGTTTTCGCGCTTGCCGATTGGAAAGCCGCGGCAGCCACAAGATGTGGAAATGGGAGCAAGGTAAAAAATATAACGCCGCCGTCTGACGGCTATGCGTGCGCCGGCGACCAGGTCGAAGCGCTCGTGCGAGAGGCTCAACGCACCGTGGGCATGGATTACGGCGGCGGCTTCTCTCCTTCCGGACGGCTGATTCCCACCTGCTGAAGGGAACATTATGACTGCTGAATCGGAAACGCTCGCCGAACCGGAAGTAAGGCGGCTGTGGTTTTTAGCGGCGGCCATTACCGCGACGCCTTCCTTGACGACCAAATTGATTGAATGCGTCCTGAAAAATCCAGGGTCATCCGCTTATACGAATATCGTGCGCGAAGTGGGCCACCGCCTCCATTTGATGGCCAAATATGAATCGCTCACGCTGCAGACAGTCCGCCTGGTTCAGGTGGCGCTGGCGGGCGAGACTCATCCCAACAGGCGAACGATGGGCCGTCTGCTTGGCGAGGCGATCAAGGACATGGTTCCGAAATAAAATATCCGCCCCCTTGATCGCCGCCCGCGATCATGCTGTTCTCTTGCCTCATTTATGTGGGGCAGCATGAGCAAGCATTATCTCTTTACCAGTGAATCCGTCGCCGAAGGCCATCCCGATAAGGTGTGCGACCGCATTTCCGACGCCATCGTCGACATGTATTTGCGTGCCGATCCGCAGGCGCGTCTCGCCATCGAGACGCTCGCCACCACCAACCGCATCGTCATCGCGGGCGAAATGCGCTCGGATGCCAGCTTCAAGCCCGCCGACGTGGTGGAGACCGCCCGCGCCGCCGTGAAGGATATCGGCTATGCGCAAAAGGGATTCCACTGGCAATGGTGCGACGTGGACATGCTGGTTCACGCTCAGTCCGCCGATATCGCGCAAGGCGTCGACGCCAGCGGCAACAAGGACGAGGGCGCGGGCGATCAGGGCATCATGTTCGGCTTCGCCTGCCGCGAGACGCCGCAGCTCATGCCCGCGCCGATCCATTACGCTCACGGGATTCTCCGGTCGCTTGCCGAAGCGCGGCACAGCGGTGCGGCGCCGCTGCTCGGCCCCGACGCCAAGAGCCAGGTGACGCTGGAATATGTGGACGGCAAGCCGGTGCGCGCCGCGCGCATCGTCGTGTCCACGCAGCATGACGACAGCATCGAGCAGGACCAGGTGCGCGAGATCGTCCGTCCGCATGTCGAGCAGATTCTGCCGAAGGGCTGGATGTGCCCCGAGGAGCATTTTTACGTCAACCCGACCGGGCGCTTCGTGATCGGCGGCCCGGACGGCGATACCGGCCTGACGGGACGCAAGATCATCGTCGATACCTATGGCGGCTCCGCGCCGCATGGCGGCGGCGCTTTTTCCGGCAAGGACCCGACCAAGGTCGATCGCTCGGCGGCATACATGGCGCGTTATCTCGCCAAGAATATCGTCGCCGCCGATCTGGCCGACAAATGCACGATCCAGCTTGCCTATGCCATCGGCGTCTCGAAGCCGCTCGCGTCTATGTGAATCTGAACGGCACCGGGCGCGTCGATGAAGAAAAAGTGGTGAGCGTCATCCAGGAGATGGTGAATCTCAGCCCGCGCGGTATTCGCGAGCATCTGAAACTCAACCGTCCCATCTATGCCGCCACCTCCAGCTACGGCCATTTCGGCCGCGAGCCGACGCTCGACGGGCATTTCAGCTGGGAAAAACTCGATCTGGTGCCGGAACTGAAGCGGGCGTTCGGGGCGTAACCATTGATGGCTAAAGGTGCCGTTTTAAACGCGAATCTTAATTATCGTAGCGCTTTCGGCGCGTGAAACTATTTAAACCATAGATGAAACGCATATCGGATGTTAGATTCTTCGGAGGGCTTGGCGTTTGCCGGTGTCCGAATATCCCGGAGCGATATTATGACGACTATTACCGAAAGAATGCGGGCTTGCGGGCGGCAATTATCCGCCGTCGGCTCTAAATTTTCCCTTTCGGCCTTCAAAGCTGCTGCGCGCCAATATTGGGCGCCTGCGTTATTTGCAGGCGTCACGGTGCTTAACACCGTCGCTTTCGGGACCAATGCCCTGAAGTTCGTCAAGAATTACGGCCAACGGCAGGAAGCTGTTAAGCTCAATCGATATTATCCCCACAGTATGAAGCCCATCATAACGGACGAGTTGAGCCGCATCGACAGAGAGATGGACGACCATGGAATCAGGGCCAGTCTTTTGGCGTTGCATTGGCGGGATGCCTGGGTTTGGGCGCTTACGGGCTGCGCAATCATGCGAAGCGGAATCGAGCCTATATGGACATGCTGGAAGAGCATGATGCCGAGCGCAAAAAGGACATTGAAAAACTCCTGGCCATCACCAAAGAAGCGCTTGATCCCGACCAGGCTATCAAGAATATTACGAAAATGAGTGACGACATTCTTCTGAAGCTCAATAAGCCAAAGTCAAAAAAGCCGGGTGGGGGCACACCGCCTCCCCTTCTGAATTAAACCTTCTAAATTAAAATTATCACCCGCTCTTTTGAACGTGATAAGCAGGCCCTCATGAAAGATGAGGCTGAAAAAACTGCGCGCCTCTATGGGCGCCGCAAGGGACGCCCGTTGCGCGTCCGCAAAAGCGGATTGATGGAAACGCTGCTGCCCGCATTGCGGATCGAATTGCCGCCCGGCAAAGCCGATCCCGCCGCGTGGTTCGATTTCAAGCCGAAGGAATTATGGCTCGAGATCGGCTTCGGCGCGGCGAGCATCTCGCGGCGCAGGCGGCGCTGCATCCTGAAAATGGCTTTATCGGCTGCGAGCCGTTTATCAATGGCGTCGCCGGGCTGCTCGACCATATCGATAAGACGCAATTGCGAAACATCAGGATTTTCCCCGAAGACGCGCGCCAGCTGGTCGCCGCGCTGCCGGATTCCTGTCTCGACCCGCGTCTATATTCTGTTCGCCGATCCCTGGCCGAAAAAGCGCCATGCCGAGCGCCGCTTCGTGCAACCGGAAACGCTAAAGGCCTTGGCGCGCGCGATGAAGCCCGGCGCGCCGCTTATGCTCGCCAGTGACGATCCGGTCTTGCAGGAATGGACGGCGGAACAAATGAAAGGGGCCGCTGACTTCACGCCGCTGCAAGGCGACGGCATCAGTACCGTTCGTTCGCCCGGCTGGATCGAAACGCGCTATGAGACCAAAGCGCTGCAAGCGGGACGTGTGCCGATGTATTTCTGTTTCAAAAAACTTCTAGAATCATTGTGAAAGTAATCAGAAAATATTGGATGCAGTTCTAAAAAGACGTATATTGATCGGATCATTTATTCATTGGAATCATCAATCATAAAGCCGGGTGAGGGGAAATATGAACAATAATCAGTCTGGATCACGACGTGAAAAAGGTGCTGATGAGGATTGGCTGAGGGACCTGAGAATTTCCATTCATGGAGCGCCCCGGCTGGCTCCCGAACCATGGCCGGTTCGGATTGATGACCCTTTCGCCGGGCGGGTTATCGACGGCATAGCCAACCCGCATATGGGTATCATTCCCAAGGCGGAGTCCCTGCGCAAATTCAAAGAAGGCATGGGCGAGGTCGTAGAAAAATTGGCCGAGATCGCCGATAATTTTGGGAAGCCGGATTCGCAACGAGTGGAACTTCCTGATCGCATCATTACGCCTTATATCCGTCATGCCGCTCTTGAGGCATTGAAACATTTGAATGAAGTGGGACATGTAGTCAATGGAACGCCCGCCGGCGGGGACCCGGAAAGCGGCGTGAGATTTGCCGTGCCGTCTGTCCCCATGGCGGCACTCGCGTTTCCCGACGTTCTCCCGAAGCTTAGCTGTTAAATAATCAAATTAATGCAGCACCAGCTCTCCGTCGGCATAAGCGAATTCGCCGGGAGAAATGAGCGCGTGATGCGCGACCTTGACGGTATAGAGCTTGCCCTCAAGATGGGTTTCCCAGAAATGCAGGAATTTTTTCAGGCAGGGAAATCTGGGGGCCATGTCGAGGTCTTGCCAGATATAGCTTTGCAGCAGGGAGGGGTGGTCGGGCATGTGGTAGATGATTTCCGCCGTGGTCAGGCGGTAATTTTCCAATTGCCGGATCAATTCAGCCATGAAGACCTCCCTGGAACCCTCATTAACCATTCTAGAAAATAAGTCCCAAGAATAGGTTAAACAGGAAAGGGCAAAAAGCGCCCTTATGACAAAAAATCCGTAAGAAAGCCTTGAACCCCGTCCGGTAAGGGACTACATGTTTGGCACTCGCTGGGGCTGAGTGCTAATGCCTGGCTCCGCGACTGATGTTCAACCAAGGAGAGAGAGTATGAAATTCCGTCCCCTGCAGGACCGCGTGGTCGTCAAGCGCATCAAGGATGAAGATCGCAGCAAAGGCGGCATCATCATTCCCGATACCGTCAAGGAAAAGCCTTCGGAAGGCGAAGTGCTCGCCGTCGGTCCCGGTGCCCGCGACGAGAACGGCAAATTCCTTCCCATGGATGTCAAGGCGGGCGATCGCGTCCTGTTCGGCAAATGGTCGGGCACGGAAGTGAAGCTCGATGGCGAAGACCTCCTCATCATGAAGGAATCCGACATCATGGGCGTGATCGAGGGCAAGACGCAGCGCAAAGCCGCCTAAGCCTATCGTCAGTCCCAACACCCAATTCTCAAACCACAGGAGCCACCAATGGCAGCCAAGGAAATTAAATTTCAGGAAAACGCGCGCAACGACATGCTCGTCGGCGTCAATATGCTGGCCGATACGGTCAAAGTGACGTTGGGGCCGCGTGGCCGCAATGTCGTGATCGAAAAGTCGTTCGGCGCGCCGAAGATCACCAAGGACGGCGTCAGCGTCGCCAAGGAGATCGAGCTTCCCAACAAGTTCCAGAACATGGGCGCGCAGATGCTGCGTGAAGTCGCCAGCAAGACCGGCGACGGCGCGGGCGACGGCACCACCACCGCGACGGTGCTGGCGCAGGCGATCGTGAACGAAGGCGCCAAGGCCGTTGCGGCCGGCATGAACCCGATGGACCTCAAGCGCGGCATCGAATCCGCCGTCGAAGCGGTCGTCGAAGACCTCAAGAGCCGCTCGAAGAAAGTCGGCAGCAACGCGGAAATCGCCCAGGTCGGCACCATTTCCGCCAATGGCGACAAGGAAATCGGCGCGATGATCGCCAAGGCGATGGAAAAAGTCGGCAATGAAGGCGTCATCACGGTCGAGGAAAACAAGAGCCTCGAAACCGAACTCGATGTCGTCGAAGGCATGCAGTTCGACCGCGGCTATCTCAGCCCCTATTTCATCACCAACGCCGAGAAGATGGTGTGCGAGCTGGAGAACCCCTACATCCTCCTGCACGAAAAGAAGCTTTCCGGCCTGCAGCCTTTGCTGCCGATCCTGGAAACCGTGGTGCAGTCGGGCCGTCCGCTGCTCATCGTCGCCGAAGAAGTCGAAGGCGAGGCGCTTGCCACGCTCGTCGTCAACAAGCTGCGCGGCGGGCTTAAAGTGGCCGCCGTCAAGGCTCCCGGCTTCGGCGATCGCCGCAAGTCGATGCTCGAAGACATGGCGGTCCTCACCGGCGGCCAGGTCGTTTCCGAAGACCTCGGCATCAAGCTTGAAAACGTCACCATGGACATGCTCGGCACCGCCAAGAAGGTGCGGATCGACAAGGACAACACCGTCGTCATCGACGGCGCTGGCAAGAAGAAGGACATCGAAGCCCGCTGCACCCAGATCAGGGCGCAGATCGAGGAGACTTCCTCGGACTACGACCGCGAGAAGCTCCAGGAGCGTCTGGCCAAGCTCGCGGGCGGCGTCGCGGTCATCCGCGTCGGCGGTGCGACCGAGATCGAAGTGAAAGAGCGCAAGGATCGCGTTGACGACGCGATGCATGCGACTCGCGCTGCGGTCGAAGAAGGCATCGTCGCCGGCGGCGGCGCTGCGCTGCTCTATGCCACCAGGGCGATCGAAAAGCTGCGCGTCAGCAATGACGACCAGCGCCGCGGGGTGGATATCATCCGCCGCGCGCTGCAGGCGCCGATCCGCCAGATTTCGGAAAATGCCGGAGTCGACGGTTCGGTCATTGTCGGGCGCATGCTCGATCAAGCCGATACCAATTTCGGCTTCGACGCGCAGAAGGTCGATTATTGCGACATGGTCAAGTCCGGCATCATCGACCCGACCAAGGTCGTTCGCTCGGCGCTGCAGAACGCGGCGTCGGTCGCGGGCCTGCTCATCATGACGGAAGCGATGATTGCCGAGAAGCCGAAGAAGGAATCGGCTGGCGGCGGTCATGGCGGCGGCATGGGCGGCGGCGGCATGGGCGACATGGATTTCTAAGGCGCTTTGTTGGCGAGTGAAGCCCGCAAGGGCTTCGCGAACCTACAAAAGTCTTATCGTGCCGAAGCCCGAAGGGCGAAGGCGGATTGCCCCAGAATAAAGAACCCCGCAGCTCACCCTGCGGGGTTTTTTCTTGGCGAAACCCTATGCATGTTCTAGTTTTTGTTTGTCGAGCGAATTCACCCGCTCAGGTGGATCACCTGCGAAGAGCGGATGTTCCACCTAAGCGGGATTTGCTCTAAATCATGTCTTCCGTTTCCGCCGCCCCTCTTATGACGAGCGACCATGTCCTTTGACCCCAGATCGCGCACCGCCATTCACTGGCTTGCCGCCACCGCCGGCCTTGCGGCCTTGTCGTGGGAAGTCATATGGCAGATCAAATCGACGCTGGCGCTGGGCGTATCGGCCTGGGGCACGGCGCTCACGCTCGCGGTGACGATGGGCGGGATGAGCATCGGCTCCGTTCTGATGGGGCGGGCGCTTAAGGGCAAGGTCATCGCGCGCCCGGTTCGCCTGTATGGCGTGCTTGAATTGGTGACGGGCGTCGCGGGGCTTTTTCTGAATGCCGCGTTCCGGGCCGTCGAGAATCTCGATACCCAGGTTTACGCCAGCGCGCCGGAAAGCGCTTCGCTTGTGCATATACTCGGCATCGCCGCCGCGCTCGGCGTTCCGACGATATGCATGGGCGCGACGCTGCCCGTGCTCGGACTCGTCGCCAGGCAATTCCGCACGTCGATTGCGGTATTATATGGCTTGAATACGATGGGCGCCGCTGCCGGAGCCATGTTTGCGGCATTCCTGCTGATTCCGCAATTTGGCGTCACTCATGCATCCTGGCTCGTCGCCGCCATCAACATGGCCGTGGGGATTTTCGCCTGGCTGTTGGGGCCGGGCGCGCCCGTGGTGGACGAAGAATCCGATCGCCCGCGTTTCCATCCGCAGCTTAAGCCGGCGGCTGAAGCGATGATCGTGCTGGCGACGGGATTCGCCACCTTCGCGCTCGAAGTCGCATGGTTCCGGTCGCTGACATCCGCGTTCCACAGCACCACGGAGGCCTTCGCGGTCATGCTGGCCGCCGTGCTGGCGGGGCTTGGGCTGGCGGCAGGGCTTGCCCCGACATTCAAGCGTATGAAAGCGCCGCTGGGCTC
The DNA here is from genome assembly GCA_037200005.1 of Alphaproteobacteria bacterium. Classification (NCBI taxonomy): domain Bacteria; kingdom Pseudomonadati; phylum Pseudomonadota; class Alphaproteobacteria; species Alphaproteobacteria bacterium. Next base: position 1,600,907 of record JBBCGY010000001.1, on the reverse strand, counting down.
GCTGGTGGGCTGGGCAGGAATCCTCGTTCTTCTGGTCACGCCGCTGGTCGAACGTTTCGACCGTGTCGTGTATTTCGATCTGCAGCCGGTTTCTCTGAATTGGTTTTTCATGACGTTTTTCGTGATCGGCGCTCCCGTCATGCTTCTCGGCGTCGCGCTGCCCTGGATCCTCGACGATCAGAATTCTCCGCGAAAATGGGGCGTTCTTTACGCGTTCAATACTTTTGCCGCCATCGTGGGGTCGCTGGCGGCGGCATGGCTGCTGCTGCCCACGATCGGATTCGCGCGAACCGCATGGCTTGCCGGAATCGTGGTGGCCGCCGCCGGAATCACGGCCGCGCCGCGCCGGAGCAGGCTGTTCTTGTGCGCATCCGCCGTCATGGCGCTGGCCATAGCTTTCGTCTTTGAATCGGGCGTAGGAAGAACGCGCGTGCAGGGCCATCTCGCTTACGACGCGACCAAGGATCATAAGCCGAACAGCGTCACCAAAATTCTGGAGTTTTATGAGGGGCCGGAGGCGACGGTCGCGGCGGTCGATTATGCCACCGGCGGGCGCGGCCTGGTGATCGACGGTTTCGTTGCCGCCGCGCAGCACGGCGCGGAAGAAATAGCTTATGCCCGCTATATGGCGTGGATGGGGCATCTGCCGATGCTGCTGCATCCCGATCCCAAGGACGCGCTGGTGATCTGTTTCGGCACCGGGCAGACCCTGAACGCCGTGCGCCAGGAAAATCCGGCGTCGCTCGATATCGTCGATATCAATCCCCGCGTCTTAAAGCTCGCGCATAATTTTCCCGCCAATCAGGGCGTTCTCGAGGACCCCAGGGTCCGCAAGATCGTCATGGACGGCCGGGCTTATATGCGCCGCGCGGACAAGATGTACGATGTCATCACGCTTGAGCCGATGCCGCCGAACTTCGCGGGAGTCAACGCGCTCTATTCCAGGGAGTTTTACCAGCTTGCGCGGAAAAAGCTCAGGCCTCACGGGATGATCGCGCAATGGGTGCCGTTCCACATTGTGGGGCCTCATTATGCCGCTTCGATCGTGAAGACGTTCCAGGAGGCGTTTCCGAACGCGATTATGTGGCTTTCTCAGCCCGGGAGAACCGGCATTATCCTCGGTTCGATGGATGAAAATCCGCCGCTCGGGACGGCATGGCCGGGTTTCGCGCGGGCAGGCGTCCGGGATATGGGCGAAGATGAGATCATCCAGGCCATGCAGCTGGATAGGGAAGGAGTCCGGCGCTTCGGCGCGTCCGGCGAGATCATTACCGATGACAACCAGTTGCTCGCCTATGGCAAGTCCGTGGATGCCTATTACGCGCCCAGCAGCCAGCTTGACGAGAACTTCGCTCGGATGGAACAGGCGAAAACGGCGGACGGCACTCAGTAACTGCGGCGTTTCCGCAGCGCACCATTACTCTAACCAAATCAAATCGTTATGAATTATTTGCGAGCTGTTTTTTATAGTTAATTGGCGGGCGGGATGAAAGTATTACGCGCCGCTATTTTATTGCTTTCGACCCTATTTAAAGGCATTTTAGCGGTTGAGGTAAGATAGTCTCAAAGCAGCTTGGAAATGTTTGAAAATATAGGACAAAAGCTTAAATCCATGATGCCGCCCGCGGGATCGATGCAGTCCGGGGCCAAGCGGCTATGGAGCGGCATGCGCCCTTATTTTCTCGAAGACGATTCCGGCGGTCGGGACAATCAGTCGGCCCAAGCCGCGCCTGTCAGCCCTCCTGCGCCATCGTCGCATCCGATATCTTCCCGCCGTTCGTCCCAGGCCGATTGGTATCTGGCGCAGCAAGCCCAGCGGCAGAGTGTTGCGCGGGCTATGCCCACGCAGCCTGCGCGGCGCAGAAGGCCTCCGACAACGCGCAGGATTCGCACCACGCCGGTCGGAACCAGCCCCATGGTTCCTCCTGTGTACCGTGCCGCTTCCCGCTCGACGCAAGTGACGGCGGCGGCGCACGGCGCCCATATGCCTCAAGCCGCCGCGAATGTGGCGCCGCCGACTTACGTCGCGCCTCGTGCGGCAGCGACGAACGCCGCTCCGGCCAATCGCGCATCGACGATCCCCCCGCAAAGCGCGCAGCCTTTCGCATCGGTCATGGGCGGCGACTGGGCGCGCCTCGGTGGCTATGTTGCGCCGATGGTGGTGATAGCGGGTCTTCTCAGCCTCGCGAGCAAGCCGGAGCCGCAGCGCCCGCTTGGTTATAACGGCCTGGATTCCGGCATGGCGACGCAATGGGGCGTGGCGCAGGCCAGCAGATTCGGCGACGACGAAAGCGATACCGAGTGGAAGACCTATACCCCTCATCGTCACAACAATCAGTATACCCCGCCAGTGAGCGGCGGTGGCGCCGTTGGCGGCGCCGATATGAAGGTCGTCAACAAAATCCTGAACGAATATGGTTCGCTCATCATGGCCGCCTCCAAAGAGAGCGGCGTGGATCCGGTGCTTCTGGCGGCGCAGATCAACCAGGAATCGTCGGGCAATCCCAATGCCGTGAGCACCTATCGCAACAAAAAAAACCGGCGCGATCGGCCATGCTTATGGTTTGTGCCAGTTCATCCCTTCGACCGCCGCGGCCTACGGCATGACCGTGCAGGATGCGATGGATCCCAAGAAATGCATTCCGGCGCAGGCGCGCCTGATGGCCTATCTGCTCGATAAATACGACGGCAGCGCCGACAAGGCGCTAGCCGGCTATAATTCGGGCGAAGGCGGCGTTCAACGCGCCACGGCTGCGGCGCGCGCATCGGGCCGCAATTGGCAAGATCATGTTCCAGACGAAACCAAGGGCTATCTCGGGCGCATCACCAAGCTTTACGGAACCTATGCGTCCGCGATGAACAATGCCTCGTTTCAGAATTCCGCCGGGGTCGCCGCCGCCGAGCCGCCGAGCCAGGGCTATCTGGCGAATATCCTGCCGCAGGGCGCGCCGAATTTTGCGCAGGCGGCAGGCGCGATGCCGTCCGAAATCGCCAAGGCTTTCGACGGCGTGCAGGGTGACGGCCTCAGCCCGAAGAATAACGGGTACGCGCGCCGCAGCGGCGTGATTTACAAGCGGATGAGCGAGAGCGAGATCAACGCCCTTCCGTTCGGACAGGCTCTTCGCGTCGAGGACAACCGGGTTTTCAACCAATACGCCGGCAAGCCCACGGGCGAGCATGCTTCCGTCGGGGAAGCCAAGCCGATGTTCCCCAATGGCCGCAGCCCCGACGGACGGCTTTATGTCACCGTCTTTGCCGACAACCACCCCCCCGAACCCGGTAATCCGCGCGTGCACTGGGGCGGCGAGGTATTCGTCCAGGTCTGGCCCGCGCCCGGCTCTAATCTCAACCAGAGTCTCCAGGCGGCCAAGACGGAAGTCACGGCGTCCAATGTCGCCATCGCCGGCGACAGTCTGGCCGAAGGCTATCGCGACGCGGCGCCGGGCGTTCTCGGCGCGAAAACCGCCAGCGAAGCTCTTGTGAGCCAAAACCCGAAGACGGTTCTCGGCTTCGTCGAGAAAATGGGTCGGGAAGGCCGGATGCGGGAGAATTTGATCTTGTCGACCGGCGCGAGCAACGGCGTTTCCCAGATCGAGGAATATGTTCCGAAGCAGATCGCTGCGGCCCGCGCCGGCGGCGCGAAGAACATCGTCATCATCGGCGTCGGCGACCGCGACGACATCAAGGGCGCCAACCCCGCTTTGGAGCGCATCGCGCGCGAGCAAGGCGTGCTGTTTTCCGGGCCGCTGGTCGGGCTTGACGGCGGCCATGTGCATCCGACGCCGCAAAATTATCCGGTCAATCTGCAGGTCGCGATTGCCAAACTCCGGGGCATCGCCGTCGCCGCGCCTGTTGCTTCCGAACCCGCCGTCAGCGCGCCTGTCGCCAGTGTCGCCCCTTACGGCGCTTCGCCTTATGCCGCTGTGCCCAATAACAACGCTTCGGGCGCGCGCATCGCATCGCCGCTGCCGCCGGGGTCCGTTATGGATACCCATGGCTTCGGCGAAGCTCGCCCCGGCCATATGCATGTGGGCACTGATCTTGTGGCGGCGAAAGACACGCCGGTTTCCGCGATCGGCAGCGGCGTCATATGCGGCGACACAGACGGGCCGGATGGCGGCGCGAGCGGCTTTGGCCGGATGATCAAGGTCTGCCACGGCGGCGGCATAGCTTCGATTTACGCCCATCTGGATCGCGATGCCATGCCGCGGCCCGGCAGCCTTCTTAACCGTCCGGTGCGTCCCGGCGACGTGATCGGCTACGTCGGCAAGACCGGCAACGCCGCCCAGCCCGGCATGCCATATCATTTGCATCTCGAAGTGCGGCACAACAACCAGCCGATCAATCCCGCGCCTTATTTGAGCCTGGCGGGTGTGCGGCAATTCCGCAATTACGCGGTGCGGTTCAATTCGCCGAACCAGAGTTAGAATTAAGACGCGTTTATTTGAAATATTGAACGGAGCGGCGGCATGAAAATGAAATCCGGTATTTCGGCGGTGGCGATTTCTTTGCTGGCTCTGCACTCCGCCGGAGCGCGGGCGCAAGAAGACGGGGCGGCGGCCATGTCATTGGCGCCTCCTCAGGATGTTCCCTCCAGCTGCGGAACGCAGTTCATCGAATACAAGAATGATATGTGCGTGCCGGAGCAGATGGTATGCCCGTCCCGGGCATCTGTCTCTCATCCCAAGGAAAAGAGCAAACCGCGCGTGCCGCTTATCAAGCGCAAGAGCGCCCCTGCCAAAGCTCCCGCCGCTCCTCCTGCAAGAAGCTTGCGCGACGATACCGACTGGGAATATGCGGCGGGCGACTCTCGCCGGGGAATAGGGTTATATGCGCCGCGCTTCGCTTAACGGCAAAAGCCGCGGAGCGGCTTTTTTCGTCGCCGCTGCCGAGATTTTGGCCGTTGCCGCCACCGGCTGCGACGAACGCGAAACGCAAAATGCAAAACCGTCCTGGGTAGGGCCGATTAATACGCAAGCCGATCCAGGCGCGAACGCTGTCCCAAGCGCGCACACCGCTTCCGTTCCCGTTATTGTCCCTGGCGCTGCTTCCGATTCCAGCGATCCCGTCGATGGCATGCTGCGCAGGCAGCCTGAATATATTCCCCTCATTCTGGAAAACGCGCGCGGCTATACGCTCGATCCCCACATGCTGGCGGCGCAGCTTTGGTCTGAAGCGCCCAACGGCGTCGCGCAGGGAGGCGACAGCGCGGCCTTTGTCGCCGCCCGCGCCGCGCATATGGCGGAACTGCTCAAGGCGCAGGGCGGCGATGCCGAGAAGGCGCTTGCCGCCTATCGCATAGGGGAAAAAAACGTCGATAAAGCCGTGAGGATTCACGGCAAATCCTGGCGTAACGCTCTTCCCGCCGACGCGCGCGATTACGTCACCGCCATGATGAAATATACGCTGCGGATGTCGCATGAATTGCTCAAGGAAATGGGAAAGACCGAGCGCATCAGGGACGGATATTTGACGAACGAAGCCGCGCTTGCCGCGGCTTCGGGCGCGGGTGTCGAGAATCCGTTTCTCGGCTGCGTGACGCCGCTGGCGGATGTCATGCGCTATACTTCTCTTTTCCGCATTCAAGATCATGCCACCGCGCCGCGCATGCATTTCGGCGCGGACATGAAACAGATTCAGGGCACGCCGGTAAGAGCCCCGGCAAGCGGCGTGCTATGCAAAATTGCCGAGGATGCCGGCTATGGAACGATGGCCGAAATTTGCCATGCCGGCGGGGTATCGACCGTATACGGCCATCTGGATGGATTTGCCGAAGGGCTGAAATTGGGGACGGTCATTCCCGCCGGAAGCGTTTTCGCCTATGTCGGCATGACCGGTGAGGCGACGGGCTATCATCTGCATTTCGAGGCGCGCGAAAACGGCGCGCCGACGGATTTCAAGCGGCTTCCATGCTTGTCGTCCCCGGTGCCGCCGAAAGACCCCGCCGGCGGCGCTAAAGTTCTCGTAGCCCTCAAACCGTAATCGACATGAGCACATTCCTCGCCATTTGCATGATCGGCGCCATGGCGGCGGTGCTGGCGGTTCTTCTTATCGGCATTTTGGCGCTGGCCAAGGGCGGGGAGTTCAACCGCAAATGGGGCAACAAGCTCATGCGCGCCCGCGTCATCCTGCAGTTTCTTGCCTTGGCGCTGTTCGCGCTGGCGGCCATAAACTGGAAAAAGTGACGGCGCCGAGATCGTTATAGGGCTGGGCGAATCAGTTGCCGCCATGTTATCTCTTAACCATGAATCACACGACACTGGCACGTCTCGTCAAAGTCTTGGCGCTCGCGGATTCTTCGCATGACGGAGAAGCGACGGCGGCGGTTCGCATGGCCAGGCAGATTTTGATGCAGGACGGCATGAGCTTCGCCGATCTTGCCCGCGCCGCGGCCAACCGTTCTCCCGCCGCGCGGCCCGCCCCCCTTCATAACATCGCAGAATCGACCCGCGCCGTAAGGACGCTCGAAGCCCAGGTGGCAGATTTGCAATCCCGGCTTAAGCAGCATCAGGCAAGTTCGGCGATGCAGCATGGCGAGCTAGCGCGGACGAAACTGACGCTGGCGCGGCTTGAGACTTCCCTGGGCCGGACCCGCGAGGAAGTTGAGAAATGGCGCGCGCTCGCCCGCAATACCGCCGATAAATTGTGGGAAATCGGCCAGCAGATCGAGAAAGACCGCGCGCTGACGCATGGGGCCGTAAACCGGCTGCGCCAGCCTTCCTCTCAGGGCCGTCCCGCCGTCCGCCCGCCGCGCAGCTTCGGGCAGCAGCGGCGCTTTGTGCCGGATACGCTGCTTCAGGCGCAGGAGATCGATCCCGTTTCCGCGCAGATTCAGGATTAATCAAAATTGTCCATGTCCTCTCATCATGCCGCGCTTTTGCCGCCCGGTTTCGCCGATTTGCTGCCTCCGCGCGCGGAGCAGGAAGCGGAGCTTACCGATACGCTGATGGCGCTGTACCGCGCCCATGGCTATGAGCGCGTCAAGCCGCCGCTGATCGAATTTGAAGACACGCTGCTCGGCGACAAGAACAGCGGCATGGGGCCGCATACGTTTCGCCTGATGGACCCTCTGTCGGGGCGGATGCTGGCGCTGCGGGCGGATATCACGGTGCAAATGACCCGCATCGCCGCGACCCGCATCGCCGACTGGCCGCGTCCTTTGCGCCTTGCCTATGCCGGGCAGGCGGTGCGGCAAAGCAGCAGCGAGCATCGCCCCGAGCGGCAATTCGGCCAGGTCGGCATCGAGCTGCTCGGCGCGGCGCAGCCCGAGGCGGATGCGGAAGCGATCGGGCTTGCTTGCCGCAGCCTCGATGCGCTGGGCGTTGGCGCGAGCACGCTCGATCTGTCTTTGCCGACATTGATCCCCGCTTTGTGCAAAAGCCTGCGCCTCGATCCGGAAACGGAGGCGGCGCTGCGTCATGCTCTCGATCGCAAGGATCGCGCCGCCGTGGAGAAAATCGGCGGCCCTGCCGCCGATATAGCCACGCAATTGCTGCGCCTGAGCGGCGGGATCGAGCCCGCGCTCGACGGATTGCAGCGCCTCTCGCTGCCGGACGAAGCCCAGGCCGAATACAGGCATTTGCTGGCCGTATGGAATATCATTTCGGCCATGAAGCTTTCTCAGCAGATCACGCTTGATCTTGTCGAGCATCGCGGATTCGAATATCAGACCGGCCTGAGCTTCACTTTGTTCGCGGACGAGCGCGGGATCGAACTCGGACGGGGAGGGCGCTATCGCTCGCGGCCCGTGGGGGGAAGCGGAGATGGCGAACCGGCCACCGGCTTTACGTTCTACAGCGAAAATCTGCTGGCGGCGGTGCCGGAACCGGCGCAAAAAGAGCGGCTTTATCTTCCCTACGGGACGGATATTGCGCTCGCGGAACAATACAGGCAGAAAGGCTTCGTCACTATCGCGGCGCTGATGCCGGACGGCGACGCAAGCGGCGCGGCGAAGACATTACGCTGCACGCATATTCTGCACAATAACCAGGCGGTAAAACTATGAGCAATGTCGCGGTCGTCGGCGCGCAATGGGGCGATGAAGGCAAAGGCAAGATCGTCGATTGGCTTTCGCATCGCGCCGATGTCGTGGTGCGGTTCCAGGGCGGTCACAATGCCGGGCACACGCTCGTCATCGACGGCGTGACCTATAAATTGAGCCTGCTGCCGTCGGGCGCGGTGCGGCCCGGCAAGCTGTCGATCATCGGCAATGGCGTGGTCGTCGATCCGTGGGCGCTGCTGGACGAAATTGCCTCTATCGGCAAGCAGGGGATTAGCGTGACGCCGGAAAGCCTTCGCGTCGCCGAGAATGCGGTGCTAATCCTGCCGGTGCATGGCATGGTCGACCGGGCGCGCGAGGCCGCCGCCGGACAAGGCCACAAGATCGGCACGACGGGACGCGGCATCGGCCCCGCTTATGAAGACAAGGCCGCAAGGCGGGCCATCAGGCTATGCGATCTCGCCGATCCCGATCTGCTCGCGGATAAGGTCGAGCAGTTATTGCATCACCATAACGCGCTGCTCCGCGGCTTCGGGGCGGAGGAAATCGCCCGCGACGATCTGATGCGCAAGCTGATGGACATCGCGCCGCGCATTCTGCCTTTCGCCGCGCCGGTCTGGCGCGTGCTGGACGAGGCGATCCGGGCGCGCAAAAAAATCCTGTTCGAGGGCGCGCAGGGCACGATGCTTGATGTCGATCACGGCACCTATCCTTATGTCACTTCCAGCAATACCGTCGCGGCGCAGGCGGCGACCGGCTCCGGGGTCGGGCCTGCCGCGGTCGGCAGGGTGCTGGGCATCGCCAAGGCTTACACCACCCGCGTCGGCTCCGGCCCGTTTCCGACCGAGGATACCGGGCCGATAGGCGAGCATATCGGCGAGCGCGGCCATGAATTCGGCACCGTCACGGGGCGCAAGCGCCGCTGCGGCTGGTTCGACGCGGTGATGGTGCGCCAGGCGGTCAAGCTCGGCGGCATCGACGGCATCGCGCTGACCAAGCTCGACGTGCTCGACGAGCTCGCGGAACTGAAAATCTGCGTCGGCTATAAGCTTCGCGGCGAGACGCTCGACTATCTGCCCGCGAGCCAGAAGGCGCAGGCGGAAATCGAGCCGATCTATGAAACCTGCGAAGGCTGGCAAAAGACCACGCGCGGCGCGCGCAGCTGGGCGCAATTGTCGGCGCGCGCGATCAAATATATCCGCCGGATCGAGGAGCTGATCGGCTGCCCCGTAACCCTGCTCTCCACCAGCCCGGAACGCGACGACACGATCCTGATGCAGGACCCGTTCGCGGGGTGAGATGTCCTGAAAGCCATTAGCCTCTCCTTGACCATAGGATGAAAGTATTTCTGTCCAATCGGATTTCTGAAAAAGCAACTTTTTCTGGTATAGTATAGAGGCATCAATTTTGGAGCCGACCATGCCGATAGAAGCTTTGCCGCAAGAGACAGCGAGAAGAATTCTCCGTGATGTCATGAATCCGAACGGTGCATGCCATATCGGGGATAGTCCTTCCGGTCGCCCCGGAAGATCAGGTCAGCATGTCAGCGTCCCCGCGGATAGAATGGCGGCCAATCTGGGCATGCCGGCGGGAACGCCCGCGCAGGATGTCGTCGCCCATCTTGGCGGCGTGATCGGGGCCAATAAAGGGGCGCGCCTCGTACAGAAATTTGACGGCGACAGAATCAAGCTTGATTTCAATGCCGTCAGGTCCGATGCCAACGTGCCATCAAACGAAATAGCTCCCCTCGTCGCCATGCGGCTGCAACTGGCTCAGGCGCGCGCTCAAGGCCCGGGTGCCGATCCGATGGTCGCTCAGCCAGAGCCTGTGAACAATCATCCGTCGCTTGAGCCGTTGAGACGACGCATTAAAAGCCCCGCTTCTCTGAATGTCTGACTTTTTGACCCGCCATCCTTGAGCATGGACTGATTTTCTTAATTCGCGATTTTTCCGGCTGCGTTTGACGGAGGCAGGGAATGAAAATAAAAATTCCCGCGTCCGGCAGGCCAAAAGCCCTTTTCATTATAGATGTTCAGCCCGCGACCCTGGAAGATAAGGCCTTATCCACGGTGTGGGCCATCAAAGAGATTCTGCGCGCCACGCATTATCCCCTTTATGTGGCCGCCGCCTATCATGCGGGTCCGGAATCGATGTTCTATAAGCAGAGCCGATGGCTTTTGCCGCAAGAGCAAGCCGGGTTCACGGACGAGGACGTCCTGGCCGAGATTCAGCATAAAAACGCGAGGCTGGTCAGCATAACCAAATCGGCCAGATCAGGTTTTAAGTGCGACCAGCGTTCGGCTTTGCTGGAGGCTCTGGAAGCGGAGCGCATCGCCGAGATTCACATCGTGGGATACGACATCAACGATTGCGTCCTGGCCACGGCCTATGATGCCATCGATCTCGGATTTTACGCCTATGTCATCGAGGAAGCATGCGGCCGATCCGATGGCGAAGAGGATATCATTCACGCCGCGCTTGCGATCTTGCGCCAGCAGAATATGACCAATAACAGCAATCTTTTCGGCTGCGAAGAAATTGAAATTCCGGACATATCCGGCACGTGAGCTGCCTGGCGGTTTTCGGCCCGGACTCAATATTTCGTCCTGGGAACGGCCGTTCTGCCGGATTTCCTGAGTCTCTGAAGCGGCCAGTGCCAGTATTGCAGTTTCAGCATCCGGGCGACCGTCGCCGCGCCGAAGCGGTATTTGACCGCGTCGACAATGCTCGGCGGAGAAGAAAAAGCCGCCGCGAGTTCGCCATGCTCCTTCGCGATATAAAAGCGGTTCAGTCCGTCGAAATAGACGAAGCGGTATCCCGCCGCGATCAGCATGGGCTCCCAATCCTCGTGACGGGCATCCAGCGAACCGGGAACCGTAGCCTCGATCACCATCACCCAGGGCCGCAGGATGTTGCTATCCCAGCCTTTGAGGACTTCGCCCTCCAGCCCCTCGACATCGATTTTCAGCCAATGAACTTCTTGGCCCGCGAGGAAGGCAAGAGCTGATTTCAACGTCATCATCGGCACCTGGACGCGATGGCCGTCGAAGCCGCGCTCGGCCTTATGGCGGTTCGCGTAGACGTCGATCGCCGTGCTCAGGCCGGTGCCGGGAATGACGTTGAGGTCGAGCGTGCCGTCATGACTGCCCAGCGCGATTTGCAGCACCGTTTCATCCGGCCTGTCCCGGCGCAAAAGTTCGGCATGTTCGGGCGTCGGTTCGACATGAACGCCGCGCCAGCCATGGTCGTAAAACGCCTTGCTCACGGATTCGATCACCGGATGCTGCGCGCCGACATCGACATAGCGGCCATGGCCGACATGATTAAGGGCGCGCCACAGCATCACGTCTTCGAGATTTTGGGCATGGGAGACGAAGGGCATGATTTGTCAACGTATTCGTAAGGATTGCTCAACTTAATCCCTTATTTACCATAAATTGGCAAGGTAGGCGGTTGTTATCGCAATCGAAAGCGCAACCATGAGCGAGGAGGCACCCAAACGCGGAAGCGGCGAGACTTTGCCGCTCGGCAGCCGGAGCGAAGTGTTTCCGGCCAATCCGCTGCCGGGGTTCGACAGCGCCTCGGCCATGGCCCATCTCGCGCGCATGAAGGGCGCGCATACCGCCGACCTCATGGCGCTGATCTGCCGCCAGGGCTATCCGCCGCGCACCGATATTTTCAATCAGTTGCGGATGATCGACAATCCCGCCCTGCTGCGCCTCGTCGACAACGGCTCCATCAGCTGGCCGGACGGCAATCGTTATTTCGGTTTCGTTTTCGAGCAGCCGCAGAATTCAAGGCTTTGGCAGAGCATCGACGAAGTCCATGCGCCGATGACCGAAGACTTTATCAAAAGCCACTTTATCACGCCGGTCGTAGGCGCGCTACGCGAGCTAGCCGACGCCGGCATCATGCATGGCAGCGTCCGGCCGACCAATATTTTCTGGCGCGAGACGGGCAGCGGCATGCCGCAGCTCGGCGAATGCGTCACCGCGCCGCCGGGCGTCGGGCAGCCGGTTTTATTCGAGCCGCCGGATCGGGCCCAGGCCGCGCCCTTCGCGCGCGGCGCGGGCACCATCGCGGACGATATGTACGCTTTCGGCGTCACGCTGGTTCTGCTGATTTTGGGGCAGAATCCCATGCGCGGCATGGATGACGCCGCTATCGTCAAGGCCAAGCTGGAGAAAGGAAGCTTCGGCGCGCTGGTCGTCAACCAGCGTGTTCAGCCCGCGCATTTCGAATTGTTGCGCGGTCTGCTGCACGAAGACCCGAAGCAGCGGTGGCTGCCGCACGATCTCGAAGCGTGGATCGGCGGCCAGAGGCTGACGCCCAAACAGGCCGAATCCAACCGCCGCCCCGCCCGCGCGCTGATGTTCGACGGCAAGGAATTATGGCAGATCCGCCATGTCATCCGGGCGATGGCCGATAATGTCCCCGCCGCCGTGCAGATCATCGACCGCGAGGAACTGGACCGCTGGCTGCGCCGCGCGCTGATGGATGACGACCGCGCCGACCGCGTCCAGGAGGCCATCAATGTCCTGAGAAACAGCGGCCGCACGGCCCATCTCGACGAGCAGAAAGTGGCGATGGTCTGCATGGCGCTCGACCCCGGCGGGCCGATTTTCTATCGCGGGCAGGCGTTCCTGCCTTTCGGCATCGGCCCCGCGCTGGCCGAGACGCTGCGCGCCGGCGGCAATGTCCAGATCATCGCCGAGGTCATCAGCAATCAATTCATCGGCTATTGGGTCAATCAGCAGCAGGAAGGCAAGACCGAACTCGTGCCGCTGGCGCAAACTTTCGAGCGCGTGCGCGGCTATATCGAGCGCGCCAGCGTCGGCAGCGGGATCGAGCGCGCCGCCTATGAGCTTAATCCCACATTGCCCTGCATGAGCCCGCTGCTGCGCGGCCAATATATTTTGACGCCGAAAGACTTGCTGCCCGCGCTCGAGAAATCGTCGCGGGAAGCGGGAAAGCCTCGCGAGCCGATCGACCGCCATCTCGCGGCCTGGATCGCCACGCGCGACCGCAGCATGGATTATTTGCTGCGGCCTTTGAACGAGCAGGCGGATTCACCCCGCCGCGCGCTGGCGATCATCACGCTGTTCAGCGAATGGCAGCGCAAGCATGGGCCGGATCATTTGCCCGGCCTTGCCGGTTGGCTCATAAGTCTGGCCGAGCCATTGACGCGGCGCTACCATTACAAACCTCTTCATGCCGAGGTGGCGTCGCGGCTCGGCGAGGCCACCGAACAAGGGCGGCTCGCCGATTTGCTGCATCTGCTCGACGATCCGAAGGCGGTCGAGCGCGACCAACAGAATTTCTCTGCCGCGCGGCAGCTGTACCGCGCCATGACGACGCAAACCCATATTCTCGATCAGCAGATGAGAAATCACGCCGAAGTGGCGCGGCGCTACGGCCGTCCGGTGGCGACGTATATCGCCTGGGTGCTGTCGGCGATGGCGTCGGTATTTTCGATCATGAAGATGATGACGGCAGGGTAGGTGAGCGATGGCCAAGGATAAAAAAACAGCCAAACCCGCGGCGAAGCCTGCCGTCAAGGACGCGAAGGGCAAGCCGGTCAAGGGCGGCGGCAAATCCAAAGGCAAGGGGAAAGGATTTCAAGTTCTGTTCGCGATCATGGCGCTGCTGGTCGCCATCTGGCCGACCGCGTTTCTGCTGGTGCCGGGCATGTTGCCCACGCTGGTCTGCCTGGTGACGGACCGGGATAAGGAAAAAGTTTTGGCGCTGACGGTCGGCGCCACGAATTTCGCCGGGTGCCTCCCCTTTATCCTGCAGTTATGGCAGATGGGGCAGAATCTGGACAACTCGATGAAGCTGGCGCGCGATGTGAACACATGGTTCATCATGCTGGCTTCGGCGGGCGTCGGTTACCTGATCTATGCCGTCGTGCCGGGCGCCGTGGCGAGCGTGATGGCGGGCAATGCGGGCGGCAAGATCGCCCGCCTTAAATCCAACCAGGAAGAACTGAAACGCCTGTGGGGTTCCGACGTCGCCAACGACAAGAAATTCGACGAGTTCGGCCAGCAGGTGGCGCGGTAATGACCATGACCTATCATCGGGCGCGCACGCGTATTTTTCTGACATGGCTGGTTCTCGCATGCCTGACGGCAAGCGGGAAAAGCTGGGCGGTCGATTGCGCGTCACCGATGACCCAGGCGGACATGACTCAATGCGCGCTGGAGGACTGGAAGAAAGCCGACGCGGAGTTGAATGCCGTTTATAAAAAGCTGATGAAGAAGATCAGCCCGGCTGGGCAGAAAGAATTACGCGCGGTGCAAAGAGCCTGGATCGCGTATCGGGATCGGCAATGTGCGTTTAACAATCTCGGCACAGTCAATGGATCGGTGCATCCGATGCTTATATCTCAATGCACGAGCGATCTTACTCGCGAACAAATTAAGATTCTCCGCGAGCAGGCCGAATGCGGCGAAAACGATTTTACTTGCGGCGGGCAGTGATAGCCCTGCCGCCGTTTCCTTACGCAAACCCCTTCGCGTAGCCGACGATGAACGCCTTCAGCTTCTCTTCGGTTTCAGGCTTGATCTGCTTGTCGGTGCGGATCGCGTTCATGATGCTTGCGCCGCGTCCGCGCAGTTCGGCCATCAGCCCGGCCTCGAAGCGGCCGATATCTTCGACCTTGATTTCGTCGAGATGGCCCTTAACGCCCGCATAGAGCGCGCAGACCTGCTCTTCGATGGGAACCGGCTTGAACTGCGGCTGCTTGAGCAATTCCGTCAGGCGGCGTCCGCGATTAAGCAACTTCTGCGTCGTGGCGTCGAGATCGGAGGCGAATTGCGCGAAGGCTTCCATTTCGCGAAACTGGGCGAGTTCCAGCTTGATCGAGCCTGCCACCTGCTTCATTGCCTTGATCTGCGCGGCGGAGCCGACGCGGCTCACCGAAATGCCGACATTGATCGCCGGGCGCACGCCTTTGTAGAACAGGCCGGTTTCGAGGAAAATCTGCCCGTCGGTGATCGAGATGACGTTGGTCGGGATATAGGCTGACACGTCGCCCGCCTGGGTTTCGATGACCGGCAGAGCGGTCAGCGAGCCCGCGCCGTTCTTGTCGTTGAGTTTCGCGGCGCGTTCCAGCAGGCGCGAATGGAGATAGAACACGTCGCCGGGATAGGCCTCGCGGCCCGGCGGACGGCGCAGCAGCAGCGACATCTGGCGGTAGGCGACGGCCTGCTTCGACAAATCGTCATAGACGATCAGCGCATGCATGGCGTTGTCGCGGAAATATTCTCCCATCGCGCAGCCGGTATAGGGCGCGAGGAACTGCATCGGCGCGGGATCGGACGCCGTCGCCGCGACGACGATGCTGTATTTCATCGCGCCCGCGTCTTCGAGCGTCTTGACGATCTGTGCCACGGTCGAGCGCTTCTGGCCGATGGCGACATAGATGCAATAGAGTTTATTGCTCTCGTCGCCGCTTTCATGCGCGGTCTTCTGGTTGATGAACGTGTCGAGCGCCACAGCCGTCTTGCCGGTCTGACGGTCGCCGATGATAAGCTCGCGCTGTCCGCGTCCGACGGGAACCAGCGCGTCGATGGCCTTGAGGCCGGTCTGCATCGGCTCATGCACCGATTTGCGCGGGATGATGCCGGGAGCTTTTAGTTCCACGCGGCGCATCGCCACGTCGGTGAGCGCGCCCTTGCCGTCGATGGGATTGCCGAGGCCGTCCACGACGCGGCCGAGCAGGCCGCGACCGACGGGAACTTCGACGATCGCGCCGGTGCGCTTGACGACGTCGCCTTCCTTGATGCTGCGGTCGTCGCCGAAAATCACGACGCCGACATTGTCGGCTTCGAGATTGAGCGCCATGCCCTTCACGCCGCCCTGGAACTCTACCATTTCGCCCGCCGCGACATTGTCGAGGCCATAGACGCGCGCCACGCCGTCGCCGACCGACAGCACCTGGCCGACTTCGGCCACTTCGGCGCTCGCGCCGAAACCGGCGATCTGCTGCTTGAGGACGGAGGAAATTTCGGATGCGCGGATATCCATGTCAGGCTGCCTCTTGTTTCATATGATGTTTCAACGCCGCCAGTCTGCCTTTCAGCGACGCGTCGATGAGTTGCGATCCCCATTTGACGGTAAAACCGCCGATCAAATCCGGGTCTTGGTGCAGGCTCAGGCGGATTTTGCTCCCCGTCGCCGCGGCAAGTTTTTCGATGAGCTGCTTTTGCTGCGTTTCGGTCAGCGGCTGCGCCGAGGTCACGGCGGCTGTGATTTCGCCGTCGCGCCGCGCGCGTTCGGCCAGAAAGGCCGCCGCGATTTGCGGCAGCAATCCGGCGCGGCGGTTTTTGGCAAGCAGTCCCAGGAAATCGGCGGTGATTTTGCTCAAGCCCGCCATCGCCGCCAGTTTTTGCAATGCCTGGCCGAGATTGGCGCGGGTAAAGCGCGGGTCGGTTATCAGCTGGCGCAGTTCTTCCGATTGCGCGGCAAGCTGCTGCAAGCCGTCCATCTCGATGGCGATTTCGGCCACGGCCTGCCGCTCATCGGCCAGCGCGAAAAGCGCCCGCGCGTAACGCTTGGCGAGAATCGCGCCTTCGCCTGCCTGCGGCGCGGCGGCTGAAGTGTTAATCTGGTGGCTCATGGTCGCCAAAGACAATATCCTTAACGGGTTGAATTCGTTGAATAACAAGGGTTTTTTCTTCGCGCCGCCCTGGGGCCGCGCCAAGCCAGGGTTTCATAGCAAGCAGCGTTCAAGGCCGCAACCGTTTTGATTCCGCATGCCGCACCATGGTTCTTGAATTTCCCGGATTGCGGGTGTTATAAGGCGGCATCTTATTTTTTATATGGAGAAGACATATGTACGAAGATATCAAAAGAATGAAAAAAGAGATTATAGACACGACCATCAGCGTCATTGGCGATCATGTCGATCAAGTCTTGGACGCCCGGCAGCCAGAGGATCGTCCCGCGTCATGGCTCACGATATCCCTTTTGGCCGAACGTATGGTCAGAGCCTATCCGGTCATCAAGGATGAAGATCGCAAGCTGCTGATCCAAACGCCCGATGACGCCGCCGCCGCAGGTATCGCGCTTGTCTTAAAAACCTTCTCCTATGGCGCGGACGCGATATGCATGGAAGACCGGGGCACTCCTTTCCCTAGCCAAAATCGCGAGGCCGCGATCAAAGACGCCATCCAAACGGGCGCGCTGATCGGCCAGTTTGCGGATGCGGGCAGGGAGCTGGCCAAAATTGAAAAAAGCCGCGCCACTTTTCTTGAGCGCGATCCGCATGCCTGCGTCGACAGGCTGGTCGCCTTAAGCGACAGAAGAGAACTCATCGGCAGCGTGCTTGCCGTTAAATGGAATATGGCCGGGCTGTTTGAAACCGCGCATGAGTTAGGCCTTTGCGCTCCGCTCAGAAGGCCGAAACCCGACACCATGATCTATCTGGTCAAAGAAAGCGTCCCCGAGCTGGATGAAGCCACCGCGGAGCGTTTGCGCGCGGCGATGCGACCTCCCGAGAAACGAGTGGAATCGGTGATCGTGCTGGCTTAACCGGCGCGATTAAAGTTTATGTTCGCTGGGGGACGACGCGTTTTGCGGCGCGGATTTCGGGCGCGTCGCCGCATTCATGAGTTCCGCTTGCAGCCTGTCGAGCATTTCGGGAAGATGATGGGAGCGCAGCGCGACATATCCCTGCCCTTGGATGTTCCCTTGTCCCGCGGAATCCGGACGCCCTGCATGGCTCTGGCTGATGCCGGAATAATCGCTATAGCCGGAGGCTTGAGTTGCCCTGTGGAGCAAAGCGGTAATCGGATGCATATTCATGGGCGTCAGCATGATATCCCTGCCGCTGTCCGGGGGCGCTTCGTCAAACACGATCGCCATTTGCATCAAGCCGTCGGTGCGTTTGCAGGTTTCGAGAGCGGCTTTGTCTATGCCGCCGAGAAGCTGCGCCACGGATTGCGCATGATGCGGGCCGGGCGGCGCCTTGACCAAATACCAGCCGCCGGCTTGCTCATGGCCAGCTTGTTCGTGGGCTTCGTTCTGCGACATCAATATACTCCTAAAATCATATCCGTTTAAGATAGCCGTTCGACGCCGCGCCATCATAGGCTGCGGCCAAGTCCGCACTGCATAGCAAGGGGCGCCAATGCCCGCAACATTTTTGAATCCGGCATTCGCGCGAATAATGGCGCTTATTTGCCCGTCATGCCGAGCATTTGGTAGTAGCCGCGCTGCTCGCGCCAGCTTGGCTCCACGGCGACATTGAGGAACAGATGAACCTTCCGCCTGAAGAATTTTTCCAGTTCCCCGCGCGCTTCGCTGCCGATTTTTTTGAGTTGCGCGCCGCCTTTGCCGATGACGATGGCCTTTTGGCCGTCGCGGGCGACGACGATCTTCTGCTCGATGCGGACGCTGCCGTCCTTGCGGTCTTCCCAGGCGGTGGGAATGACGGCGGCGGCGTAAGGGAGTTCCTGCGATAATTGAAGGTAAAGCTGCTCGCGCGTGATCTCGCAGGCGACCAGGCTTGAGGGCATGTCGGTCACGAGTTCGGGGTCGAACATCCATTCGCCTTCCGGCATGGCGGCGGCGATGTGTTTCTTGAGCGTGGCGACGCCGTCGCCGGTCTTGGCCGATATCATGAAGATGTCGGTGAACAGGCCGGTCGCGGACAATTCCTGCGTCAGCGGCAGGATATCCGGCTTGGCGGTCTGGTCGATCTTGTTGAGCGCCAGAACCGCTTTGCGCTCTTGTTTCTGGAGCTGCGCGACGATCTTTTGCGTCTTGAGGTCGTAGCCGCGCGCGGCATCGACCATCAGCAGAATGCAGTTCGCTTCGTCGAGCGCCTGCCAGGCCGCGCCGACCATCGCCCGGTCGAGTTTTTCCTTGGGATCGAATATGCCGGGCGTGTCGAGCAGGCCGATTTGCGCCTTGCCGACGACGGTGATGCCGAGAATGCGGGTGCGGGTGGTCTGCGGCTTTGGGCTGACGATGGCCAGCTTCTGGCCGAGCAGCGTGTTCAGCAGCGTCGATTTTCCGGCATTGGGAGCGCCGATGATCGCGGCGAAGCCGCAACGGGTTTTGTTTGGAAGAGACATGGGTGACTTATATAGCCATAAGCGTTTTGCGCAATGACTTTCGGTGTTTTTCTGCTATAATCGGGCATTAGCCGGGAATCGCGCATGCTCCTCGTTAAAAGAAAACTCTCCGTTAAAAGAGGGCTGGTCACCTTGATGATGATCGTGCCCGCTTTCGCCATCGACCCCGAAACGGCATGGAAGAGCGCTTGCCAGGAGGTGGCCGGCGCGGCAAGGCAATCGGCGTCGGCATTCCGTCAGTCGATATACGAGCTTGATCGGTTCTATCGCGCGCCCGCGCCGTAATTTGTGGTTAATGCGAAAGAAAAGCGCCGTAATGGGCGCTCATGACGTTATTTACTTTCATGTTTTCATGGTAATTAAGAGGTAGGGATATTCAGAAGAGGGATTTTTAACATGACGGGCAGTTCCAGTAAGGCGCCCGGAGCGCCAGGCACTTTTACGACGATCAATCGCTCCAGCGGTTCGCCGCCCCCGTCGCCGCGCGGACGTCTTGATAACACGCGGCCGCCGCCGCCTTCAGCCAAGCGCGCCCAGACCACCCTCATTCACGGTTCGCCGCCGCCGCTGCCGTCGCCATCCTCCCCGTTGCCGCCGCCGCGAACTCCTCCCGCTGCGACCGCGACCGCGCCGATGGGGACGTCTTCGCTCGCAAGCGCCGCCGCCACAAGGAGCGCCTTGCCTCCAAGGCGAGATGTTTCGTTGATGCCCGCCGCGCCTCCTCCGGTATATGTGCAGACGGAACCCATGCCAGCACTTCCGCCGGCGCAGCTTTTTTCAGCGGTTGCGCCTCCGGTTCGTCATCAGCCCAGAGAGCCCATCGGGCACGGCGCGCCGCGCGTCGTGATCGATGGCGTGCCGTCCGTTGACGCCCGCGCCGCGGCGACGCAAGTGGCCGCGCGCCGCCGCGCCGCGCCTATTGGCGAGTTGCCGCCAATTAGTCTCCCGACGGAAAATGCGACTGGTTCCAGAAAATGGCGTTGGGCCGCTATTGCGGCCGGTGCCGTGGTTGGCACGGCGGCCCTCGCCGCCGCCGGCGCGGTGGCTATCGTCTCCGTTACATCCAAGTTTCCGGCCAAGGATAGAGCAGCGCCTGCCGCCTCAACCTCTGCCTCGGCGTCTGTCGTTAAAGCGGCGGCACCCTGGACGATATCTTCCAGCGCTTTGCCTGTCGCATCGGCATCCGCCGCGCCCGTCGCTTCCGCTCAGGCCAGCGCGGCTCCCGCCTCTACGGTCATGGTGCCGTGCACGATTTGGATTGCCGACGCAAAGCCTGCGAATCCTTGCCCGCAAGGCACGCTGCCCATTAAGCCCGGCAGCAATCAGGGATTAAAGCCGGTCGCCGGACAGCCTGTGGCGCAAGCCGCAGCGCCAGTCGCCGTCGCGCCGCCCGTGGCAGCCGCTCCCGCGGCGACTGTTGCTCCGCCGCCTGCCCAACCTGCCGTGACGTCTGCCGAAACAAAATCCGACGGCCTGCCGCTTGCAGCCCAAGCACCGGCGATTGCGGAAACCGTGCAGATCACCGAGACTTGGCCGCAGCCTGCCGATAAGGTGCCGGGCGGACTGGCTTCGGTCGATTGCCGTGCTCGCAAGGGCCGCAAACATTGGAGCAAGGATATGATGGCCGAGAATTATGTCGGCCAGAGCGGCGCTCTGGTCGCCTGCGTCCACAAAACGCACCAGAAATTCCAGGTGCTGCCTGATGAGCAAACCGTGCCGATCGAAAAGCTCGGCTACCTGAATTGCGAAGCACCGAAAAAGCCTGCAATTCTGATTCAGAACGGCGAGCGCGTCGCAGGCTGCCGCGTGCCGTTCAAGGCGGTCGATCTGACCCCATAATTGAATTCATGGATAAGCATAAAAAAACGGGCGGTTCCTGCGAACCGCCCGTTCCTGTTTCAATCGATAAAGAGACGCTCGATTATAAACCTTCGCGTTCTTTGCGCTTACGCTCGACCTTGCGCTGGCGGCGCTGGGCCTCGGCTTTCTCACGCACCTTCCTTTCGGACGGCTTCTCGTAGTTCCGGCGTAATTTCATTTCGCGGAAAATGCCTTCGCGCTGCATTTTCTTTTTCAAGGCGCGCAGAGCCTGGTCGATGTTGTTATCGCGGACTGATACTTGCAAACAATTCACCTCTTTCGGGGGTCACAAAATTCCTGGCGGTTGGCGACCTTCGCTAACCGATGGGCGGCTATATCACGCCCGAAATATGAAGGAAAGCGTTGAATCGCGGCTTTGGCCGCATGCGGGACGCAAAAATGGCATTTCTGTTTTCGCGATCCTGGCTTAGAATAGCGTTATGGCATTGAGGCAATTGATATTTCTCGGCAATCCGGTCTTGCGCGCCAAGGCCGCGCCCATCGCCGGGTTCGACGACCCGAAAATCGTGGCGCTCGCCCGCGACATGACCGAAACCATGCTGACGAGCCGGGGGGTCGGTCTTGCCGCGCCGCAGGTGGGCGAGGGGCTGCGGCTGATCGTTTTCTGGCTCCCGGAAGAACGCGCCGAGCCTGCGGAGGAAGACGCATTGCCGCTGCATATCCTCGTCAATCCCGAAATCACGCCCTTAAGCGCCGAGCAGGAGCTGGGGCAGGAGGGCTGCCTGTCGCTGCCGGGACTGCGCGGGATGGTGCCGCGCTTTACCCATATCGGCTATCGCGGCTATGATCTTGCCGGGCGGCTTATCGAGCGCGAAGCGCAAGGGTTTCACGCCCGCGTCGTGCAGCATGAAGTCGATCATCTGGACGGCGTCATGTATCTCGACCGGATGCGGGGCTTCGACAGCCTGGCGCATGAAAGCGAAATAAGAAAGCGGTTGCTAAAGGAGCGGCAGGATGACGAAACGGAAAAAGACGGCGCGGCCTAAAAAGACGCAATCCAAGACGGCGTCCGGCGCGAAAAATCCTAACGACGATAAATTACTGCTCGCCATTCTGTCCCAGGCCGCTTTCGACGGCTGGACGATGGAGGCTCTGCGGCGCGGCGCGGAAGCTGCGGGCGTGGAAGAGGGGCGGCTGCATCTGATCTATCCGCGCGGCGTGCGCGACGCCGTCGCGGGGTTCGGGGAATGGACGGATCGGAAAATGGAAGAAGCCGTCGCGGGCGACCGTTATTTTTCCGGCAGGCGCATCCGCGAGAAAGTGGCCTTCGCGGCGCGCGTGCGCTTCGAGGCGATGGGGCCGCATCGCGAGGCCGCGCGGCAATTGCTGCTGTGGGCGGCGATGCCGCATCACGCGCCGGACGGGCTGAAGCTGACCTATAAGGCTTGCGACGCGATCTGGCGCGCGGCGGGGGACGCCAGCACGGATTTCAATTTCTACACCAAGCGCGGGCTTTTGGCCTATGTGCTGAAGACCACGATGCTGTTCTGGCTGAATGACGAGAGCGCGGGCCGCGCGGCGAGCTGGGCGTTTCTCGACCGGCGCATCGAGGAGGCGCTGCGGCTCGGCCAGGCGGCGGGACATCTCAAGGATTTGCCGAGGCATCTCGGCTCGCTGCGCGGCCTCGCGGGCCTCGCGGGAATTTTCCGGCGAGCGGCGTAGGATCAGGAAATGTCGTTAGCCGCAATGCACCGCAGCTTTGTTGGGTAAGCAGGCCGGAAGGGGATTGCGGCCGCCGGTTCTTCCCTGGCGATATCGGGCCGTTGCTCCCGAATGGTGCGAAGGGTTCTTTGCGCCGACTCGCGAGCGAATAATACAGGCTCGCTGACGACTGCTCTTGCGATGGTGGCGGCCATGTCCGCGTTCGCGAGATCGGGGCGTTTTTCGATCATGCTGCCGAGAATATCATAAGCCGAACTGCGGACTTTTGTGTCGTGGTCCGTCGTAGCGCACCGCACGCTATCGAGGAATTCCTCCGCGAGGTTGGGAGATGCGGTGACAATGGCGCGGGCGGTCCATAATCCCGCCTTGCGGACGCTAGGATCCTCGCCGCCGATGGCGATCCGTATATCTTTCACGACACCGGGCGCCAGGCCAGCGTTTCTTTTAATTATGATCGCCATGATGGATTCCGCCGTCGCGTGATGTCGATCGGGCATCTCGCCTAAAGCGGCTTGTAGGGCGACATCGAGGATGGCCACTTCCAGATTGGGCCGCTTCTTGATAATCGTGCCGAGCGTTTGCTGCGCTGCCATGCTGACGGCGAGGTCATTATCCGTTATGGCGCTTTTTGTGACATATGCGGCCAAGGAGGCATCCGCGAGATTGGGGCGCTTCTCGAAAACGGTATTCAGGGTTTTTTGGGCTACCTTGCGCACATGCGCATTGTTATCTGTTGCTGCGTTGGCGATGCCGGCTAATAAGACGGAGTTCGCTATGCCGGGCCGTTCCGCGAACACCGTAGCGAAGGCCTCCAGGAATCCTACTTTCTCTCTGCTGTCGCTCAGGGCGGCAAAGGACGCGGCGAGCGTCTCGAATGTCGGCAAACGCATGGGCATATCCGGCGAATTTCAATGTTTCAAAATATCACAGAAAATATGAAAATAAAACGATATAGGCTAAAAACCGCGTCTTCCCTTGGCCTTGAATTCCTTACGGCTTCTTCCGGAACATATCCAGGCTGATGACCTCGCCGCGCTTTTCGTCCTTGGCGGGTTTCTCTCCGCCTTCGGCCTCGGAACCGTCGTCGGGCGTTTCTTCGCCGTCATCGTCGTCATCGCTGCCGATGCTTTGGAATTGCAGCGCGAAATTGACCGAAGGGTCGGCGAATGTGGTGATGGCCTGGAACGGGATCGTCAGTTTCTCGCGCACGTTATTGAAGCTCAGGAAGACGCTGAAATGCTCTTCCTCGATCTTCAGGTCGGAAAACTGGTATTGCAGGACGATGGTCATTTCGTCCGGATATTGCTTGAACAGATAGTCCGGAATCTTGACGCCGGGATATTGCGTCGAGAAACTGATATAAAAATGATGCTCGCCGGGCAGGCCGTCCTGCGCGGCTCCTATAAGAGCTTGGCGCACGACATCGCGCAGCGCCTTCTCCACCATTTTATCGTAACGCAGCAAATCTTCGGTCATGGCCAGAAAACAGTTATCAGTTATCAGTAATCAGAAAGTTAAGAGATATTCCGCGACCTGTCTCCTATTTTCTTTTTGATTGCTGACGGCAGTTTCCCGATCATCGATTTGGAGGGTGTTTCTGTTGCCCGGCACACCCTCCGAGGCCGCGTTCAGTGCTTAACTGTCAATCATTCGCAAGCGAATGATTAGGCAGCCATGGCAACTTCACGAGTGTCAACATTGTCGTTGGCACCTGTAGGATTGACCCGATAACGGCGGTATCATGCCGGGCAAAAACCATGCCTTTACTGCGTGCGTCGATCCTATTTCGCCCCCGCCAAAACGCTTTTTGGTCTTTTAAGCGCTTTGGTGGAGGCGCCGGGTACCGCCCCCGGGTCCGCTCCGTCTATGCCGCAAGGCGTTTATCACCATAGTCAGTTGCCTGACTTTTATACTATAATCACCAATTGTTAAGATTTAAAGGGCAATCTGAGGATGAATTCTCTAAGCATTGGCGGCCAGATCGCCATGATGCAGCCTGAGGCGCCCGACGCCGGCCAGAGCGAACCTGCCGATTTAATGCGGCGGATCGCGGGCGGCGACCGTGACGCCTATACGATTTTGGTGCGCCGCCATGCGGTGCAAATGCTTTCTTTGGCCCGGCACATGCTCGGCGCGACGGGTGAGGCGGAGGAGATCGTTCAGGATATATGCCTGCGTCTTTGGCGGCAGCCCGAGATATGGCGGCCTGATCGTGGGGCTTTCAGGTCCTGGTTGGATCGTGTAATAGTCAATGCCTGTCTCGACCGCATCCGGCGGCGGCGCTGGCACGGCGGGGAAGTCAGCGAGGAATGGCCGGATCCGGCTCCCGACGCGATGTCGGTGCTGGCGGCGGCGGAGGAACAGGTCGCGGTACGCCAGGCGATTTTGCAGTTGCCGGAACGGCAGCGGGCAGCGGTGCTTCTGGTCGAGTATCGCGGCATGAGACAGGAAGAAGCGGCCCGAAGCATGGGGCTCAGTCTGGAAGCACTCGAATCTTTGCTCGCGCGCGCGCGGCGGAAACTTAAGGTCTTATTAGCGCCGGTTTTAGACAAGCAATTAGACAAGCAAAAGGGGGAACGAGATGCGGAATGATGAGTTTCACGAGCGGCATCTTCGCCATTTGATCGCGTCTTTGCCGGATGTGCCGGTATCGGCTCATCTGTGGGGACAGTTGCTGCAAATCCCGCAGCAGCCCCGCCTGAACATGGCATCCCTTTGGGCTCTGCTGGGACCGATAGGCCGCTTGGGAAGCGCGACCGGATTTGCCGTGGCGCTGGCATTCGGCATATGGCTCGGCGGTTTCGATTATGGCGCCGGCGATATGATTCTGGGTTTTGAGCCGTTCGGAGTCCTATGAACCGGTGGTCGAATTGGCAGCACAGCCCCCGCGCGGTGCTGACTCTGTTGCTCGTCTCCTTGGGATTAAACTGTGTCGTGGGCGGTGTCGCCTTGTCCGCGGCCTTGCTGTACGAGACTCATGCCGTACGCATCGATTATGTTCAGCGCCTGCTGAATACCGTGCCGCCGGAGATTTATAAGAATTTGCAAATCCAGGTAGAGGCCCGGCAGGAGGAAATCCAGACGGCGCAGCGTGATTTGCAGCAAAGCCGGCATGACATCATCGAACTCATTCAGCAGCCCGATCTTGATCTTGACGCGCTTCAAGCCAAGCTCGCCGCCACGCGGCAGGCATCGGCACATATTCAAGGAATCATGCAGGATAGCCTTGTCGCGGCGCTGCATGATCTGCCTCCCGAGGATCGAAGCAAGCTTGCCAGAGCTATGCTGCGTAATTTCAGTCCGGTCGTAAGACTGTTCAACGAGATGCAGGCGCGCGTGCAAAATTCATCGTCAGAGCCATCCAAAAAAGGAGAAGAGAAATGAAAGCCGTAGCCGTTGCCGCTTTTGCGTTTGCCGCCATGCTCGCCGCCGGTTCGGCGGTTCATGCCGCGGAACCGCCGCCGCCCGCCATGGACAAGGGCAAGACCGCGATGCCGGTTCCCGGAAGCAATCGGCCATCGCGCGAAGAGCTTATGGCGCAGCGCAAGGCCATGCGCGAGAAAATGGCGGCCATGACGCCGGAGCAGCGCGAGACTTACTATAAAAAAATGTATCAGGAACGCGAGGCGCAGAGGGAAGCCCAAAGAAAATCCTACTTGGATTCCATGGCTCCGGACAAAAGGGCCGAGATGGAAAAGCACATGGCCGAGAGAGAAAAAGAGACAAAAGAACGCTATGCCCAGCATATGGCTGAGCGGGAGAAAATCAAAAGCATGACTGCCGAGCAGCGCAAGGAATTTTTTCAGAAAGCGCGCGAAGACCGCAAAAAGCGGATAACATCTCCGGCCGCCGTTCCGGGAAACAAGAAACCGCCAAGTGCCAAGAAAACGCCCACCGCCCCGAAATAATCGGATGGAAACCTGCCGCCCGCTCCAGGGCGGCAGGAAATCTTTCCCCTATTTAACCAGTCTTAATGGCTCTGGTGTAAAGTCAGGCTATTGGCATTGGTTAACAAATAGGCTATGTTGCGTTGCAGCATATGATCTGGAGCGGCATGTTCAATCTTTATCAGCTTTATGATTTCAGTCACGCCATGATGGCGCCGATGCGGTTCGCCGCCGAGGCTACGCAATCGGTGTTTCAGAATCCCTATCTCCCTGCTTCGTATACCAGTTTTGGACGCGCGGTGGCGGCGGGAGCCGAACTTGTCGAGCGCACGACCCGCCGTTTCGGCAAGCCGGAATTCGGACTGAAGGCGACGACCATCGACGGCAACAGGGTCGATGTCATCGAGGAGACCGTTAAAACCAAGCCTTTTTGCCGGCTATTGCATTTCCATCGGCTGACGCCGCACCCGAGCCCGCGGATTTTAGTGGTGGCGCCGATGTCCGGGCATCATGCCACGCTGCTGCGCGGCACGGTGGAAGCGCTGCTGCCGGACTACGAGGTTTTCATCACCGATTGGATTGACGCGCGGCATGTGCCGCTTGCGCAAGGGAAATTCGATCTCGACGACTATATCGCCTATCTGATCGAATTCATGCGTCTGCTCGGTCCCGATGTGCATGTGGTCGCGGTATGCCAGCCCGCGGTTCCGGTATTGCTGGCGGTTACCGCCATGGCGCAGTCCAATGATCCGGCGCAGCCGCGCAGCATGACCCTGATGGGTGGCCCGATCGACGCGCGCACGAGCAAGACCGCGGTCACCGAGCTTGCGGAGAAGCGTTCGATCGGCTGGTTCAAGCGCAACGTCATCACCACGGTGCCACTCTATTATCCGGGCGCGATGCGCCAGGTTTATCCAGGCTTCGTGCAGCTCAGCGGCTTCATGTCGATGAATCTCGATCGCCATGTCGGCGAGCATGTGAAGCTGTTCCAGCACTTGGTCCGCAATGACGGCGAGTCGGCGGAATCGCACCGTAAATTCTACGACGAATATCTTTCGGTCATGGACGTGACGGAGGAATTCTATCTTCAAACGGTCGAGAACGTGTTTCAGAAGCATCTTCTGCCCAAACGCGAATATGTATGGCGCGGCGAAAAGCTCGATCCCGCCGCCATCAGCAGAACCGCGCTTTTGACGATCGAGGGCGAGCTCGACGATATCTCCGCGCCCGGCCAGACGCAGGCCGCGCAAGGATTGTGTTCAGGGCTTCCGGCGGATATGAAGCGCCATCATTTGCAGGCGGCGGTGGGGCATTACGGGATTTTCAACGGGCGGAAATATCGCGAGCTTATCCTGCCCATCATTCGCGATTTCGTGCGCGCTCATGACAAGGGGCCGAAGCTTCGCGTGGTCAAGACGGCAAGCTAACCGTTGATTTTTTCTCGCCCTAAAAAGAAAAAGCCCCGCGCACGGCGCTGGGCCATGTGCGGGGCGATCTTATTCATTCGCTTAGACGGACTTTAAGTTGCCCGCCGAGGTCTTGCCCTTGCTGGTGACCAGCTCGTAGCTGACCTTCTGGCCTTCGGCCAGGCTATCCCAGCCTGCGGCTTGGACTGCGCTGACGTGGACGAAGATGTCGGGACCGCCTGCATCTGGTTGGATGAAGCCGTAACCCTTGGTGGGGTTAAACCATTTTACTGTACCTGTTGCCATTGCCGTATCCTTGGGTGTGACGTGATGGTTGACGTTTCCTGCATATGCAGGCCGCGCCGGGTTTTCCTGGCCCGGAGCTTGCGCCCCGGTTCGAACTCTCTTGTTGCCAGAGAAAACAATCAGGTAGTGGGATTGTTTCCGTCATCACGAGGATAGGCCGCCGACGCAAAACCTCCGGCGATCTCTTGCTCATAACAGAGCCGTAGTCAAACTTGAGTGCAGCCTGTGCATAGTTTCAGGTTAGAGTCAAGAGAAGCTTGAATATATTGCCTTTCTTGCCCTCAATTTGTTAAGAGATGGAATGGATACAACGCATCATTCTCCGCCGCGAGCCGTACCCCGGATCGGCCTCGTCAGCCTGGGCTGTCCCAAGGCGCTCGTGGATTCCGAACGCATCATCACCCAGTTGCGCGCGGAAGGCTATGAACTTTCCGCCGAATATCAGGGCGCGGATCTGGTCATCGTCAACACCTGCGGCTTTCTCGACAGCGCGCGCGACGAGTCCCTCGACGCCATCGGCGAGGCGCTGGCCGAAAACGGCAGGGTGATCGTCACCGGCTGCCTGGGCGCGGAGCCGGAACTGATCCGCGCGCGGCATCCCGGCGTTCTCGCCATCACCGGGCCGCAGCAATATGAAACCGTGGTCGGCGCGGTGCATGAGGCGCTGCCGCCGCGCCACGATCCGCGCGTCGATCTCATTCCGCCGCAGGGGATCAAGCTTACGCCGCGCCATTACGCCTATCTGAAAATTTCCGAAGGCTGCAACAACCGCTGCACCTTCTGCATCATTCCGAAATTGCGCGGCGATCTGGTCAGCCGCCCGCTCGCCGATGTCATGCGCGAGGCCGAGAGGCTGGTCGCGGCGGGCGTGAAGGAGCTGCTGGTGATTTCGCAGGATACCAGCGCCTATGGCCAGGACATCAAATACGCCGCAAGCCGGTGGCGCGATAAAGACTACCAGACGCGCTTTATCGATCTGGCGCGGGCGCTCGGCGAACTCGGCGTCTGGGCGCGGCTGCATTATGTCTATCCCTATCCGCATGTGGACGAAGTGCTGCCGTTAATGGCCGACGGGAAAATCCTCCCCTATCTCGATATTCCGTTCCAGCATGCGAGCGCGAACGTGCTGAAGGCGATGCGCCGTCCCGCGCATCAGGACAAGACTTTGGCGCGGATCGCGAAGTGGCGGGAGATATGCCCCGATCTGACTTTGCGCTCGACCTTCATTGTCGGTTTTCCCGGCGAGACGGAGGAAGATTTCCAGGAACTGCTGGCCTGGATTCAAGAGGCAAGGCTCGACCGCGTGGGCTGTTTCAAATATGAGCCGGTGGCGGGCGCGACCTCGAACGATCTCGGCCTGCCGCAAGTGCCGGACGAGGTGAAGGAAGATCGCTGGCACCGTTTCATGCAGGCGCAGCAAATCATCAGCGCGCAGCGCCTTCAGGCCAAGGTGGGCAAGACGCTGCCGGTCATCATCGATCGGATCGAGGAAAAATGGGCGGTGGGCCGCTCCAGCGCCGACGCGCCGGACATTGACGGCAATGTCTATGTGAAAGCCGGGAAGGGGCGCACGCTCGCCCCCGGCGATATCGTGCAGGTCGCGGTCAACAAGGCGGATGAATATGATCTGTGGGGGAAGGCGGTTTAATGGCGAAGAACGGGATCGCAAGAGTCTCTGTATCGATCCTGATGGTCTATGCCATCGCCATGGCCTGGTTAATAGGCGTGCGTTTTGATATAAGGATTGCATTCTGGATGTGGGCGACAGGCCCGCAAATTCTTTTGTGCTTATGTGCGATATTCTTGAGAACAAGGCTGGCGTGCTTAGCCATGCTCTCTTTTCAGGGGGTATTTTTTGCCCTCTCGTTATATCTTTATTACGATGTCCTCTATATCCACCCTGATCCGCAATCCGGCTTGGCCTTCATTTTCTTGCCTCTGTATCAGTATGCGGGCATTGCAATCGTTGGCGTCGTAGCAAAAATCGCCGATATGATTATTCTTCGGCGGAAGAGACAGTCGGAAAAAATCGCTTAAGAAAATCGTTTGCCAGTTTCACCTTTGCTATCCTATCAATAAATTTCCTTCAAGATTCTCCGCTCGGAGCAGACCCTATGGAACATTTGTTCGACGCGATTATCGGCTTGGTGGTCGGCGGATATTTCGTCGCGCTCGGCCTGGGCGCGAAGTTCGTCAGGCCGGCGGCTTTGCGCGGGAAGAAGGCGTTCATCATTCTCGGCGCGCTGATCATGCTCGGCGG
Organism: Alphaproteobacteria bacterium; assembly: GCA_037200005.1. NCBI lineage: Bacteria > Pseudomonadati > Pseudomonadota > Alphaproteobacteria > Alphaproteobacteria bacterium. Next base: position 1,570,425 of record JBBCGY010000001.1, on the reverse strand, counting down.
CGTCAGCATCGTGGTTCTGGAGCAGCAAGTTCCCCCTCCGGCTCCGACGCCGCAGCAGGTGGCCGAGGGTATCAGGCAGATGATCCCATTGCCCAAACAGCTGGATACGACGACAAGGCTGGACACGGTCGAGGCTGATGAAGGAAAGATCGTTTATCGCTTTTCCATCACCGCGACCGATCCGGATGATTTCGCGCGCCAGGCCGCCACCGTCCGCCGCCGCATGGAGCAAATCGGCTGCCATTACGACAATAACCGGAACTTGCTTCAAGCCGGCATCGGCCTGGAAATGATCTATACCATGCTGGGCCGTGCCGAGATCGAGCCGGTCAAGATCGAACTGACGCCCAAAGAGTGCGGGTATTAGATCGCAAAACGCGGCGCTTAGAGTTGCAGCTTGGAATCAGGCGCAGCGTTGTTGCCGCTTCCAGGCCTTGCCGGGCCGCTCCAAAACGCCGCATATTTTTCAATGCCGCGAGTCCATTTTTCATAGGAAAAATTCGGGCTGTCTCTAAAATCTTCAACCCAGGTTTTATATGCGGATTCCATATCGCTCGGTTTTCTCAGGCCGGTATGCAGCCTGATGGCATAGAGCAGCATGCCGGTTTGAAGACGCAGCGATGGCTCATCGGAGAGTCGCGAGATGGCCAGTCCGGCTGCCTCGTCGGCGCGGTCGAAATTTCCGGCGCGGGCGGCCTGAATGGCTGTCTGCTTCAAAGGCGTGGCGATGCGGTGCGCATAATGATTGATTTCGGTATTTGAGCCTAAAAGAAGAGTGATGTCTTCTTCATGTCGCAGGCGCGCCGTGGCGCCTGTCCAGGCAGGGACTGCTTGTCCCGTTAAATCCTGGAATTGCGACCTAAAGCTTTCATCGAAAAAACTGACCGCTTGAGTCGCGGGCTGCGGCGATTTCAAGGGCCACAGGCCGCGTTCGATATGATGGCGCAGGAAACTTTTTGGCTGGCTGTGTTCGCGGTGAGGTATGACGCCGTCATCTTCCTGGCTGTAAGGAATGATGAGCCAATCTTTCGTCGCATAGGTCGGCCTCAGCGGCCCACATATGTCGAAGGAACCTTTCACGCCGACAATTCGGCACTCGCTGTAGGGAATTTTTCCTAAATCTGGAAAATCGAAAGACATGATTTCTCCGGAAAAAAGTTACATGAAAAACAACTCTGGATAGCACGCGGACAAGCGGAGGTCAAAAACTAAGCCTGTCCGGCTTCGCCGGTGAAGGAGCCGGGCGTGATGCCGAGCTTGGCGATGGCGCGATCCCATTTGGTCTCGAGGCCGTCATCGAACAGCAGCGGAAGATCGGCTGGCGCGACCAGCCAGCCGTTATGCTGCAATTCCGCTTCCAGCTGTCCCCCCGCCCACGCGGCATAGCCGAGCGCCAGCATCGTGAGGCGAGGGCCGCGCCCTGCCGCCATGTCCTTGAGAATTTCCAGCGTGGCGGTCATCGTGACCTGATCGGAAACCTTGGCCGAACCTTCGTTATGATAGTCGGTGCTATGCAAAACGAATCCGCGTCCGGTTTCGACCGGGCCGCCGAAATGCACATTGATATCGCGGACATCGGGCGCCAGTTTGATATCGAGCTGGTCGAGGAGATTATGCAGGCTCAGCGATCCGTAAAGGCGATTGATGACCAGGCCCATCGCGCCGTTCTCATTATGGGTGCATAAATGCACGACCGTGCGGGCGAATCGCGAATCCGGCATATTGGGCATGGCGATCAGCAGCTTTCCGGTCAGCCAATCGGTGCGCGCAAAGTCTTGTGATTGATGCTCGGTCATGGATTTATTGACGTCTCGGCGGTTATTAAAGCTATATTACCGGATGACCGGAGGATAATACACTATGATGCGCCTTCTCGCGAATACCATTCTTTTTTTTCTGCTGTGGATTCCCGCGCCCGCCCTGGGGCAGACCGCCGGCGATTGGCAGCAGGGCGAGCATGTCCGCGTGCGCCTTGTCAGCGGCGTGACCGGCACGGGCGAGCTTGCGGAGATTCCGCTGGGCCTCGAGGTCGAGCTGGCCGAAGGATGGGATACCTATTGGCGGATGCCCGGCGATGCGGGCGCGCCGCCTCTTTTCAACTGGAGCGCGGATCTGGCGGAAGACGGCGCCCTCGCGCAGGCGCAATTGCTGTTCCCGGCGCCGATGCGGCATATGACCTCGGATCTGGAGACCATTGGCTATCAGGGTCATGTGGTGTTTCCGTTATTGGCGGCGCCGAAAGTTGCTGGCAAGGCGCTGACGTTGAATCCGAAATTGATGCTCCTAACCTGCGGCGACATATGCATTCCGAATGATTTTACGCTGCATCTGGCCGTTCCGGCGGGCGAGGCCGGAAGAAGCGAACAGGCGGATATGCTGGACGAATGGCGCGCCAAGGTGCCGGTGCGCGATGCATCCGGTTTCAGCGTCGGCCCCGCGCGGCTGGATGAAAAAGGCGCGATCGCGATGGATTTCGCCGCGCCGGCGGCATTGGAGAATCCCGCCGCCTTTATCGAAAGCGACGCGGGCAATGTCTTCCTGCCGCCGCAGGTGACCGTGGGCGCCGGAGGGCGGCAGGGCGAAATCATTTTGACGCCGCGCGAGAGCGGCGCGCAGATCGATGCGTCCAAGATAACGGTGACGCTTGCCGATGGCGGGCGCGGATGGGAACAGGACGTCGCGCTTCCCATGCCCGCGGCGGCGGCCGCCGCCGGGCCGAAGACGGAATCCGCCGAGGCTCCGGCCGAAACGCCGCTATGGCTCATCCTGCTATTCGCGATTATCGGCGGCGCGATCCTCAATCTCATGCCCTGCGTCCTGCCGGTTCTTTCCCTGAAAGTGCTGAAATTCATGGGTCATGGCGGCCGCGAGGATCGGGACGCCCGGCGCAGCTTCCTCGCGACCAGCGCCGGGATCATGGTGTCTTTCCTGCTGATGGCGGGCGTGGTGGTCGGTTTGCGCGCGGCGGGGCAGACCGTGGGTTGGGGGATGCAGTTTCAGCAGCCGGATTTCCTGATTTTCATGATCGCGGTTTTGCTGCTGTTCGCCGCCAACCTGTGGGGCTTTTTTGAAATCCAGCTTCCCGCCGCGCTAAACGATAAATTGTTCGGTGTTACCGACCACCCGAAATTGCTGGGAAGCTTTTTGACGGGGATGTTCGCGACGCTATTGGCGACGCCGTGCTCCGCGCCTTTCCTCGGCACCGCGGTCGGTTTTGCGCTGGTGGCGGATTCTCCGCTGACATTCGCCGTTTTCGCCGGTCTCGGTCTCGGCATGTCGTTGCCCTATCTGCTGGTGGCCGCTTATCCAGGCCTTGCGACCCGCATGCCGCGTCCTGGAATCTGGATGATCTGGCTGAAACGGGTTCTCGCGTTGGCGTTGCTGGCCACGGCGCTCTGGCTCGGCAATGTGCTGATGATGGAGCAGACGAACTCGCAAACGCAGAAATTCGATCCCGCCGCCATCGAGGGACTGGTGGAAGAAGGCCGCACGGTATTCGTCGATGTCACCGCCTCCTGGTGCGTGACGTGCCAGGTCAACAAGAAGCTGGTTTTGGATCAGCCGGATATCGCCGCCGTTCTATCCAAGGATAATGTGGTTTTCATCCAGGCGGATTGGACCAAGCCCGATTCCGTCATCGCCGATTATCTGCGCAGCTTCGGGCGCGGCGGTATTCCCTTCAACGTCGTTTACGGCCCTGGCGCGCCGCAGGGGATAACCCTGCCGGAACTCCTGACGAAAGACGCGATTCTAGAGGCATTGGACAAGGCGGGGGAAAAACCCTAAAATCCCTCCGGTTTAACCAGGAGATATCCATGACCATCAAAACCGGCGACAAGATTCCTTCCGTCATGCTCAAGAATCTGACTGCGGACGGAATGCAGGATTTATCCACCAGCGAGTTTTTCGCGGACAAGAATGTCGTACTGTTCGCCGTTCCCGGCGCGTTCACGCCGACTTGCTCCGCCAAGCATCTTCCCGGCTATGTGCAGAATCTGGCTGCCTTCAAGGCGCAGGGGATCGAAGTGGCGTGCATGGCGGTCAATGATCCGTTCGTGATGCATGCCTGGGCCGACAGCGGAAAAGCAACCGGCATCGCCATGCTGTCCGACGGCAACGCCGCTTTCACCAAGGCGCTCGGTCTTGAACTGGACGCCAGCGGCTATGGCATGGGCACGCGCTGCCAGCGTTTCGCGCTCTATGCCGAAAACGGCGTGGTCAAGCATGTCGCGGTCGAAGCCCCCGGCAAATTTGAGGTTTCCAGCGCCGAAGCCATGCTGACGGTCGTCGGCAAGGCCAGCGCGGCGGCTTAGACGCCGTTCTTTCGGCCCAAACATAACTTTAAGCCTTATTAATGGGTTGCAGGCTATTCTGGGCTGCGGCGCGCATGGGGTGTAATTACTTTCATGGTTTTTATGATACTCTAAAGAAAGATTGATCGAGGAGGCGCATATGAGCAAATACCGGCAAAACTTAGGCGAGCATGCAACCCCACCCTTGTCAGCCGATGTGTCTCCCGAAGGCGCGGCCGCGATGATTCAGCGGGCTTCGGCATCGGCGCTTAATCCCGGCGATCATCCCGCCAATAGATCAGATGCTCTTAGCGTTGTTGCGCAGATAGCCGCTAAGCACGCGGAGCAGCCCGGCGTCGCCGATCAGGCTTTTTCCACGCTGGAGAAAGTTGTCACGGATCCGGCAGCCGGCGCCACCGTCGGCATGAAGGCAACCGCTCTCAGAGTCATGCCGGAACTGACCGGAGATAAGCCCGAACTCGCCAAAAAAGGCGTTGCCGCCGTCGAAAAAGCAATAGAAGAGCCTGGCCTGCAATGGGAGGCGTCCAAGAGCCTATGCCGGTTTGCGAAACAGCATCCGGACAAGGTCGGCGCGGACGTGCTGAGGATCGCGAAAGACAATTCTGCCAAGCCGGAAGTCAGCAAGAACAGCGACGGGCAATTGAGCGTCGCGGCGTATTTCATCGGGGCGAATGCTTCCGATCCGAAGCTTGTCGACGGCTCCAGGCGCACCTTATTGGCCATCGCCCAGCAGGATGGGCCTCATGCCGCTGCCGCCGAGCAGCAGGCGCAAGGGGTTGCCCATGTTCAAGCGCGGCAGCAGCAAGACAGCAAGCGCGGGCTGTCCGCCGCCGCGCCTTAATTACTCGCGCCCGGTTTTAATCGCCATTCGCGCCAATTCATCGGCGCGCTCGTTTTCGGCGTGGCCGTCATGGCCGCGCACCCAGATAAACTCGATCTTGTGCTGCGCCATGGCTTCGGTCAGCCGTTCCCAGAGATCGCGGTTTTTCACCGGCTTGTTGGCGGCGGTTTTCCAGCCGCGCGCGCGCCAGCCTGGAAGCCATTGCGTGACGCCGTCTTTCAGATAATTGCTGTCGGTGTAAAGCTTGACCGTCGCGGGGCGCTTCAGGCTCTCGAGCGACATGATCGCCGCCATCATCTCCATGCGGTTATTGGTGGTCTCGGCTTCATAGCCCGATAGTTCTTTTTCATGGCCGCGCCAGCGCAGGATCGCGCCCCAGCCGCCTGGGCCGGGATTGCCGCTGCATGCGCCGTCGGTGAAAATTTCGATGTGATCCATGCCGGTCATGAGAGCCAGCTTTGCGCGGCGTCGGGATGGTTTTCGTGAAAGGCGAGAATGCGCGCGTAATGCCCGGGATCGAGAGGACTATCCGGCCGCTGCGCCCGGTCATAATGCCGCGTGGCGAAGAACCGCATCGCCGCGCCGCGCAGCAGAAGTGGGAGGGCTGCGACTTCGGCTTCTGTCAGTGCCCGCCGGGCACTGTAGGCCGTAACGAGCGCGCGGGCGCGGGCGTCGTCGATGCGGCCATGGCTGTCGGCGCACCAGGCGTTGACGCATATCGCCAGGTCATAGGCGAGGAAATCGTTGCAGGCGAAATAGAAATCGATCACGCCGCATAATTCGCCGCCCGCGAAGAAAACATTATCGGGAAAGAGATCGGCATGGACGATGCCCGACGGCAGGTCTTTGGGCCACTGCGCGACGATTTCGTCGCACTGTCGCCGCCGGATATCGATGGCCTCGCCGCCGGGACCGTCAACCAGCAACTCCCGCCACGCCGACGGGCCGAGGGCGTTGACGCGCTTGAGCGGAAAATTGAGTCCCGTCAGATGCATCTCGGCAAGCATGCCGCCGAGAGCGGCACAATGTTCGGGGCCGGGATTCAGCACCGATTGGCCGGAAGAAAAGCGACGACGGCAGCCGGTCTGTCCGCGAGCTCGCCCAGCGCATTGCCGTCTTCCGCCCGCACCGGACGCGGGCAGGGGATGCCGCGCTCGGCCAGATGCTCGATCAGTGCCAAGAAAAAAGGCACCTCCTCCGTTCGCACTCGTTTCTCGAACAGAGTGAGGATGTATTTTCCGCCGCCGGCCTCGACGCGGTTAATTGCTGTTCTCGCTGCCCGCTTCGATGGGAAAAAAATCCTCGAGCGCGCCCAGGGGATAGCGCGCCATGAATGTTTGGAGCTGAGGGCGGGTGATGTGCGTGTAAACGGCCATGACGGGAAACTATCTACTGCCTAACAGTCGGCTGATGAAGCTGCCGAGGCGGTCGGCAACATCGGCGGGAGCCTGGATGATTGCTGTGACCGGACTTCCTGTTCCTTTAAGCGCGGGGAGGCTTCGAGGCGGCAGACCAGCATGAGCGATCAGCATATAATCGCGCCACAGCTTCGCTGGCAAGGCCCCGCCGGTCACACGCTTCATGGAGCTGTTATCGTCATTGCCCAGCCAGACGCCGGTCGTGTAGTCGGCGGTAAAGCCGACGAACCAGGCGTCATGGTAATCCTGGGTCGTGCCGGTCTTGCCCGCGGCGGGGCGATCCAGCCGGGCTTGTGCGCCGGTACCGTAGGCGATCACGTCCGTCATCATGTCGACCAGCGTGGCCACGGAGCCGGGATCGACCAGCTGCGGTGTTTGCACGTCCGGGCGGCGGTAGAGCCGCTCGCCGCCGCGCGTTCTGATTTCGACGATGGCGTAGGGAGCGATGGATCGGCCTCCCGCCGCCATGGCGGCATAGGCCGATGTGAGCTCATAAAGCGAAACCTCGCTGGTGCCGAGCGCCAGCGACAGATCGCGACCCAGCGGCGAGACGATGCCGAGCGCCCTTGCGTCGCGGCGCACGGCGTCGATGCCGGACTGGCGCAGCAGCTTGATGGCGACGGAGTTCATCGAATGCGCCAGCGCTTCGCGCGCCGTGGTGACGCCGTAATATTTTCCGTCGTAGTTTTCCGGCGCGTAATTGCCGATTTTGACCGGCGAGTCGGTCACCGGGCTGCCCGGTTTCAGCCCTTGCTCGATCGCGGCCAGGAATACGAACGGCTTGAAGGACGAGCCCGGCTGCCGCCGCGCCCCGCTCACGCGGTCGAATTCGCTTTCGCTGTAATCATAGCCGCCGACATAGGCGCGCACCCGCGCCGTCGGGCGCGAGCGTGAGCAGCGCCGCCTGATCGACGTCGCGTTTTTCGCCTTCGGCGTCGAGGATTTTATCGATCTGCTCTTCCGCCGCGCGCTGCAGGCGGGCATCCAGCGTGGTCTGAATGACCAGATCCTGTCCCGCCGCGCCCGCAAGCTCCTGCGCCTGTTCCAGGATCCATGCCGTAAAATATCGCGCGTCGGCGGGCCGGGCCGGGGTCGCCGTTTTGCCTGCCGGGGCAAGCGCCGCCGCTTTTTGCTGCTCCGTGATATGGCCGGCGTCGACCATGGCGCTCAGCACGATGGCGGCTCGCGCGCGCGCGGCCTCGGGATTGGAGGTCGGCGCGTAGCGGCTCGGCGCTTTGAGCAGGCCCGCCAGCACGGCGGCCTCATAGAGATTCACGTCATGCGCGGATTTGCCGAAATAGGTCTTGGCCGCCGCGTCCACGCCATAGGTTCCGGCGCCGAGATAGACGCGGTTGAGATAGGCGCCGAGAATCTGATCCTTGCCGTATTGGCTTTCCAGCCAGAATGCCAGCATCATTTCCTGCACTTTACGGCGAAAGGTGCGGTCCGGAGTAAGGAAGAGGTTCTTGGCAAGCTGCTGGGTGATGGTCGATCCGCCCTGCACGACATGGCCGGCGCGCATGTTGCTGTAGAAGGCGCGCAGCAGCCCGAGGACATCGATCCCGCCATGCTGGTAAAATCGCCGGTCTTCGATCGACATCACGGCCTGGATCAAATGCTGCGGCATCTCGGCGACGGCAATCCGATCGGCGAAATAGTCGCCGTAGCGGGCAAGCTGCGAGCCGTCGGCAGCCAGGATGGCGATAGCGGGCCGGCGCGTATGGCCTTCGATGGCGCGAATGTCCGGCAGATCATACGCATACCAGCCGAGCAGCGCCGACAGCGCGACAAAACCCCAGATTGTGCCCAGGGCCACGGCCTGGGCCCACCATTTCAGGTCGAGCTTGCGGCGCTGCCGCTGGCCCCGCGCGCCCGCGCGTCCCGCGAGGGCGAAGTTTGAGGCGGATTTGCGAGAGAAATTTTTTTATCATGCTTAATCGATGCTTAACCGGTTTGCTGCTTGCTGTACGAGGGAAATCCGTAGCCTGAGGAAGGAGTTCTGCCGATGACAATCAATGCCAAAATCTCGCTTGTCAACGGATTGCTGATTGCATTGGTTCTTGCTTGCGCCGGTTTTGCTGGCGGCTTTGCCAAGAAAATAATCCACATGGTCGCCGCGCAAACCGAAATGAGCGTCATCGGGGCCGAGTTCCATGATTTCATGGCCATCATGCTGATTTTCGGCGGCGTGTGCGTCCTCATCGGCATCGCGGTATTCATATTCGTGCAGCTTAAGGTCAGTCAGCCTTTGCGCAGCTTAAGCGCCGCCATGATATCCCTGGCCGCGGGCGACTCCCATACCGATCTGCCCGACATTTCCAGCCGCGACGAAATCGGCGACATGGCCCGCGCGCTTGAACAGCTGCGCAACACCGTGCTGCAGAACGAACGCCTCGTGGGCGAAAACAAGGAAGCCGAGCGCCGCGCCTCGGCCGACAGGCAAGCAGCCCGGAATGGCCTTGCCGATATATTCGAGTCGAAAGTCGGCACGATGATCGGCCTGCTTTCGACGGCGGCGTCGGAGCTGGAGACGACGGCGACGCTGATGTCCGAAAATGCGGGGACGACCTCGCGGCAAGCGACGGAAGTCGTCGCCCGCGCCGAAGAAGCCAGCGGCAGCGTTCAGACCGTCGTCAGCGCCGCCGAGGAAATGGCGGCGTCGGTGCAGGAGATTTTGGGACAGTCCATGCGCTCCGCCACGATCACCAATCAGGCCATGGCCGAAGCCAAGGAAACCGATGCGGTGGTCGGCACCCTTGCGACCCGCGCGAAGAAGATCGGGGAGATCGTCGGGCTGATCGATACCATCGCCAGCCAGACCAATCTGCTGGCGCTCAACGCCACCATCGAGGCGGCGCGCGCGGGCGAGGCGGGCAAGGGATTTGCCGTCGTCGCGTCGGAGGTCAAGAGTCTCGCCAACCAGACCGCCAAGGCGACCCAGGAAATCGGCGAGCAGATCGGCGCGATCAGGAAGCCACGCAAGAAGCCGTCGTCGCGATCCAGCATATCGGCGGCACCATCACCGAAGTGGGTGGCATCGCGAACGCCATCGCCATTGCGGTCGAGCAGCAGGGTTCAGCGACCTCAGAAATCAGCCGCAGCGCCCATCAGGCCGCCGAAGGCACCACCCATGTGAGCGATAAGATCGGCATGGTCAATCGCTCGGTCGAAGAAACCGGCATGGCCTCGCAGCAGGTTCTCGCCGCAGCCAAGGATCTCGCCCGGCAGTCGGATCAAATGTCGCGTGAAGTCGCCGAATTTCTGAAAAGCATCCGGGCGCAGTGAAAATTCATGCGCTGTCGCGGCATAGGAATTGCGATGATCATATAAATCCTGTCCATCGCTAATCTTTTGCCTGAAAAATCCATGCGTTCCTATTTCAGCCCCGCCTTCTGGCAGCCTTTGCAATCGCGCGAGCGCGCCTTGATGTATGGCGCGCAATTCCTTGGCTCGCTTGGCCTCGGCTTCGTCGGGGTTTTCACGGCCATCGACGTGCTGCGCTTCGGCATGGACGGCATGATGGCCTATTTTCTCGCGCGGTTCGGCATCGCGGGATTCCTGCTGTTTCCCTTGTTCACTTGGGCCTATTACCGTTGGCCGCGCCGCCGGTTCTTCGGCTTCGTCCTGTTTTCCGAGTTGCTGGCGCTGGCGCCGCTGCTCCATCCGGCGATTTTGCAGCATCCGCTGATGATCGGCACATGCCTAGCCTGCGCGGGCACCGGGTATTGGCAGGTCTTTCATCTCGCCATGGCCGCGCATACGTCCGACAAAAGCCGGGGATATGAGGTGTCGCTGTCGCAGATATGCCAGACGTTCGGCGGCATCGCCGGATATCTTGCCGCGGGGGCGGCCGCCGCGCTTCAGATGAGTACGGAGATCGCGCTGGCGGGATTACGCGGTGCAGATCGCCGCGTCGCTGCTGCTGTTCCTGACGATCCCCCTGCCGCAGCGCGACGGCGCTCCCGCCGCGATGGGCCAGGTTCGGGCCACGCGGCTGCGCGACGAGATCATGCATGATCCAAGGCGAACCGTCTTGACCCTGCTCGATGCCGTTTATGCGACGCTCGTGGATATTCTGATGCCTTCATGGCTCAAGCTGCTCGGCGTGGCGGCGCTCAGCGTCGGCGTGGTCATGTCGCTGCGCACGGGCATTCAAGTGCTGCTCGCGCCGCTCGCGGGCAGGCTCTATGCGGCGGACAGCAAGGCGGAAATCCGCATCGGCAGCATGGCGGGCCTCGTGGGATGGCTGCCCTGGTGCCTCAGCCAGCAGACCGGCATTCTGTTTTTCTCCGTTCCGCTGTGGGCGGGCGGCTCGATCTTATGCAGCACCGGCATTCAAGGTCGCTGGTATAGGAACCGCTCGGCCACCGCCATTCTGACGCGCGAGCTTCTTTTGACCGCCGCGCGCATGATCGGCGCATGGGCGATCATTCCGGCGATGTTTTTCCATCCCGCTATTTACGCGTGGCTCGCGGCGGGCGTGGCGCTGGCGGTGTTCGTGGTGGGAGGGGGAAGGCGGGGGAAGAATTGACGGCCCTTGGATCTGAGCTAGCCCGTCTTCGTTCGCTGCGCGAACTACGCCTGGCATTCGGTTTTTCTAAGCGCGCAAGCGCGCTAAGAAAAACCGGTGGTGCCGTTGGAGGGAATTGAACCCCCGACCTTGGCTTTACGAAAGCCCTGCTCTACCCCTGAGCTACAACGGCTTACCAGGTAAGCGTAGGGCGAAAACTATCCTTTCGCCTCCGCGCGGTCAACAGGCCGCTCTATTTCCCATACGGATTCCGGTAGGGGACAGTGGCGCGGTAGATCGCGTTGTCGTATTTTGCATATCGGTCGAAAATGCGGTCGATGGTGCCGTCGTAGGATAAGCTCGTCGAGCGCGGCATTGACGGCGTCGCGCAGCACCGGCTCCCCCGCCGGAAAGCCGAAGCTGGCGGGGAAGACGCGGATTGGCTTGGCCGCATCGACGATTTTCAGCTTGCCGGGATTATGCTCGTTATAGGTGCCGAAAGTGTTGGCGTCGACAATCGTGATATCGGCCTTGCCGCTCGCGACGGTGACTAGAACTTGGCTGAAATCGGTCATGTTGGGCAGTGTCATGACTTTTGTTTTGGGAAAATCCGCTTGGGCGATGGAGACCGGATTGTCGCCGTCGAGCGCCACCATGGTGATTTTTTCGTCATTCATAGCGCCCCGCGCCGCCGTCGAAGCGGGGGTCATCGGCGCGGGCGACGACGAAGACCGGCTGGAAATAAACCGGGCGCGAAAACAGCATGAATTTCGCCGCCTGGGGATGAATCCAGTATGTGCTGCACAGCATATCGAATTTACGGGCGTCGAGATCGGCGGGAACGGTTGCCCAGCCGGTTTCGGCGGCGTATTCCGCCTTCAGCAACAGCCGTTCAGAGACGGCTTTCACAACATCGTAATCGAAGCCGCTCCATAGGCCGGTTTTCAGGTCTTTGATCAGCGCGGGCGCGTAGCTGACATAGCCGCAGTGCAAAGTGTTGGTTTTCCTAATGCGCTCCAGCGCCGTTTCCGCGTGGGCCGGGGGGATAAGGACGGCGCAGGCAAGCGCGGCGGCAAGGAATCCTAACCGGAATTTCTGCATTGTCTTTCCCCATGATTGCCGCGAGCCCGTGTTTTACCTATCATTCCAGCCTCCGGTTGACAACAGCGCGCCGTTTTCCCATTCATGCTTATGGACACCATTCTCCACCATCCCGCTTTCGGCGGTTTAAGCCTTTTGCCTGCTTTCGCTATGGCCGCTCGGGCATGCGCTGCGGCGCGCGGGGCTGCGCCCGTTATGGGCGGGATTGATCGTGTTCAATCTTGTCATGCCGATGTTGGGCGTCGCGCTGATCGCGGGGATTTTCTGCCATCGCGCCTGGCCGAAACTGCCCGCGCCGCCGAAGAAGCAGCTTAAGACCAGCATATGGGGACAGGCGTCATGAGGAAGCGGGCGTCATGAAAGAGCTTTTGGATATCGTCGGCGCATGGTCGGCCTGGACGGAGCTTTTGCCCAACTGGGTTTTCATGCTGCTTTACGGCATGCTGACCGCCTATGCTATCGGGACGGGCGGATTCGCGCTGGCGCGGAGCGGCATCAAGCCGCTATGGGTGTTGCTGCTGATGATCCCGACCGCGAATGTCGCGGCGTTCTGGATTTGGGCTTACGCCAAATGGCCTGCGGAGAGGAAAATATCATGACGCCATGGAAGAAATTTTCGGCCTGTTTGCTGCTGGCGCTATTTTCGGCGGCGGGGTCGATCCATGCTCAGGCGGCGAATTTTAACCGCGACGCCGCGCCGGATTCTTATAGCGTGGAAATCCGCGAGCTTCGCCCGGAGGGCAAGATCGCCAAAACGGTTTGCGAGGAAAACCAGCAATGCCGCGCCAACGTGGAAATCCTGTTCAGGGACGAGAAAAAATTCCTGGAGGCCGAGATCATGATCGCTTCCGGCGCGGCTTATATTAAATTCATGCTCGGCTCTAAATATCTTTACGCCGGTTTCCAGCGTTATGCCGTCATTCCCGTTGGCGGTTCCAGTCCGGCTACGGCAACGGTGGCGCTGTCTCGCGGCGCGGCATCGACGGACGACAAGGCCGCTACGCGCTCTTATCAGTTGCCGGTGCCGACGTATGAAGAGCCGGACGCTGTCGCCAGTCTGGAAATCATTATCCAGCCCGCTGAAGAACCCGTGAAAGAAAAGGGCGAAAAGGAAAAAGACGAGAAGGCAAAAGAGGGTGCCGACAAACCCGTCAATCCGCCAGATCAGAAAAAAGAGCCGTAGAGAGATAGCGCTCGCCGAATGAGGGGATGATAACGACGATCATCTTACCCTTGTTCTCGCGCCGCGCCGCGACCGTCATCGCCGCCCATAGCGCCGCGCCTGAGGATATGCCGACGAGCAGGCCCTCTTCGCGCGCCGCGCGCCGCGCGGTGGCGAAGGCGTCATCGTTCTTCACGCGGATGACTTCATCATAGATTTTCACGTTCAGGATCGCCGGGACGAAGCCCGCGCCGATGCCCTGGATCGGGTGCGGGCCTTTCGCGCCGCCCGACAGCACCGGCGAGGCGTCAGGCTCGACGGCGATGACGCGGAACTCCGGCTTGCGCGCCTTCAGGGTTTCGCCGACTCCGGTGATGGTGCCGCCGGTGCCGACGCCGGATATCAGGATGTCGGCCTTGCCGTCGGTGTCGCGCCAGATTTCCTCCGCCGTGGTGCGGCGGTGAATTTCGGGATTGGCGGGATTGTTGAATTGCTGCGGCATGAAGGCGTTGGGAAGCGAGGCGGCGATTTCCTCGGCCTTCTTGATCGCGCCCGCCATGCCGTCGGGGCCGGGCGTCAGCACCAGTTCCGCGCCATAGGCGCGCAGCAGGATACGGCGCTCCTTGCTCATGGTTTCGGGCATGGTCAGGATGCAGCGATAGCCGCGCGCGGCGCAGACCATGGCCAGCGCGATGCCGGTATTGCCGCTGGTCGGCTCGACGACCACCGTATTCTTGCTGATCTGGCCGGATTGCTCGCCGGCGTCGATCATGGCGACGCCGATGCGATCCTTGACGCTGTGCGCCGGATTATAGAATTCCAGCTTGGCGACGATCTCGGCTTCCAGCCCCTCGGCCATGCGGGTGATTTTCACGAGCGGCGTATTGCCGACCAGTTCCGTGACGTTGTTGGCTATTTTCATCGGTTAGGCTCCCTTACAGGTCAAACGAATGATCCATGCATTCCGCTGGATGCTCGGGCGAAGGTACGCGCACGATCTTTGCCGGAACGCCCGCCACCGTGACGCAGGGCGGAACGTCGTGCAGGACGACCGATCCGGCGGCGATGCGGGCCTCGTCGCCGACGCGGATATTGCCGAGGACTTTTGCCCCCGAACTTATCAGCACGCCGCGCCCGATCTTGGGATGGCGATCGCCGCGCTCCTTGCCGTTGCCGCCCAGCGTCACCGATTGCAGCATCGAAACGTCGTCGCCCACCACGCTGGTCTCGCCGATCACGGTTCCCGTCGCGTGATCGAGGAAGATGCCCGATCCAATCAAGGCGGCGGGATGGATGTCAACCTGGAATATCTCCGAACAGCGGCTCTGAATATGAAACGCCATGAGCTGCCGTTCCTGATGCCACAGCCAGTGCGCGATGCGATGCGCCTGCAGCGCCGCGACGCCCTTGAAGAACAGGAAAGGCTGCAGCCATGAGCGGCAGGCGGGATCGCGCTCGTGGCTCGCCGCCATGTCGCGCATATAATGATCGATCATCGCGGGATCGGATCGCAGCGCCTCGACGCACAGTTCCCGGATGGCGGCGGCGGAAACAGCTTCGTCGCCGAGCTTGCGGCCCAGAAGATGGCCGAGCGCTTCGCCGAGAGAGTCGCGCTCCATGATCATGCCGCCGAGCAACCCTTCGAGAGCGGGTTCAACCGTCGCGGCGGCGGCGGCCTCCTGGCGCAACCGCTCCCAGATGCCGCCCGTCGCGGCTGAGAAACTTTTTATCTTATCCATGCGAAAGCTTTCGGAATTTTTATATCGGAAACCCTTGAAGACGGGCAAAGGCAAACTACATCCTATTTGTAAGCCGCGCCAGTGGGCGGGTTTGCAAATATCAACCTTGCTAACCAGGAGGTTATCATGCCAACCGCATTATCGCTGACGCCGCTATGGCGCACAACGGTGGGTTTCGACCGCTTTAACGACTTGTTCCAATCGCTCGTGGAGGGCGGAGAACAGGCGGGTGGCTATCCCCCGTACAATATCGTCAAGACCGGCGAAGACCATTACAAAATCGCCATGGCTGTCGCCGGATTCACCGAGCGCGATCTCAATATCACCGTTCACCGCGACCGGGTGACCGTCACGGGCGGATTGGAGGCGAAGGAAGAGGCCGAGCAAGCCGATTATCTTTATCGCGGCATCGCCACGCGCTCTTTCGAGCGGACGTTCCGTCTTGCCGATTACATGAAGGTAACCGGCGCGGAGCTTCGCGATGGGATGCTGTGGATCGATCTGACGCGGGAAGTTCCCGAGGAACAAAAGCCGCGTTCGGTGACCATCAATAAGGCGGGTTCCGCGAAGGAGCTGAACGCCAAGACCGCCGACAAAGCGGCGTAACGAGCTCTGGGCCTTGGGCCTAGATCGGGCGGCACCTTCAACGGGCCGCCTTACCCGGCGAAGCCGCTCCCCCGGCTTCGCCGGGAATTTTCTTTGCAGGGGCTTGCCCATCCAAACCCCTCGGTAATCACATAGCATCCTTATCGAGATCGGCGCTTTGTCGATTGAGCGGGCTTATTTCAGGTTCGCGCCTCATCGTCCCGTCAGGAGCCGTCATGCCAGTCCAGCCCGAAATTCCTACGCCTCAACCGGAAACAATTGTCATTCCGCCCGCCGCCAACGACACGACGGAGCAGATGGAAAATTACCTGAAGGTCAATGGCGACAATAACGGCGACAATGCCCCAAAGTCTCCGGCGATGCAGGATGCGTTGGCGCAGGTTAAGGCCAATCTCGAAAATCGCCGGACGGAAGAAGCCGCGGACGCGCCCGACGCCTAAGTCCGGCGCTTAACCCACCGGTTCCGCCTGCGACCACATGATGTCGAAATAATTACGGAACATCGAGACGATGGCTTCGTCGCGGATTTCGACGATGCGCGGCGGGCTTTGCATCGTATGCAGGATCACCGTATCGTGAATGACGTTGAAATTTCCCTGGAACGGCCTTGGGATCGGGCTTTTCCATACGCGCGCTTCTTGATCGACCGGCACGGCGCGCAGCCGTCTTCTTTCTTGCTGGGTGATACCGAAGTAAAGCTGCTTCCACACGACCTTTTTTGCCTCGCATAGCCGGAAATAGGTCTCGATGGATTTTCCCATGAAGGTCGCCCAAGGCTCGACGCCCGCGCCCGCGACGTAATCGATGGTGCCCACCGGAACCCGCTCGATCGAAGTGATCCAATAGCGCCGGTAGCTCTCAAGCCCCTCGTAAACGGTGATCTGGCGCGCGGCCTGGCGGCTGTGGGCGGCGATCTCGCTGATGATGTTCTGCGCGATCTCCTCGCGGCGCTTCAAATTGGTCAACAGGACATTCGGGTCGGTGATCTGAAAACGCCAGACGCCGCGCTCGCTGATTTTCACCGCGTAGCTTTTCAGGATCAGGCTTTCGAGCGCCTCATAGATGATGTTGCGATGGGTGTCGAGCTCGGTGATCAGCAGGCCGGCGCGGCATGGGCCGTGCTTGACCAGCGCCTGATAGACGATGGCCTCGTTTTTCGTCATGCCGAGAAGCTGAAGCTCTTTGATCATGAGATTATTTTGTCATGATAATTATGTACAAACCGTAAATTACAGAAATTTATCATGATATATCAATATAATAAATACGAAAGTATAGTCTGTATTATCATCATGTTTTGTTTGATAGAAGGTTTTATTTTCATTTATACAAGCGCGATGAGCACGACAATGATTTTTTACGAATCTATTTTGGAGAAACGATATGCCGAAGAATTCTGAGAACAAAACGCTGCGGGAACACGAAGAAACGCGCATGATCGCTGATTTGAGCGAAACATTTTTGCGTTTCGGAGCAGTGTCCGAGTTTGCCGGTGATGCTGCGGCCTATGGTTTAGGATTCGCCGTCAGATCGGGCAGCGCGGGCAGCGAGGCTGCATTTGAGACGCTGATGATATCGGCGCAGGACAGAAGAAATCTGGGTCGCAGCAGGTGCGCGATTGCCGCGCTTGGCATTGCCGGCGACCGGCGCGCCGTCGATGTGCTAATACAGATCATTACGGATTCGGATGATGTTCTCTATTCTTCCTGTGGCACCGCCGTGCGAGCATTGGGACTGATAGGAGATCGCAGGGCCCTTAAACCGCTCAAAGAATTTTCGAGACGCAAAGAGGATGTTTTGGGATATGTCGAGGACGCCATTGCGGCAATCAAAGAGGCTAATCCCATGCCTGCACGGCCTCGAGCCCGGCCCGCGGCTGAAAAGACCGAGATAACGGGACCGAAGGGTTAGGGTTTTGAAACAACAATTATTTTCACGAATTTATTATGGAGATGGATATGTCAGAAGATTTCGAAAATAAAACGCTGCGGGAGCAGGAAGAGCTTTACCATGTCGACCAATTGATAGGGGTATTTTCATGGAACCGGCCCTTCAAGTATGACGACGTCAGCATTGCCGCTAAAAGCTTGGGCTTCGTCATTAAGTCAGGCGGCGCGGGCAAAGACATCGCGTTTGATTTTCTGATGTCCGCGATCCCGCCCTTCCCGCATGAAGTGAAAGACGACAAGAAGCGGCGCCGCGCAGGGTATGCGATTTGGGCGCTTGGCCTTGCGGGAGACGGGCGCGCCGTCGATATGCTGGTATCTATAGCGGCTGCGAATATCGGTGTGCCATCGGATTTAAGAACGCCTGCCCTTGGCGCCCTGGAGATGATAGGCGACGCGCGAGCCATCGAGCCATTGAGGGCATTGGTGGAGAAATTGGAGAAATCGGATGATCCCTTCCGTCAGAAGAACTACATAAGCTCTGTCATCACGGCGATCGAAGCGGCGAATCCCGAACCTGCACGCCCTCAAATCAGTTCTGCAGCGACGAGGCCTGCGAATTCTGGACTGGACGGGCCGAAAGGCTAGGGCGGACGCCATGGAAAAAATCGGCAAAGGCGCGCTGCTGTTCGACTGGGTCGCCAACGCCGCGCTGTTCTGCGGCGACCGTAAACTGTATCAAGCGAAAAAGCTCATGCTGCGGCAGCATGAGGCGGACGAGCCTTATCCCTTTGGGACCGAGCGGGGAAGGGCATTGCTGCGATCGCCGCTGGGAAGGCGATATATCGGTTCCGATGAGGGGTATGCCGCCGAGATGCGCTTGCGGCTTGAGCGGGAGATGGCGGAAACGCCCTATGACCAGCGTCTGGCGCAAATGGACGTGCGCCTTTATCAGACGACCGTTCTCACCGCCATCGAAGACGGCGTGCCGCCTATGATCTTTTTCAAGCTTCCCGGAGAAGCCGAAAGAATCCGCAACCGCGCCGTGGCGCGGGCGATGAAGCGTCCCCCAATGCGCGTTTTAATATATAATGAGTTGCCGCTGGTGGATCATGACGCTTGAGCGTTCCCTTGGGGAATGTGTATGGTTGGCGCTCTCGCCAGTCATTCGCCCGGCCCATGCCCCATCTGCCATCCGATAAGCCCAAAAATGTGCTCTACGCCGAACTGGCTTTATGGGCCTGGACGGTATGGATGTGCGTGTGCGGCATTTATCAGGCTTGGGTCAGCATCGGCGATCTGGAAAAAATGATCGCCGAACAGCTTCAGGGCATGATCGAGGTCGATCCGGAATCCCTGATGTGGACTGCCGTCATTGGCTACGCGATGCTGGGGGCGGGGTCGGCCTGGATCGTGCTCAAGATCGGCGAGGGCAAGAACTGGGCGCGGATAAGCGTTGTATTGAGCTTTGCGCTGGACGCCATTTGGACGGCGATGCCGCCCTACCGCGAGACGCTCTATTACCTGCTGGCCGTGCCCGATATCGGGCTGCAGATTTATGCGCTCTATCTGCTTTACACTTGGCCCGGCCGTGCCTGGTTCGATAAGGAGCAGTGGGTCTAGATTTTTCTTTCGGGATGGAATTTCTTCACCGCCATGAAGCCCGTGACGGCGAAGAGCGCCAGCATGGCGACTTGGACAATAAGGAAGGGCGGCTCGGACTGCGTGGGCGCCAGCACCTGCAGATGCGGAAGTTTCTGAAACGACTGCACGACGGCGACGACGGCATTCAGATAAAGCGACAGCATCGCCGCCACGATGTATATCCAGCGCCACCGGCCCTTGAGCCGGTAAACGTAAAACGCGGCAACCGCCGCGGCCAGAAGCGGCAGCGATATGGCGCCGAAAATATGCGGCGGCCCGATTTTCGTGATGGGGAACATAAATCCGGTGACGCTGGTCAGGATCGTCGTCGCGAGAAACAGCGCCGCCCAGCCCTCGGCCCTATTCGAGCGCAGCATGCCGATGAGAACCGCCCCACCCGACAGAATGCCTATAAGGCTGATGATCACATGCAGGAGCGTGAAATCGGGTGTGGACAGGCCCAGGATCATTTTTGGTCTCCGTAACAGGGTTTTTCACGCGGATCGGCCATCATAAATACCGGGGCCGATTTTGGCCAGAAATCTTTACGTCGTATCCATTGCTTGCATGCAATGCAGGCGCTTGGTATCGACCATCCTTGGCCGCCGCGATAGGCGGGGGCCAAACCCCATTTTAATTGGGCCTGGGCCCTTATGAGTAAAGACCCGACGCCATGCTGTCTATTCAAGAACTAAATTATCGTATCGGCGGCCGCGTGCTGTTCAATAATGTTTCGGTCAATATTCCGGCGGGGCACCGCATCGGCCTGGTCGGACCGAACGGCGCGGGCAAATCGACGCTGTTCAAAATTATCGCCGGAGAAATCGGTGCCGACAGTGGCCATATCTCGCTGATCAAGAACGCCACGATGGGCATGGTGCGGCAGGATATACCGGAAGACGACACGCCGCTGCTCGATATCGTCCTCGCCGCCGACACCGAGCGTTCGGCGCTGCTCGCCGAAGCCGAAACCGCGACCGATCCCGATCGCATCGGCGAGATATACGAGCGACTCAACGATATCGACGCCTATGAAGCTCCGGCGCGCGCGGCCTCCATTCTTGCGGGGCTCGGCTTCGATGAAGCGGCGCAGATGCTGCCGATCACGGCCTATTCCGGCGGCTGGCGCGCCCGCGTCGCGCTGGCGGCGGTGCTGTTCAAGCAGCCCAATGTCCTGTTGCTCGACGAGCCGACCAACCATCTCGATTTTGAATCGATGATCTGGCTGGAAAATTTTCTCGCCCGCTATCGCGAGACTTTGATCATCATCAGCCACGACCGCGATATTCTGAACAAGACGGTCGACCATATCCTGCATCTCGAAAATCAGCATCTGGTTTCCTACACCGGCAATTACGACCAGTTCGAGCGCCAGCGCGCCGAAAAGCTGATGAACCAGCAGGCGCTTCACGAAAAGCAGATGGCGCAAAAAGCCCATGCGATGAAATTCGTCGACCGGTTCCGCGCCACCGCCAGCAAGGCGCGCCAGGCGCAAAGCCGCCTCAAAGCCATCGAGCGGATGGATATCGTCGACGCCGTGATCGCCGAGCGCGTCACCGCCTTCACCTTCCCGGAGCCGAAGGAACTGCGCTCGCCGCTGATCCGGCTCGAAAAGGTCGATGCCGGCTATAGCCCCGCCAAGCCGGTGCTGCGCGGACTCGATTTGCAAATCGACCAGCAGGACCGCATCGCGCTGCTCGGCGCGAACGGCAACGGCAAATCCACGCTGGTCAAGCTGCTGGCGGGCCGCCTCGATCCGCTCGGCGGCACGGTCTATAAATCCGGCAAGCTGAAGGTCGGTTATTTCGCGCAATTCCAGACCGACGAACTCGACGGCGCGGAGACGCCATTCTCCATCATGCGTCCCGTGATGGCGGAAAGTCCCGAGGCGAAAGTGCGCGCCTGCCTGAGCCAGTTCGGCTTCGACAAGCGCAAGGCGGATACTTTGGTGGCCGATCTTTCCGGCGGCGAAAAAGCGCGGCTGCTGTTTTGCCTGATGAGCTACGACGCGCCGCATATCATGCTGCTCGACGAACCGACCAACCATCTCGATATGGATGCGCGCGAAGCTTTGATCCAGGCGCTCAATAATTACAGCGGCGCGGTGATCCTGGTCAGCCACGACCCGCATCTGGTCGAATGCGTCGCCGATCAGCTCTGGCTGGTCGCGGACGGCAAGTGCCGCGCCTTCGACGACGATCTCGACGCCTACCGGAAATTCGTCATTCGCCAGCGTAAATTGGAGCGGGATAAGCCTAAATCCGCGCAGCCCGCAGCCAGTTCGCCGAAAAACGGCGGCGACAGTCCCGAACGGCAAGCGCAGGAACTAGAGCGCCAGATCGCTGATCTACGGCAGCAGCGTGAGCAAATCGAGACGGCCATCGCCGCCGCCTGCGCGCCGGGCCAGGATCCGAAACATCTCGCCCAGCTCAATCAGGATTTCGCGCATCTGCGGCAGAAGCTGGCGCAGGCCGAAGCCGATCTGGCGGCATTGATCGACCGGCTTTAGGTTATAGCGGCCGCAGAGCGGTAGAATAAGGCTTCCTGCAGATTTTATCCGCTGTAAGCCTCATGGGCTTTTTATGCCGGTCTTATTAAATAAAGACCCTCTTTCCTATGAAGCCATGGCGGCAGACGGGCGCGGCATTGAAAAAATCTCATTCGTTTTTCCGCTGGGTGTTGACCGGCGTCGGCATTGTTGTGGCACTCGCGATCCTGCTGATCGCCGCGATCTTTCTGGTGCCGCAATCGTGGCTCAACCGTTACGCGGCGGCGACCGGCTCGGCGCAGCTTGGCCGCGCCCTCGTGATCGACGGGCCGATTACCATCGATTGGGATTGGACGACGCCGCATGTCCATGTGAATAAAATCCGGCTCGCCAATGTGCCGGATAAACCCGATCCGGACATGGTCGTCATCGACAATCTGGAATTCGGCATCAAGATGTGGAAGTTGCTGATCGGCCAGGTTCAACTGCCGACGCTGACGATCGATCGTCCGACGATCATTCTGGAAAAATACAGCGAGGAGGAAAAGAACTGGCAATTTCCCGTCCTGTCGAAGGCGAACGCGGTCGTTCGCACAGCCGTGCCGCAGGGCAGGAGCGGCTTTCCGGTAATCGGCGTGCTGAAGATCAATGAAGGCAAACTGGTCTATCGCGACATGCCGAAGAAGCTCGCCGCCGTTCTGACTATCGATACCGCGAGCGGCGATGCGAACCGCGAACGGGGACAATTTATTTTATCCGGCGACGGCGCGCTTCAGGACAAGCCTTTCTCCATCCGCGCCGCCGGTGGTTCGCTCGACATGCTGCGCAACAGCAGCGCACCCTATCCTCTCGATATGAGTATCAAGATGGGCGCAACGCAGGTGTCGATCAAGGGCAGCTTCACCGATCCGGTCAATATGGCGGGGATCGACGCGACATTGAATCTCAAGGGCGACAATATGGCGGATCTATTTTATCTCACCTTCATACCTTTGCCGCCGACGCCCGCTTATTCGCTAAGCGGCCATCTCGAGGAAAAGAATGATATCTGGTCGTTCCGCAAATTCCATGGCCGCGTCGGCGATAGCGATCTGAGTGGCGATCTTACTGACGACGTCAGCGGCAAGCGCGGTTTCGTTCAGGCTGAACTGACCTCGAAACTGCTCGATATGAAGGATATCGGCGGGCTGATCGGCATCGCGCCGCCGAAAAAGGACGGCAAGAGCGAGGATGCCAAGGATAGCGGCCGTCTTTTGCCCGATATGCCGCTCAGCCTCGAACGTTTGCGCGCGACCGACATGGACGTCCGGCTCAAAGCCGATCAGGTGAGCGAGCCGGGCTGGCCCATGAATGCGATGAATGTGCGTTTCCTTCTCAAGGACGGCGTATTGCGCATCGATCCTCTGAATTTCGGCATGGCGAATGGCAGGCTCGAGGGCGCGGTGACGCTGAATGGTCAGAAGGACGTTCCGAAGGTCGAAGCGGATATGTGGCTCAAACGGCTGAGCATGAAGCCGTTTTTCAACGATTCGCGCTTTGAGGAATTCGCCGCCGGCCATTTCGGCGGCCATATTCAATTCGGCGGCGCGGGCCGTTCCATGGCCGAGGTTCTCGGCAGCAGCGATGGCCGCATGGCGGCGGTAATGAGCGGCGGGAAAATCAGCCTATTGATCGTCAAAGCGGCTGGCCTTGAACTCGGCGAGGCCGCGCCTTTGCTGTTGGACGAGGATGAATCGACCGCGATCCGCTGCGCGGTCGGGGATTTCAAGCTGGAAAAGGGCATGCTGAATTCGGATATTTTCGTGTTCGACACGGCGGCCTCGAATATCGGCGGCTCGGCGCGCGTCAATCTCAAGGACGAAACCATCGACATGGAGGTCGAAAGCCATCCGAAAGACCCCAGCATCTTGACGGCGCATGCGTCGATCCTGATCACGGGGAAACTGAAAAGCCCCGTCGTCGCGGTCGATCCCAAGGAACTCGCGGCGCGCGGCGGGGTTGCGGCGGCGCTGGGCGTTTTCCTGACGCCGGTAGCGGGGATCATTCCCTTTATCGAAATGGGGCTTGGCGAGGACAGCGATTGCCGAGGTTTGATCGAGGCGGCGCATGCGCATTCCGGCGCATCGCCGCCCGCGCCTTAGGATCGGCGTTGAAAAATTATAGTTACTTTATGCATCGTCTGTCAGCCTGAGCTTCGTCGATTCGCCTGAGAAGGAGAAAGGTCATGCCCAGGAAATATGCCAAGTCCGCCGGAGAAGACGTCAAAGCGGAAATGCGCAAATTCAAGCAGGGCAAACTGAAAAGCGGGAAGGGCGGCAAAGGCGGCACGGTGAAAAGCCGCAAGCAGGCTATCGCGATAGGCCTTTCCGAGGCGCGGGCCAAAGGCAAGAAAGTGCCGAAGAAAGCCGCGTGATTCCCGCGATCGCATGACGGCCGTAAGAAGCTTTTTCCTGTCCCCGGCGGACGGAGCGCCGAATAATCCGGAGTTTCCTGTTGTCGTCTATCGCCAGGTTTTGAAAAAATTTTCGCATCGGAAGGCGGAGGGCTTCAAAAAGAAATTCCATGAACTCGGCCTGGGAGGGCTAGGCCTCCCAGGCATTTCACGGAGAGTTAAGCGATCTTGCGGCGAATGGTTTCCAGCAGGCTTTCCTTGTCGTCTTCGGATTCTTCTTGCTGCGCGTCGAGGGCGCGCTGATTGATATTGCCCAGCGCCATCTTGCTCAACAATTCGTCCGTCTTCTTTTCTTCGTCGAGCGTCTGGGTGAGAAGCTTGACGGCATCCTTATAGCCGAGCAGGCGCGCCCATTCGATGAGGGTTCCGTAACGGGCGATCTCGTAATGTTCCACCGCCTGCGCGCCGGCCAACAGGCCGGCTTCCAGCGTCGCGCCGCATGCCACTTCGTCCATGAGCTCTTCGGCTTCCTTGGAAAGCCCTTCGATGGCTTCGCATTTCTTGCCGCGCGCCTTTTTGCCGATTATCTCGAAAACCTGCTCCAGCCTGTCGATCTGGCCTTCCGTTTCCTGGCGATGTTTTTCGAAAGCCGCGGCCAATTTCGATTCCTTGCCGATGGCCTTCGCCATTTTCGGCAACGCTTTCAGGATTTTCTTTTCCGCGTAATAAACGTCCTTCAGCATTTCACTGAATAGGTCGTTCAGATTGATAACTTCGGCCATAGCAACCCTCCATAAGAGACAATTGATCGTCCGCCATGCGCAGAGCGAATTCCATCAATCTCATTTTCCGATATCTTTTTGATATAGCCAAACGGGCGCAATCCATAAATTCGCGGCCATCGAGCGTTCCAATAGCTATATCGAAATCTTGCGGGTTTGCGGCAACCTTCCTCGTGGAACAGAGGATGGAACGGCATGCCGGATAAATCGATGGAAGCGGACGCGGCAAGGAACGAGAAACGAATCATGCGCCGTGCCCAGCAGCGCGCCGAAAATCCCGTTCGCGCCGAAAAAATGCATTTGGCCAGAAAGGCGTCTGAAGCCGAGCCTGTCCTGGCTTTGTCCTCCCGTATCGCGGGCGAGGATCAAGCCCAGGCGTATCATGTCGGGTGTTCCGGCTGGTTTTACTGGGACTGGAAGGGGGCATTCTATCCGGAGGATTTATCGACCGCGCGCTGGTTCGATCATTATGCCGATCGATTCAAGACCGTCGAATTGAATGCGCCGTTTTATTCCTGGCCTACGGTCTCGACCGTCAAATCATGGCTACGGCAGGCCGGACGGCGGGAATTCGTATATACTGTCAAGGTCTGCGAACTTATCACCCATATCAAGCGTTTTTCCGGCACTAAAGAACTGGTTCGCGACTTCTATTATATCGCCGATCTTCTCGGCCCGCATATGGGCTGCTTCCTGTTCCAGTTGCCGCCGAGCTATCATTACACGCCGGCGCGGCTGAAGGCGATCCTTGGGCAGCTTGAACCGCGACGGCGCAATGTCGTCGAATTCCGGCATGCAAGCTGGTGGAACGAGACGGTATTCGCGGCGTTCGAGGCCGCCGGAATTATCTTCTGTTCCTGCAGCGGCCCGAAATTGCCGGATGTGCTCGTAAAGACTGCCGAGGATATCTATGTCCGTTTTCACGGCACCGGCCAATGGTACCGGCACGATTATAGCAAGGCCGAACTGGCAATCTGGGCCGAACGCATAAAGTCCAGCGGCGCGAAGCGGGCATGGGTCTATTTTAATAACGACTACGACGCCTATGCCATCAAGAATGCGCGCGAACTGCTTCGGCAATTGACCGATTTTGGAACATCGAGAACATAAATATTATAGATCGTTCCGCCCATGACCCGCAGGTCCATGAGCGAAAGGCTCGCGTTCCGTGACTTCGCGGCCAAGATTGAATCGCTGGTAAAGCGCCGGAAGCACCAGGAGCGTGATGGCGGTCGCAACGATAAGCCCGCCAATGACGACGGTCGCCAGAGGCTTCTGCACTTCGGCTCCCGCGCCGGTAGCGATTGCCATCGGCACGAAACCAAGGCTGGCGACCAAGGCCGTCATCAGCACGGGGCGAAGGCGGGAGAGGGCGCCTTCCGTGACGGCGCGACGCTGCTCCATGCCTTCCCGCGCAAGCTGGTTGATGCGGGCGATCATGACCAAGCCGTTCAGCACGGCGACGCCGGAAAGAGCGATCAATCCCACCGCCGCCGAAATGGAGAAAGGCATGCCGCGCAGCCATAGCGTGAGAATGCCGCCCGTGAGCGCGAGCGGCACGCCTGAGAAGACCAGCAATGCCTGTTTAACGGAACCCAGTGCCGTGAACAGCAGCAGGAAAATCATGAAAAAGCAGGCGGGGACGACTAAGGAAAGCCGCGCTTTCGCCTCCTGGAGATTTTTGAACTGCCCGCCCCATTCGAGCCAATAGCCCGCGGGGATTTTGACTTTCTCATTGAGCGATGCCTGCGCTTCGCTGACGAAAGAGCCGATGTCGCGCCCGCGTACATTGGCTTGTACGACGATGCGGCGCTTGCCGTTCTCGCGGCTGATTTGATTTTGGCTTTCGGTAATCTCGATTTCGGCAAGCTGCTTGAGCGGGACATAGGAAGGGCGATCATGCGCCTCCTGCATATCGTCCGCGCCGCCGTCATTCCTGCCCGGCAGCAGAACCGGCAAATTCCGCAAAACTTCCGGATCGCCGCGCAGATAATCCGGCAGGCGCACCACAATGCCGAAACGCCTGTCGCCCTGGAAAACCAGACCGGCTTCGCGCCCGCCGACCGCTATCGATACGACATCCAGGACATCGCTGATATTGAGGCCGTAACGGGCAATCACGGGCTTGTCCAGCCTGATGTCCAGCATGGGTAAACCAGAGGTCTGCTCGACCTTCACATCCGCCGCGCCCGGAACGCGCTGCAAAGCCCGCGCGATGCCGGAGGCGGTTTTTTCCATGACGGTAAAATCGTCGCCGTAGATTTTAACCGCCACGTCCGAGCGCACGCCCGCGATCAACTCATTGAAGCGCATTTGAATGGGTTGCAGGAATTCGTAATTATTGCCCGGTACTTTTGCCACGGCCTCGTGGATTTTGTTCACGACATCCGCTTTGAGAAGGGCCGGATCGGGCCACGTATCGCGCGGCTTGAGGATGATGAAGGTGTCCGAGACGTTCGGAGGCATGGGATCGGCGGCCATTTCCGCCGTACCGGTTTTGGAATAGGCGAAAGCCACTTCGGGAATGCCGCTGACCGCCTTTTCGACCTGGAATTGCATATCTTGCGACTGGCTCAGGGAAGTCGAAGGAATCCGCATCGCGTGCATGGCGATGTCTTTTTCGTCAAGCGTCGGGATGAATTCCTGGCCCATCGCGGCGAACATTCCTATGGCGAGCGCGAAAGCCGCCGCCGCCGCTCCGGCAATCGCCAGCGGCCTGTCCAGGGCAAAGCGCAGCATAGGCTCATAAATCCCTTTCGCCTTCATCACGGCGATGCTTTCCTTTTCTTTCATTTTGCCGCCGACAAAAATACCGATCATGGCGGGAATGAAGGTCAGGGAAAGGATGAGCGCCGCGACCAGGGCGATGATGACCGTCATCGCCATCGGCTCGAACATCTTGCCTTCCACGCCGCTGAAAGTCAGGAGCGGGAGATAAACCATGATGATAATGGCCTGTCCGAAGACGGAGGGCTGGATCATCTCGCGGCTGGCCTGCATGACTTCATGCAGCCTTTCGCCGAGAGCCAGGCGGCGGCCCTCGCGATGCTGTTTCTCGGCCAGCCTGCGCAGGCAATTTTCCGTAATGATCACCGCGCCGTCGACGATCAGGCCGAAATCGAGCGCGCCAAGGCTCATGAGATTGGCGCTGATGCCGAAACGCAGCATGCCCATGGCCGTCATCAGCATGGAAAGGGGGATCACCAATGCCGTAATCAAAGCCGCGCGGAAATTCCCCAAAAGCAGGAATAAAACGACGATGACGAGCAGCGCGCCTTCGGCCAGATTGGCCTGCACGGTCGCAATGGTCGCATCGACGAGCTTCGTCCGGTTCAAGACGGTCTTGGCCTTGATGCCGGGAGGCAGGGATTTGTTGATCTCCGCGATCTTCTCGTCGACCGCCTGCGCCACCGTCCGGCTGTTCGCGCCGATCAGCATCATGGCCGTGCCGACCACGACTTCTTCGCCATTCTGCGAGGCCGAGCCGGTGCGAAGTTCGCGCCCCACGCCGACCGCCGCGATGTCTTTCAGATACACCGGAGCGTCGTGCCGCATGGCGACGACGATATTGCCGATCTGCTCCGCGTTCTCGATCCTGCCGTCCGCGCGCACGACATAAGCTTCGCCGTTACGCTCGATATAGCCCGCACCGATGCCAAGATTGTTTTTCTCAAGGGCTTCCAGAATTTGAGAAAAGGAAATCCGCAGCGCGACCAGCCTCTGGGGATAAGGCTGGACGTGGTATTGCTTGACATACCCGCCGATCGCATCGATTCCCGCCACGCCCGGAACGCTCTTAAGCTGGGGGCGGATGATCCAGTCCTGCACGGTACGGAGATAGGCGGCTAGTTCAAGATCGCTTTCCAGCACTTGGTTTTCGGGCGTAAGATAGGCTCCGTCCCGCTGCCATCCCGGCTTGCCCGGTTTTACCGGCGCATTCTTGCCGCGCGGATGGTCATACTCCACTGTCCACATATAAATTTCGCCGAGACCGGTGGTGATCGCGCCCATGCGCGGCTCGACCCCGGCAGCCAGGGCTTCCTTGGCTTCGGCAATCCGCTCGCTGACTTGCGCGCGGGCAAAGTAAATGTCCACATCGTCGCGGAAGATTGCCGTGATCTGGCTGAACCCATTGCGGGAGATAGAGCGCGTGCTTTCCAGGCCCGGAATGCCCGCCAGCGCCGTTTCGAGGGGGAAGGTCACCTGCTTTTCGATCTCGACCGGCGACAGGAAAGCGGCGGAGCTATTGATCGTCACCTGATTGTTGGTGATATCCGGTACGGCATCGACCGGCAGATTCTTCAGCGAATAGAGTCCGGCCATCGCAATGGCCGCCGCCAGCAGCGCGACAAGATAACGATGCCGCAGAGAGAATTTCAGGATGCGCTCAATCATGGCGATGCCTTTTGCTAATCATGGTCATGCGAGGCGCCGGCTTTTTCTATGTCGGCTTTCACGATAAAGCTGTTGCGGCCCACATAGGTTTCACCCGCTTCGATGCCATGCCTGATCTCTGTCCATTCGCCATCGCTGATGCCCGGCTCGATCTTGCGCGCTTCATAGGCGCCGTCTTCCTTGACGAAAACGGCATCCGCGCCTTCAAAACGCTGAATGGCCGTATTTCTGACGGCTAGAGGCACGTCACGTTCTGCGACTACGGCCTTGCCGGAGACATTCATGCCTGCCCGCCAATGGCCGTCCGCGTTGGGAAGATGAACGCGCGCCAGCAATGTCTGGCTGATCGACTCCGCAAGCGGCATGAAAGCGCCGATGACGCTTTCGGCTTGCGTATCGTTATCGGCGCAATGGATGGTCACGGGATCGCCGATCTTTATCCTCGGCTGATCCTTGTGAAAAACATGAAGCTCCGCCCACACCGATGAGAGATCGGACACCACGAAGAGCGGCGCCTCGCCCGCCACGTCGCCGGGATTGGTATTGCGCGCGATAACCGTGCCGCCGAGCGGAGAGTTCACCTGATAGGTCTGCAAACTGTCATTGGCCTCGACCGTTGCGAGCGCCTCGCCCGCATTGACGCTATCGCCCACGTTTTTATAAGTCTCGCGAACGATGCCCGGAAACCGCGCCTTGATCCTCGCCGTCTTATTCGGATCGAGGATGATGTCGCCGTTAAGAAGCGCGGTTTCCCGGATTTTTGCCGGGCCTGCCTGGAGGATTTCCATGGCGGCGTTTCTAGCGGCTTCCGGCGTTATCTCGGTTCTCCCCTCATGGCCTTCTTCTTCGCCGTGATTGTGAGGATCGCCGCCGGATCGTTCTGCGTGTTCCTCATGGGCGCGGGCCTCAAATGCCGTCCCGCCCGCAAGTGCCACGGCAAGAAGGGCGCCCATCAATATATGCTTACTCATCATTCTTCTCTCCAATCGGTTTCCGTCATCTTATGTTTTCCCGTCAGCCTATCCAGATCAGCGCGGCGCGCGTGATAGTCTTTCAGGGCGGCGTTATACTGGCCGCGCACGTCGAAAAGCGTGTGCTGGGCATCCAGAATTTCCAGATAGGAGAATTTGCCGGCCTGATAGCCCGCGCGGGCCTGCGAGAAAGCTTTCTCGGCAATGGGCAGGATGGAGGTTTTCAGACTTTGCGCCTGATCATAAGCCGTCTGCAGTTCCAGGATGATGCGCGCGATTTCGCCATTTCTTTCCAGAAGAGCGGCTTGTTTCTCGCTCTCGCTTCTTCCGACTTCATGGCGCGCTTTCTCGATATTGCCGCGATTGAGGTTGAAGACCGGAATAGGCAGCGAAACGCTGGCGACGAAGGCGCGGCTGTCGCTTTCCCGCAAATCGCGGACACCGAGATTAACGGTAGGATCGGGGATGGCGTTGGCTTGCTCCAAATCCAGATTGGCTTTGGCTTGCGCAATCCTGGCTTCCAAACGCGCTATGTCAGGCGTATCGGCGCCGGCGTTTCCGGGATCGGCAACAGGCGGCTGAATGGCAAAGAAATCATTGTCATCCAATTGATAGCTGCCGCCGATGTCCGCCCACAAGACGGACAGCTTTTTCTTGGCGATCTCCGCCGCGCGCTTTGCTCGCTCGAAATTCATGCTGCTGGAAGCGAGCGCGACTTCGGCGCGGCTCTTATGGATCGAGGGCGCGGCGGCGGCAATCACGCGCCGCGATACGCTTTGAACGATGTCCGCCGCCAGGTCTTTCTGTTCCTTTGCGAGTCTGGACTCCTCCTGCGCCGCGACGGCTTCCATGTAAGCGACCCTGACGCTGCGGATAAGATCGAGGCGCGCGGATTCATAGCCGGAAGTGGCCATTTTGTATTCTTGATCGGCCGCATTCTGCCGTGCCGATCGCTTTCCGCCAATTTCGACCAGTTGCGATACGCCATAGGTGATTTCGGCGGAATCGGTTCCCCGATAGGCTCCTTGCCCGGCAACATTTTCGACTTCCACGCCGATATGGGGATTGGGCAGCGTCCCGGCCTGCCGCCGTTCGCCCTTGCTTGCCAGCATGGACGCTTCCGCCGCCTTGAGTTGAGGCGCGTTGGCCAGCGCCCTTGCGATGGCTTCCTGCAAGGTGACGGCGGGTGGCGCGCCTGCCCAAGCCGGGGAATTGCTTATGAAAAGCATGGCGCAAATGAGCCACGCATATGATGTCCTGAACATGATGCCTCTCGCGTTTAATCGCAAACAATCGCGCGCCAGCGGCCGGGATGCATAAGCATCCCGCGCCACAGCCTGCGCCGTGGTTGACGGATTAAGCGCGTGAGGGAGGTTTTAGGAGAGGGCCAGTAACGTGCCCGGGAACAGATTCATGGTCGGCCCATGAATAAGCCTGCCGCAAAGCCGGCATAGGCTGGGCTTCATGACCGCCAGGAAGTGCCAGAGCGTGGCAGTGCGCGCAGGCTTGACAGGCTGCATGCATCGCCTTGCCGTCCTTGCCGGGCTTTTCCTTGCCGATGGAGTCATGATGAGCCGCACCGCTCATGCAATCGTTTTCAGCGCAAGCACTGGCAGCCAGCGGCATGGCCAGCAGGCTCAAAACAACGACAAGGCAAATCCAAATGCGTTTCATGACATTGCCACTATAGGATAGAATTCGGAAATGGCAAAGGCGTACTTATCCGTCATGTCGTCTCGGTCAGGGCTTTGTGGGGCGCACGCTCATCTCGACCCAGTCGAGCTCCTCTTCGACAAGGCGATAGGCGTCATCGCCGATGGCGCCGCTGCGGCGCAGATCATGAATGGCATGGCGCGACACGGCCACCGCCTTGCGGCGCAAGGCGTTATCGGCGGTGTCGCGCGGATCTTCGCCGTTCCTGGCACGGCTCAAAGCCTCCTTATATTGAAGCCTGAGGCGATGCGCCGCATCCGTGCTGTCGCTTTCCAGCTCCGCCATGGCCGCCTTCAAGGCCGCCTTGCGCGCCGTGCGGGCCTCCGTCTCTACGATCGTATCCTTAGGCAGGCGAAGCAGCATGAGCAGCGGCCGGAGAGTCAGCCCATGGAGAAGCAAGGTGCCCAGCACGACGACGAAGGCCGTCAGCTGCATGAAATCGCGGTACGGAAAATCGGCGGGCAGCGCCATGGCGGCCGCCAAAGTGACGATGCCGCGCATCCCCGACCATCCGACTACCAGTGCCCCTTTCGGCGTCGGCAGGGAAGCCGAGGCGCGGAATCTGGCCAGCTGCCTTCGCACGAAGGCATAGATCATCACCCAGACAAGGCGGACGGCGATCACCACACCGAGGATGATGAGCGCGGCTTCAAGCAAATGCGGCCCGGAGCCGTCCAGCGCGTCGAGCACCGGGCGCATTTGAAGGCCGATGAGCGTGAAGGCCAGAACATTCAGCACGAAGATCACCGACTCCCAGATCGCGAATGACGACACCCTAAGATGGGTCGGAAGCGTATTATGGCGCGCCATCGTCAGCCCGAAGACGACAATCGCGACCACTGCGGAAAGGCCCAGGCGTTCGGCAACGAGCCATACGCCGAAGGTAATCACGAACTGGAAAATCACCGAGGTCGGAGCGTCTTCGATGCGCCGGATCAAAAGGCCGACGGGCCATGCCGCGAACCAGCCGAGCGCGACGCTGCCGAAAATGACGAGGGCGAAGGTCGGCACGGCCCCCTCCATGCTGAAGCTCCCCGCGACGACGGCGCCAACGGCCAATTTATAGATCAGCAGCGATGAGGCATCGTTCAGCAGGCTCTCGCCCTCCAGAATCTTGCGGATCCGGTGCGGCGGGTTCACCTGCCCGAGAATCGCCAGCGCCGCCACGGCGTCGGGCGGAGCGACCAGAGCGCCGAGCGCGATGGCGGCAGCCAATGGCAAATCGGGGATCATATGCTGGGCGGCGAAAGCCACGGCGGCCGTCGTCAGCCCGACGGCGGCCAGAACGAGCGAGAATATAGGCGCCCAGTTGTTGCGCAGATCGCGCAGCGATGTGTCGTAGGCAGCGTCCAGCAGGACGGGCGCCACGAACAAGGCCAGGATAAGCTGGGGCGGCAGATCAAGCTGGGGGGCGCCGGGAACGAAGGCCAGCAGCGCGCCGCCCAAAGCAAGGATCGTGGGATAGGGAATGCTGATGCGCTTCGCCAACGCCGAAAGCACGGTCGCCGTGAAGAGCAGGATAAGAATGGTTTCGAATATGAGCATCGTGATTCATTAACCCGCTGACAGGCGATAGTATAGAAATATCGTCGGCAACGCGGAAGGCAAGCCGTGGCCCAAGTCATGAACAAGCGTTTTTCGGTATCGACGCCGTTCAGCCGGGCCTATAGGGCTACGGTCAAGGAAATTCGCGTTACGGGGGATTTCTTGAAGCCTATGACAGGCGCGAAACATTGAATCTTCACATGATTTATCACTCAGTCAGATTAACTCAAATCCAGTTAAACGCTGCTCTCCATCCCTACGCTATGTTTAAAAGAAATCCGACTCTCCTTATTATACCGCGATAATGCCTGGATTAAGTCGTCCGGAGTAAATGGCTTAGGTAGCATGCCAAGCATATCAAGGGCGCGGGCGTCTCCGAGCCTGAGGGCAGCATTCATGATTGCCCTGTTTGTGCCGCTCACCAGAATGACCCCGCCATTAAAGGACTCTCCGGCCAGATAATGCAAGAATTCCACGCCGTCCCCTTCGGGCATGTTGAGATCGCAAATAATAACGTCAGGAAGATTGCCGGTCTTGATGTGGGTTATGGCGCTCTGACCGCCCTCGGCGACGGCTATGCGGGAAATGCCTTGTTTGCGTAAAACATTGGTGATGAGGTCACATATAAACTGATCATCATCGATTATCAGATAACTGTAATCCGCAAGCGTGGTTTCATTCATGCCGGAATCTCCCGCATTGTACTCGTCCAACCAGCGCAACAATAATATTCGCTCCGGAAAAATCAAAAAGAAATATGTTTGCAGAAAAAAATGTTTTTCAGAAACGCTGTCCTCGCGCGGCATGGCTGCATACGCTTGCATGATTCTGGCGCGTCGATCGGTTCAACATCGCTTTATCAATCGTTCAACTGCGACAATCAAATCCGGTTTTACGTTTCCTTAGGATTTTGATAATATTTTTCTCATTATCATATAAAACGCGCGCGGGTCGGGAGCCTAGTCCGCGGCGGTGAGCGCGGCTCACTATGCGGAAAGAAGGAGAGCGCCATGAGTCAGTTTCTTCCCAACGAGAGAAAAATAAATCTTGGATTTGCGCATGGCGAGTTTCCGGCCGGAATGCATATATGCTACATGACGAACAATAAGCATGACCGCAATTCTCTTGCGACGCAGTTCCTCAATGCCGGATACCAGGCCAATGAAAAAGTCGTGTATCTTGCGGAGGAAGAGAATAGCGCGCGGCGGTATGAGCAGTTGAAGCACGCCGGCGCGGAATTCCCGGCTGATGCCGTGGTGTCGACACAAACCGCTTACTTTCCGGACGGTAAATTCGATCCTGATTCCGTGATTCACTACCTTGAGAGCTTCGCCTCGCACAGCGGATCTTGCGGATGCCGGGCTACGGGGGAAATGTCTTGGGCGCTGAGGGGAGTTCCCGGGTCGGAGCGTCTCTTGGAATATGAAGCGCGTTTGACGCCAATGTGCGAGAAATACGGCATCACCGGCATCTGCCAGTATGATATTTCGCAATTTGACGGGGCGACGATCTGGGCCATCATGCAGACGCATCCCTACATCATTGTCGGGCGGCAGTTGATCCGTAACGCCGTCTATCGGAATCCAGAGGATTTTCTGCGCGATCTGACGAGCCATTAAGCTTGACCATCTCACCGCTAAGTTCGACCGTCTCCTCGCCTCAGGTTGAGGTTCTGGCACAGATTTTTCTGCTCTATAATGCCATGCAGAGCGGCTTCGACGTAGAGCAATTCTCTTCGATAATTAATGCCGGCTTGCGAACGGTTCCGGGAGTTAAGTCTGCGCGCCTCCATATGGGAGAAGAACCGCCTTCCGGCATCAATTTTCCAATCGAGACGGTATTCACGTCCTACGGATCGCTGCGACTGGAACTGGACGATCGGTCGGCTTTCGCTCCTTATGAGCCATATTGCGCGGGGCTTGCGA
Organism: Alphaproteobacteria bacterium; assembly: GCA_037200005.1. Taxonomy (NCBI): domain Bacteria; kingdom Pseudomonadati; phylum Pseudomonadota; class Alphaproteobacteria; species Alphaproteobacteria bacterium. The sequence continues at coordinate 1,534,994 of JBBCGY010000001.1, read as the reverse complement.
ATGTCGTCGCTCTGCATCTGGAAACCCGGCGGCAGCAGGAAGAATTGCGGGGGGCCAAAGAGGCCGCCGAAGCGGCAACTCGCGCTAAAAGTATTTTTCTGGCTACCATGAGTCATGAAATCCGCACGCCGATGAATGGCATCATCGGGCTGTCCGGCTTGTTGATCGACACTCCCCTGGACGAGGAACAGGGAGAATATATGAAAGTCGTGCACAATTCCGCCAAAGCGCTTCTATCGTTGCTCAATGATATCCTCGATTTCTCCAAAATCGAGGCCGGAGAGCTGGTGCTGGACGAAGCGTCCTTCGATTTACAGAAAATTCTCAGGGAACTGGAAAGCATCATGGGCATTATGGCCGCCGAGAAGGGCGTCCAGTTCATCCTGTCATGCGACACACTGCCGCCGCAGCGCGTTATCGGCGACCCTTATAGAGTTCGTCAGATTTTGAACAATCTTTTGGGCAACGCGGTTAAATTTACGGCGCAGGGTTCGGTGACTTTACGGGCTTTCCCCACATTGAAGGACGAGGCTAATGTATGGCTTCGTTTTGAGGTGGAAGACACCGGGATCGGCATCATGGAAGAATATGTGCCGCATATTTTCAAGAAATTCACGCAAGGCGGAAGCGCCATAACCAGTAATTTCGGCGGAACGGGCCTTGGGCTTGCGATCACCAAACAGCTGGTGGAAGCCATGCGCGGTACGATCGGAGTCAGCAGCGTTCATGGAAAAGGCACGCTTTTCTGGTGCGAAATTCCCTTTGCCGCGGATGTTACTCAAAACGGCGCTGTCTTGCGGACTTCCACACCCACAATCTTCGACGACGAACGGATCAGAAATGCCCGCGTGCTGGTGGCGGACGATCACTATATCAATCAGCTTTTCGCAACCAAGCTGTTGAAAAAGCAACTCGGCATTAGCGCCGATACGGCGGCAAATGGGCTGGAGGCGCTCGAGAAGAATGCCCATCATCCCTATAATCTCATCCTTATGGACTGCCATATGCCCCAAATGGACGGGTTTAATTCTACGTTGAAAATCCGCCAGCTGGAGCAGCAGAACGGCGTGCCTCGCGTTCCCATTATCGCGCTTACGGCTGATGCCATGAAACTTGTCAAACAGCGATGCTTGGCCGTGGGTATGGATGATTATCTGAGCAAGCCGCTCGATCCGGATGAATTCATTCGTAAGGTTGTTCTCGTTTTGACCGAAGACCTCGCAGCGTTTCGTCAGGAAGGGTTTTCGCAAACCGTTCAAATCAGGAAAAATTCAACTTTGCCGGTGCAACTGGAGTATTTGCGAAGATATACCGGCGGCAATCCGGCTGAAGACAAAGAGTTATCCCAGTCTTTCCTGCGGCAAGCGGATAAGTCTCTTGAAGACCTTGAGCAAAGCTGCGCCCCCAGCCAAAACCCCGAATGGGAGCAGGCAGCCCATAAATTCAGAGGATCGTCAATTGGTCTAGGCGCGCTCGCACTGGCCGATTTGTGTGAAGAGGCCGAACAGAACTTCACTGCATCAGAACAAAAAAAGAAAGACTATGTGAACAATATTCGCACGGAGCTGGAAGCCGTACGGAAATTTTTATCAAATATCACCGGTTAGACCGCGTTTGTTATCTCCAGCCGGAATGTCGCATTATGCCGGTACATTTTGCCGCGACGGGAGCCGGAGCGGCGCATCGGGCCGAGGGGCGGTTCCGACGAGGCCGGTTGAAGCAACCCCAAAGCGCGGCCATGCTCCACGGCGTCGGCAAGATCGTCGGAGCAATAGGCCGTCGCGGGTGTGCCGTTGCGATAGTTCACTTTGTATTCTCCGGGCGACATCGTCAGCGTGATGCCGAACTCGCGCAATTCTTCCACGGCGGCCTTGAACGCCGGAAGGGGCGGTTGTTGTTCCGTGTTCATCATGATAGCGCCTCGCAAAATGGCAGTTTCAAAGTCAAAGAGCCTCTCTCAAGCATTTCTGCCGAGACATAGCTTTATCCGGAATCCAAGCCTTTCAGCTTCTTGCGAACGGTTTCTGCGTTCACATGCAGCAGTTTAGGCAGGGGATGCTTGACGCCCTGATTATCCATCACCGCATAAGACTCGCGCGGGCCACGCTTGAGGATCATGTCGCGCGCGGCGAGCATTTGCGTGAAGGCGGTTCCCGTTCGGGATTCACGCCAAGCCTGGCGGATAGCGGCGCGGTCATGCTTGCATACCCCAGCCCAAGAGGCGAAGGGGGCGCGGGCGCAGCAAGCGCCACGGCGGCGAGCCTATCCAAGACAGGCAGGAAGCTCGGCATAGCAACGGCAACGCCGGGGAAGCTCGACACAGCCGGACGGCGAACATAGAAAAGCCCGCCGAGCTTAAAAGCCGGGCGGGTGGAGCTACCAAAAACACGAAGGCCCGGCTCCCTAGGGTGGGGGCCGGGCCTCTACATACTAATCGTCTAGTTTAGTTTTGTTTTAGCAACTCCTCCAAAGCTTGGCTTCCTTCAATCTTGCCCGTGCTCCGGAAACGCTCAACATCAATAGTGCCATCCTCAAAAAACTCCACTTCCCATCGCTCTCCTGGTATTACCACATTGAGCAAAATCGCATTCTCTCGAACAGGTGAAGCAAGGGTAAAGTATACCTTTGCTTCACTAAGCTTCTGCATCCATGTGTATAAATTATGGAGTCCCGTTGTCACTTATTGAACCTTCCGTCATTGAGGAGTTTATAAAATTGGCGATAGCCCGGCTCGTTAGCCTGTGCCTTTTTTACAAGGTGCTCCCACGTTTCACCCCTAATACTATTCCATGAAGGGGAGCCACGTTCAAGGGGGGCCTTTTGAATGCTGCCGAGCTTCCCTTTCAGAATATCCTCCACCGTCTTTCCAGCGTTCGGATGTTTCCTCGGAATGGGACAAGACCCACCTGTCGTGACCGTAGGTGGCTGCTTATTGTTGCCCCCACCACCTCCGGCTTGTGGGGCTGCTGGCATAATGTCTTCAGCCGTCGGTGTTTTATCGCTGCCCTCGCCTGCGGGCGATGGAGTCATTGCCATCAGAAACGCAGCAGGCCCAGCCAGCAGGGCCCCACTAGCAGACCTAGCGCCTGTAAGTGCGGCTTTCGCAGCAATCGCCGCAGTATCCATCAGCAGTCCGGAAGGGTCCACATTCACAATCGGACTCCCACCGACATACCCATATAGGTTGACGCCTCCGGCCTCTCCGATGCTGTCTCGGTTGAGCCACCTGCCAATCTGCGGGTCGTAGGCGCGTGTTCTGGTCAGGAGAAGTCCCGCCGTCCCGTTCCATAGCATCCGCCCGAACTGGAAGTCAGGCGCCGTGCCGACCGTGTAGCTGGTCGTCCTGTTGCCGTATGGTGTGTAATCGAAGCTCGTTATCAGCGCACCCGTCGCCGCGTTCACAGCCCCACGCACGCTGCCCAGCATGTCCGGCATATACACAATCTTGTCCGCGCCAACGCGGTCTTCTCCTTCCGCGTAATACCGCTTCCACGTGTTGTTCCCGCCGTTGCTTCGGCTCTGGCAGATTTCGTTTCCGCACCAGATATACCGCGCGTCCGTCACCCCCGTTGTGTTCGTCGTCTTGATGCGCGTCCGGCGGCCGAGGCCATCATACCACATCTCCACCTTGTTCGTCGGTATCCCCGGCATCGTCACCTGAATTAGCCGGTTCTCCGCGTCCCATTTGTAATTCCTCCACCAGTCCGTCAGCTTGTTGCCGTTCGCATCGTACGTCTGCGTTCCCCAGAAGTTCGTGCTCTGGTTCAGCGCGTTGTTCGTCGGATTGGCCGATGATGTGAGCGACGTGAAGGTCGTGAAGTTGTCGGCGTCATCGTAGGCATAGGCGAAGTTCTTCATCGTGCCGCCGCTCGGCGTCACCTGCGCCGATGTCAGCCGGTAAGCTCCGTCGTAATAGTAGTTCCAGCTCCGTGCCACCCAGTCCGTTGATGGGGTCGCCGTCGAGGCCGTCTCCGCAACGTTGACCATCCGCATCGGGCTTGACGAGTAGGTGAAGCTTCTCGCCCCGTTGCTGTTCGTTATCGTCCCGAGCCGCGTCCCGTTCACCGCACTGTAATACGTCCATGCTGTGCTGATGCTCGTACCGTTCAGCGTCCGGTTCGTCGGCTTTTGCGTGCTGCCCTGATAGGTGTAGTTAAACGTCCCGATGCCCGTCACATGCGATGCCGGACGGTCCAGTGCGTCATACGCACCAGCAAAAGCGGCAAGCCCCGGCATGTCGTCTTGACTGATGAAGCTCGCGATTTTTTTGTGCAAATGACCGCAGGGAAAAAGGGTGACGACATTCTATTTGCGCATGACGATGGGAGCGCATGGAAAAAATCGCATCAAAGCCGTCCCTTACTGCTGGCTTGCAAACACGCCAACATCACTCCTGCAATATCCTTCCACGTCCTGCGCCACACGCATGGCAGCTTGCTTGCGATGAAAGGCGTTCCCTTGCCGGTAATCGCCAAGCAACTCGGCCATGCCGACACGCGCATGACCGAAAAGCATTATGCCCATTTGTCGCCGTCCTATGTCGCCGATACGATCCGGCAGCATTTCCCGCGTTTGGGCATGGGGATTGCAAGCAATGTTAAGCCGTTACCCTTTGGCAAGCGTTAAGAATTTTTTCTTGAAGGGGCATATCAAATATGGTATATATCTCATTACAGCATTGAGGGATATGAGACGCAGGATTGTTATGAAAAAAATGCTCCGTGCGGATGCCTTGATCCAGAAATGGATGAAGGGTACGAAATTCAAGAAAGCGTATGACGCGCTGGAAAGCGAATACGCGCTTGCTGGTGCTTTGATTGAGGCGCGGGCAAAATCCGGTCTTAGCCAAGCCCAGCTTGCCAAGCGCATGAAGACCACGCAGCCCGCTATTGCTCGTATGGAGGGCGGAAGACAACTGCCTAGCGCGGCAACTTTGCTGAAATTCGCCAAGGCAACGGGGACGAAGTTGAAAATCCAGTTTGTCGAGATTTAGCCTGTGATGTCGATTGATATACCCGCTAATCTTTCTGGCTACAGGCGACATGCTCTTGTCGTGCGCACGGGCGGTTTTTGGGGCGGTCGCCCGAAACTGCTTTGCGACGGCGTCGTTCTCGAAAGAACCAAAGGTTTCTATGTAGTGCGGAACGACGCTGGCGAAGAGACAAAAATCAAGCTTACATATAATTTTTTCGATCAAGCGCCTGAGCTGATAATTGACAAGGAAAAAATCAAACTTTTGCCAGCGTTCGAATGGTATGAGTATGTTTGGATATGGGCGGCTTTTCCATTGCTCATCATAGGCGGCGGTCTTGGCGGTCTGGTATCCTGCATTTCAGGGATGACAAACGTCGCCATATTCCGCAACCAGAAAAGCTTGTTCGCCAAATATGGGCTATCGGCGCTCGTTACCTTGGTATCCGTCCTTTTATATATTATCTTTGCGACGATTATTGACTGCCGCTTCTTTCATCCAGAAAGATGCATGATTCATTAGTTGGCAGAAGCAATGTTATTTTTTATGATAAGTCATCAAGATATTGATTTCATTGAAATATAATGCATATGTGCATGAATATTAAATGAAATATCTTGCAATTATGGCCCATATGCCGTATGTTCAGCACATGACAAAAACACTGGAACAACTCAAAAAACATCTGCGGCCCGGCGAAACCTATCGCCGCGCTGACCTGGAGCAATGGTCAACCGCAGTGGATCGTCATTTGCGCCAGCTTCAGGAAGAGGGAACGCTGAAGAAGCTTTCCCCCGGCCTGTATTATTGTCCGAAGCAGACCGCTTTCGGCGAGGCTCCGGCACGGGACGAACAGCTTGTCGAAACTTTTCTGAAAGACCGACGCTTTTTGCTACATTCGCCTAATGCCTATAACGCCTTGGGCGTCGGCACGACGCAGCTTTACAATGAAACGGTGGTTTACAATCACAAACGGCATGGCCGCTTCGCCCTCGGCGGCCGCCAGTTTGATTTCCGCGTCAAACCGCATTTCCCTAAAAACTTGAGCGAGGAATTCCTGCTGGTCGATCTGGTCAATAATCTCGACCGGCTGGCGGAAGACGAAGAAGCCGTCCTGCCGCGCGTGAAGACTAGGGCAATCGCAATGAGCCGCCGCGCGTTGAATAACGCGGTGCGCCATTACGGCAATCGTTCAACAAGGAAATTCTTTGCCGAGGCGTTGGCAGACGCTACATTGCGTTATGCCGCCTGAAACTTTCCTCCACCATCACCCGGATTTTCCCGACCTCGTCAATATCGTGGCGCGGGATATGGCGATTGCACCCGCGCTGGTCGAGAAAGATTATTGGATCATGCACTGCCTGTATGGCTTGCAGCAATTGGGCATGACATTTGAACTGAAGGGCGGCACGTCGCTTTCCAAGGGTTTCGGCATCATTCACCGATTTTCGGAAGACATTGACATCCGCATTGAGCCGCCCACCGACATGGATGTTAAGACGGGCCGCAATCAGGATAGCCCGGCGCATTGCAAAAGCCGGAAAGGCTTTTATGACTGGCTGGCCGAAACCATCCAAATCGACGCTATTGATAAAATCTGGCGTGACGAATCTTTTGACGACAGCAAATACCGCAGCGGCGGCATCCGGCTTCACTATCATAGTCACGCCGGGCCGGTGACGGGCCTCAAAGATGGTATTCTGTTGGAAGTCGGCTTTGACGATATTACGCCGAATATGCCGCAGGATATCAGCTCATGGGCCTATGATTACGCGGCGGACAAGGTACTGGTCATCGACAACCGCGCCCGCGCCGTTGTTTGCTATCATCCCGGCTATACGCTGGTGGAAAAGCTGCAAACGATTTCGACAAAATACCGCCAGCAGCAAGAGCGTGGCACCATGCCCGTCAACTTCATGCGGCATTATTACGACGTTTATTGCTTGCTAGAAAACCCAGCGGTGCAGGCGTTTATCGGCACCCCGGAATATATCGCCCATAAAGCGAGGCGTTTCCGAACGGGTGATAATCCGATAATCGGCGAGAATCCGGCATTCCGCATCGAGGGCGCGGAAGCGCAACGGCAATATCAGGCGGCTTATGAGGGGACGAAGACGCTTTATTATAAGGATCAACCCGGTTTCGGAGAAATAATAGAGCGAGTTAAAGAACATGCAGTGTTCCTGTAAGGGAAATGTCGAACCTCAGCCCATTGTGTCAACACACTCCTTGCTGACTCTTATTACCCGCAAACCGAAAGTTATCTTGCGGGCCATTTGGGCGGAGTTTGAATTCAGACTTAGATTGCCGCAATTTGAGAAAAATCTTCTGTAAGCATGGGTGATGTGATTCCCTCAAGAGGAGGGAAGGCCGTAACACGACGATGTTCTGTATGGAGGCTGCGCGGAACAGATTCACTGCCAATTGGGTCTATTCCTCTTTGCGAAAGAATAGCTATCAAATCATCGAGCACATCTTGCCGATTCTTGACGAAAGAAGAGGCAAAACAGCGCCAGAACTGCCAGCCAACGCGCTCCAGGATTCTCTGGCGGTGCATATCATCATCCCAGCGATCAATGCCATGATAGCGGTCACCATCGCATTCAATGGCTAATCGATAGCGCAATACATGATTCTCAAGTAGGCGTTGTAATTCTTTCAGTCGTTCAAAATTCTGGCTTATTTCGGCTTGATGACGCCAAGCGGGTAGCAGTATCTGGCATTGCCTTATAACTTGCGCTTCCATTTCGATATGCTGGCGCAGGATTTTATGAAGGGAGAAATATTCCGCTGCCTTTATTGCGTGTCCCGGTTCGACTGTTTCAAAACACTCAATCGACAATTCGGGAGCCACGCTGTTCCAGCGAACAACATATTCCCTAAACTGGTATTGCAACAAAATGTATTCATGAGCATGCTTCCAATCCTCTTGCGTTTCAGGAGGTTTGCCGAGAACGTACAACTCTTCCATTTTTCTCTTCGCCGCGCCCTTGCCAAGCAATCCGCTCAAGCCAAAAGCTGATTTTCCTTCTGCCTTGTTGTGGACGGCCAGCACAACATCCTCATCTAACTCCATCCCTTGCGGAAGAGTAACCGGCTTGGCGATAAAATCCGTGCGATGCCCAACCGCCTCACATAGCTTTGCCCCCAGTTCGTCAAAAATAGGCAAGATAGAGAGTATGGATTCTGATTTCTGTTTCAGGGTACGCCGTGCTTTTCCTGCCCAGGAAAAAGCGGAATCTTCTATTTGTTGCGCCAGGGCAGTCAAGGTTTTTACATCGCCCAAAAGCAAGAAAACAGCTTGTATACGGGATTGCCTTTTAGGGCTGCTGATTGCTGTGCAAACTCTATCAGCGTTATTAGCCTCTCCTGCTCGATTTTCATTATCGGCCCACTTCTCATGCGAATGATAGGAGTTAACGCTAGACAGTCAGAAAAACTAGAGGAGAGGGAGAAAATAAACAAGCAATATGCTGCTGCATCTTATTGAACTCTACGGCGAGTAGAATTGCTCTCAAACCGCGATGCACACACCCAACCAGGTGGATCGTTTAAACGCTGCGAGTTTTGGTTAAGGCAGAGGTGAAGTACAAGATGGAAGCAAGTTAAACATACATAAAGGCGCACTTAAGCATTCCCTGCGGGAAAGCTGTCCGACAATGCTTAAGCATTGTCGGACGGGGCGCCCTCCGGCACCGGACTTGCCGATACTCGGCCCAGAATGCGAAGTCTATCCCTATATTATAGGGGGGGGCAAAATGCAGTTTTGCTTCGAGCAAGGGCCACTTTCAATCCCAAAACCGATTGTCCTGCCCTTCAATCAATCGCCAAATTGTTGACTGAGACGACCTGATACAATCAGAAACAATGAGAAACAAAGTCGCAAATATTTTTTCAAAAATCGCATTTTTTTCTTGATTTACCCACGTTTTGTGGTATGATTTGGTTATCGTAACGAAACGTGTGTTCAAAGCCGCCGAGGATATTCTGGGCGGCTTTTTTGTTGCCCGTTTTTAGCCGTTTAACGCGGCTTCCTGTTTTTCTTACCCACTTTGCGACCGTTTCACATCGCGCGGAAATCCTTGGATTTACCGGGAGGCTTTGCCATGGCCATTTTTCACCTGACGCATGGCTTCGTAAGGCGCAGTGACGGTTCCTCCAGCATCGCCAGGGCGGCTTATAATTCGGGCAAGAAGCTTGAGGATAGGCAAGGTTCCAGCGCCCATACCGATTATAGCCGCAAGGGCGGCGTGCTGTTCGACGAGATAGGTTTGCCAACGGGTTCGCCCTCCTGGGCCGACAATCGCGGCGAATTATGGCGGCGGCTTGAAGCCCGCGAGGACAGATCGACGCGCCCCGGACAAGCTATTCTGGCCCACAGCTTTAATATCGCCCTGCCGCACGAACTGACGCTTGAGCAGAATATCTTCCTGGCCCGCGATTTCGTGCGGGAGCAATTCACCCGCAAAGGCTATGCGGCGGATTGGGCGATCCATGCCGCTGATCCGCGTGGCGACAGCCGCAATATCCATCTTCATATCCTGGTGCCGCTGCGGAGGATCGAGGGCGAAAGCTTTGGCAACAAAGATCGCTATACGCGCGGCGCGTTGAGCCAACAGGTCACGGCTTGGCGCAAGTCTTGGGCGACCCTTACGAACCGGCACCTGAAACGATACGGCCACGGCGGTAGGATCGACGAGCGCAGCTTGAAGGCGCAGGGCGTCGCAAGGAGACCAACGCGACATCGCGGGCCGCAGCCGAGGGCCAGAAGAGCGGCATTGAATGTCTTGCGCGCCCGACATCCGCAGCCGCGCAGTCCTGTCATGCGGTTTTCCAAACAAACCGGCATGGGCGGGAAAATCACTATGCGGGCTGTCATCGCAGATTCAGCCCTTACCAAAATAAGCACCGGAGCCTTGAGGCCGGTTTTTCCAAAGGAACCCGGCAAGGGCTGGCCTGAAGCCGCTATGCGGGATTGGGCCTCATGGGGCCACCGCAATCCGCGCAAATTTTTCACCCTCTGGCGGGAACTCGCCCCGCCAGGATTTAACCCGGAAAGGAGTTTGAACCATGTCCATTAAAGACCAATTTAAAATGGCCAAGCGAGAAGTCACCGCTCCCGTCAACCGCAAGGAGCTTTTCAGCATGAACATCAACGCCGCCAGCGAGAAAGGAGAGCCTATGAAAGAACAGAAATTTGTTATCGACATGATATTCAAGCCCATCGAGCCTGGCCTTCGTCTTCGTCCCGAAGAAACGCAAGTGCTGATCGCCTATATCGGCGAGATTCTCAAAGAGATCGAGATAGAAGAACGGCGGATTGAACAAGAGGGGGCGACACGTCCGCCCACATCTCGCAAGACACGATGAAAACGAATTTTTATCAACATCATAATGGAGGAAATAATGACAGACCGTAACATGAACATCGAACGCGAATTAATGCCGATCCCGGAATTCGGCGATAGGTTTTCAATCAGCCGGACAGCCATATATCGGGAAGTCTGGTCTGGCCGTCTAAGAATGACCAAGCGCGGGCGGCGCAGTTTTATCAGTCGTCAGGATGCGGCGGCATGGCTTGAAGATTTGCGGGCTAATTCTGTTCAGCGATCTATCTGAAAGGGGAATGCTGTGCGGCATTCTCGCTGTAATGCAGAGCTTTTGGAATATTTAATGCCGGATTGTTCCAGTTCGTTTCATGCCGCTTATTACCAAAAACTTACCCAAAAAATTATTGGCCATCTTGGTCATGTGGTAACTCATTGATTTTGCTGGCGTCCCCTACGGGATTCGAACCCGTGTTACTACCGTGAAAGGGTAATGTCCTAGGCCTCTAGACGAAGGGGACGAGGCTGCATGTCTCAATTTCCTTGAGAGGCCAGACAGTTAAACCGCTGGCGGGGAAGAATCAAGGGTTTCATGCATTTTTTTGCTGCGCCGGATGCGATATTGCGTCAGTTTCAAGGAGTTGGCCTCCTGCTTCGTGGTTAACCGGCTCGGATTATGGGCCGGGGCGGGCGGGGGCCGCTTCTTTTTTCGTTTTTCCGCCGGGGCCATGACCGACGACATCGCCAGTTCCCAGCCGCCTGTTTTGCTCGAAGTCGATAGCCTGACGATGCGTTTCGGCGGGCTGGTTGCCGTCGATAGCGTCAGCATGGCCGCGCGCGAGCGCCGGATCACGGCGGTGATCGGGCCGAACGGTGCCGGGAAGACGACCTTGTTCAACTGCATCACCGGATTTTACCGCCCGGCGTCGGGGCATATTGTTTGTCACGCGGGCGGCGGCGGTTCCGGTTCGATGCGCCTCGAGAAGCTTGCGGCGCATGACATCGTGCGGCGTGCGCGGGTGGCGCGCACCTTTCAGCATATCAGGCTGTTCGGCGGCATGACGGCGCTGGAGAATCTTCTGGTCGCGCAGCATAATCATCTGATGCGGCAGTCGGTTTTTTCCATAGCGGGATTGCTGGGCCTGCCGAAATATCGCAATGCCGAGCGCGCCGCCGTTGCCGTCGCGCGCGAATGGCTGGAGCGGGTGGGAATTCTTGCCGATGCCGACCGCGTCGCGGGCGAGCTTTCCTACGGCGCGCAGCGGCGGCTGGAAATCGCGCGCGCGATGTGCACCAGCCCGCGCTTGCTGTGCCTCGACGAACCGGCGGCGGGGCTTAATCCGCGCGAATCCGCCGCGCTCGGCGAATTGCTGATGGGCATCCGCGCCGAGGGGCTGTGCGCGGTCTTGCTGATCGAGCATGACATGAGCGTCGTCATGGGCATCTCCGATTATATCGTCGTCCTCGATTACGGCCGCAAGATCGCCGAAGGAACGCCCGCCGAAATCCGCGCCAATCCCGATGTCATCCGCGCCTATCTCGGCGAAGACCATGGGGAGGCGGCATGAATGACGCTATCCGCTTCGGAATCATAGGCACCGGCAATATTGCAGGCGGCGCTCATGCTCCGGCGCTTGCCGAAGCCGACGGCGTCGAATTATGGAGCGTGTTCAGCCGGGATATTTCGCGCGCGTCCGAGTTCGCCCGCCGTCACAAAGCCGCCGCGCCGCGTCCGGCTTATGATTCATTGGCGGAATTTCTGAGCGACCCGCTGCTGCAAGCCGTCATCGTGACGAGTCCCGATAACATGCATGCGGAACATATTCTTGCGTGCGCGCATGCGGGCAAGCATGTGCTGGTCGAAAAGCCCATGACGACGAGCCATGCGGACGGCCTGCGCGCCATCGAAGCCTGCCGGCTCAAGCAGGTGCGTCTGGGCGTAGCTTTTCACCTGCGCTGGCATGCCGGTCATCGAAAATTGCACCGGCTGATCGTACAGGAAAAGGCCTTGGGCGATCTTCGCCATATCCGCGTGTTATGGCCATGGCGCGGCGACCCGTCGAACTGGCGGGCCGGAGCCGATATGGGGCGCTGGTGGTCTTTGGCCGGAACCGGCGCGCATTGTCTTGATCTTATCAGGTGGTTCGCACAGTCGCCCGGCCGCCGTCTGGCGGAGCGCCGCAGCTTGATTGCCAAGGAAGTATGGCGCGGGCCGCATGACGAAACGGCGATCGTTTCGTTCCGGTTCAGCGACGGCGCGACGGCGGAAAGCACGACATCCGTATTATTCGACGCGCCGACGCGCCTTGAAATCTACGGTTCCGAGGGCCATGCGATATGCGAGGCGACGCTGGGCCGAAAAGGAACGGGCCAAATTTCCCTCAATGGCGCTGCGTTCGATTTCGCGCCCGTAAATCCGTTCGTCGGAGAAATTCTGGATTTCGCGGCGGCGATCCGCGAGGGGCGTTCTCCCGAAGTCGGCGGAGATGAGGGCCTTGAGAATGTGGATGATCTGCTGGAGGCTGCGAACGGCGAATGACGGAACCCATGCTCAAACTCTCCGGCGTCACCAGCGGCTATGGCGCGATCACGGTGCTGCGCGGCGTCGATCTCGACGTGCGCGCAGGCGAGATCGTCACGATGATCGGCGCGAACGGGGCGGGGAAATCGACGCTGCTGATGACCATTTGCGGCAATCCCGCGGCGCAGGAGGGCCGCATCGAATTCATGGGGACGGATATCACGCGCATGCCCACGCATAAGATCGTGCGCCGCGGCATCGCGCAGTCGCCCGAAGGCCGCCGTATTTTCGGGCGCATGACGGTTTACGAGAATTTGCAGCTTGGCGCCTTGACGGCGGACAAGGTGCATTTCGCCGCCGATCTGGCGCGGGTGTATGATCTGTTTCCGCGCCTCAAGGAGCGGGCGGCGCAGCGCGGCGGCACGCTTTCCGGCGGCGAACAGCAGATGCTGGCCATCGGCAGGGCGCTGATGGCGCGGCCGAAATTGCTGCTGCTCGACGAGCCTTCGCTGGGGCTTGCGCCGCTTATCGTCAAGCAGATTTTCGGCATTCTGCGCATGATCAACAAGGAATGGGGCACGACGATTTTTCTCGTCGAGCAAAACGCGCATCACGCGCTGCGCCTCGCGCATCGCGGCTATGTCATGGTGACGGGCCAGATCACGCTAAGCGGCACCGGCGCGGAACTGCTCGCCAATCCCGACGTGCAGGCGGCGTATCTGGAGGGCGAGAAAGTTGTTGCGTAGCGTAATTTTTTGTCTCCTGATTTTTCTGCCCCTCGCGGCGCAAGCCGAAACCGTCATCGGCCTTACCGCGCCCCTGACCGGATCGTATGCGGCGTTCGGCGAGCAGCTCAAGCGCGGCGCGGAACAGGCGGCGCAGGATCTGGGAGGCATTAAATTACGCATTGCCGACGACGCCTGCGATCCCAAGCAAGCGGTAGCGGTCGCCAACCAGATGGCGAGCGAGGGCGTGCGCTACGTCATCGGAAATTTCTGTTCCGGCGCGACTCTGGCGGCATCCAAGGTATATATGGAGAACGAGATCGTGGTGATCACGCTTGCCGCCAATCCGCGCATCACCGACGACGCCAAGACGTTCATGTTCCGCATCAACGGGCGCAGCGACGAGCATGGGCCGGTCATCGCCCGCGCCATGGCCGCGCGCCATGCGGGCCGGGAGATCGCGCTGCTGAACGACAAGACCTCCTATGGCCGCGGCTTGGCCGACGAGGTCAAGAAGGCGCTCAATGCCGCGGGCGTGCAGGAGGCGGTGTTCGAATCTTATAATGCGGGCGAGCGCGACTATCGCGCTTTGGTCAGCGGCCTGAAGGAGCGCGGCGTCAAGGCGCTGTTCGTTGGCGGCTATCATGCCGAAACCGCCTTGATCGCGCGCCAGATGGCGGATTCCGGAATGAAGGCGCAAATTTATTCCGGCCCGGCCTTGATGAGCAGGGAATTCCTGTCCATCGCGGGGGAAAGCGGCGGAAAATGTGCTGGTGCTGTTCGGCACCGATCCGCGCGCCAATCCCGCCGCTGCGGAAGCGGCCGCGCGCTTGCGGGCGCAGGGCTATGAGCCGGAGGGCTTCACGCTTTATATATACGCGGCGTTTCAGGTCTTGAAACAGGCGCTCGATGCCGGGGAAGACCATACGGCAACGGCGGTCGCGGCGCGTTTGCGCGCGGGGCCGATGGCCACCGTGATGGGGCCGATCGCGTTCGACGCCAAAGGCGATATTCCCAGCATGACATATCTCTTTTATCGTGCGCATGATGGGAAATTCACGGTCGAAAATGCGGTTCACCAATGATCGAAAGCGGGGATAAAATGCGGCGTTTCATGATGGGGATGTTAGGCGCGGCGCTGTTGCTGCCTTGCGCGGCGCAAGCCGAAACCACCATCGGCCTGATCGGGCCGATGACCGGGCAATATGCCGTGTTCGGCGAGCAGTTCAAGCGCGGCGCGGAGCAGGCGGCCAAGGATATCGGCGGCATCAAGCTGCGCGTTGCCGACGATGCCTGCGATCCCAAGCAAGCCGTGGCGGTTGCCAATCAGATGGCGTCCGAAGGCGTGCAGTATGTCGTGGGGCATTACTGCTCCGGCTCGGCGATTCCGGCGTCGAAAGTTTTCATGGAAAACGGGATGCTGCTGGTCTCGCCCGCCGCGACCAATCCGAAACTCACGGACGAAGCGCAGACTTACGTGTTCCGCGTCTGCGGCCGCGACGATCGGCAGGGCAAAGTGATCGGCGACTATCTTCTCGCCCATCACAAGCAGGACAAGATCGCGCTGCTCAACGATAAATCGGCCTATGGGCGCGGCCTTGCCGACGAAGTGAAGCGCGTCATCAATGCGGGCGGCGCGCAGGAGGTCATGTTCGAATCCTATACCGCCGGAGAGCGCGATTACCGCGCGCTGATTGCCAAGCTGAAGCAGGCGGGAGTGAAGGTAGCGTTCATCGGCGGCTATCATACCGAAGCGGCGTTGATCGCGCGGCAGCTGGCGGAGGCGGGGGCGAAAATCCGGCTTTTCGGCGGCGACGCGCTGGTCACGGATGAATTCTGGTCGATTGCGGGAGCGGCGGGCGAGGGGACGATGATGACATTCGGCCCCGATCCGCGCGGCAATCCGTCCGCGCAGGCTGTCGTCGATGGTTTCCGCAAAAACCGGCTATGAGCCGGAAGGCTATACGCTTTACACTTACGCGGCGTTCCAGGTTCTGGCGAAGGGCGCTCGGCGCGGGCCAGGCGACACGGAAAAGGTCGCGGCGCAACTGCGCGCCGGGAAAACCGAGACGGTCATCGGCACGCTCGGATTTGACGCCAAGGGCGATGTCGAAGGCGCGGGCTACGTCCTCTATCGCTGGCATGACGGGAAATATGCCGGAGATAGATGCTGTCCAAACCAGCCGATGGATCGGCACCATACGCCTCGGCAAAGAGGAAAGCCGCTTGCGTTTCGATATTGAAGATAATCATGGAACATTGAGCGGAACCTCATGGTTTGCCGATCCCGAAACGGGAGCATGGTGCAGCAGGCGACTCTTTCAGGAAATCGACTCGGTGATAAAATTTCTTTCACCACCACAGCTGATATTAAGGTTCAGGGTGTTGTTACGGGAGATTCTATCGAAGGAACGTTGGAGTTTTCGCGCGAACCAGATGAATCCAAAGATGTCACGGCCACGCTTCATCTCTCGATTGAAAAGCCTATTAAGGAGTAAATCATGAAACGGATTCTTTTCGGCGCGTTCGCGCTGTCACTCACGGCCTTTCCGGCCCGCGCCGATATCGTGATCGCGGTCGTCGCGCCGCTGACGGGTCAGGACGCGGGCGCTCGGCGAGCAGACGAAGCGCGGCGCCGATGCCGCGATCGACGCGGCCAACGCGGCGGGCGGCGTGCTCGACATAAGCTTAGGGCGATCTATAAAGACGATGGTTGCGATCCGAAACAGGGCGTGGCCGTGGCTAACCAGCTGGCGGGCGAGCATGCGCTGGGCGTGATCGGCCCGAACTGCTCCGGCGTCGCCATTCCGGTGTCGAAGATTCTGGCCGAGGAAAACATCGTGATGGTTTTCGCCTTCGGCCACCAATCCCATGTTGACCGAGCAAGGGCTGACGAATGTCTTCCGGGTTTGCGGCCGCGACGACCAGCAGGGCGCGCTCGCGGGGAATTATGTCGCCGCGCATTACGCGGGAAAGAACGCCGCCATCATTCACGACAAGACCGCCTATGGCCGCGGGCTCGCCGACGAGATGAAGAAGGGCGCTCAACGCCGCGTCGGTCAAGGAAGTCATGTTCGACTCGATCACGCGCGGCGAGCGCGATTTTTCGGCGCTGATCTCGCGGCTGAAGCAGGCGCACGTCAATATCCTGCTCTATGGCGGCTATTACACCGAGGCCGGGCTGCTGTGCGGCAAATCCGCGATCAGGGCCTGGACATCACATTGCTGGGCGGCGACGGCCATGGTGTCCAATGAATTCTGGTCGATCGCGGGCAAGGGCGGGCGAAGGGACGCTGATGACCTTCCCCCCCGATCCCCGGAACAATTCCGAAGCCAAGGACGCCGTCGCGCGGATTCGCGCCACCGGCTTCGAGCCGGAAGGCGCGACGCTGCAAGCCTATGCGGCGGTGGAAGCCTTGACGGCGGCGCTAGCCAAGGCAGGAAAGCCGGACGCGCGGCTATCGCCGCCGCCTTGCGCGACGGCGAATATTCCACGGTGCTGGGCAGGCTTGCCTTCAATGCCAAGGGCGACGTGAAGGACCCGCAATTCGTCGTCTATCGCTGGTCGGAAGGAACATATAAGGAAATCAAAGAATAAAAAACAGACGACAAAGAATAGGCAATGATGCCTAATCGTCTCGTTCTCTATATTCATCTGTCCCCTTTGCCGTAGTTAGGATTTCATGAAGATCATTCGCTCGCTCTATGACTGGGTTCTGCGCCACGCGGAAAAGCCTCACGCGGAATGGTTCCTGTTCGCGATTGCCTTCGCGGAAAGTTCTTTCTTTCCCATCCCGCCGGACATTCTGCTGCTGCCGATGTGCATCGCGCGGCGCGATCGCGCGGTGCGGCTGGCGCTGATCTGCACGGCGGGATCGGTGCTGGGCGGGCTTGTCGGCTATGGTATCGGCGCGCTGCTTTACGATACGGTCGGGCAGTGGATCGTGACGACCTATCATCTCGAAGCGGCGTTCGAGCGTTTTCACCAGGGCTTCAACGAATGGGGCGTATGGATCATTCTCGCCAAGGGCTTGACGCCGATTCCCTATAAGCTGGTGACGATTGCTTCAGGCGTGGCGGAATTTCCGCTCGTGCCTTTTATCCTGGCGTCGATAGCCACGCGCGGTCTCCGGTTTTTTGCCGTTGCCCTGCTGGTCAAGAAGTTCGGCGCGCCGATCCAGGCGTTCATCGAAAAATACCTGACCTGGGTAGCGCTCGGCTTTCTCGCCGTGATCGCGCTGGGGTTCTGGCTGGTGCTGAGAGCTTAGCCGGCGCTGAGCTTCGGCGCGGCGGCGTTTGCGCCAGCACGCGGTGCGGGTCTTTCCGCTCCCGGCCATTCATTCGGCAGATCGCCGGTGACCGCATTTTCAGCAGGCTTACGGGAAACAGGAACCGGCTTTGGTGTGACAGGCTTATCGCCGTCGAGCCCGGGCCATTGGCCGGGGATTTCAGGAATTTCTGACATCTGCATCCTCATATATTGGCAATAAGTTCCATAAATTTGGCTGTTTCATAGCAAGGGCCGAGCCCCTTGTCCACTATATTTTTTGCTCCAGAACCAGACGGGCCAAGGGCACCGTCACGCCGCTTTTACGGGCGAGAGCCGCCGCGTCGAGGGCGGCGACGATACGGCGCACGGCATCGGCGCTGCGCTCGATGCGGGGCAGCAGGAAGCCGATCACGTCTTCGTCCACATGCAACTGCCGGTCGTTGAAATGCTTGATGAGCAGGGCCGCCAGCAAAATATCGTCGGGCGGCAAAATCTCCACCTCGCCATAGGATAAAATCCGCGAGCGCAGATCGGGCAATCCGAACGGCAGGCGCGCGGGGGAATTCAAGGCCGTGAGCAGCATATGCCCGCCTTGCTGCCCGCTTTGTTGAATATGGTTGCAGAGATGGAACAGCGCATGCTCGCCTTCCTCGTTGCCGACGATGCGGTCGATGCCGTCGATAATCACTGTCGTGGCGCCAAGCAGACTCTCGAGCTTCCGGCCAATCGCCTCGCCGGTGGAATAATGCGCGCCGCTTACGGTTTCCCATACTCGCGCCAGATGGGTCTTGCCCGATCCCGGCGCGCCGTGAAGGATGATAATTCGCGACGGCCATTCGGGCCAGGCGTCGATCATGCCGACGGCGATCCGGTTGCTGTCCGTCACGATGAAGTCCTCCGCGCCCATCGCCACGCGGAACGGAAGGTCGAAGGCCATCTGCGCCGTCATGCCGCAGTCACATCCTGCGCCGCGTCCTGGTAATAGCGGCTGGTGCGGTATTGCTGCATAAGGAAGCGCGCAAGAACCCCGATCACCGCCGTGACCGGCACGGCGATCAGGACGCCGAGAAATCCGAGCAAGCTGCCGCCCGCGAACAGGCCGAATAGAATCCATACCGGATGCAGTCCCACGCGGTCACCGACCAGTTTGGGGGTGATGAAATAGCTTTCGGCGAATTGCCCGACCGCGAAGACGCCGATAATCATGAAGGCATGTTCGAGATCGCCGAATTGCCCCGCGCCGATCAAAAGGCTGGTCGCCCATCCGAATGTCGTGCCGACGAAGGGCACGAAGCTGAGCAATCCGGCGATAATGCCGATCGACGCGCCGAAATTCAGGCCGACGAACAGCGACAGGCCCAGCGCGTAATAGGAGCCGAGGATGATGCAGACCATGCCTTGCCCGCGCACGAATCCGGCCAGCGTCCGGTCGATCCGGTGGAGCTGATCCTTGATGACGGCGTAGTGCCGCCGCGGCAGGGCATTGTCGATGAAGGTTGTCAGGTAATCCCAGTCGCGCATCACATAAAGGGCGACCAGCGGCGTGATGATGAGCAGCGTCAGAATATCGAAAATGGCGAAACCGCCGGTCAGGATTTTCTGCAGGAATTTCGCGATCCAGTTGATCGCTTCTCCCGCCTGGGCGCTGGCGGCGGTGCGGAGCTTCTCGATATCCGCCGGCGCGATCTTGCCCATCATTTGCTCGAGCCACGGCATGAAGCCCTGATAGAGCTTCTCGGCATAGCCGGGCACCGACTCGATCAGGGCCGCCACCTGGCTTTGCACCAGCGGAACGATCAGCAGCAGGACCAGCACCACGATGATGATGAAGCCCAGCAGGACGAGACTGGCTCCTACGCCGCGCGACAACCCGTTCCGATGCAAAATCGAGACGACCGGGTTAAGAAAATAGGCGATCGCCAGCCCCGCGACGAAAGGCAGCAGGATCGGGCTGAACAGCCATACGAGAAGGATGAAAACCCCTCCCGTGATGAGCCAGAAACGAAGCTGTTCCTTTGCCGTCATGGTTTTTACCGCTCCTGAAGTTGCCAGACGCCTTCCGGAGTCTGGCCGATCGTCAAGCCCTGTTGCGCGAGGGCTTCGGTTAACTGCTCTATATTGCCCTGAAAGGCGAGTTGCAGATTGGCGCCGCCATTCTTGATGCTGGTGACGTCGGCGCGCCGAATGAGGGGAACTGCGCCGAGCCGCTGCCGCAGCCGCGTCAGTTCCGGCAGGCTGGCAAGCGAAGCATGCACCGGCAGCGTATTTTCCTGCCCGTCGAAAACGGGAGCAGCGCCGCCATCGGTATGTCCGGCGATAGGGGCGGTTCCGGCGCGATATTGCTTGATGAGCTTGTCGAGCTGCGCCACGGCGGCGGCCAGCTGCGCCTCATGCGTCGGCGCGGCCGGAATGGCGAGGCCGTTCTGGCCTTGATTGTCTCCGTTCGCGTCATAACGGCTGACGATGACGGTGAGAGGATTGGCCGGATCGGTTTCGCCGCCTGGAAAGGCGGCGACCAGCACGAATTCCGCGTTGTAATTGGCGGCGATGGCCTCGATGGCTTTCGCGTTCCCGGCCAAGGCGTCGTCGGCGCTTATCGCGCTGATATCGGACATTTCGCCGGACGGAATGATGACGGGGGTCAGGCTTTCGGTGCGCAGCAGGCTTTCGCATGCATTGCGCCATGGCGTGCGCTCCTCCCACAATACCGCGCGCTTATCGACGCCGCTGACCGGAAGGACGATCACCGGCCTGCTCGCCGTCGTCATGTAATGCGCGCCCGCGCCGTCGAGCAGATTGCGCACGGCTTGCGGCCTGAAGGAAACATCGAGTTTGGCGATATAGCGGACGCGCGACGATTTCTCGTTGGTGATCTCGAAATTCCGTACCAGGCGGGTTATTTTGCCGTTGTCGATCTTGGCCGGATCGAAGCCGCTGTCCGCGCCAATTCTTTCCAGAAGCTGGGCGAGAGCCGCCCGCTGGCCGTCGAAAATCGCTTTATCGCGGGCGGCGGCGGCGCTGGCCGCCGTGACATCGACCGCGACGTCCCGCACCGTGTAAAGGGCGTCCTCGCCGCTTTCGGCTATCGCCACCGGCGCGGGCATAACGCCGTTCTGCGCGAAAACGGGCGGCGCAGAGAGCAAAAGCAGCGCCAAAGCGCCTATCCGGCTTAAGGTTGTCAAAATCGGCATTTCCGCTATCTTGTCACGTGAAGCGTTCGCAGCATATATACGCGAGCTTGCTCTTGAACTCTAGAGGCTTTGACCGATGATTCCCAATCAGCCCGCCAAGACCAGTTATGCCGACGCCGGAGTCGATATCGACGCTGGCAATGCCCTGGTGGAAGCCATCAAGCCGCTGGCCAAGGCGACGGCGCGGGCAGGGGCCGAGGCCGGTTTAGGCGGATTCGGAGCGCTGTTCGATCTGCGCGCCGCGGGCTACAACGATCCTTTGCTGGTCAGCACGACCGACGGCGTCGGCACCAAGCTGAAAATCGCCATCGCTACCGGGCAGCACGACACCATCGGCATCGATCTGGTCGCCATGTGCGTCAACGATCTGGTGGTGCAGGGTGCCGAGCCGCTGTTCTTCCTGGATTATTTCGCTACCGGCAAGCTGGATACCGGCGTGGCGGCGCGCGTGGTGGCGGGGATCGCCGCCGGTTGCAGCCAGGCCGGTTGCGCGCTGGTCGGCGGCGAGACGGCTGAAATGCCCGGCATGTATGAGGCGGGCCATTACGATCTGGCCGGATTCGCGGTGGGCGCGGTCGAGCGCGACAAGGTTTTGCCGCGTGGAGATGTGAAAGAGGGAGATGTCCTTCTGGGCCTCGCTTCGAGCGGCGTGCATAGCAATGGTTACTCCCTGGTGCGGCATCTGGTCGAGGCCGCCGGTCTGGATTATGCAGCTCCGGCTGCCTTCGCACCCGACATGACGCTGGGGCAGGCGCTGCTGACGCCCACGAAACTTTATATCGCTTCGGCGCTGGCGGCGATCAAGTCCGGCGGAATCAAGGCGTTGGCGCATATCACCGGCGGCGGGCTTACGGAAAATATTCCGCGCGCCCTGCCGGAAGGATTCGGCGCATGGCTGGATGCGGGAAGCTGGAAAATGCCGCCGGTATTCCCGTGGCTGGCGCAGATGGGCAAAATCGCGCCCGAGGAAATGGCCCGCACGTTCAATTGCGGCATCGGCATGGTCGCGGTGGTGGACTCCGCTCAGGCAATCGCGGTGACGAAGATTCTGGAAGCGGCGGGCGAAACGGTCTTCCGCATCGGCGAGGTCGAGAAAAATCTTTCCGAGCGCCGGGTGCGGATTCAGGGGCTGGAGAAGGTCTGGTAGGTGAATATCGGCGTTCTCATATCGGGCCGGGGATCGAATTTGCAGGCGCTGATCGACGCGGCGGCGGAGCCGGGCTATCCGGCGAAGATCGTGACCGTCATCAGCAACAAGCCGGCTGTGCAGGGCTTGGAGCGCGCGGCGAAGGCGGGGATTCCGACCGCCGTCGTCAATCACCGCGATTATCCCGACCGCCAGGCTTTCGAGGCGGAACTGGACAAACAGTTGCGGGCGGCGAGCGTCGAACTGGTCTGCCTCGCGGGCTTCATGCGCGTGCTGACGCCGTGGTTCATAGGCCAATGGCACGACCGGCTGATTAATATCCATCCGTCGCTGCTGCCCGATTTTCCGGGACTCGATACTCACGCGCGCGCGCTTGCCGCCGGGGCGGAGCAAAGCGGCTGCACCGTGCATTATGTGCGCGAGGATGTCGATGCCGGGCCGATCATCTTGCAAGCCGCCGTCCCCATTCTGCCGGATGACGATGCCGATACGCTGGCGGCGCGGGTGCTCGAGGCCGAGCATCGCGCCTATCCCCAGGCGGTGCGATTGATCGCGCAGGGGCGTGTGAGGGTGGATGGGAGTCGCACTATTATTGACGAAACGATTCCAGGGTAATTGCCCGCAAGAAACGATGACGATATAATGCCTTTGATACATGGAGCATAGAATGACCGACCACGCTACCGATCTTACGCCGACGATCGACGAACTGCTGCCGAAGCACAAGGCTACTTGGAATCAATTCACCAAGACGGCGCTGTATGTGGCCGTCGCGAACGCCGCGCTTCTCGTGGCGCTGCTGTTCTTCTTCGTGATTTTATAAGCCGGGCGTCACGCGAATCATTGCGCGGCGTGGATGGGTATGTAAGGTTTTCCGCTGATCTCACGAATCGGCGAGGCTTTTCTCTTGCAACAGACAGACGATAAATTCCGCGATCTCGGAACGCCAAGGCGCGTTTTCGCCATCGGCGCGACCGGCGGCGATGCGGCGCGGCTGCGGCTTTTGCACGATTATCTGCTGGATGTCGTGACGCCGGGCGACCAGGTTGTCTATCTCGGCGATTATATCGGCGGCCATGACGGGCTGGAGGCGCTGGACGAATTGCTGCTGTTCCGCCGGATGCTGCTGATGCGTCCGGGGGTCGAGGCGCGCGATTTCACCTATTTGCGCGGGTTGTGCGAGGAATCCTGGCAGAAGCTCCTGCGTCTGCCCTTCGCCCGCGAGCCGGAAAAGCTCATGGAGCGTCTGCTTGACGAGGGCGCGGAGCATTATCTCGCGGCTTACGGCGGCGATTACCGCACGGGGCAGCATGCGGTGCGGGCCGGCGTTCCCGCCCTGACGCGCTGGGTGCATCATTTGCGGCTGGCGCAGCGGGCCCGCCCCGGCCATGAACCCTTGATGACGGCCATGCGCCGCGCCGCCTTTACGCGCGGGCAGCATAAATTGCTGTTCGTGCCCGTTGGTTTCGATCCGTTGAAACCGCTGACGGAACAGAGAGACGCTTTCTGGTCCGGCATCAGCGGCTTCGGGCGGATTACCGGCCCGGTGCAGGGCTATGTTCGCGTCATCCGGGGCCGGGATGCGGCGGGCCTCGGATTACGCGCGGATCGGGCGACGCTGACGCTCGACCCGATGGATGAGCGCGGGCCGATTTTGTGCGCGGTCGTTCTGCCGGACGGCCATATCGACGATCTGGTGCAGATTCATCCGCTGGCCAGGGAGCGCGACAAGCCGTCTTCCGCCGCGCCGGGCCTTGCCGCGGGCATGGTTGCGCCGCCGCTCTAACTTTATTTGAATCGCGATTCCGATTCAGATAGACTCTTCTCATGGCCATTATCCGTCCCCAGTTGCGCGCAGGGTACAGCCCGCGCATGCCGCGCCGAAAACAGGCGCTTCCGTGGCTGCCCGAGACCTTGCACGCCGCGATTACGCGGCGTGTGCGTTTTCTGGCGGGGGCGGCGCTTATGCTGACGGGGATAGCTTGCGCTCTGGCTCTTGTCAGCTATGTCCCGTCCGACTCGTCCCTGAACAGCGCCCAAGGCGGAATCGCCGGCGGCGCGATGATCATTCATAACTGGCTCGGCGCTTTCGGCAGCTATGGCGCGGATCTGCTGCGCCAGTTTTTCGGTCTTGCCAGTTATTTGTTGTGCGTCGTGCTGGCGGCCTGGGGCTGGCGGCTCATGAGCGGCCGCAGTCTCGATCATCTGGCCGGTCGCATGGCGATGACTTTGTTCGCGCTGATTTTATGCGGCACGGCGTTGCAAGCCTCTATCCCCGCCATGGGCGGCCATCCCGCGGGCGGCGCGTTCGGCTTGCTGCTGGCGCGTAAGGCGGCCTCCCTGCTGCCTGCCGCATGGGGAGGCTATGCCATGACCGGAGCGGGACTGCTGCTGACGGCGGCGGCGGTCTATATGGCATGCGCGCTGACTTTGGCGGAATGGTCGGCTCTATGGGCGCATATACGCAGCAAGACCGCGTGGCTTCTAGCGGCGATGGCGGGTCTGGGGCGGTGGTTCTTGCGGCGATTCCGCGATCCGCAGCCCGAGGATGAAGCCGACGAGCCCATGGCGCAGAATGACAATGCGGCGCCGGCATTGGCGTCCGTCAAGCCCGCGCCGGTCAAGCGGCCGCAGAAATCGCCGATGATCAAAAAAACGGCGGCTTCCGCCCGCCAGGCAAAGCTGGCGCTGGAAGGGGAAAACGAAAATCCCCTGCCGCCGCTCGATCTTTTGCCGTTGCCCGATCCCGCCAAGGCCAACCGCGAGATCGCGCCGGAAGCCTTGCGCCGTAACGCCGAACTTCTGGAAAGCGTGCTGAGCGACTTCGGCATCAGCGGCCAGATCACCGATGTCGCGCCGGGGCCTGTCGTCACGCTCTATGAGCTCGAGCCCGCGCCCGGCATTCGCGCCGCCAGGGTGATCGCGCTCGCCGACGACATCGCGCGCAATATGAGCGCGGCGTCGGTGCGGGTCGCGGTCGTGCCGGGACGCAACGTCATCGGCATCGAAATGCCCAACCAGCGCCGCGAGACCGTCCTCATGCGCGAGCTTCTGGAAAGCGAAGCCTATAATAGCGGCCAGCAATCCCTGCCGCTCATTCTCGGCAAGGATATCGCGGGCGCGCCGATCATCGCCGATCTGGCGCGGATGCCGCATTTGCTGATTGCGGGCACGACCGGTTCGGGCAAATCGGTTTCGGTCAACACGATGATCCTGTCGCTACTGTACCGGTTGCCGCCGCAACGATGCCGCTTCATCATGATCGATCCGAAGATGCTGGAGCTTTCGGTCTATGAGGGCATTCCGCATCTGCTGACCCCTGTCGTGACCGAGCCGAAAAAGGCGATCGTCGCGATGAAGTGGGTGGTGCGCGAGATGGAGGAACGCTATCGCGCGATGTCGAAACTCGGCGTGCGGAATATCGACGGCTACAATATACGGCTCAAGCAGGCGCGGGATCGCGGCGAGGAGCTTACGCGGCAGGTGCAGACGGGATTCAATCCCGGCACCGGCAAACCGATCTTCGAGGAGCAGCCCCTCGATCTTTCCGATCTGCCCTATATCGTCGTCATCGTCGACGAAATGGCGGACTTGATGCTGGTCGCGGGCAAGGAGATCGAGATCGCGGTGCAGCGACTGGCGCAGATGGCGCGCGCGGCGGGGATTCACATCATCATGGCGACGCAACGTCCCTCGGTCGATGTCATCACCGGCACGATCAAGGCGAATTTCCCGACCCGGATCAGCTTTCAGGTCACGAGCAAGATCGACAGCCGGACGATCCTGGGCGAGCAGGGTGCCGAGCAGCTTCTCGGCCAGGGCGACATGCTCTATATGGCGGGCGGCGGGCGCATCACCCGCGTTCACGGCCCCTTTGTCCGCGACAGCGAAGTGGAAAAGGTGGTGGCCTTCCTTAAGGCGCAGGGCGAGCCGGATTATCTCGACGAAGTAACCGAGGGCGGCGAGGATGGCGATTTCGGCGACGCGGGCGGCGGCTCCGATGGCGATTCATCCGGCGGAAAC
Organism: Alphaproteobacteria bacterium; assembly: GCA_037200005.1. Classification (NCBI taxonomy): domain Bacteria; kingdom Pseudomonadati; phylum Pseudomonadota; class Alphaproteobacteria; species Alphaproteobacteria bacterium. The sequence continues at coordinate 1,508,818 of JBBCGY010000001.1, read as the reverse complement.
GAAATGTACGACATGGCCGTCGATCTGGTGCAGCGCGAAGGCAAGGCCTCGACCAGTTTCCTGCAGCGGCATCTCAAGCTCGGCTATAACCGCGCCGCCGTGCTGATCGAGCGCATGGAGCGCGAGGGCGTCGTCAGCGCCGCCAACCATGTCGGCAAGCGCGAAGTGTTCGGCGGGAAGAGGGCGTAGACCCCGAGACTTCCCATCTGTCCGGGGGAGGGGAAGACGCCGCGCTAAACTGGCGCATCCAGCAGATCGCCGAAACCGGCGTCGATGTTAGTATGGGCTTGCGTCACGTCAAATTCTCTTTCACGGACTCTTCCGCCTCTTTCGCGCGCGCCTGATTCTTCAGCGACAGCGGCTTGTTGCCGCTTGGCATCCTCCATGCGGGCTTTCTCAGCGCGAAGGAGTATGTCTTGCACTTGCTTGAGTCCCGCAATGCTGCCGTCGATTTCCGCCATGGTGCCGGTCGTCGCCGTTGCGCGTGCCGTGTTCATGGCGACATTTAACGTTTCCTGTTCTGCGGGATTGAGATAATGAGCCGCGCCGCTATCCAATATATTATCCCAAGCCTTGATTCCATCGGCTAGATTGCTCCTTCTCCATTCGGTCTCTCGCGCTACGGCTTCGGGAGAAGGAGGAGCGTTGCTTCTTTCTTCTAGCGGGTCGAGCACTGTCTTTTTGTAATGCTTATAGCTCTCAAGATCAGCGGCGGTGAGATAGTCTATATCTAGAACGCGGCGGGCCTCCATTAGCAGGGCTTCCTCATTCTGGGCGGACTCGACGGCGCCCGTTTGCGGCGCGCTCACGCTGAATCCTTCAAGCGGATCATGGGCATTGAACGGATTGGCGGGGTTAGCGGGATTGATTGCCTTTGCTGCTTCGGCATCGACATACCGGTCGCGTCCCCCCATTCCCTTGGGAACCATGTCGTTGCGGCGATAGGCATAAAGACTGCCGTCAACCACGGCGTCTCCGGCGACGGCATGGCCGGGCGCAATGTTCGCCGCGCGGAATCCTTGCTCGATTTTTTGAATCATTTCCGGCCAATGTTGCTCTCCATAATCATAAAGCGTGAACATTTTCCCGGCTTGGTCATGGCTGGGATTGCTGAACTCTTTGGCGGCTTCCGGCGAAGTGACTTTGAAATGTTTTCCGCCATATTGCTCATAAACCTGCAGGACGATGTCGGTCGCGCGGTCGAGATCGGCGGCATTCACGGATAAATGCGTTTTCCAGCCACTCCTATTTTCCGCATCCTGTTTTTCGTTGTAGGCCGGTGTGTAGAATTTTGCAAAGTCGCCGACGCTCTTCCATTTGACATCGCCAATTTGACCGAAGGGGTGCTGTGTTTCGTCAAAGCCTGCCGCGGCCTGAGTGTATGCTCCTGCATATGCGCTTGCCTGAGCACTCGTTGCGGATGCGTGAGTATCATCGCCGGAATAGGCGGTATTCCGGTTTTGCGGTGCCGAGGAAGGCATCATGGCCGCCCCGGCGATTGCCGCCGTGGCCATCGCCTGCGCGAATGGGCGGGGGGACGATGTGCCCGATACATGATGTGGCTGCGGCGCGTCGTCCGGCATGCCAGCGGCGCGGGCAAAAGGCTCCGATGGGTCGATGAGCGTCGAGCCTCCGTCATTCCCTCTTCCCGACAGGTAAGAAGGTTTCGCCGCGACAGGTTCCCAGCCGCCGCTTGCGGGAGCGGGGGAGATGTCGCCGCCGCCCGCGCCTTGGCTTGGCGCGCTGGCGGCTGGCGCGACGTAGTCCGCCTTCCAGGAAGGATTTTTCTCGAACCAGTTGTCGATCCTGGCTTCGTGGTTGTCCAACCATTGTCCAGGCTTTTCCATGATGCCGCCTATGCGCGACAGGACGCCGCCGCCTCTTATCAGATTACCGTTCTTGTCGGTATCGTCGTCATAGACTTCTTCCTCGCCCGAGACTTTCGGCTTGAGCCTTTCCTGCATCTCCGCTTCGGCGGCCGCGTCCTCTTCGGCCTCTTCCGCTCCGATCGCCATCAAGGTGGCCGCGTCGTACGGCCCCGCCTGGCCGTCGGCAATGCCGCCGCCACCGCCGCCTGAGCTATTGCTTCCGAAAATATAATCCACGGCGCCTGCGGCCAGGTTATAGGCCGTGTCCGCCTTGTCCGCCCATCCGATGGCCCGTCCGACCGCGGAAATGCCGGTGCGCAATAATCCAGTTGCGGCGGCTCCTTCTGCCGCCGTGGCGCCTCCCGCCGCGGCGGTTCCTCCCGCTGCGGCGGTAGTTCCTCCGAGGAGTCCCGTTCCCAGGACCGCCTCGCCGCCGAAGACGGCGGCTACGGAGGCGCCGACGATGCCGGCGGTGGCGAGATAGGGGTGCTTCGACGCGAAAGTATTGAAATCCTCCATCAGCGTTGCTTTTGTTCGGCCTGTCGCGCTTTGCACGGCGTCGAGGATTTCGTCCCTCGAAAGATGCTGCCCGTTCGCGTTCCGGCCGAGCGAACCCAGAACCACGGCCAGCGTTTCAGGATTATGCAGGTCGATCGCTTCCGTCGGCTTCATGTCGAGCGCCGTGCTGATCTCTTTGACATAGGCTTGGGAATCGCCGAGATTTTTGTCCCCAGCGTCTTTTCTCCAATCGAGCCAGCTCTTGACGACGCTCTCGGTCGTCGTGCTCAAGAGTTCTTTGTCATAGGCTATCGACTTGCCGTGAGCGGCTTTTATGGCCTTCGCTTCCTCGTCACGCTGTTTTTTCAGCCCTTCAAGATCGTCGTGGCCGGTCAGGCTAAGACCGTCATCTATCTTAGACAGCTTCGTTTTATCCATCAGCGTATTGCGCTCTGCCATATTATAAGCGAGCGTGTTGAGCTGTTCTTGACTGGTGAAGCCGCCGACGGCTCCCGCGCCTTTTCCGGCGTTTTTGTCATCGCGATATTGAGGAGGCAATGTGTCTATGCTGTCGTTCTTGATGCTGTTCGATATGCGGTAAGCCGCATCGATGGTGGCGGTCTTTTGGGCGGCAATGCGATTCATCCAGGCATCACGGAATTGCTCTTTGCCTGGCTTTTTTGCATTTTCTTCATAGCGATGTTCCAGGATTTCATACATTTTGGAGCTATCGCCATGAGATTGCTTCACCAGGCTTAAGGCTGCCGCCGCGCTCCCCGTGTTGTACATATAGGAAGCCGCCATCCATTTCGCCCGGTCATCGCCCTGGATGTGGTCGCCGTCAATGGCGTCCCAATAATTCCGCCGGGTGATTTCCATGACCTGCGCGCGCGTCAGATTCTTGAGGTCGTGCGTGCCGGTATATTCTTGAATCATTTTAGTGTTGTTGCTTGCCGTGAGTCCCCAACGGCCGGCACCGGCGCCGTCGTCCAGCGTGGCAATGACATTGCCGCCTTCGTCCCGTTCCATGATCATATTGATGATGCCGAATCGCGAGGCTTCTTCCTGGCTTTGGAAGACGGTGGACGGATCCGCGCCCGCGGCGAGCTGGTCGAGGATTTGCTGTGTCCGCGCCAGACTCGCGACGTTATCTTCGGATAAATTGCTTCCGGGAGGCGTCAAGCCCGCCCGGCTCGCAGGCGGAATGGAAGCGGCCTGGATATAGCTGGCCTGCTGAGTGTCGCCGTGCTCGTCATCCTCTGCCGTGCCCGGCGCGCCGCCCGCGGTCGTGCCCGGCTGGCCGCCGCCCGCCGCTGTCTGAAGCTGCGCCAGGGCGTTATGATATTCGGGGTGGACATTGTCCTTGCCGAGATGCGTAAGCGCGCCTCCGAAGCTGAATCCCGAAGTGTCAGCCTGCATGGCGAGCATCTCGTTGACGCCTTCATATTTGGAGTCGGAGACGCCCATGACGGTGACATCCGCGCCGGCGGCCTTGAGCGTTCTGAGCTGCTTGGCGACCAGGGCAGTCTGCTGGCCTAATATTTCCTTGTATTGCGCGCTGTTGGGATTGAGGTTGTCATCGGCGAGCGCGCTATTGCTGACGCCCGTGGACAAAACGACTTTCTTGCCGCGCAGCGCGTTCGGGTTTGTCGCCAGCATGTTATTGATCGCCGACTGCACCTCTTGCGGCGAGCGTCCTTCAACGGCGTCGCCGCCAAGCCGTCCGATATTTTTCACGCCCAGCGCGATGCTGTCGCCGATCGCTATGTCGAATTTTACGGGTTTCGCGCCCGCCAGGACGGTAGCGCCACTCGCCGTGGCGGCGGCATTCGGGAACAGCGGCGGCGGGGTCAGGCCTATCGTGCCGTCGCCCTTGGCGTCCTCGCCATAGCCGTCGCTCCAGTTTCGCCCATTATAGCCGTCATCATGCTGGTGCCGCTCGACGCGCGCGACGTATTTTTTTCCGTCGACTTCTAAACTATATTCATCGCCGATCGTGTCCGTCGGCTTGCCGGTATAGTTGGCATTGGCGTCTTTAACCAGCGTGAGGCCATCGATTTTGGGCCGCTTGCCGCCCTTGGTCTTCCATTCATCTCTCTGCTGATTCTTAAGTTTTTCCGCGAGGGCCACGGCGGCGGCGGGAGGGGTTTCGCCTTTCTTAAGACGGACAACCTTTCCGTCGGCGTCATAGGCGAGGATGGAAACGCCGTTATGCCAGCCGGTTTTCTGCGGAGTGCCGCCGCTACTGCTGCCGCCCGGCGCGAAAGGTCGTGGGGGCGCCTGAGCCCCCACCTCCTGGATTCTTACCTATGTTGCTTGCCGCGGTCTTGGCGTCGCCGGCATTCACGGAATCGAAGGTTTTTTGCGCCTGGGCTTGGTAGCCAGCCGGGATATCCTTCATGCCGTAGCCGCCCGCGCCCGCGATGTCTTTAAGATTGACGGCCTGGCCGGTCAGCGTCCTCCCCATCCCTGCCTGAGTAGGGCTGTTATCGCTGCCGGGAGTCATGCCGAGCATGACGCCCGGCGATCCCATTCCATGGATCGTGCCGGGACCGGCGCCGCCGCCTTGGGCTTTATAGGCGGCCAGAGCGGCGGGGGTGGCCCCCAGGGCGCTCATGGAGCTGCCGTCTTTCGTCATGGCGTTGCTGCCCGGCATGCCCGGCAGGGAGCCGTTGTTGCTCATTTCGCCGCCGACCTTTTTGGCCGACCCGTAGGCAGCAGCGCCCCCGACGCCCAGGGCCAGGGCTTTGAGCCCGCCGCCGAGCAAGCCGCCTCCCTTGCTTTCGGCGCCTTTCGTGATGCCGCTGACGGCGCTCTCCGCCCCGCCCGCAAGCTTGTCCATCATCGGGTTGCCGCCAGCCCTGGCGGCAGCGGCATTTTGAGCATTCATGACGGAGTTCCCGCCGCTGATTCTTCCGATGCTGCCCTGAAGTCCCTGACTGACCTGACCCAGCGCCTGTCCGCCCATGATGGTGGCGGCCGTGCTGGCGCCATGGCGGCTGAAGTCATGATCGACGGTGCTGCCGCCGATCCAGCTGACGGATCTCATCGGAAACTCGTCGATGCATTGAATCGACGCGTTAATGAGGGCATAGCATGTGCTCGCGTAAAGCAGGAAGAAGACGATCGAGCTCATGGGATCGTCGCTGCCGACGAGGCCGGTCTGCAGCGGTATGAAGAACACGCGCGTCAGGAAGGTAATGCCGGTATTGATCAGCAGCGCCGTAACCACCAGTCCGACGATCATCATGATCGGCCGCAGGAACAGCTGCAGCATCATGGTATAGGCGCCGCGCGCCGAGCCGGACGGAAGTCCCTCGCCGTGCGGCGTGATGTGGGCGATGGCGATGACCGGGATGGCGATCACCGCCTGAAGCAAAGTCACCAGCCATGTCAGCACGCCGAGGCAGAAATGAATGAAGGGCAGCATCGGCAGCAGATAAAACAGCATCATGCCGGGCACGAGGATCAGCATGCCCCAGGTAATCAGCAGCGGCGCGATCATCGCGCCGATCGCCAGCGCTCCCTGCGCGCTCTTGCCCAGAATCTTCGCCCCGATGCTGAGAATTCCTCCGTATTTGCCCCCTTTCGCCGCCGCCGCAGTCGCGACGCCGTCGGTTTTGCCGGCTATCCCGGCTCCGAGACGGTCGGCGAAGGCGGAAAGAGCGAAACCGACGATAAGGCTGTATTCGCCCGCATGGATGAGACTTTTGCCGAGACTCATCATGTCGGACATGGGATAGGGGCTGGTAAACAGGTTTTGCCAGACATATTTGTTGTTGTCGTTGATCAGGCCGGTAAAGCGCAAAATCGCACGGATCGCGCCCGCGCCTCCATCCGTCAACGTGTCCCACATCCCGCCGAAAGACCAGGATCCCCCGTCAGCCGACGTGTTCGTGGTGGATTCCTGATCCTCCATCTTCAGTTTTGTCTCTGTGAACTCATTCTCGCAATCATACAGTCCGTTGCCGGCCGCGCTGAAGGAGCCCAGGCCGGCGCCCCCACCGCCAAACTTGGTGCAGCCGCCGAAATCGACCGCGACCTCCGGCCTGTTGTTGGCTGCTTTATCGAAGGCGTTGCTCTTCGCCACCAGCGACACGAAAAGCGCGCCGGCGGTCATCCAGCCGCTCGGCTTCCTAGTCAACGGATCCTCTTTGAGGGCGTTGCTGACCGATGTCGTCTGGTACTCGATCGTGGTTGATGCGCTGTTCGGCGATACCTGGCCGGTGCCGCCCGTCAGCTTGCTTCCGAGCGATACGCTGTCCAATGTCGGAGTCACGACGGCGGCTGTCCCTGCCGCTGCCGCCGCTCCCGCCGCAAAGGCCGCCAGATATGCCACCTTATAAGCGTCTTGCATCGACTGAATCGAATAATGAAGATTAAGGCGCGCGCTACCGCCCGGCGCGGGCTCCCAGAGCACCGTGCCGTTCCCGGTAGGCTCGGCTATCGGGGTTGCGATCTTGCCGCTGCAATCCTTGCATTTGGTTGCGAGCGCCATGGCCGCGCCAAGCTGTATCCCCGTAAGCTCGATGGCCTTATACGCCGCGACATGCGCCAGGCTGGCTGCTGCTATGGCCGGGTAGTCCGAAGCACCGCTTGTTGGCATGGTATCCGGATTAGGGGCCAGCCCCTTATAGGATACGCTGCCGCATGGGGTGCCGGTCCACCAGGCCCCGCCGTCCGCGGCATAGGATGCTTTATAGATTTTGTTCGGGCCGCTGCCGTCGATGCCGGCGCCGTTAATCGCGCCGGTTTGTATGATCATCGCGTTGTCCGCCCTGACGGCCTCCCAGACCGGTCCGGAAGCTGGCGAGCCCGCCATGGCGGGGACGACCACGTCGTCGGCAGTACCGAGTTTGCCGTCGGGGCCGGTGCCGTCGGCGGCATTAAGAACATCCTGGCCCGAGCCTGAGCGGATGAACTGCGCATTTTTGCCGCAATAGCCGATGGCCATAAGCTTTTCAATGGTATCCGTGGCGTTGAGGTCCGGGGTGGCGGTCATCCTGGCGCCGGTCAGGAATTTGTCCATCGCGGTTACCCAGATATTGGACGCCATGCCTGAGCCAAGCTTGGCGATCTGCATGACCAGGAACTGGCCGCTGCTGAACCCGCCGCCCAGGGGGATCAAGAGGCCGAGCGCGAAGACCAGCCGGATCGGCGCCCAGACCTGGTGGGCGCTCTTGCCCATCGCCACGCCTTCATGCGCGGTCGCGGCAACCATGGAAATAAGGTGATAGATCAAGATGATCGAGGCGACGAGCAGCATTGCCGAAGAGTAAAAGCCCGCGATGTCCCGGAACATATTCGGCAAGGCCATCGTGCTTGCGTTGGCGGCGATGCTCATCGTCGGCCCGAGGAACCCGGTGGCATTGCCGCTGATGCTGAACAAATAGTCGAGCCAGCTATTGGCGTAATCGTCGCCAAGGCCCGGCGCGTCGAAAATGCCCGCATGAGCGGGGGTGATGAACATGCTGGCCAGCGCCGTGAAGAACCCGATCACCGAGAAAATGATCGTGCCGATGACGGCGAAGAAGAACAGGATTTTCGGCACGCCCCCGCGGTTCCACTGCAGGCTGTCGAAGGCGATGCCGAGGACGGTAAGAAGGGGCAGGCGCATGGTTTCGTTGAACAGCGCCGGGTGGTTCTTGGGGAACAGACCCTGCTGCACGAAAATATGGGCAAGGATGCGGACGAAAATGCCGCTATTCTTCCCCATATCCTTAAGGGTGCCGCCAAAGTGAGGCGCGTACATGAATTTCAAGGCATTGCGCACGGGAGTCCTTTTCCCATCTTTGCCGCCGGGTTTGGTCGGCCCAGGATCCCGTTGCCAGCTTTGCGCCATGGTCATCTGCTTTCCCTATTAAAACGCCGAACAAGTCTTCGGCGCTGGATTCGCCAGGTTATTAGCACCATCGCAATTCAAGAGTTGGCGTCCGTGTCCCGAAATCCCGCTCCGAAGCCTTGTTTTGCGCCGGAAGTGTCATCAAGAAAGCACCCCGCCGACTCTTGAGTTGCGATACTTGTATACAGGTACATTTCACCAAAATGCGCTTAATATTGTTTTAATGGACTTCGTACATTTAGACAAAATTTTTGTTATTCTTTACCGAAAAAGGATAATTCCGACTGTATCATGATTCCTTGCAAAATTAAGGGGAATTCCACGGGTCATGCCCTAAGAGTTTTGCCTGAAAGTAAAGCCGTCTTTGACGCATGGGGGCTGAATTGAGTAGAATCGCGCCTATGACGAAGATAACGGGCAACTCATGAACAGCGCGGGAAGATTCGGTCTGACGTGGGGCGCGATAGGAGCTGCGGCGCTCGGCTTGCAGCGCCTCGCCGCCGGGACGCCAAGCCCGGCGGATGAAGGGGATTCGCAGCGCATGCTGGGCATCGCGGCTGTCGTGCAGGATTCTTATGCAACTTCAAACGGCAGCGATAACGGGAAAATAGCGTTGCTCAATACCGGCCGCGAATATGTCGTCGTGGCCGAAAAAGCCGCTCTTTATGATGTTCCCACAGGTCACCGCGCGCCCAGCGGCACCGAAACCGCCAGGAACATGAAGCTTAGGCCTGCCGTTGCCTATCTCGAGCAGGGCAGCGCCATTTACGGCGAGCCCGTGGGCGAGCCAAACCTGTTCGGCATTCCCGTCATCAAGGTCGAAGGCGTCACCACGAGGTATAGCCGGGATATAAGGATTCCGCTTTATGTGAATGCGGACGTCGTGAAGCTCGCCGCCGACATGTCTAACCAGCCGCTGCCCGCCCATGCGCCTGAGGGATCTCAGGGATTGCCTGCTGCGCCTGCTTCTTCCGGCAGCGCCGCGCCCGCGCGTCCCGCCGCGCCGCGGGTAACGTCGGATAATCCTCGGTCGAACCTATGAACAGCAAAGATTATATAGTATTGGGCTTCGCGGGAGCGGCGTTCCTTGACATGTGCGCTCCTAAGTTCCACGGCGGATTCGCTCCTTATAACGCGGCGGAAGATGTCGTAACCGGCATCCAGCAACGCCGCGCCGAAGAGAGAGCAAAAGACGACCTCGCGAATGCCGTCGCCCAATGCGAGACGCTGAAAGGCAAAAGCGGCGTTCATCTGGCAAGCGAGGGAGCGGGCACGCAATATACGATTGTTTCCCATACGGCGCTTTTGCGCAAGATCACGGTTCTGGATGGGGTGGCGAACGAAAGCGCGCATATCTCGCTCTCCAGAGAGCCGGTTCATTGCTTGACCTGGAAGGATACTTTCATCGGTGTCAAGCATCCCAATTACGATGGCTTCGTTATTCAAGGCCAGGCCGCCGATGGCAGCCAGATACCGCTATATCTGTCTGTCGGGGAAGGGTACGCTAGAAAGGTGGAGCCGCCGCCGGCTGATGCCGTTACATCTCCCGTTCCCGGCCCTGCTTCCGGCCAAGGATTGCCTTCGCTGGCGCCCGCGCCAATGAGCGCCGATGCCTCGCCTGCCCCGCAGGGTTTGCCGCCCGTTCCGTCTGCTCCGTCCGCGCCATCCGCCCCTAAGGGCAGCGCGTCGGTGCAGAATTATCGCAATATGCTTTAGCTACTGCCGCACCAGCGCCGCGTAATCATCGATCAGCGCTTGGGCGATTGGCCCGACCTGGAATTTGTGGCTGTCGATCTGTCCGACCGGCGTGACTTCCGCCGCCGTGCCGCAGATGAAAACTTCCTGGGTCTGCGCGAGTTCTTCCGGCTTGATCGCGCGCACGATCACCTCGATGCCGCGCTTGCGGGCGAGGTCGATGACCGTGCGCCGCGTGATGCCGTCGAGAAAACAATCCGGCGTCGGCGTATGCAGCTTGCCGTCCATGGCCAGGAAGATGTTCGCGCCGGTCGCTTCGGCGACAAGGCCGCGCCAGTCGAGCATCAGCGCATCGGTATAGCCTTGATCCGCCGCCTCATGCTTGCTCATCGTGGCGATCATGTACAGGCCCGCGGCTTTCGCCGCCGTCGGCGCCGTGTTGGGCGCGGGACGCGCCCACCGGCTGGTCATCAGGCGAATGCCGCCTTTCTTCAGTTCTTCCTTGAAATAAGCGGGCCATTCCCAGGCGGCGATGGCGACATGGATTTTGGTATGGGGGGCGGACACGCCCATTTCCTCGCTGCCGCGCCAGGCGACGGGACGGATATAGCCGTCGGTGAGATTGTTGGCTTTCAGGACGGCGTCCTTGGCGGCGACGATGTCATCGACGCCGTAGGGCAGCTTGAAGCCCAGAAGTTTTCCGGAGTTCTCGAGCCGCTCGGCGTGCTCGCGCGATTTGAAGATTTTGCCGTTATAGGCGCGCTCGCCTTCGAACACGCAGCTGCCGTAATGCAGCCCGTGATTGATGACGTGAATCTTGGCGTCGCGCCACGGCACGAGCTTGCCGTTGAACCAAATGAAACCATCGCGATCGTCGAAGGGTATGAGTGCCATGCCGTCTCTTGCTGTCTCTCTCGTATGGGTGGCTGTATGGGCCGCTATCATACATACCCGCTCGCGGTTTTGCCAAGGGCGCAGATTAATATGAGCCGCCTTTCTTTCTTTTTCTTCCAGCGTGTTCAGGCATCCATTGTCCATGCAAATACATTTCTCCAAGACATTCGTGACAGATCAACACATCACATCTGCCCGGATTTCTTGGCTCTGTCTGTAAAATAGATTTTTTCCTGTTCTGATAGCAGTTTGCACATATATAATGAGAAGGTTCGGGTGGTTCTGCCCTTTCTTTATAGGAGTAAACAAAAATACTAGGCTGTCCATTGCTTCCTTGAGTCAGATTCTTGAGTTCGTATTTCCCCTTTTCGATTTCCCACGCCTGCATATCGGCTAATTGTTTCTCAAGATCGTTAATGTGGGTGATAAGTCCGGTTCGTTCATCGTTCGCCGCAAGAACGGCATTTTGTGCGTCAATAATCTTGGACTGGAATTCAAAAAGCTTGGACTGAAATGCTTCGTGATCACGCAACGTGACCATCGCTTGTGCTACATCTTTTGCTGCTTTGAGAGAAGTCAAAGCAGCCGTGATTTCAGTCGGGGTAATCACTGGAATGCTCCTTCTTTTTTGGTTTGGACGCTATATTCCTAGTTATTGAAAAACGCGGCAGCTTTGCAGCCGCCGCGTTAGCCTGCGAGGCTATTCGTGAATGTCTATTCTTCCCCGGCGTCGCTTTCTTCGCCGCGCATCATCGCTCCGGCGACATGGCCCGCATTGCCGCGCACCTTGGATTCGATGGCGTCCGCGACATCCGGATGATCGCGCAGATACTGCTTGGCGTTCTCGCGTCCCTGGCCGATGCGCGTGCCGTCATGGGAGAACCACGCGCCGGATTTCTCGACGACGGCGGCCTGGACGCCGAGATCGATAAGCTCGCCGGTCTTGGAAATGCCTTCGCCATACATGATGTCGAATTCGACGGTGCGGAAAGGCGGCGCCATCTTGTTCTTGACCACCTTGACGCGGGTCTGGTTGCCGACCACGGTCTCGCGCTCCTTGATCGCGCCGATGCGGCGGATATCGAGCCGCACCGAGGCGTAGAATTTCAGCGCGTTGCCGCCGGTGGTGGTTTCGGGGTTGCCGAACATCACGCCGATTTTCATCCGGATCTGGTTGATGAAGATCACCATGCAGTTGGATTTGGAGATGGTGCCGGTGAGCTTGCGCAGCGCCTGGCTCATCAGCCGCGCCTGCAATCCCATATGGCTGTCGCCCATCTCGCCTTCCAGTTCGGCGCGGGGCACCAGCGCGGCGACCGAGTCCACCACCAGCACGTCGATCGCGCCGGAGCGCACCAGCGTGTCGACGATTTCCAGCGCCTGTTCCCCCGCGTCGGGCTGCGAGATCAAAAGCTCGTCGATATTGACGCCCAGCTTGCGGGCATAGGCGGGGTCGAGCGCGTGTTCGGCATCGACGAAGGCGCAGGTGCCGCCGTTCTTCTGTGCTTGCGCCACGACATGCAGCGCGAGCGTGGTCTTGCCGGAACTTTCCGGCCCGTAGATTTCGACGATCCGCCCGCGCGGCAAGCCGCCGATGCCGAGCGCGATGTCGAGACCGAGCGAGCCGGTGGAAATGACTTCGGTTTCCGCCACGACGCCGCCGGTGCCGAGCTTCATGATCGAGCCTTTGCCGAAAGCGCGTTCGATCTGGCCGAGCGCGGCTTCGAGGGCTTTTTGCTTGTCTTTGTCCATGGGGTCTTTATCTTTGACGACTTGAAGGTTGGGGCGGGCATTGGCGGACATGGCGGGCTCCTCTGTCAAGGTGGGATGAAAACGAGGATTCGTTGTTTCTGGTTTGTTCTATAACTGAGTCTTTCCGATAAAGCAAGTTCTGTTTTTGTTCCAGGTTCCCATATTCGCGAAACTCTGTTATAAAATCACCTTAACCCATTGAAATTACGGCCAAAGAAAAAATGCCTTCCTCAAACGTCCAGCAAGACCGACTCCAACTTCCCGTCCCACCCTATGCGGAGAAAGTGCTGCTGCATTCCTGCTGCGCGCCATGCTCCGGCGAGGTGATGGAGGCGATGCAGGCCAGCGGGCTTGCGATCACGATCTATTTCTACAATCCAAACATCCATCCCCGCGAGGAATATGAGCTGCGCAAGCAGGAGAATATCCGCTTCGCCGAGAAGATAGGCATCCCCTTCATCGACGCCGATTACGACAGCGACAATTGGTTCGCGCGCGTCAAGGGCATGGAGTGGGAGCCGGAGCGCGGCAAGCGCTGCACCGAATGCTTCGACATGCGGTTCGAGCGCACGGCGCTTTACGCCCATGAGAACGGCTTCAATCTATTCACGTCATGCCTCGGCATTTCGCGCTGGAAGAACATGCAGCAGATCAATGACTGCGGCCATCGCGCGGCGGGGCGCTATGACGGCGTCGCGTACTGGGATTACAACTGGCGCAAGGGCGGCGGCGCGGAGCGCATGATCCAGATTTCCAAGCGCGAGGAATTCTATCAGCAGGAATATTGCGGCTGCATCTATTCGCTGCGCGACACCAACAAGCACCGCCGCGAAACCGGACGCGGCAATATCGAAATCGGCGTCCAATATTACGGACGCTAAACGAGGCGCGCCTGGACAGCCCCGGAAAATCGCGACTCTCACCTCCTGTTTTCAAAATTGCGTTCAGCGCCGTTTTTCGGAGCGCGTCGAGCGGAACGCCAAGCAGCGCCGCCATTCCCGCTCGCCGCGCTGAAGCGCGGCGTCGGGAATGACGGTTCTAACTTAACATTCAGCAGCCAACAAAAAACCCGCCGGATTTTGTCCAGGCGGGCTTTGGATTCCGGGCGCATGACGCCCTGGGATGGTCAATAGCAGAACCTCGTGCCGAAGTCAAGGGAAATTTCCCACGTCATTGTTTTTGCGAGGATTTTTTCGCGCCGCCGCGTGTCATTTGACCCGTCATTTGAGAGGCGCGTCTTGCGCCGTGATCACGATGATTTCGCGCAAGGCGTTGAAGAGGGGCGGATGACCGCGCTCGGTTTTTTGCAGTGCGCGAAGCAGCAGGGAGTATCTTTTGGCCGCCGTTTCCAGGATCGCCTCGGCCTCGGATTCCGCTTCGTCGGCGAAGAAATAGGAAACCGGCACGTCCAGAATCGCGGCGGCGAAGAACAGGCTCGACGCCGGAATGCCGGCACCTTGTTCATATCTGTGGATTTGATGCGACGATACGCGGAGGAACTTGCCGAGCTTGTCCTGCGTCAACCCCATCGCGGCCCGCGCTATCCTGATGCGCCCGCCGATGCGCCTGTTCAGGATTTCGTCGTCTTTGTCCACCATGCCCCACTCCCTAGTCGTAAGGACAGGGCGCGGCTGGAATGCCGAGAGGCTGAAACGCTACAACGCAGCGTGCGCGGTATTCCCTTGCGGTGTTGTATTCCCGCACCCTCTCGACCGAGGGTGCGCGGCTTTATGAACACTTCGCGCGTATTGTCGTTGCAGGAGTTTCAGACCCTGTCATGCCAACAACCTAGCATGACGGCGGAACGCGGCAAGGGCGTATTTCGGGCCGGATGGTCGAAATATCTGCCATTATTTTCCGCGCTGCCGCGCGTAAAGGTACTGGATTCCCGCCTGCGCGGGAATGACGACCTGTTTGGCGGCAGTATGGCGCTTAAACTTTCAAGCATACTGCCTATCGGCAATAATATTTTACCCCATCCAAAAAATATGTCATTCTAGCCGGCCATGGAAAATCCAGCTAGAAAACCAAGGCAAAGCTATGACTCAGAGCAATAACCAAGTCATCATTTTCGACACCACGTTGCGCGACGGCGAGCAATCGCCCGGCGCGGCGATGAGCATGGAGCAGAAGCTCGCCATCGCGCTGCAGCTCGAAAAAATGGGCGTCGACGTCATCGAGGCCGGGTTCCCGATTTCTTCCAACGGCGATTTCGAAGCGGTGCAGACGATCGCCAGGGCCGTGAAGGATTCCACGGTCTGCGGGCTGGCGCGCGCCGCCCGCGCCGACATCGAACGCGCCGCCGAGGCGGTGAAGCCCGCCGCGCGCGGGCGCATCCATACCTTCATCAGCACTTCGCCGCAGCATATCGAGCACATCCTGAAAGCGAAGCCGGAGGACGTTCTGGAAAAAATCCGGCAGAGCGTGGAATTGGCGCGCAATCTGTGCGACGACGTGGAATGGAGCGCGATGGACGCGACGCGCAGCGACCGCGACTTCCTGTGCCGCGCCGTGGAGACGGCGATCAAGGCCGGCGCGCAGACGATCAATATTCCCGACACGGTCGGCTATACGCTGCCCACCGAATACACCGACATCATCAAGATGCTGCTGGACCGCGTGCCGGACATGGACAAGGCGGTCATCTCGGTGCATTGCCATAACGATCTCGGCCTCGCGGTCGCCAACTCGCTGGCGGGCGTCATGGCGGGCGCGCGGCAGGTGGAATGCACGATCAACGGCCTCGGCGAACGCGCGGGCAACGCGGCGCTGGAGGAAGTCGTCATGGCGATGCGCGTGCGCAATGACCTGATGCCTTTCACGAACCATATCAAGACCGAATATATCACGCGCCTGTCGCGGCTGGTGTCGAGCACCACGGGCTTCAACGTCCAGCCGAACAAGGCCATCGTCGGCGCGAATGCCTTCGCCCATGAAAGCGGCATCCATCAGGACGGCATGCTCAAGAACGCGCAGACCTACGAGATCATGTCGCCGGAAAGCGTCGGGCTGACCAAGTCGTCGCTCAAGCTCGGCAAATTGTCGGGCCGCGCCGCCTTCAAGACCAAATTGAAGGAACTCGGCTATGAACTGGGCGACAATGCGCTGGAAGACGCATTCCACCGCTTCAAGGAACTGGCCGACGCGAAAAGGGATATCTGGGACGAGGACATCATCGCGCTGGTGGATGACGAAGTGGCGAAGGCGCATGACCGCATCAAGTTCGTGACGCTTTCCCTCGCCGCGGATTCGCGTGGCTCGCATAAGGCGGCGGTCGAGCTATCCATCGACGGCGAGGCCAAAACCGCCTCCGCCGAGGGAACCGGCCCGGTGGATGCGATTTTCAACGCCATCCGGGAACTGGCGCCGCATCAGGGCAAGCTGTCGCTGTATCAGGTCAGCGCCGTCACCGAAGGCACCGACGCCCAGGCCGAGGCGACCGTCCGCCTCGACGAGGAAGGCCGCACGGTCAGCGGGCAGGGGACCGATCACGACACGCTGGTCGCTTCGGCGCGCGCTTATATCCATGCGGTCAATAAGCTCATGATCCGCAGGCTTAAATCCGCGCCGCCGGAGATGGAAACCCGAGCGGTGATTTAGAGGATAGGGCAGCCGTCATTCCCGACAGCTTTGATCGCCCCAAGGCGGTCAAAGCTGAGCGGGAATCCCATTTGGTTTCTTTATTCAAGAAAACGGGATTCCCGCTCGCCGCTTCGCGGCGTCGGGAATGACGGCTCTGTTTGAACCCGTTCCGCTCTATGGCCTGAGGCCTTCAGCCCCTTAATCGTTACGTAAGAATTAACCAATCTATTCTATCAATATAGATCGCTATAAATTCCAGCGGCCGCTCGACATTGCCGGGCCGTAAGGATTCTTTCAGGATTGCCCGTGGTCAATTTCCTCATCCCCCAGGTCTTGGTCGGCGCCATGCAGATGCCCGGCACCATCGAGCAGCATCGCGAATGGGGCGAGCGCGCTTTCGAGCGCCTGAAAAAGGACGCGTTGCCGCCCAGCCCGGAGAATTACGCGCTGTTCTTCTGCTATTTCGCGCAGCGGATTCCCGATCTCAATATGTCGATCGACGAGCTGACCAAGCAGTTCGGCGTGGTGACGCAGGAGCAATGCAACCATCTCTACACCGCGCATCTCGGCGTGGAGGCGGAGAAGCATTGGCTGGAACATGCCAATACCGCATTGGAAGCCGAGATGAGGAAAATCCTGGAGCTGCTCGGCGTGGCGAACCAGGGCACGGACAGGTTCGGCAAAACCCTCGACAGCTTCGCCGGACAATTGAACAAGGTGCCCGCGCTGGATTCGCTCAAGACCATCGTCGACCGCGTGACGCAGGAAACCCGCGTCATCACCGAGCAGAATACGCGCCTGCAGACCCAGCTTTCGCAATCGACGCAGCAGATGTCGGAATTGCGCTACAATCTCGACAAGGTGCGGCAGGAATCGCTGATCGATCCCCTCACCGAAGTCGGCAACCGCAAATTCTTCCAGAACGGGATCGAGCGGCTGATCGCGGAGGCGATGGAGGCGATGATGCCGCTGTCGCTGCTGATGATCGATATCGATCATTTCAAGCAGTTCAACGACACTCACGGGCATCTGGTAGGCGATCAGGTGCTGAAGCTGGTGGGAAAAACCCTGCTCGAAAGCATCAAGGGCCGCGACATGGTCGCGCGCTATGGCGGCGAGGAATTCGCCGTTCTGCTGCCGCAGACGCCGCTCGACGTGGGCACGCTGGTGGGCGACCAGCTGCGCAATCTGGTGGGAACCAAGCAGATCACCCGCCGCAGCACGGGCGAGAGCCTGGGCGTCATCACCATGTCGATCGGCGTCGCGGAATATCGCAGCGGGGAAAGCGCCCTCCAGCTTATCGAACGCGCCGACAGAAACCTCTACAAGGCCAAGCAGGAAGGCCGCAACCGCGTCGTGGCGTGGGAGGGGGAGTAGACCGCCAAAGACAGTCATGGCGTGCCGGGAATGACGGCCCTATAATGGCCGCATCATGACCGCGCTTCTTCAACCACTCGACGTCCCCGAACCCGGCTTTATGCGCGGGCTGAACGCCGCGCAGCGCGAGGCGGTGCTGGCTGCCGACGGCCCGGTGCTGGTGCTGGCGGGCGCGGGCACCGGCAAGACGCGGGTGCTGACGATGCGGCTCGCCTGGCTGCTGCATTCCGGACGCGCGATGCCGGGGCAGATCATGGCCGTGACTTTCACCAACAAGGCGGCGGCGGAATTGCGCGAGCGCGTCGGCGCGCTGATCGGCCGTTCGGTCGAGGGCTGGTTCCTCGGCACGTTTCATGCGCTGGCGGCGCGGATGCTGCGTCCCTATGCCGAGCGGGTTGGACTGAAACCCAGTTTTACCATTCTCGATACCGACGACCAGTTGCGGCTGATCAAGCAATTGCTGGAGGCCGAGAATATCGACGACAAGAAATCGCCCGCGCGTCTGGTGCTGAGCGTCATCGAACGCTGGAAGGATCGCGGGCTGCGTCCCGACCAGGTCACGAATGAAGGCGGGCATCTGGCGGACGGCAAGCTGCCCCGGCTGTACGCGGCGTATCAGGAGCGGCTGCTGACCCTCAATGCCTGCGATTTCGGCGATTTGATGCTGCATCAATTGACATTGTTGCAGCAGCATCAGGACGCGCGCGAGCATTACCAGCAGAAATTCCGCTATCTGCTGGTGGACGAATATCAGGACACCAATGTCGCGCAATATCTGTGGCTGCGGCTTCTGGCGCAGAACCATCAGAACATATGCTGCGTCGGCGACGAGGATCAATCGATCTATGGCTGGCGCGGCGCGGAAATCGGCAATATCCTGCGTTTCGAGAGTGATTTCCCCGGCGCGAAGATCGTCCGGCTGGAACAGAATTACCGCTCCACCGGCCATATTCTCGGCGCGGCGTCGGGCTTGATCGCGCGCAATCAGTCGCGGCTCGGCAAAAATCTGTGGACGGAGGCGGATGGCGGCGACAAGGTGATGGTGCGCGGCTTATGGAGTGGCGAGGCCGAAGCTTATTGGATCGGCGACGAGATCGAGACCCTGCAGCGGCGCGGCACGTCGCTGCGCGAAATCGCCATCATGGTGCGCGCGGGATTCCAGACCCGCGCTTTCGAGGAGCGCTGCATCGCGCTCGGCATTCCCTATCGGGTGCTGGTCGGCGCGCGGTTCTACGAGCGGGCGGAAATCCGCGACGCCATTGCTTATTTACGGTTGCTGGTCACGCCGGAGAACGATGTCGCCTTCGAGCGCATCATCAATATCCCCAAGCGCGGCATCGGCCCGGCGACGATCCAGCAGCTTTATCAGTACGCCCGAAGCGCCAATATTCCGCTGACCGAGGCGACCTGGAAGCTTACGGAAACCGATGAGCTTAAGCCGAAGGTGCGTTCGACGCTGCGCGGCCTGATCGAGCAGTTCTTGCGCTGGCGGCAATTGCTCGACGAGTTGCCCCATTCCGAGGTGGCGCAGATCATTCTGGATGAATCCGGCTATACCGCCATGTGGCAGGCGGATAAATCGCCGGAAGCGCCGGGACGGCTCGACAATCTTAAAGAGCTTATCGGCGCGATCACGGAATTCGAGGCGCTGCCTGTCTTTCTCGAGCATGTGAGTCTTGTTCTAGAGCAAAGCAACCGTGACGATGGCGAGCAGGTCAGCATCATGACTTTGCATGGCGCGAAGGGACTGGAATTCGATCAGGTTTTCCTGCCCGGCTGGGAAGAGGATATTTTTCCGAGCCGCAGGACGCTGGACGAGAACGGCAATGCCGGTCTCGAAGAGGAGCGGCGGCTGGCCTATGTCGGCATCACGCGGGCCAAGCGCCGCGCCGCGATTTCCTTCGCCGCCAGCCGCTTGCTGCATGGCGCATGGGTCAATCCGATGCCGTCGCGCTTTATCGGCGAGCTGCCCGGAGAACATGTCGAGCGCGTGATGGCATTCACCGCCGCGAATTTTTCAGATTCTCCATCCCGAGAACGCGCCGCGCCGACGTTCCAGTCATGGCAGGGAGGGCGCCGGTATGCGGCGAGGCAGGCGCCGAGGGAAATTGAAGGTACGGCCTATGAAATCAAGCCGCAGGCGGCGAGCGAAGGAGGCTTCGAGCCTGGCGCGCGTGTTTTCCATCAGAAATTCGGCTATGGCACGGTCAAGCGCGCCGATCACGACAAGCTCGAAATCGCCTTCGACAAGGCCGGGCTGAAAAAAGTCATCGAGAGTTTCGTCGTTCCGGCGGATCAGGCCGGTTGATTGCCGGGTTAGAGCAAGATGAGATTATATGGAATGGCTTTCGTAGTCTGCGTCATTCCCGACGCCGTGTTCACTCGCTTGCGAGTGACAGGGCGAGCGGGAATCCCGTTTTCTTTTCCAATAAACAAACGGGATTCCCGTTCGACTTTGACCGTCTTGGGACGGTCAAAGCCGCCGGGAATGACGGCTCTATTTGAACCTATCGCGCTCTAACCCGGCTGGCAGCCGATCGATAGGCGTCCCAAGGTCACGGTTTTGCCTTGAGCCGCGGGATCGGGCGCGGGTATCGTTACCTGCCAGACGGCGGGCGCGTCGGTGCTTTCCATGCGCTCCAGCGTTTCCCGGCTTATATGGGATGCAACATTGGCATCGCCGATACCGGCGGCAAGGGCT
Organism: Alphaproteobacteria bacterium; assembly: GCA_037200005.1. Classification (NCBI taxonomy): domain Bacteria; kingdom Pseudomonadati; phylum Pseudomonadota; class Alphaproteobacteria; species Alphaproteobacteria bacterium. Next base: position 1,488,609 of record JBBCGY010000001.1, on the reverse strand, counting down.
TGCCGTGCCGTGGGTCTGGTGTATTTGCCTTTCTCGGTGGCGAACAGCGCGCAGGCCTCTGCCGAAGGCATATAGGTAAATTTCTTCATGATATTCCCGTTCTTAAGGCTCGAATTTGACCGTTCCGATCCTGTAATTGCCGATAATACGGCCATAATTGAGCAGCACCGGCTTTTCCGGCTCTTTTGGCGAAGGGCCGTCTCGATCGGCCAGTTTTTTGCATAAAGCTTTCCCTAAAGCCTTTTGCATGACTTCGATATAGGAATTCCCTTCATAGACAATATCGAGTTGCCTAAGGCCAAGAAATTTTTTCCCTCTATCGGATACTCTAAATATTACTTTGCTCATTTTCATGCTTCTTCATAAGGAAAATATGATAAAACGCCGCATGGCCTTGAGGCAAGCGGAACAATAGTTTCATCGTCGGGAATGGGTGCGTGCAGTGGAATCCGGATTATGGCGTATCATCGTGACGGCTCCCGCCGCGCAGGCCGAAGCCTTGAGCGCGCTGTTCGAGGATGAGGCGCTGGCGGTCACGGTGATGAATCCGCCGCGCCATGCCGATTGCCGGGTCGAGGCGATTTTCGGCGAGAAGCCCGACGCGGAAGAATGGCGCGCCAAGTTACGCGCTGTTGTCGCGGCGGCGAGGCCGGATTTAACCGTCGAGCCGGTTCCGCAGGAAGACTGGCTGAAGAAAGTCGCGATGGAGAATCCGCCGCGCGCCATCGGGCGGCTGGTCATCCATGGCCGTCATGACGCCGGAAAAATCCCGCATCATGTTCCAAGCCTTGAAATCGAAGCAGCGACGGCCTTCGGCACCGGCGAGCATCCGTCGACGCAGATGTGCCTTTTGCTGATCCAGGATTATCTGCGCCGCAAGCGCCCGCGCCGTGCGCTCGATCTCGGCTGCGGATCGGGCATTCTGGCGCTCGCTCTGGCCCGTCTGGCGCATTGCAAGGTTCTGGCGGTCGATAACGATGCCGAAAGCGTCCGCATGACGCGGCATAATGCGCGGGTCAATGGCCTCGAGAATTATGTCGAAACCGTTCACGGGGCGGGCTATGGCGCGCGGGCGGTCGGCGCGCGAGCGCCCTACGATCTCATCGTCGCGAATATTTTCGCCCGGCCCCTGATGCTGCTCGCCGCCGACCTGCGGCAGCATCTCGCCCCCGGCGGGGTGGCGATTCTTTCCGGCCTGTTGCAAAGCCAGGCGGTGATGGTGCAATCTGCCCACGCGATGAAACGGCTGCACCTGGTCAAGACAATCCATTGCGGTGAATGGTCGGCGTTGATGCTTATCAAAAGACAGATGTCAGATGTCAAACGACGCAAAACTTAGACTGTTGAGGGATGAACTCGCGCGGCGGGGCGTCGATGGATTCATCGTGCCCATGGCCGACGAGTTTCAAAATGAATATGTGCCCGTTTCGGCCCGCCGGGTGGAGTTCGTGACAGGCTTCACGGGTTCGGCGGGAACGGCCATCATGCTGCAGGATCGCGCGGCGTTTTTCACCGACAGCCGCTATACCTTGCAGGCCGGAGGAGAGGTTTCGCCAGAGCTTTTCGCGCAATTCGACGGGGCGAAGAAATCGCCGGGCGAATGGCTGGCGGAAAATCTGAAGGCCGGAGACAAATTCGGCTATGATCCATGGCTGCATACGCCCCGCGCCGTGGAACGGCTGCAGAAGGCCGTCGCCAAGGCCGGCGCGGGCCTCGTGGCGCTCGATGGCAATCCCGTCGATGCGATCTGGAAAGAGCGTCCAGCCCCGCCGCTTGCGCCTGTCGTGCCGCATGGCATCGAATTCGCGGGCCGAAGCGCCGAGGAAAAGCGCCAGGCTCTCGCCGCCGCATTGCAGGGAAGAAAACGCGCCGCCGCGATGCTCACCGACCCGGCCTCCGTGGCATGGCTGCTCAATATTCGCGGCGGCGACGTGCCGCACATCCCCTTGCCGCTCAGCTTCGCCATCCTTCACGCGGATGCCGCGGCGGACTGGTTCGTAGACGGGCGCAAGCTGACGCCGGAGCTTGCCGCGCATCTGGGCGACGCCGTGCGCGTCAAGCCCATAGCGGCGTTCGGCGCCGCGCTGGACGAGCTTGGCGCGCAGGCGGCCGAGGTGGAAGTCGATCTCGGGCTGTGCGCCGCATGGATCGTTCAGCGGCTGGAGCAGGCGGGCGCGAAACCGGTTCATGCCGACGATCCATGCCTGCTGCCGCGCGCCTGCAAGAACGCCGTGGAGCAGGCGGGCATGCGCAACGCTCACCGCCGCGACGGCGCGGCTTTGACGAAGTTCCTCGGCTGGCTCGCGGCGCAGCCGCCGGGCAGCGTCAGCGAATTGCAGGTGGACGAGGTTCTAGAGGAATACCGCGCGGCGCAGAATCTTTTCCGCGGGCCGAGCTTCTCCACCATCGCCGGAAGCGGCCCGCACGGCGCTCTCGCTCATTACTGCGCGACGGCGGCGACCGACCGCAAATTGCAGGCCGGAGAATTATTGCTGCTCGACAGCGGCGGGCAATATCTCGACGGCACGACCGACGTGACTCGCACGGTCGCCATAGGGAATCCAAGCGACGAGATGCGCGACCGTTATACCCGCGTGCTCAAGGGGCACATTGCCCTGGCATCGGCGCGGTTTCCGCCGGGGACGCGCGGCGGGGAGCTTGACGTTCTGGCGCGGCAATATCTATGGGCGGCGGGCGTGGATTACGGCTACGGCACCGGCCACGGCGTCGGCAGCTATCTCAGCGTTCATGAAGGGCCGCAGGGCATCTCGCGCGGCCAGCGCGGCGATGTCGCCTTGCAGCCCGGCATGGTGCTGTCGAACGAGCCGGGTTATCACAAGCCCGGCGCCTATGGCATCCGGTTCGAGAATCTGATGCTGGTCACGGAGGCTTCGATGCCGGAAGGCGGCGAGCAGGCGATGCTGGGCTTCGAGACTTTGACGCTCGCGCCGCTGGACCGGAATTTATTGTTGCCGGGCTTCCTGACGGTGGCGGAAATCGACTGGATCAATGATTATCACGCCAGGGTCAGGGCGGAAATCGCGGGCCAGCTCAATGGCGATGCCAAACACTGGTTGATGCAGGCGACCGAAAGCCTGTAATCGTCACCGCATCATTCCCAGCCATTCTTCCTCGGTCAGAGTCTTGAGGCCGAGTTCATGGGCGCGTTTGGCTTTGCTGCCCGCGTCTTCGCCGATCACCACATAGTCGGTATTCTTCGACACATCGCTGCCGATCTTTGCGCCGAGGGATTCCGCTTTCGCCTTTGCCTCGCTGCGGCTCATTTGTTGCAGCGTGCCGGTGAAGACGACGGTTTTTCCGGCGAGCGGGTGATCGCTGGCCGCGCGCGCGGCATGGTCTTCGACGGTCAGTTGCGCCGCCAGATCCATGACCGCCTTCACATTGCCTTTCTCGGCGAAAAATTGTGCGATGCTCTTGATCGTGGATTCGGCAATGTTGGGAAGATCGTCAAGCTCATGCACGGCTTTTTCGTCGCCCGCCGCGGCTGCCAGCATGGCGGATAGCCAGGATTCGTAATGGCGGTAATGCGCGGCAAGCTGCCTTGCCGTCACGTCGCCGATTTGCGGAATGCCGAGCGCATAGATGAATTTGGCGAGCGGCATGGCGCGCCGCGCCTCGATGGCGGCGAGCAGCTTATCGACGGATTTTTCCTGCCAGCCTTCCATCTCCAGGATTTCGCCGCGTTTGTTCTTGAGGGTGAAAATATCGGCGGGATGCTCGATCAGCTTCCGCGCCAGGAAAAGATCGATGCGCTGCTCGCCCAATCCTTCGATGTTGAAGGCGTCGCGGCTGGTGAAATGGCGAAGCCTTTCCTGCTGCTGCGCCGGGCAGACCAGTCCGCCGGAACAGCGCCGCGCCGCGTAGCCTTCCTCTTGCACCACATGCGAGCCGCAGATCGGGCAGCGGCTGGGGAAATGGAAAGGCTCGGAATCCTTGGGCCGGGCGGCAAGATCGGCTCCCAGAATCTGCGGGATCACGTCGCCCGCGCGCTGCACCGTCACGAGGTCGCCGACGCGGATATCCTTGCGGGCGATTTCATCGGCGTTATGCAACGTCGCGCGCGCGACCATGACGCCGCCGACATTGACCGGCTCGAGATCGGCGACGGGAGTCAAGACGCCGGTGCGCCCGACCTGCGTGGTGATGGCGCGAAGCCTGGTCTGCGCCTGTTCGGCGGCGAATTTATGGGCGATGGCCCAGCGCGGCGCGCGGCTGACGAAGCCCAGGCGCTCCTGAAGGTCGAAACGCTCGACCTTATACACCACGCCGTCGATATCGAAAGGCAGATCGGTGCGCAGGGCTTCGATCTTTCTATAATAGGCCATCAGCGCTTCGGGGGTTTCGCATAATTCGGAAGGTTCGTTGAGATGGAATCCCCAGCTTTTAAGTTTTTTCCGCATGTCGGATTGAGTGGCGGCAACCGGCTCGCTGATTTCTCCGAGAGCATAGGCGAAAAATTCCAGCTTGCGCGAGGCTGTGATCGAGGAATCGAGCTGGCGCAGGCTGCCCGCCGCCGAATTGCGCGGATTGGCGAACGGCTCCTCGCCTTGTTTTTCTCGCGCCGCGTTGAGCTGCAGAAAATCGCCGCGGCGCATGAAAACCTCGCCGCGAATTTCCAAGACGGCGGGGAAGGGCGGCGGGAGTTTTTGCGGAATAGCCTTGATGGTGCGCAGATTGGCGGTGACATTCTCGCCGGTGGTTCCGTCGCCGCGCGTCGCGCCCTGAATGAAGATGCCGTTCTCGTAGCGCAGGCTCGACGATGCGCCGTCGATTTTCGGCTCGGCGATGAATTCCAGCGGCTTGTCCTCCGGCCATTGCAGGAAGCGGCGGATGCGCGCGATGAAATCGTCGATGTCTTCGGCGCTGAACGCGTTGCCCAGCGACAGCATCGGCGCGCGATGCGCGACTTTGCCGAAAGCCTGGACGGGCGCCGCGCCGACGCGCTTTTCCGGGTCGTTGGCGGGCGCGAGCTGCGGGTATTGATCGAGCAGCGCGCGATAGTCGGCGCGCAGTTTGTCATATTCGGCGTCCGGAATTTCCGGCGCATCCATCTGGTGATAGCGCCGGTCGTGATGCGCGATCAGGTCCGCGAGCCGCGCCAGTTCGGCGGCAGCTTCGATGGGGGTAAAGGTTTCGGCTTTTTTCTTGCGCGGACTCATTGGCGCTTGGCCCGCTTCGCTTTAGGCGCAAGATTGGCCGGGACGGCGAGCGTCTCCGTGTTCTCCGCGATCAAATCCGCCGCCGCCGCGCGCGCGGCGTCCGTGATCGCGCTGCCCGCCAGCATGCGGGCGATTTCCTCGCGCCGCGCATGATCGTCAAGCCGCGCGATGGCGGTCGTCGTCATGCCCTCGGCGCTCGATTTCTCGACGCGCCAATGCTGCGCCGCCTTGGCCGCGACCTGCGGGCTGTGCGTCACGACCATCACCTGAACCGATTGGGCCAGCTTCGCCAATCTTTCGCCGACCGCGGCGGCGGTCGCGCCGCCGATGCCCGCATCCACTTCGTCGAAGACGAGAGTCGGCACCGGGTCCGCCGCCGCGAGCACGACTTTGAGCGCCAGCATGAAGCGCGCCAGCTCGCCGCCGGAGGCGATTTTCTGCAGCGGCGCGGGCGCGGCGCCCGGATTGGTCTGGCCGAGGAACGCCACGCGCTCGCCGCCATGGGCGTTCCATTCTTCTTCGGGCAGCGAAACAAGACCCGCCGTAAGCGTCGCCGCGCCGAGCTTGAGCGCCGGAAGCTCGTTATTCACTTCCTTTTCCAGCTTCTTCGCCGCGTTTGCCCGCGCCGCCGAAAGCCGGCCCACGGCCTCGCTGAAGGCGCGGCGCGAGGCCGCCGTAGCTTTGGCGAGCGCGGCCAGATGGTCGGTCTGATGATCGAGCGCGGCAAGCCGCGCGGCAAGGTTCCGGCGGATTTGCGGCAATTCGTCGGGCGCGGTCTGATGTTTGCGGGCGGCGGCGCGCAGCGCGAATAATCTTTCTTCGGCGATGTTCAGCTGCGCCGGGTCGAGCATGTCGTCGCGCATCAGGCGGTCGATGGCGTCGCCCGCCTCGTCGGTTTCCGAGGCCAGCCGGTCGAGCGTCGCCAGAATTTCCTGAATTTCCGGGCCGGCCTGCGTGGCGATCTTGGCGATGCCGTGCGCCGCTTCGTTGATAAGGCGTGCCGCGCCGCGATGTTCGGTCAGGAGTTTCTGCGCCGCGTCGAGCGCGCCGACGATTTTCTCGCGGTTCTGAAGCTGCGTGCGGCGTGCGGCGAGGCCGTCGGCTTCGCCCGCTTCCGGCGCAAGATCGTCAAGTTCGCGCAGGGCGGCGCGCAGATAATCTTCCTCGCGCCGCGCGGCTGCTATGGCTTCGGCGGCCTCGCTTTCCGCTTGCCGCGCGGCCTGCCATGCGGCATGAGCGGCGGCGGCCGTATCGGCCAGAGCGCCATGGCCGCCGAAGGCGTCGAGAATTTTCCGGTGCGTCGCGGCGTCGAGCAGGCCGTGGCTTTCAAACTGCCCGTGAATTTCGACGAGATGCTGGCCGATTATGCGAAGCAGGCCGATGCTGACCGGCTGGTCGTTGATGCTGGCGCGGCTTTTGCCGTCGGCGCTCACGGTTCGGCGCAGGATCAGCGCGTCTTCCGCCGGTATGCCTTGTTCGGCGAGCAGGAGGTTGGCGGCATGGCCGCGCGGCAGCGAGAATTCCGCCGTCACCGCGGCATTGGCGCTTCCGCGCCGCACCAGCGCGGCATCGCTCCGCGCCCCGAGCGCGAGGCCGAGCGCGTCGAGCAGGATCGATTTTCCCGCGCCTGTTTCGCCGGTGAAGACGATCAGCCCATCGCCAAGCTCCAGCGCGAGGCGGTCGATCAATACGACGTCATTGATGGCAAGGCGATTCAGCATGGGATCAATGCTAAACCATTTTTTCCCGGGAGGAAATCGGTTGTGCGGAACGGCAGGCGCGGAACGAGACGCTTTTTACCCCGCCTGCAAGGTTCTTTCCGGTTCCTGCCTCGTCTGTCCGCCCTGCCGGTAAAGCAGCATGACCGTCTTATAAAGGGTCTGCGGAACGGCGGTATCATAGGGTTCCCAGCCGGGCAGGGGGAATTTATTGGAAATGGCCAGCGCGCCCGGCTTAAGCTCGGCGCGCAATTTCGCGCTGACGCGCTCCATGATCTTGCCGACCAGATACATGAATACGGCGTCGACCTGCGAAATGTCATAGGTCAGGAAATCGACGCGCTTGTATTCGAGATTCGCGGGGCCGAACAGCTTCTGGCGGATGACCGAGCGCAGCCAGGGGACGAATGACAGTTCGATGCCGATGATCTGGGCTTCGGGGAGGGCCTTGGCGATATGCCAGGTGGCCTGGCCGCTGCCCGAACCGAGATCGATGACGGTGAATGGCTGGCCCGGACGCGCCGCCATTTCCTTTCTCAGGACCTCGATGACCTTATTCCGCATGGCGGGCATGGTCGGGAATGTCGGCACGCCTGTCTTGCGCTCGTAATAGAAGTAGCTGAGGCACACCAGGGTGAAGAGAATGATGACCAGAAAAACGATATCCCAGGGGCCCATGACGGATGATTCCTTAAGCTGTTTTCAAAGAACCCGGCGCCATGCGCGCCCGATCCAACTTTCGTGACTTGGCTGCGGCGTGAGCTTTTCTCCGTCGAGCAAATCGTAGCTGTATTGATACCACGGGCTTCCGGGGAAGTTATAGCCGAGAACGGCCGCCGTCGCCTGAGCCTCTTTCTTGATGCCGAGGCCGAGATAGCATTCCACCATGCGGTGCAACGCTTCGGGAACATGGCTTGTCGTCTGGTATTTTTCAACAACATTCTGAAAGCGCGACAGCGCCGCATTATAGATTTTTTGTTTGATGTAGTAGCGTCCGACTTCCATCTCCGCGCCCGCCAGCTGGTCCTGGATCAGCGAGATTTTGACGATGGCGTCGCGGGCGTAGGCCGTGTCGGGAAAGCGGGACACGATATCTTGCAGGGCTTTTTCCGCCTCGCGGGTATAGTTCTGGTCGCGCGCGACATCGGCGACGCGCTCATAGTAATCGAGGGCGCGAAGGTAATAGGCGTAATCGATCTGGGGATTGCCGGGATGAAGCTGGATGAAGCGGTCCAGCGTGGCGACCGAGGCGTCGTAATCCTGCCCCTCATATTGGGCGAAGGCGGCCATAAGCTGCGCCCGCGTCGCCCATTGCGAGTAGGGATATTGCCGTTCGACTTCTTCAAAGAGACTGGCGGATTTTTTGTAGTCGCCGTCTTCCAGCTGCTTGGCGGCGTCGTTGTAAAGCTCATCGACGGGCTTTTCGACGTCTTTGTCCTTGTCTTTGTCGCCGCTGCACGCAGCGAGGCAGAGGGCCGCCAAAAGCACCATGCCCGCGCGCGAAAGCCTGTAACCCGGTGATGATCCCATAAACCTATACCCCAAACATCAGGGGAGGTTACAGCACATCAAGAGAAGGTTTTCAACCTGTCGCCGCCAGATCGGTTTGGGCATCCATGTTGGGGCGCGTGACCATGCGCCAGGCGCTTGCGTCGGCGAACAGCGCCCGCAGCAGCTTGTTGTTCAGCGCGTGGCCGGTGCAATAGCCCTCGAACGAGCCGAGAATCGGCGCGCCCGCGAGGCTGAGATCGCCGATCGCGTCGAGCAATTTATGGCGGACGAACTCGTCATGATAGCGCAAGCCGTCTTCATTCATGATCTTGTCGCCGTTGATGACGATGGCGTTATGCAGCGAGCCGCCGCGCGCCAAGCCCATTTTCCGCAACTGATCGACTTCTTCCAGGAAGCCGAAGGTGCGGGCCCGGCTGATCTCGCCTTTGAAACCGGCGGGCGATACGGCGAAATCATAGCTCTGGCGGTCGATCACGGGGGATTTGAATAATATTTCGACATTGAAGACGGACTGGTCGCCGGGCACGAGCGCGGCGCGCTTGCCGTCAAGATCGACCTGAACCGGCTTGAGAATCTCGATCCACTGGCGCGGCTCGTCCTGTTCGATGATGCCGGCCATTTCGATCAAAAAGACGAAAGGCGCGGAACTGCCGTCCATGATCGGCACTTCGGCGCCGTCGATCTCGACCAGCGCGTTGTCGATATCCATGGCGCGCATGGCGGCCAGCAAATGCTCGACCGTGCCGACGGTGGCGCCCGTGGCGTTGCCGATGACGGTGCAAAGCCTGGTGTCCATGACGCTGTCCCACGTCGCGGGAATGGTGTTCTGTCCGGCGGGCAAATCCGTCCGCACGAAAACGATGCCGTGGTCGGCTGGGGCGGGATGAAGCTTGAGGGTGACGATCTCGCCGCTATGGACGCCAACGCCGGTGCATTGCGCGGTGCCGCGCAGCGTGTTCTGCATCACCAGGGGCAGGGGCCGGAAGTTATCCTGGCGGCGGGCAACGAAGGGTATAGTGTCGAGAGGGGTCACGTCATATCACCGGGTTTATGGCTTCAGAAGACCAAGCCGGGAAGACCCGCTTGACCGCCGCAAACCCGCATTCTCGAAAACAATTGCGAATCAATGGCTTGATCTTTTTAACAATCATTGCCGCAAATGCAAAATCAACCTTTATTACCTGATGTTACATTAAGACAACGCATTGATATATAATGATTTTGACAAAAAAAAGAGCGCCGGGATTAACCGGCGCTCTAAAGTCTGAGAGCAATAGAGCGAAAACCCTATATGCATGTATAACGCGGCAGGGACAGGATTACCGTCGCGGGGAAGGAGAAGATTTTGTAAATATTATCTGTTCAGGTCATCCAGACCCAAAGAACGCATGTAATTCATTGATTTTTATAACACAATTAATCGTGGCCCGTTTCGCCATCGAGGGGATAAAAAAAGCCGCTCTCGGAAGAGAGCGGCTCTAATTTTTTTCAAGCTTACGGATGCTTAGTGATTGGTCTGCCGCCGCAGGAAGGCGGGGATTTCTGACAGATTGTCTTCCTCGTCCTGAATAATGGCCTGACGGTCGGAGGGGTTAACGTTGAGTTGCGGCTGCGCGGCCATGGCGGTCGTTTCCTCTTCGTTCGACGGACGCGCGATACCGAAACCGGTAATGCGGGTGAACAGGTTTTCGGCGCGCTTGGCGTTCGGATTCCGCGAATGGCCGGGCTTGTCGGCTTCGACCGGAATCGTATGCAGGGCAGGCTGTGTCCGCGCGGCGGCCGGGGCTGCTGCCGGAGCCGTCTGCGGCGCGGAAGCCGTAACCGAACGGGGCGTTTCCATCGGACGGGGCGCGACGAACTGATTGCCGATCTGCTGGCCGCGCAGCGCGGCGGGTTGCGCTGCCGCCTGAGGCGCGGCGGGTGCGGGCGTTTCGGCCGTCCGTCCAGCCGTGAAGGACTGCGGCGGGTTTTGAGGCTGCTGAGTGTGCTGCTGGAAGGCTTGCGACGGCGCGAAAGCTCTCTGCTGCGTCGCCAGGAACGGCGCGGGAGCCGTCACCGGCTCCGGCTGGCGGCTGGCGGCGGTAGCGGCCTGAACCACCGGGCTGATGGTGCGCGGAACCGGGGCGGGGTTGGGGGTGCTGTTCATCGAGCGCAAGCCGCCCATGAGTCCGGGACCGGCTCCGGTCTGCGACGATTGCTGCTGCATCGCTTGAGCTTCGATGCCGGTGGCGATGACCGAAACCCGGATCACGCCGTTCAGCCCCTCGCTCAAGGTCGAACCGACCTTGATCTGGGCGTCGGGATCGACTTCTTCCCGGATGCGGTTGGCGGCCTGATCGACTTCGAACAGCGTCATATCCATGCCGCCGGTGATGTTGATGAGCACGCCTTTGGCGCCCTTCATCGACGTGTCTTCGAGCAGCGGGTTGGAAATCGCGGCTTCGGCGGCGCGCAGCGCGCGGTGATCGCCTTCCGCTTCGCCCGTGCCCATCATCGCCTTGCCCATTTCCGCCATGACGGTTTTCACGTCGGCGAAATCGAGATTCATGAAGCCCGGCATGACCATCAGGTCGGTGATGCCGCGCACGCCGCAATGCAGGACTTCGTCGGCCATGCGGAAAGCGTCGGCGAACGTCGTCTTCTCGTTCGCCATGCGGAACAGGTTCTGGTTCGGGATGATGATCAGCGTGTCGACATATTGCTGAAGATCGGCGAGGCCCATATCGGACATCTGGCGGCGGCGGTTGCCTTCGAAATCGAACGGCCTGGTCACGACGCCGACGGTCAGGATGCCCATCTCGCGCGCCGCGCGGGCGATGACGGGGGCCGCCCCGGTGCCGGTGCCGCCGCCCATGCCGGCGGTGACGAATACCATGTCGGTCTGCTCGAGGCAGGCCATGATGTCGGCGATTTGCTCTTCGGCGGCGGCGCGGCCGCTTTCCGGCTTCGATCCCGCGCCGAGGCCGCGCGTCTGGTTGATGCCGAGTTGCAGCTTGCGCGGCGCGAGCGAGTTGGCGAGCGCCTGGGCGTCGGTGTTGGCGGCGACGAAATCGCAGCCTTCCAGCTGGGAGCGGATCATGTTGTTGACGGCATTGCCGCCCGCGCCGCCGACGCCCATGACGGTGATGCGCGGCCGCAGAATATTGTCGGCTTCGGCGATGGAAAGATTAATGGCCATGGGACGCTCCTGGAACGTAAGAAAGCAAGAGGGACAATCGAAAAAACGATTCGGCGATTAGAATCCTTTTGCTTGATTCTGGCAAGGGGCTTGAAGGGGACATTGGGCTGAAAAAGGTCGTCTGCCAAGGGGTCGTCTTTTGGACGTAACCAATATATCCGAAAGGCCGCAGGCTCTCGCGGTTGCGCCAACAGAATGTTGACGTTCCGCAAGTGGCGGGATAATTTCCCGCCATTGATATCTTAATAAGGAGAATTTTTATGCCGGTTTCAATGCAGGTAGCGGATCAGGTTATTATCAGGTCCATCGTTTCTCAAGACCTCCAGCAAGCCGTTGCCGAAGCGACTGTCATCGAAGCCGCCAAATATGCGGCCATCGAAATGTCGCGGGGGGTGAAGGCGGCGCTGAAGGCTTTACGCAAGGATATCGGCTCCACGGGACGGCTGAGGATGAAAAGAAAAGGCCGCTTCTGCGCTGCAGCCGAAGACGGCAAATGGAGCACGGCCAGGATCGCGGACGTAGGCATATGGGCGACCCGCCAGGGCTATTCGCGGCAAGCTCTGTATCTCGAGTCGAATACGCTGCAAGATGCGAAAGCCGACCTTCTTCATATGATGCTTGACCCTACAAGAGCGGCGAAATGTGAATTCCAGGCCGGCCCCGTCGCCATGGGCGAAGTGTTTCTGTCGGTTGGCGATCCGCTGAAGCCGAAGCTTTTCAGAGTAAAGCGCGACGAGTCTCTCGATCCTGTCTAGGCGGGCGTTTAAATATTCTGCTTAATCCAGTGCTGCATCCGCTCGATCCATGAGCCGCTGCCGAATTCGGCGGCGAGGTTGAACGATCGCCAAGCGTTGTCCAACCCGATTGTTTTACGCCCCATTTTGTGGCATAATTCCCGAAATCGCTAAGAGTTTGCCATGACGCTTCACATTTCTTCGCCCGAACTTGAACGGCAGGTTGCGGCTCTTGCCCATGATGCCGGGCGCGAGCCTGACTCCGTGGCCGTCGAGCTCCTGGACGCCGCCGTGCGGCGATACAACGCCAAGCTCGCCAAGCTGCGCGCCGCGCTTGAGGAAGGCGAAAAAAGCGGCATTGACGAGGACTTCAGCATCGAAAGCCTTATCGCCGAGCTTGATGCCGAGCCGGATTGATGCGCCGTTTCCGGCCGACCAAGGCCGCTTCCGCGGATTTGCGCGGCATTGGCCGCTATACCCGCAAAAAATGGGGGCGCGAGCAGGAACGCCGTTATTTGCGAGAACTGAATGTCTGCTTTCAGCGTCTCGCTGAAAAGCCTGATTGTGGCCGCCCTTATCCGCAATTGCCGCCCTATTGGCGGATTCGGCAGAATATGCACATGGTTTATTATCGATTGACCGAGCACGATCTGCTTTTGGTTGTGCGGGTTCTGCATGTTCACATGCTTCCTGAATTGCATTTGTCCGGCAGCGAGGACAAAGACACAAATTAATTTTTGGTAGGCACGAATTTAAATATTCTGCTTAATCCAGTGCTGCATCCGTTCGATCCATGAGCCGCTGCCGAATTCGGCGGCGAGGTTGGGCACGGTGGCCGAGGGCTGCATGGCGATGGCGAGCAGGCCGGAGACGGTCGCGAAGCCCGGCCCCGCCGTCGCTTCGGCAAGGCCCTGATTGAGCGGCGCGGCGTCCGCGCCCTTAGATGCGGAGAGCGGGCGCCCGATCCGCACCGGACGGCCAAGCCGCACCTGCTTGTCCAGAAGCTGCTGCGCCATTTCTCTCACGCCCGGCATCTGGCTCGCGCCGCCGGTCAAGACCACGCGCCGCCCGGCGATGGAATCGAAATCGCTGTCGGATAATTTGCCCCGCACCATCTCGAAAATTTCCTCCAGCCGGGGGCGGATGATATTGATGAGATGCGATTTCGGCACATGGTTCGCCAGTTCCGGAGTTTCTTCCCCCACTTGCGGCACGTCGATGATCTCGCGGTCGTCGGTCGAGCTTGGCAGCGCGTGGCCGTACAGCGTCTTCATGCGCTCGGCGTGGCTGATGGTGGTCGTGAGGCCGCGCGCGATGTCGTTCGTCACATGCTGGCCGCCGAGGGGGATGCCGTCGGTGTAGACGCACTGCCCGTCGAAGAATACCGCGAAGGTGGTCGTGCCCGCGCCCATGTCGATGATGACGCTGCCGAGGTCCATTTCGTCCTCGACCAGGCAGGCGAGGCCGCTGGCATAGGCGCTGACCGCCATCTGCTCGACTTCGAGATCGAGCCGCGCCAGCACCGCGCCGATGGTGCGCACCGGGCCGTAGCCCGCCGCGATGACGTGCAGCTGCGCGCCCAGCGTATGGCCGACCATGCCGCGCGGATCGCGGATGCCGCGCTGGCCGTCGAGGCTATAGCTGACGGGAATCGTATGGATGATCTCCTGCGGGTAATTTTCCCCTTCGGCGGCGATGTCGGGAGATTGGCCGAGGACGCGGTCGATATCGGCGCTGCCTATTTCGCGCCCATGCAAGGGCAGGGTCAGCTGGCAGGTGCGCGACGAGATGTGATTGCCGGAGATATTGACGGACACGCGCTCCACCCGAAGCCCCGCCATATGCTCCGCCGCGTCCATCGCGCCCCGGATGGCGCGTTCGGTCGCGTCCATGTCGACGATGACGCCGCCTTTCATGCCCGCCGAAAGCTGATGGCCGATGCCGATCACATGCAGGTGATCGTCGGCGTCGCGCTTGGCGATGAAGCAGACGATCTTGCTGGAGCCGATATCGAGGGCTGCGAGAATTTGGCCCTTCTTCGGGGCGTTGCGGGAACTGGAGAAGAAGGACACGCTATTCTCCACCGCTCTGTTTCATCAATGGCGCCCTCATATCTTCGGCACGCTGATAGCGGGCTTGTCTTTTTCCGAGCCGGGCGACCGCTCGATGATCTGGCGGTCGTTCTGGCGCAGGTCGATGGCGACGATATCGCGGGAAAGAATCTCGTGATCGTCCATCAGCGCCGCGAGGCGCTTCAGGCCGCTGGCTTCGTTCGCTTCGGGCAGCCGGATGGTAATGCCGGACTCCAGCGCCAAATCCCAGCGCCGGTTGCCGACATGCACCGCCGCGTGGAGTTGCTTTTGCAGATTCGGATAGGCCGCAAGCTCGGCCAGAAGATCGACGGCTCTTTCCGCCGCGCCTTCGCCGACAATCAGCGGCAGGCGCGCGAAATCGTCGGCGCGCGCGGGCAGCGTCTTGCCGTCCATGTCGATGACCTGAATCTGGTTGCGGTATTGCCAGCGCGCGACAGGCTGCCGTTCGATCAGGCGGATATAAAGCGTATGCGGCAGCCGCCGCTCCACCATGGCGCTGCTCAGCCAGGGCAATGCCTGAAGCCTTTCCAGCATCGAGGCCGGATCGATCGCCATGATCGGCATGCCGCGTTTGGCCTGCAGCGCCGCCATCACGGCGGCTTTGTCGGTATATTGCCGTCCCTCGACCGAAATTTCTTCGAGGCTGAATCCGGCTTGCGCGGTCATCTGCAATCCGGCGTCCGCCAGCCGCTCGGCCTGCTGCTGCGGCCAGCCGCTATGCCATAGCCAGTAAAGGCCGCCGCCGCAGATCAGCATGACGGCAGCCGCCGCGATGACGATGCGCCGCCTGCGGCCCGGCTTCTTGCCGGTGATATAGAATTTCGCCTTTGGCCTTATGCCGGACATGTCATTTCCGTCTTTTGCCGTTGCTGGTGAGCGGCCAGCCCAAGCTCGATAATTTTTTCGAGAAACAGGCGGGGTTCGAGCGGCGGCTTTTCCGCCAGCGCCTGGTGATAGATGACCGTCGACGCCGTCAGGCCGGGCAGGCTGTTGGCTTCGATAACCATCACCATCCCGGTGCGGGTATTGAAAAAGATGTCGATGCGCGCATAGCCGCCGATGCCCAGCGCCTCGGCGGTCAGCTCGATTTTCTCGCGGATCAGCTCGACCTGCGCCGCGCTCATGATCGATTCAGGTGGCGGCGTCAGATTGATCCCGGTGCCGCCCTGGAATTTTTCCTCGAGCGACAGGATCTGGCCTTCGGCGATGGTGATGCTGGGCGTCAAGGCATGATACGCGCCTTCGCTTTCCAGCACGCCGACCGTCAATTCGACCCAGCCGGAGCGCGGCTGGTGATGCAGGGCGTTGTTTTCGATGCGGATGGGGTCGGTTTCGATATAAGGCTCGATCAGCAAATTTTGTGGATGGCTGGGAAGCTCGATGGGTTCGCTCTGTCCGTTCAGCGCGCCCGGCGGCAGGATGAGCTGTCCGCTCTCGATGGCCTTGAGATAGGCGGAGAATTCCGCCGCGCCGCGCAGCCGCGCGACGCCCGCCGAGCAGCCGTCGGCTTGCGGCTTGATGGCGACATCGCCGGTGCCGAGCGTGGTTTCGACGGAGTGCCAATGCTCGCCGGGATTTTGCAGCAGTTCGGCGATGGCCGCGTGGGCGAAGCGCATTTTGGCCGCCGCCGTCAGCCCGTCTTCATGCATCGAGCGGATGACCGTGCCGGTTTCGTATTTATCCATGCACAGATGCGAGGCGGCGGGACGCGAGCCGTTATAGGGCAGATTCCAGATTTCCAGCTTCTTTTGCACGGTGCCGTCTTCGCCCGCGCCGCCATGCAAGGCGATGAAGACGAAGGCCTGCGATTTCTGCGAAGCGCGGCAAAATTCATCGAGCGTGAATTTTTTCGGAGAGCCTTGTGCGTCCGGAGCCAGCGCGGGAAGGCCGAGCCGCTGGCGCAGCGGCGGAGTCATGACCGCGAGCCGTGCGGCATCCGCCGCGGCTTCCTCGCAATGCATGACGATTTCTTCCGTCGTGTGGTGCAAAGTATAACTGTACGGCAGGCGCCATACGGTTTCGCCGTCGGGCGCCAGCAGGAACGGTTCCGGAGAAAATTTCGCCGAGTGGCGCAGTTTCAGCCACACATTCGTGCCGCTCATCAGCGAAACCTGCCGCTCGGCGGTTTCGCCGCCGAACAGCACGTTGATTTTCCGGTGCGGTGCTTTGGCGGTCTGGGGCAGCGCGGGCATGGCAAGATTATGCCGCCGCGCGGCGCTGGCGATCACATAATAGAGGATTTCGGCATGATCGAATCCCAGGCGGCTGGCCTGCTGGAACAAAAAGCTGTTCTGCTCCATGCCGGAAATGGGATTGAAATCGGTAAAGATGACGCGGTCGTCATCGAGCCACCAGCCGTCCAGTCTGGCGAAATCGCGCATGCCGAAAAACTCGAACAAAACCTCGGCGGATTTCTGGATGGAAAGAATGATATCGTCCGCGAGGCGCGGCGGGCAGAAGTAACGCACCTGGCAGGACGGAAGATATTTATGGCGATAGCCGAAGATCGACTCTTCGCCTTGCAGGTCGATCTCCGAGGGAATAAGCGCGACGGGCTTTCCGGCGGGATTTTGCAGGATCAGGACCGTGAATTCGCGGCCTTCGCAGAACGGCTCGATGATGGCGGTGTGATGGTGCTGCTTGGCGAAGATCAGCCGGGCTTTCGCCAGCGTTTCTTCGGGGCTGAGCGCCATCGCGACGCCGAGGCTCGATCCCCCGGCGGTGGGCTTGACGACGGCGCGCTTGAGATCGTGGCGCGCGAAGAATTCCTTGATTTGCCGCAGGCTTGCCGCCTCGTCATCGTCTTGCTGCACCAGGCAATGCGGCAGGGTCGCGAAGCCATGCCGGGCAAGATGCTGGTTGGCCAGCGATTTGTTGAACATCGTATGGCATGTGGCGCTCGGCGAACCGGCGAAGGGAATATCGTGCTTTTCGAGCAAGGCTTGCAGTTTGCCGTCCTCGCCGAACGCGCCGTGAATGGCGGGGAATACCAGATCATGCTGGCGGCACAGCGCGACGAATTGCGTTTCGTCGAGCGGCTCGCCGACCTGCGCCAGCTTGAAATCGAAATCGGCGGGCGTATTGGAGTAAAGCTGCTGCGGCGTCAGGCGGTACAGCCGCAATTGCTGGTCGCAATAGACCGGCGTGATGCTGAATCCCATCGGCGTCAGATGGTCGAGCAGCGACCGCGCGGAATTCATCGAAATTCCGCGCTCCGCCGAAGGGCCGCCGCACAAAACGATCAGGCGCATGGCTGGCTCCCTTGCGCTTCGACGCCGATGCGGACGATTTCCCAATGCAAATCCACGTTGAATTTGCTTCGCACGCGGGCGCGGACTTCTTCGCCCAGATTTTCGATGTCGGCGGCGGTGGCGTCGCCGGTATTGACGATGAAATTGCAGTGCTGCGGCGACATTTCCGCTCCTCCTATGCGAAGGCCCCGGCAGCCCGCGCTGTCGATAAGCTGCCAGGCTTTGTTGCCGGCGGGATTGGCGAAGGTCGAGCCGCCGGTTTTCTCGCGGATCGGCTGTGTCGCGCCTCGCGCCGCCTGGATTTCCTGCATTTTCGCCGTAATGAGATCGGGCTCGTTCGCGACGCCGTGAAATTCCGCGCCAAGGAATATCCAGTCGGCGGGAAGGCCGCTATGGCGGTAGGAGAATTCGCAGGCGGCATTGTCCATGCGCCGCCGCTTGCCTTCGCGGTCGAGCGCGGTTACGGCGGCGACGGCGTCCTTGAATTCCCGTCCATACGCGCCCGCGTTCATCCGCAAGCCGCCGCCGACGGTGCCGGGAATGCCGGACATGAATTCAAGGCCGCCGATACCCGCCTGCGCCGCCGCGCGGGCGACATTGAGATCGAGGGCCGCGGCTCCGGCCATGATCGCCATGCCATCGGCGCGAATTTGCGCGAATTGCGGGCCGAGCTTGACCACCACGCCGCGAATGCCGCCGTCGCGGATCAGCAGGTTGGATGCGACGCCGATGACGGTCACCGGAATGTCGGCAGGCGTCGCGGCGAGGAATGCCGCCAGATCTTCTTCGTCCGCGGGCTTGAATAATATTTCCGCGGGGCCGCCGACGCGGAACCATGTCTGCGGCGACAGCGGCGCGGCGGCTTCCAGCTTGCCGCGCACGGGCGGCAGACGATGCAGAATGCCCTCGTCGCGAAAATCTTTTAAGCCGATGCTGGATGCTGGCATGTTATCTCGGCCCGTTGGATACATATTGGGGCATGCGCCGGTCTTGCGGCTCGGCTGGCGGCCCAAGCGCCTGAAGCTGCTGCGGCAGGGCGTTGGCCCAGCCGCTGATGCTGCCCGCGCCGAGGCAGATCACGAAATCCCCCGGCTGCGCGATCTCCGCGACCAGCGCGGGAAGGTCGGCGGGCGAGGGCAGGGGGCGCACATCCTTGTGGCCGCTTTCCCGCATGCCCGCGACCAGTTTGTCGCGATCGATTCCGGGGATCGGCGTTTCGCCCGCCGCATAGACATCCGCCACGATCACGCTGTCGGCGTCGTCGCAGCAGGTGCGGAACTCGTTGAACAGATTGTCGAGGCGCGTGTAGCGGTGCGGCTGAACCACGGCGATGACGCGGCCCGCTCCGGCGGCGTGGCGCGCGGCTTTCAGCGTCGCGGCGATCTCCACCGGGTGATGGCCGTAATCGTCGATGATCGTCACGCCGTTCGCTTCGCCGGTACGCTCGAAGCGGCGCTTGACGCCCCGGAACTGGTCGAGCCCGGCGCGGATGTTCGGCTCGGTGAAGCCGAAATCGGGGCCGAGCTGCGTGGCGATGGCGATGGCCGCCAGGGAATTCTGCACATTATGCTGCCCGATGGCCGTCAGATGAAGCCCTTCGATGGTTCTGGTCTCCCTGGTCTTGCGGTCGGTGATGACGGCATCGAAACGCGAGCCGTCCGGCCCCAGCTTGACGTTATCGGCGCGTATGTCGGCGTCCGCGCTGAATCCGTAGGTCACCAGCCGGCGGTCGGTCACGCGCTGCATCATCGCCCTGACTTCGGGATGATCGACGCACAGCACGGCGAAACCGTAGAACGGGACGTTCTGCACGAAATTGTCGAACGCGCCGCGCAGGGCGTCGAAGCTGCGGTAATGATCCATGTGCTCCGGATCGATATTGGTCACGACGGCGATGGTCGCCGGAAGATGCGTGAAGCTGCCGTCGGATTCGTCGCTTTCCGCCACCAGCCATTTGCCGCTGCCGAGGCGCGCGTTGGTGCCGTAGGTGTTGATGATGCCGCCATTGATGACGGTGGGGTCGAGCCCGGCGCTGTCGAACATCTCGGCGACCATGGATGTCGTGGTGGTCTTGCCGTGGGTTCCCCCTATGGCAATTGAGGGCTGCAGACGCATAAGCTCGCCCAGCATTTCGGCTCGCCGCACCACGGGCAGGCTCGCGGCGCGCGCCGCCACGACTTCGGGATTGTCGGGCTTGACCGCCGAGGAAATCACCACGATCGCGGCGCCGCCGAGATTGTCCGCCTTGTGGCCGATGGCGATATCCATGCCGTATTTATCGCGCAGGCGCTTGACGTTGCTGTTTTCGGCGACGTCGCTGCCTTGCACCTGGAAGCCTTGATTATGAAGGATTTCGGCGATCCCGCTCATGCCGATGCCGCCGATGCCGACGAAATGGAGCTTGCCGGTCTTGGCGGGCGAAAAGAAGTTGCCCGATGCCGGGGTCGCGGGGGCTGGGGGGCTGGAAGGGGTCATATGATCTCCGGATATATGGGCTTTGGCTTGCGGCTGAACGCCGATTAAATCATAAACGCACGCCGCGAGATTTTCCGCTGCGTTGACGGTTCCCCAGGCTTTCGCCGCCGCCGCCGTCTTGTCGAGCGTCACCGGAAGCGTGAGCAGGGCTTCGAGCCGCACCGCGAGCGCCTCGGCGGAGAGGGCGTTCTGCGGAATGAGCCATGCGCCGCCCGCTTCGGCCAGGGCTTCGGCGTTGGCGGCCTGTTCCTGGGCATGGCCGAACGGATAGGGCACGAGGATCGCCGGGCGGCCGAGGGCGGTCAATTCGGCGACGGTCGAGGCTCCGGCGCGGCAAACGGCCAGATGGCAATGGGCCATCCGCTCCGGCACGTCGCGGAAGAAGCTGGCGAGTTCGGCATCGATGCCCGCCGCCGCGAAGCCGGTGCGCGCGAGTTCGATATCTTCCGGGCGGCATTGCTGCGCGACGGTGATGCGGCGGCGCAGCGGCTCCGGCAGGAGTCCGAGCGCGCGCGGGACGACTTCGCTGAATATTCTCGCGCCCTGGCTGCCGCCCATCACGAAAAGGTTCAGCGGCCCGTCCTGGGTCACGGTCGCATAAGGCCGTTCGCGCAGAACGGCGAAGGCCGGACGGACGGGATTGCCGGTCTGCACCAGGCGCGGCAGTTTCGTGCCGCCAAGCCCGGCGACTTGGGGAAACGAGGTGGCGATGATTTTCGCCTGGGACATCAAGGCGCGGTTGGCGCGGCCCAGCACGGCGTTCTGCTCATGCAGGATAATCGGAATGCCCGCCCCTGAGGCGGCATAGACGGTCGGCACCGAAGGGTAGCCGCCGAAGCCGACGACGGCAGCGGGCTTGAGCCGCGCGAGCAGCATGCGCGCCTGCAAATAGCCCGCGCCCATCAGGGCAAGACTCTTGAGCTTGCCGGACAGGCTTCCGGCGAGGATGCTGGCCTGAACGCGATGCACCGGGACTTGCAGATCGTCGCCGAACTTGCCGCCTCTGCGGTCGGTGATCATGGCGACGCGGCAGCCCTGGGCCAGCAATTCACGCGCCAGAGCCTCGGCCGGGAAGATATGCCCTCCCGTCCCGCCTGCTGCCAGAACAATCAGCGGCTTCTCATGCGCCATGACTTAAGTCTCTCCCGTGCCGTAACGCTTGCGCGTCAAGGCCAACAACATTCCCATCTGCAGGGATAAGGCAAAGAGCGACGAACCGCCATAGGAAATAAAGGGCAAAGTCAGCCCCTTCGTCGGCATCAAATGCAGCGTGGAGGCCATGTTAATGATTGCCTGGAAGCCGAATTGCAGCAGCAGGCCGCTTCCCGCCAGCACGACGAACAGGTTTTGCTCGCGCCGCAGCCGCCATAGCCCGCGCAGCACGATCATGGCATAGAGCAGCACGATGATAAGGCAGGAAATCAGCCCGAGCTCTTCTCCGGCCACGGCGAAGATGAAATCGCAATGCGCGTCGGGCAGGGACATTTTGACCGTACCCTGGCCGGGGCCGGTGCCGAACATGCCGCCATTCATGAAGGCTTCCATGGCCCGGTCGACCTGATAATTGTCGCCGCTGGCGGGATCGAGAAAGCGGTCGATCCGGCGGTGGACGTGCGGAAAGATGAAATAGGCTCCCACGCCGCCGCCCAAAAGCAATATGATGCTGATCCCGACCAGCGCCAGCGGCAAGCCCGCCAGAAAAAACTGCCCGAACCAAACCACCGACACCAGCATGCTCATGCCGAAATCAGGCTGCAGCAGCAAAAGGCCGGTGACGAAGCCATAGAGTATGATATTCGCGCCGAGCGCCGGAAAGCCGCGCTTTTCCCGGTGCCGGGCGAACAGCCACGCGGCGATGACGGTAAGCGCGGGCTTGACGAATTCCGACGGCTGCATCGACAGGCCGGGCAAATGGAGCCAGCGCGTGGCGCCCTTGACCTCGGCGCCGAAAACCAGCGTCAGCGCGACGCCGATGACGCCGAGCGGCAATATGGCGAAGGCGATCAGGCGGATGGTGCGCAGCGACTGCATGGAAAGCACCGCCATGCCGACGATCACCGGCACGAGAAACAGAAGATAGTTGCGCACGAAATGGAATTTATCGAATCCGCGCGCCTCGGCGATGGCGGGGGAGGCGGCCTGCACCAGGATGATGCCGAAGATGATCAGCGCGGCGATGAAGGCCAGCATCCAGCGGTCGATGGTCCACCACCAATGGCTGAAGATGGATTCGTCGGAACGGGTCAAAGCGATCATGCGGATTGTCCAAGGGCCGGAGATTGCAACGCGCGAACATACCGGGCGAACATATCGCCGCGATGCTCGAAGCTACTGAATTGATCCCATGAGGCGCAAGCGGGAGATAGCAGCACGGCGGCATGGTCCAGCTTTTCCCGCCATGCCATGCTCGCGGCTTCCGCGACCGCGACGTCGAGCGTGCCGCATTGGGCATAGGCCGCCTTGCCTTCGAGCCACGCGGCGAATTCGTCCGCCGCCTGTCCGATGAGAAAGGCGTGCCGGACGCGCGGCATGAAAATCTCAAGACCCGCGAGGCCGCCTTCCTTGGGCTGGCCGCCGAGGATCAGATAAATCGGGTCGTAGCAGGCCAGCGCCTTGCCGGTGGCGTCGGCATTGGTGGCTTTGCTGTCATTGATGAATTTTACGCCATCTATCGCGGCAATCAATTGCTGGCGATGGGCGAGGCCGGGGAAAGTTTTTACGCCGGCGAGGATCGCATCGCGGGGAACGCCCAGCGCCGTGGCGGCCGCATAGGCGGCGGCGATATTTTGCCAGTTATGAGCGCCGACCAGCGTCGTCAACGTATCGAGGCCGAGAATGCTCTCATGCTTGCCGCCGATATTGTCGATCAGGCGGCGATCTTTCGCATAGACCGCGCAACCCTCTTGCGCCGCCTGGCTGATGCCTTGCACGCGAATGCCGGGTTTCGCGCTCGCGCGTTCGGCCAGTTTCCGGCTGTGATCGTCGTCCATGCCGCAGATGAAGGTCTGCGGGCCGTCGTCGCGGATGATCCGCGCCTTGGCCGCGATATAGCCTGCCATGTCGCCGTGCCGGGCGAGATGGTCGGGCGTGAGGTTGAGCATGACCGCAATCTCGATCGGATTGCGCCGGATCAAATCCAGCTGATACGAGGATAGTTCCAGGACGTAAATCCCGTCCTTGCCGAGCGGCGCAAGCGCCAGAGCCGGGGTGCCGAGATTGCCACCGATTTCCGCTCGCAGTCCCGCCGTTTTCAGGATATGGCCGATCAGCGCGGTGGTGGTCGATTTGCCGTTGGTGCCGGTGATGCCGACATAGCGGGCCTCCGGCTGGCTTTGGAACAGAAGCTCGATGTCGCCAATGACGGCGATGCCCGCCGCTTTGGCTTTCGCGGCGACCGGATGCGTCTGCGGAATGCCGGGCGATAAGACGAGCGCGGCGATGTTCGTCCAGTCGAGGCCGTCGGGATTCATCAGCGAAATTCCGGCTTCTTCGGCGGCCTTGCGGGTAGGTTCGGCATTGTCCCATGCCAGGACATGCGCGCCGCCCGCGATCAAAGACCGCGCCGACTGCATCCCGGATTTGCCGAGGCCGAGCACGACATAGCTTTTGCCCTTCACATGCGGGGGAACGATCATCGTCACCTCAGCTTCAGCGTCGAAAGGCCGACCAGCGCGAGAATGCAGGCGATGATCCAGAAACGTATGACGATCGTCGGCTCGCTCCAGCCGAGTTTCTCGAAATGATGATGCAGCGGCGCCATTTTGAACACGCGCTTGCCGGTCAGCTTGAAGGACGCGACCTGGATGATGACCGACAAAGTCTCCACCACGAACAGCCCGCCGATGATGGCCAGCACGATCTCATGCTTGGTGATGACGGCCACGGTGCCGAGCGCGCTTCCCAAAGCCAGGGACCCCGTATCGCCCATGAAGACTTGAGCCGGAGGCGCGTTGAACCAAAGGAACCCCAGGCAGGCGCCCGCCATCGCGCTGCAGAAAATTGCCAGCTCTCCGGCTCCCGGCACATGATGGAGCTGCAGGTAATTGGCGAAAATATTATTGCCTACGAGATAAGCGATAAGGCCGAAGGACAGCGCCACGATCATCGCGGGCACGGCGGCAAGACCGTCGAGGCCGTCCGTCAGATTGACGGCATTGCTCGCGCCGACGATGACCAGCACCGCGAACAGGATGAAGAACGGGCCGAGCTGCAGCAGGACATCCTTGAACACCGGCAGTGCCAGCGCCGTTCCCATGCCGGGCGGCTCGAGCCGGGTGATCCCGACGACCGTGACGAGGGCGAGAAAGACCTGCCACAGCAGCCGCAGTCTCCCGGACACGCCCTTGGTATTGCGCCGCGTGAGCTTCAGGTAATCGTCGGCGAAGCCGATCATGCCGAAACCCGAGGTCACGCCCAGAACCAGCCAGGTAAAGCCGCTCGCCAGATCCATCCATAATAATGTGCTGACCACGATGGAGACCAGCATCATCAGTCCGCCCATCGTCGGCGTGCCTTTTTTCTTGAAGTGGGTTTCGGGGCCGTCGTCGCGGATCGGCTGGCCCTCGCCTTGTTTCGCGCGCAGCCAGCGGATCAGCGGCGGCCCCATGACGAAGCATATAAACAGGGACGTGATCAGCGCGCAGCCGCTGCGGAACGTAATGTACCGGAAAAGATTGAAGACGATCGAGACGTGATAATGTTCCGCGAGCGGATAGAGCAGAGAATAAAGCATAGGGTTGTACGTCCTTACGATACTTTAGGTGTCGGATTGGCGCGTCCGTTGCCGGGCGCGGCCGGGGCGGCGTTCAGCGCCCTGATCGCCTCGATGACCGCCTCCATATGCACGCTTTTCGAGCCTTTGACCAAAACCACGTCGCCGCCGCGCAGTTCCGGCGCGACCATCGCCGCCAGGGATTTGCTGTCGGCGGCGTAGCGTCCCCGCATCGAAGAAGGAACCGAGGCCAGCAGGCCCTGGATCATATGGCCGCAGCAATAGACCTGATCGATTTTGGCGGCAATAAGCGGTTCGGCGAGTTCGGCATGAAGGCGCGGCGCGGTCTGTCCTAATTCGCGCATGTCGCCGAGGATGGCGATGCGGCGTCCGCCGCCGCCCGGCGCGCTTTGCCCCAGAACCGCGATGGCGGCGCGCATGGCGACCGGGCTGGCGTTATAGCTTTCGTCGATTAGCGTGATGCTGCCTCCGTCCGGTAGCGCGATCTCATGCCGCGCGCCGCGTCCTTCCGGCGGCGTGTAGGAGGCGAGGGCGGCGGCGCAGGCTTCCAGCGGCGCGCCTGCCGCTTGCGCCGTCAAGAGCGCGCCAAGGGAATTCATCGCGTAATGCAGGCCCGGCGCGCTGATGCGGTAAGCCAGAGGCTTGCCGAAAAACTCCGCCCGAATGTCACCGCCTTCTCCGGCGATGCGATATTCGATCATTCTGGCGTCCGCGCCGGAGCTATGGCCGAAACTCAAAATGGTTTGCAGGCCCTGCGTGCGCGCATGAGCGGCCAGTCTCGAGAAATGCGGATTGTCGCGGTTCAGCGCCGCCGTTCCCTTGGCGTCCATGCCGAGGAATATTTCCGCCTTAGCGTCGGCGATGGCTTCCACGCCGGTGAAATGTTCCAGATGCACGGCCTCGACGGTGGTGATAAGGGCGACATGCGGCTGAACCTGGCGGGCGAGCGGCGCGATTTCTCCCGCGTGATTCATGCCAAGCTCGAAAACGCCCCACGCCGCGTCCTGAGGCAGCCGGGACAGAGACAGCGGCACGCCCCAGTGATTGTTGAAGCTTCCCTGGCTGGCATAGACCGCGCCGCAACCGGCCAGCATATGACGCAACTGCTCCTTGCTTCCCGTTTTGCCCACCGACCCGGTGACGGCGATGATTTTTCCCCGCGCCCGCGCCCGGCCCCGGCTGCCCAAATCCTGCAAGGCCGCGAAAGTATCGGGAACCAGAACCAGTTTCGTATCCGGCGGGACGCCTTCGGGAACGCGGCTGACGATCGCCGCCGCCGCGCCGCGCCGCATCGCGTCGCCGACATAGGCATGGCCGTCATGCTCCGCCTGCAGCGCGATGAACAGGTCGCCGCGCTCCAGCGTGCGGCTGTCGATGGAGACGCCCGATGCCTGCCAGTCCGTCCGGCCTTCGCCGCGCACGCTGCGCGCCGCGTCTTCGCCATGCCATAAAAAATCAGTCATTGCGGCTGTGCCTTGCCTTTCATAATCGGCGCCTCGGCGCGCGGGCGGAGATTCGGCCCCGTATTTCCTAAAGCTTCCCTTGCGACTTCGCCGTCATCGAAGGGCAAGACTTGATCGCGGACGATTTGTCCCGGCTCATGGCCTTTGCCCGCGATCACCAGAACGTCTCCCGTGCGCAACTGGCCGACGGCGAAGCGAATCGCGTCGCGGCGGTCGGCGATCTCATGCACGGAAGGCGACGTTTCGCAACCGGCAAGAATGGCGGCGCGGATGGCAGCCGGGTCTTCCATGCGCGGATTGTCGTCGGTGACGATAGTCATATCGGCGAGGCGGCAGGCGATGCCGCCCATGATCGGCCTTTTGCCGGCGTCGCGATTGCCGCCGCAGCCGAAGACCACGATCAGCCGCCCGTCCGCGCCGACATGGGGGCGCAGGGCGGTCAGCACCGCTTCCAGCGCGTCCGGCTTGTGGGCGTAATCGACGAGAACCGGCGCGCCGCTTTCATGCGTCCCGGCAAGGTCGAGCCTGCCATGCACGCCGGTGAGCTTGCCGAGCGCCGCAATGGCTTTTTCCGGATCGGCTCCCTGGCCGATGGCGAGGCCGAGCGCGCATAGCGCGTTCCAGGCCTGGAAATTTCCGGCGAGTTCCAGATGGGCATCATAGGGCTTTCCGAGAATCTCGAGTTTGAGATTCTGTCCGTGCGCGTCCGGCGCGCTTTGCAGCAGCTTGAGGTCTTTGCCTTGGAGGCCGTAAGTCAGAACCCGTCCGCCGCGTCCGGAAACGATCCGGGCGAGGGCTTCGGCTTCTTCGGTATCGGCGTTCAGGATCGCCGTGCCGTTCGCGATCATGACCTCGGCGAACAATCTTTTCTTGGCGGCAAAGTAATTTTCGCGCGTGCCGTGGAAATCGAGATGATCGCGCGCAAGATTGGTGAAGCCCGCCGCTTCGACGCGAACGGCGTCGAGCCGGTATAAGGCGAGACCGTGGCTGGACGCTTCGAACGAGGCGTGAGTCACGCCCTGCGCCGCAAGATCGGCCAGCGTCTTATGCAGCGTGATCGGGTCCGGCGTCGTCAGCTTGCCGTAATGGCTGTATTCCGGCGCGACGACGCCCAGCGTGCCGATGGAAGCGGCCTGCGCGCCCATGGCCGTCCAAAGCTCGCGGACGAATTGCACGGTCGAAGTTTTGCCGCTGGTGCCGGTGACGGCGGCGATGTGCCGGGGTTGCTCCGTGAAAAACGCGGCGGCGATTTGCGACAGCAGCCAGCGCGGCTCGTTGGCGCGAATGATGGTGGCTCCGCCGGTATTGTCCAGGGCGGCATCGCGATCCGTCAGGATGATCGACGCGCCGCCGCCGATGGCCTCGGCGATGAATTTGCGTCCGTCCAGGTTGCTGCCGGACAATGCCGCGAACAAGCTTCCGGGGCTGGCCTCGCGCGAGTCGGACGTCAGCGCCGTGATTTCCGGATCGCCGCCATCGACGGCATAGCCGCGCAGCGGATCGTCGCCGGGCGGAAGATCAATTTTCTTGAGTAGCGTCGACAGACGCGGTGTCTTCACTGTCATCGTTCAAAGCCAATTCATTAAGAATCCTGGGGCCGAGCGGTTTCAAGACTTGCTGTTCGGCGACCCTGAAATTTTCCGCGTCGGCGGGCATAAGCCCGAGCAGCGGCGCCGCTGCCGTGATCACCCGCCCGACCAGGGGCGCCGCGACCCATCCGCCTGTCGAGAAGCCGTAAGTCTGTTTGTTGCCCTTGGGTTCGTCAAGCATGGCGAATATGACATAGCGCGGCGCGTTGGCGGGGAATATTCCGACAAAAGACGACAGCCGCGCATTCTTGTCATAGCCATGGACGCCGATTTTCTCGGCGGTGCCGGTCTTGCCGCCGACTAAGTATCCGTCGATATTGGCGCTTTTCGCCGTTCCCTTGCTGACGACCAGACGCATCAGGGCGCGCACTTTCGCGGCGGTCGCGGTGGTGACGATGGGTTGCACGCCGGAAGCCTTGGGTTTCTTCTGCGCAGATTCCTCGCGCAGCAATGTTGGCGTAATGGCATGCCCGCTATTGGTGATCGTCGCCGCGGCCCGCACCAGCTGCAAGGGAGATACCGCGAGGCCGTGGCCGAACCCGACCGTCATGACGGTGACTTCGCCCCAGTTGCGCGGCACGATGGGTCTGCCGGTCTCCGGCAGTTCCACCGGCACCGGCGCGAACATGCCGAGCTGCTCCAGGAACGATCTTTGCCGCAGGCCGCCGATTTTCTCCGCCATCTTCGCCGCGCCGATATTCGACGACAGCATGATGATTTCCGGCACCGTGAGCGGACGCTTTTCCGGATGGAAATCGCTGATGGTCTGGTGCCCGATATGGATCGGGTTCGTGGCGTCGAAAGTGTCCGTCAGCTTGACTTCGCCCGTGTCCAACGCCTGGGCCGCCGTGAAAATCTTGAAGGTGGAGCCGAGTTCGTAGACTCCCAGCGTCGCGCGGTTGAATTTCGCGTCGTCGCTCGCTTCCCCCGCTTCGTGCGGATCGAAATCCGGCAGCGAGACCATGGAGACGACTTCTCCCGACTCCGCGTCCATGATGAGTCCGGCGGCGCCGATGGCCTGGAAGTCGCGCATGGCGGCGGCGAGTTCGCGGTGCAGGATATGCTGCACGCGGATATCGAGGGAGAGGCGCACCGGCGCGGCGTCCTGGCGCAGGCGGGCGTCGAGCTTCTTTTCGATTCCCGCCGTGCCGATATTATCGATGTCGGTGGTGCCGATGACATGCGCGGTAAGCGCGGCCTGCGGATAGGCCCGGCGCTCGTCGCGGGTGAATTCCACGCCGGCGATGCCGAGCTTGTTGAGGGCGTAATATTGCTTCGGGGTCAGATGGCGGTGGACGGCGACGCAGCCCTTGCGCACGCGAAAATCATTCGCGAGTTTTTTACGGTCGATATCGGGCAGGATTTTATTGATCGCCGCGGCGGTCGCTTCCGGGTCTTTGATGGCGGCGACCTGGGCGCAGGCGCTGATGGTGGGAAGCGACACGGCGAGAATGGCGCCGTTGCGGTCGACGATGTCGGCGCGTCCCATGGCGGTCGCGGCCTTATGCTCCGAAACGGTATCGCCATTGTCGCTGAACAGGGCCAGGTCCGTAAGCCGCACGCCGACGACGAGAAAGGCGGCGACGAAAAGCAGCGAAATGAAGATGAGCCGCGTGCGGGCGCATTCGATGGCTTGTTCGGCGGGCGTGGCCAGAACGCGGCGCTGCGTGCCGGGGCGATTGATCCCCGGCAGCGGCAGCTGCTGCGCGAAAAGGTTGCCAGGCCGCCTTTTCGGGCCGTTCATCAGCGATCACCCGCGGCGGCGAGAAGACGCTTTCCGGAGCTAAGCGCCGACGCTGGAGAGGAAGCGGCATCGGCGATTTCGGTTTCGTGCCGGGGCAGCGCGGCTTCAATTGCCTGCGGTCCGATGATTTGAGCCGTGGTGACGGGTTTAAGCGGCAAGTATTTCGCCGCCAGCCGCTGCAGCCGTTCGGGCGCGGCGAGATAGGCCCATTCCGCCTCCAGCACGCGAATATTTTCAAGCTCGGCGGCGCGCTCCACTTCGATCTTGCTGATCCGGTGCTGCAATTCCTGCACCTGATAGCTGGTGTGATAGAGCAGCGCGCTGGCGCCGAGCAGCAGCATGATCCATAGCCAGTTGGTCGAGCGCATCACCCTCATGCCGCTTCTCCATCCAGTTTTTCCGCCGCCCGCAGCCGCGCGGAGCGCGCGCGCGGATTGGCGGCGATTTCGGCGGCGCTTGGCGCGGCCGGTTTGCGCGTGAGCTCCTTGAAGGCGGCAACGGGCTCTTCGCTCGCGGGCAGGTGGCGCGAGCCTTTGCCGGTTCTGCCGGAGCGGCCGCGGATGAATTCCTTGACGATGCGGTCTTCGAGCGCGTGGAAAGAGACGACGGCCAAACGGCCTTTCGGGCGCAGCAGGTTTTCCGCCGCTTGCAGCCCGGAGCGCAATTCGCCCAACTCGTCATTGACGGCGATGCGCAGCGCCTGGAACGTGCGCGTGGCGGGATCGATGCCGTCCTTGCTGCGCGGCACGAGCCGCCGCACGATTTCCGCCAGCTGCGAGGTGCGCATGATCGGCGCGGCCGCGCGCGCCGCGACGATGGCTCTGGCGATCCGGCGCGAATAGCGCTCGTCGCCATAGGTGAAGATGATATGCGCAAGCTCGGTTTCTTCGGTGCCGTTCACGAGGTCGGCGGCGGTGAAGGGTGCGGCCTGGTCCATCCGCATGTCGAGCGGCCCGTCTTCGCGGAAGGAAAAGCCGCGATCCGCTTCGTCGATCTGCGGCGAGGAAACGCCGAGATCGAGCGCGATGCCGTCCACCTCGCTGACGCCGCGCGCGGCCAGAAGTTCTTCCATCGCGCCGAATTTTCCGTGAATTAATGTCAGCGCCGGATATTCCCGCGCCAGCGGCGCGCCGGCGTCGATGGCCGAACGGTCGCGGTCGAACGCGAACAGGCGCGCGGGTTCGCGCTCCAGGATCGCTTTGGCATAGCCGCCGCGCCCGAACGTGCCGTCGACATAGATGCCGCCGGAGCGGGGCGCGAGATAATGGATCACCTCGTCGCGCATGACCGGAAGATGCGCCGCCGCCGTCATGACGCCTCTCCGCTTTTGGCCGCTGCTTGCGCGATAATCTTGCTCAGCGAAATATCGCGCGCCTTGGCGGCGGAACGCATGGCGGTTTCATGCGCCGTGAATTTGCCTGGCTCCCAAAGCTGAAAGGTTTTGCGCCGTCCGACGAAAGCGATCTGATCCTTGATGCCGACGCTCGCCGCGAGGTCGTCCGGCAGGCCGATGCGTCCCTCGCTGTCGAAAGGCAGATGCTGCGCGCCGCCGAAAATCGTCGTCTCGATCAATTCATAGACGTCCGGCGCAAGATCGAGCGTCTCAAGACTGTGGCTCAAAAGCTCCAGATGCGCGGGCGAGCAGGCGTCGAGCGCGTCATGATGCAGCGCATGGAATACCATGATCCCGCTCGCCTCTATGCCCAGCGCGGTGCGGAAAGAGGCAGGCACGGAGACGCGGCCCTTTTTGTCGAGGCGGTTGACGAAGCTGGACAGAAAGACTGCCACTTAGAAAATCTCCGGTATTTCAATAAATTAGAAGCGACGCTGCGTTTGACGGGGCCTTAATGGGAATTCATGGGCTTGATGCCCATAAATTGGGTATAAATGGGATACCATGGGATAATATGGGATACAAGCAAATAGCGTCAGCGAACGACAAAAAAATGTGTTGCTTCCTAGACTTAGCTGGCAGTTGCAGAAATGATACTAAATGTTGTGTGGGCGGAATGATCCTGATGAAACGAGGAAATATCATTCCGGCATAGGCCGCAACTCAATGCCTGAAGCCATGTCTGTGGCGACCTGAGTCTTTATTTCCGCGCTGCCATGCATGAAAGTTCTGAATTCCAGCCTGTGCCGGAATGTCTGCCTGGCAGGTTGCGGGAATGACTCTATAATTCAAACTAAGTATTCGCATAATCAATAATGGCTTGATTTTTCTTAATGAAATCATGATAGATTCCCGGGAGACATGTATTGCCGCCATGGAGAGAAGGATGGGCCAGCCGGAAACCAAGGACGTTCAACCTGGTTCTGCCAATAAAGGCGCGCAAGCCGTTTCCGAAATTACGATACCCAAGCGCGACCCGATGGAAATCAGGATAGAAATCGCCCGACGCCCCAATCCGTTTTTCGAGTTGTTGCGGCGGGCGCAGCAGCTTAGGTCGTAAATACGTCACATCCACTGCCAAAAGGTTTCGCCGTGCGCCATCCCTATTATGAAAGCCTGTTGCTCGTCGAGCGTGTGCATCGCCATTTCCTCGAAGTCGTGAAGCTGGAGCTTGACCGGCTCGGGGTGCAGGACATCAACAACATCCAGGCGCTCATTCTCTATAATGTCGGCACCGATGAAATGTCGGTCGGCGAATTGACCGCGCGCGGCTTCTATCTGGGATCGAACGTGTCCTACAACGTCAAGAAAATGGTCGAGAACGGCTATCTGGTGCAGGAGCCTTCGCCGCACGACCGTCGCTCGTCGCGCGTGAAGCTGCCGGAAAAGGGCCTTACGCTGCACAAGCAATTGAGCGCGCATTTCGAGAAGCATGTCGCCGCCATCGCCGGCGCGGGCCTGACGGCGGAAGAAATCACCAAGGGCAACGAGGTCATGAAGAAGCTGGAACGCTTCTGGACTTCGATGATCAATTACGGCGGGCTGGCGTAAGGGGCTTCTCATGAAGCCTGTGCAGTTCGCTCTTATTTTGATCTGCGCAGTTGCCGCAAGTTATGCGACCGCGCGGTTTTCAGCCCCTCCGCCGCAGCAGCCCATCGTGAAAAAGGAAGACGATGTCTTCGACCGTGTGATGCGCGCGCGGACGATCAAATGCGGCTATGTCGTGACCCATCCGTTTCTCTTCAAGGATGCGAATACCGGCGCGCTGTCCGGTATCGCGCATGACGCCATTGAGAAAATGGCGGAAAATCTCAGCCTGAAAATCGAATGGGCGGAAGAAGCCGGCTGGTCGACGATGCTCGAAGGACTCTCCACGCAACGCTACGACATGCTGTGTTCGGCGATCTGGTCGACGACGAGCAGAAGCCTGAAGGCTGATTTTCTCAAGCCGCTCTCTTACGCGGGCGTTCATGCCTGGGCGCGTCCCGGCGACGCGCGTTTCGAGAAGGGTTTGTCGGAGATCGACTGGAGCACAGTCAAGATCGCCACGATAGACGGCCATATCTCGGACATCATCGCCCGCGCGAAATTTCCCGCCGCTCAGAAATTATCCCTTCCCGATACCTCGTCGATCCCGGAGGTTTTCATGGCCGTCGCGGCCGGGAAGGCCGACATCACCTTCGAGCAGAACTATATCGGGCTTGAATTTCTTTCCAAAAATCCCGGCGCGGTCGCCAGCGTGACGAAGGATCATCCGATCAAGGTGTTTCCGACGACTTTCCTGATTCCTCAAGGCGCGGAGAAATTCAAAGCGATGCTTAATGCCGCGCAGGATGAATTGACCAATAGCGGCTATATAGGCGGCCTGATCGATAAGTATGAAACCTATCCCGGCAGCTTCTACCGTCCTGTCAAACCGTACGAAATGCAGAAATAATCGCGGCGTCTGGCGCCTTGTCCCGCCAGGATGCATTCCTGCAAGCTATCATATGTCATGGCTGTCTCCCTTTTCTATCATGGCGCGTGCGGGGTCGAAAACCTATGGCCTTTTGCCTAAAGGAAAAAAGCGGAGAATGCCGTTTTTTATAAAAGAATGGTCGGATTTTCGGACGCGTTTTCGTCACGCCGGCGATGCGGATTCATTGCGCGGAATCAATTCAAACCAAATGGGGTTTTTATTTCCATGGGGCCTAGTGTGTCGGTGGCGGCGATCCTCCATGCAGGATGGCTGTCACCATCACCAGATCGAAAAGCAGGAGGAGTCAATGAATAAGCGTTCCCATGCACAACAGCAGCAGCGCCCGCAGCGGGATGAAGAGGGCCGTTTCGCAAGCAATGACGACAACGACACGCGCTCTTCGCGTCGCGGACATTCTTCGGAAGGCGGTCAGGGGACGAAAGGCGGAATGCGTCCTCATTCTCCTCGTTCGCGCAGCGAGGAGAGCCAGGGAACCGATGATAACGATTAATCGCAGATTAGTCGTAGTCCGGCCCGCTTGATGTCGGTTTTCCCCTCTCCCTAGAGAGAGGGGAATTCGACGCCGCGCGGCTTTATTTCCCCATCATCATTCATCAGAATGTCACGAGGAGAATCTCATGAAACGATCATTTCCGTCATTGCTGACGATCATGCTGGCCTTGGTCTTCATCTGCTCGCCGGCCTGGGCCAACAAGAAAGAAGGGATGAGAAAGCCCGTCTCGACGCAGAACTTCATCATGCGCGCTTCGGCGGGCAATCAATTCGAGGTGGCGTCAAGCAAGCTGGCCCTGGAGAAGTCGCAGACGGACTCCGTCAAGCAATTCGCCCAGCGCATGATCGACGATCATGCCGCCGCGGAGACTAAATTGAAGATGGTGATGCCGAAGGAGAAAAGCAGCGAGTCTTCCACCGTCACGGGCGTGATGGATAACAAGCAGCAGGAAATGCTTGATGAGCTTGGCAAATTATCAGGCGCCGATTTCGACCGCCGCTATATCGAGATGCAGACCAAGGCCCATAAGAAGGCCGTACATCTGTTCGAGAATTACGCGGAGAACGGCTCCGATTCCAATCTCAAGACGTTTGCGAAAGAGACTTTGGAAACCATCAAGAAGCATCACATGGATGTCAAAAATCTCAAGCCGTCATGACCGGTCGGGAGGTCCAGGCTCACAAGCCTGGACCTTATCCCGCCAGCTTTTCCATCTCCTCGGCGGCGATATCAAAATTGCCGAAGACGTTTTGCACGTCGTCATTGTCTTCCAGAACTTCGAGCAGCTTGAGCAGGCTCGCGGCGTTATCACCGGTGGCGGGCACGAGATTGATCGGCTTCCAGGTCAGCTTGGCGCTTTGCGGCTCGCCGAAGCTTTTTTCCAGCGCATCGCGCACCGCGGCGAAATCCTCGACATTGGTGGTGATCTCATGCTCGTCGGCGGAGGATTCGACATTCTCGCCGCCCGCTTCGATCACGGCTTCGAGCATCGCGTCGGCGCTCGCGGCTTTGGCCGGATAGACGATCTGGCCGCACCGGCTGAACATGAAGCTGACCGAGTTGGTTTCGCCTAAAGCCCCGCCATGCTTGGAAAAGGCGGTGCGCAATTCCGGCGCGGTGCGGCTGCGGTTGTCGGTCAGCGCTTCGACGATCAGCGCGATGCCGCCGGGGCCGTAGCCTTCATAGCGCACTTCCTCGTATATTTTTCCGTCGTCCGCGCCCGGCATGGCGGCCTTCATGGCGCGCTCGATGCGCTCGCGCGGCATGTTGTTGGCGCGCGCCTCCTGGATCGCGGCGCGCAGGCGGGGATTGGCGGCGGGATCGGGCGCGCCGGTCTTGCATGACACGGTGATCTCGCGCGCGATCTTGTTGAACATCTTGCCGCGCGCGGCATCCTGCCGTCCCTTGCGGTGCATGATATTCTTGAATTGAGAATGACCGGCCATGGACGCCTCGCTTAGACGTTGAACCTGAAATGAAAAACATCGCCGTCATGGACGATGTAGTCCTTGCCTTCCTGGCGCATTTTGCCCGCGTCTTTCGCGCCTTGCTCGCCCTTGCAGGCGATGAAGCTGTCGTAATCGATGGTCTCGGCGCGGATGAAGCCGCGCTGGAAATCGGTATGGATGACGCCCGCCGCTTCGGGCGCGGTCGCGCCGCGCCGCACGGTCCAGGCGCGCGCTTCCTTGGGGCCGACGGTGAAGAAGGTAATCAGGTCGAGCAGGTGATAGCCCGCGCGGATCACGCGGTTCAGCCCTGGCTCGGTCAGCCCCAGACTATCGAGAAATTCCTTTTGCTCTTCCGGCGGCAGAATGGCGACTTCGGCCTCGATCGCCGCCGTGACGATGACGGATTCCGTGCCTTCCGTTTTGGCTTTCGCCGCGACCTTGGCGGAAAGCGCGTTGCCTTTTTCCGCGGAGCCTTCTTCCACATTGGCGACATAGAGGACGGGCTTTCCCGTCATCAATTGCAGCATCCTGAAATGCGGCAGCGTTTCGGCGGGGAGCGATTTGATGACGCTGCGCGCCGGGTTGCCTGCCTGCAGCGCGGCGAGCGCGGGTTCCATCGCCGCGACTTGCGCCTTGGCTTCGGCGTCGCCGCCCTTGGCCTTCTTTTGCGCGGCGGTGAGGCGCTTTTCCAGGCTTTCGAGATCGGCGAGCATCAATTCCGTTTCCACGATTTCCGCGTCGCGGAGGGGGTCGACCGAGCCTTCGACATGGGTCACTTCGCCTTCGAAGCAGCGCAGCACGTGAATGACGGCGTCGGTCTCGCGGATATTGGCGAGGAACTGGTTGCCGAGGCCTTCGCCCTTGCTCGCGCCGCGCACCAGCCCGGCGATATCGACGAACTCAAGCTGCGTCGGGATGATTTTCTGCGATCCGGCGATGGCCGCCAGTTTTTCCAGCCGGTCGTCCGGCACCGCGACGCGTCCGACATTCGGCTCGATGGTGCAGAACGGATAATTCGCCGCCTGCGCCGCCGCCGTGGCGGTCAGCGCGTTGAACAGAGTGGATTTGCCGACATTCGGCAGCCCGACGATCCCGCAATTGAAACCCATTTTACGACTCTTTCTGTGGCTTAAGCGCCAAATTCGCGCGGTTCATATAGCGGCCATGATCGCCCGCGAGCAGAAGCGCCGCTTCTTTTGCCAGCACATCGAGCAGCGGGTCAAGCCATGCGCGGTCGGCTTTGGAAAAATTGCCGAGCACATAACCATGAACCGCGTCCTTGCCCTCGGCGGGGCGGCCCACGCCCATGCGCACCCGCCAGTAATCCGCGCCGATGGCGGCGTCGATGGATTTAAGCCCGTTATGGCCCGCCGCGCCGCCGCCCTGCTTGATCCTGATCTTGCCGGGGAGCAATTCGATTTCGTCATGGAAGACCAGAATGTCCTGCGGCGCGATTTTGTAGAACGAGGCGGCCTCGATCACGGCGCGGCCGGAGACGTTCATGAAGGTCATCGGCTTCAGCAGCAGGATTTTTTCGCCGTCGACGGAGGCTTCGGCGAACAGGCCATGAAATTTTTTTTTCCATGCGCCGCCGCGCCAGAATTCATGCAGCCGGTCGATGGCCATGAAGCCGATATTGTGGCGATTTTTCTCATATTCCGCGCCGGGATTGCCGAGGCCGACGACGAGCTTCATAAAGAGGCTGCTTTTTCGGCGGCGCGGGTTTTCAGCAGCGAATAGCCGATGCCGCCCGCGAGCAGGCCGACCGTCGCGGCCAGGCTGACCCAGTTGGGGAGATGGAGTCCGCCAAGCTCGGCGACAAGGATTTTCGCGCCGATCAGCACGAGAATGAGCGCCAAGGCGTATTTCATATAATGGAAACGATGCACCATCGCCGCCAGCGTGAAATAGAGCGAGCGCAATCCCAGGATAGCGAAAATATTGCTGGTGTAGACCAGGTAGGAATCCGGCGTGATGGCGAAAATCGCGGGCACGCTATCGACCGCGAACACGACATCGGCCAATTCGACCATGACGAGCGCCAGGAACAGCGGAGTCATATAGGATAGCATCCGGCCTGTCTTCGGGTCGGTCTGGCGGATGAAAAAACTTTCGCCATGCAAATCGTGGGTAACCGGAAAATGGCCGCGGATATATCTCAGCACCGGGTTATTGGCGATGTCGGGATTATGATCTTCGCTCGCGCGCATCATCTTGACCCCGGCATAAACCAGGAAAACGCCGAACACGCTCATGACCCAGCTAAACTGCGAAATCAGCGCCGCGCCGACGCCGATCAGGGCCGCCCGGAAAAGAATGACGCCGATGATGCCCCAGAACAGCACGCGGTGCTGATGCTGGCGCGGGATGTGGAAATAACCGAAGATCAAGGAGATGACGAAAACATTATCCATCGACAGGCTAAGCTCGACCAGATAGCCGGTCACATAAAGCTGCGCCGCCATCATGGCCCGCTTATGATCGGAAAGTCCGGCGAATTGCCCGTCTATGCTCTCGGCGGACATGGGCTGGCTGTAAATCCAGTAAATCACCGCCGCGAAAGCCAGTCCGAGCGCCGTATAGAAGGCGCACATGACGATGCTTTCCCGCACATCGATGACTTTGCCCGGTTTGTGCATGATGCCGAGATCGAGGATCATCAGCGCCGCGACGATGACGAGAAAGCCGACCCATACCCAGGCCGGCCTGCCCATCCATGCGCTGAAAAAGAACTCGGGAAGAAATTCCATGAAGACTCCCGCGATTGAAGCGGTGGAGTTAGAAGGACCACCATAAAACCCTCCCCCGGCAGGGTTTTAACCTGCGAGGGAGGGACTCTGGACCGCTCTGCGGCAAAAACTACTTCTTCCCGCCCTTGGCATCCGCGGCGGGCGCTGCCTTGGCGCCTGGTGCCGCCTTGGCGCCCGCTGCCGGAGCTGCGGCCGCGCCTGCGGCCGGTGCAGCCGCGTCGGCTGCCGGAGCTCCCGCGGTCGCAGCCGCTGCTGCCGCGGCGTCGGCGGCTTCAGTCTTGACGGCGGTCGGCGGCGCGATGGTGGCGATGGTGAAGTCGGGATCGGCAATCGTCGTTTTCACGCCGGCCGGCAACTTGATGGCGCCGATATGGATGCTCGCGCCGATTTCGAGGCCGGTCAGATCGATATCGATCGATTCCGGGATATTGTCCGGCTGAACGATAAGCTCGAGCTCGTGGCTGACGATGTTCAGCATGCCGCCGCGCTTGATGCCGGGGGCCTTGTCGTGGTTCTGGAAATGCACCGGCACGGCTACGCGCACGCGGGTATTGCCGGACACGCGCAGGAAATCGACATGCAGCGGACGGTCGGTGACGGGATCGAACTGCACGTCGCGGGGCAGCACGCGATGCTTCTTGCCCTGGACGTCGATCTCGTAAAGATGGGCGAGAAAGCCCGCTTTGTTGACTTCGCGGAGCAGAAGATTGTGCTGGATGGCGATCATGACCGGCGGCTGCTTGTCGCCGTAAATCACGGCGGGAACTTGTCCCTGCCTTCTGACGGCGCGGGCCTCGCCCTTGCCGCCGCGTTCGCGTAATTCCGCCGTTAAAGTCCCTAGCTGTGCCATCGTATGCTCCCTTGCATGTGTTTGACCGGCGCATGATGCGTCGGCCGTTAAGATCGCCGGCCTCCAGGGTGCCGGTAATCAGAAATCAATAATCAGAACGCCTCAACTAAACAAGCTCGATACCGACCGCTCTTGCGAGATGCGAATGATGGCTTCCGCCAGCAATGGCCCGATCGAAATCTGCTTGACGCGCTTGGCGTTCGTCACTTCAGGCGTCGCCGCGATCGAATCCGTCGTCACCAGCGTGGTGAGCGGCGATGCGTCGACCCGTTCCACCGCGCCGCCGGACAATACGCCATGCGTGACATAGGCTGCAACTGTTTTCGCGCCTGCCTCCATGAGGGCCACGGCGGCGTTGCAGAGGGTTCCGGCGCTGTCCACGATGTCGTCGACCATGATGCAGTCGCGTCCCTCGACATCGCCGATGATATTCATGACCTCGGATTCACCTGCTTTTTCGCGGCGCTTGTCGATGATCGCCAGGTCGGCGTTAAGCCTTTTCGCCATCGATCGCGCCCGCACCACGCCGCCGACATCGGGAGAAATTATGGTTAATCCTTCCGGCAGGCGGCCATGCACCGCCATCGTATCCTTGATGTGCTGGGCGAAAACCGGGGCGACGAACAGGTTGTCGACCGGAATATCGAAGAAGCCTTGAATCTGTCCGGCATGAAGATCGAGCGTCAGCACCCGGTCGGTTCCGGCGGTGGTCAGCAAATTCGCCACCAGCT
The DNA here is from genome assembly GCA_037200005.1 of Alphaproteobacteria bacterium. NCBI lineage: Bacteria > Pseudomonadati > Pseudomonadota > Alphaproteobacteria > Alphaproteobacteria bacterium. Next base: position 1,448,796 of record JBBCGY010000001.1, on the reverse strand, counting down.
TCGCGGTAATCGGCGTGCGCGGGCCCGTCTTGCGGTCCTGCCGCGCATAGCCGTAATAGGGTACAACCGCGGTGATCCGCCGCGCCGAGCTGCGCCGCAGCGCGTCGACGGTGATCAGCAATTCCATCAGATTGTCATTGGCCGGATAGGAGGTCGGCTGAATGATAAAAACATCTTCGCCGCGGATATTTTCCAGGATTTCGACGAAGACTTCGAGATCGGCGAAGCGCTTCGCGGTCGATTGGCACAGCGGAACGCCCAGTTGTTTGGCGATAGCTTGCGCCAGAGGGGGATTGCTGTTGCCGGAAATGAGTTTCATGGCGCGCCCGGAAAGTAAAATGTTTTGCGAGTATGGCCGATGCTTGCCGACAGCCATCCCAATGACAGCCGCGCACCGGGGATTTTTGTAAGCGCGAGAAAACGAGCGGAAGCTACCAGCGTATGGCAGGACTGTAAACAGATTCAATATGGGAGCGACTATATTCCTGCCTAACGCGCAGGGCGAGACGTTACGGCTGCATCTATGATGTTTGATCCGGCGTCAATTTATTGGGGATATGGCCGTAGCCGGGCAGATTTTCCCATTTGTTGGCGGGCTTCGGAGCGGGTTTGCTTAAGGCCCATGCCGGACCGCTTCTCATGGCGTCGTTGGCATGCTTCGGATCGCCTGGGGTTTTCGCCCATTGCAGCGAGCGGTTTTTGTCATCCTTGGGCGCGATGGTTCCCTTGGGGCCCCTGACGATATTTTCGGGTCGGCTGTCATGGTTTTGCTCGGCCTTGAGCCTATGAGCGGGAAAGCTGGGCGTCGGAACTTCGATCTTGAGGCTTGCCGTCAATTGCTTCGTTTGCGCTTCCAGTTCTTTTTTGTTGATGGCCGCCGCGGCGTCTTTCGGATTTTTTCCCGCCAGCTTCAGGCCGGGATGCGCCGCGATTTGAGCCTGCAGGGCGCGGGCCTGCATCTGGCCTCGCTCGGCGGGGGTTTTGGGGCCGAGTTCCGAAAGGCTCTGGATGCCGAATTTTTCAGCCGCGCGCTTGTCATAGATATTCGCCAGTCTCTGAAGCCGGCTGTCTTTGGGATCGAGCGCGGCCGCGCTATGGGCTGCTTGCCGGGAGCGCGCCAAAGCCCCGTTGCCGGAATTGACCAGCATGCCCTCGGCGGTTTTGTCCAGGTCTTTGCCCAATTTCGGCGCCGGCATGTCATTGGCGGGTTTTTCGGCAAGCGCCTTGTCGTTCGGCGCTGTCCGCAATTCAAGCTCTACCGGCTTGTCGGGCCTGCCATCGGCATCGAGCTTGCATGTGAATTCCGGTATTTGTATGAGGGGATTCAACGTCCGGCCGCTGGCTGCTTCGAGCGAAGTCTTAAGCTCGTCCGTGGAGATTGTTGCGTCTAACTGGGACATGAAATCCTTGCCTTTCACAGGTCGTTCCGGTCGGCGAATTCTACGTCTTATTCCATGACCGGTCAAAGCAATCTCCGGTCTTATTTAGTTTCATGCCCGCCAACGCGTAACAAAACGATACGCTTTATGGCTTGACGCCATAAGGAGGGCGGCGTATGACTCCGCGCTTTCCGGAATACGAGGTTTTTATGGCCGATCATCCATCAGCTCTCAAGCGCGCGCGTCAGGCGTTGCGCCGTAATGAACGTAACCGCGCCCGCTTGTCCGCGACGCGTTCCGCCGTCAAAAAGGTGGAAGCCGCTCTCGACGCCAAGGACGCGGCTGCCGCCGAAGCGGCGTTGAAGCTTGCCGAACCGGCGCTGGCGCGCACCGCGCGCAAGGGCGTCATGAAGCGCAAGACCGCTTCGCGCAAAGTTTCACGCCTGGCAAAGCGGATCAAAACCCTCAAAAAATGATCATGCCGTTTGTCGTTTTTCAAACCGGCGAATGATCTTTGCGTTTTTTGCTGTCAAGCGAATCTTGTTGTTGCATTCAGCGTTGCTTTCGTTCTAGGTTCTGAATTCCAAATAATGAGTGAAACTACAACAATCATTCTAAGGCGGTTGAAATGCTTATTAGTGATGGCAAAGTAAAAGAAACCTTATTTTATTGTGGTAGTACAAGACCCTATCCTCAATACCCTCACCCTAGTTCTTAAAAGATGTCGGAAACTACTTGTAGCCTTAGAGATTATTCTCTGGGCTGAGGTTTTTTATTGTGTTGCGTGATCTTGTAACTGGGAATTCTTGAGGATGGCAATGGCGGCAAGACAAACAATAGAAGGCAATATGATGCCGCCCGCGACACAAGATCAGTTCGGTTCAGCCGCTTACGCCGCCATATGGCAGAAAGTCGCGCAACTGATGCGCGAGCGCCTTGGCGAAACCACTTTTAACCGCTGGCTCGCGCCGCTGGCCGTCGTTTTCTCGCCTGTTCCATCCATAGGCGTCAGGCTCAACGTGCCGACGCGCTTCATGCGCGACTGGATCGAGCAGCACTATGCCGATCAGATCAGGGCGCTGTGGCAGCAGTCCGGCGGCCAGGGATCGGTTGAATGCATGATCGTCGGCGCGCTTCAGGCCGATGCCGGCCGCGCCAATGCCTCGGAGACCCGCCCGGAAAGCCGTCCTGCCGTTTCAAGTTCAGCCGCAAATCCGGCGGCGATATCGACGTCCGCTGCCGCCGCGCCGCCGACGGCGCCGATTTCCTTCACGGATAGCTTCACGGCGGCGCTCGATCCGCGCTTTACCTTCGAGAATTTCATCGTCGGCAAGACCAATGAACTAGCCTTCGCGGCGGCGCGCCGCGTCGCGGAGCAATCGACGCCGGGATTCAATCCGCTGTTCCTGTATGGCGGCGTCGGCCTCGGCAAGACCCATCTGATGCATGCGATCGCGTGGCATATCCGCAAGAACTTCGCCAACCGCCGCGTCATCTATATGTCGGCGGAAAAATTCATGTATCAGTTCGTCCGCGCGCTGCGGTTCAAGGATACCGTCGCTTTCAAGGAGCAGTTCCGCTCGGTCGACGTGCTGATGATCGACGACGTGCAGTTCATCAGCGGCCGCGAGCATACGCAGGAAGAATTTTTCCATACCTTCAACGCGCTGGTCGATCAAAACCGCCAGGTCATCGTTTCCGCCGACAAGTCGCCGCAGGATTTGGACAAGATCGAGGAACGGCTTCGCTCGCGTTTGGGATGGGGACTCGTCGCCGACATTCATCCCACGACCTATGAATTGCGCCTCGGCATTCTGCACAGCAAGGCCGAAGCGCTCGCCTGCGCCGTGCCGCCGAAGGTGACGGAATTCCTCGCCCACAAGATCACCAGCAATGTCCGCGAACTGGAAGGCGCGCTCAACCGCATCGCCGCCCATGCGCAGCTTGTCGGGCGCGAGATCTCTCTGGAAATGACGCAGGAGGTGCTGGCCGATCTGCTGCGCGCCACCGATCGCCGCATCACCATCGATGAAATCCAGAAGCGGGTCGCCGAGCATTACAATATCAAGCTCGCCGACATGCATTCCGCGCGCCGCTCCCGCGTCGTGGCGCGGCCCCGGCAGGTCGCGATGTATCTCGCCAAGCAGCTTACGCCGCGCAGCCTGCCGGAAATCGGGCGCAAATTCGGCGGGCGCGATCACACCACCGTCATCCACGCCGTGCGCAAGGTCGAAGAGCTGACCGGCCAGGATCAGAGCTTCTGCGAAGATGTGGCGCTGCTGCGGCGGATGCTGCAAGGCCATCAGGCTTAGAATCCCGATTGATTGCTCCGCGTTGCGGAATTCGGTATAATCGCTGTCATGAAAACATCGAAAACCTATCGCGCCACCGCGCCGTCGCCATTCGGGCCTATCACGCTCTTCAGCGACGGCGAAAATTTGATCGCGCTTGAATTGCCGAATAGCAGGCGTCCGCGCGGCGCGAAGGGTTGCACCAAAAACGAAGCTCTTCCGGTTTTTTCAGTCGTGCGCAAGCAGTTAGCGAATTATTTTGCAGGAAAGCTTAAGGAATTCGATCTGCCCCTCAAGCCGGAAGGCACGGAATTTCAGCAGCGCGTCTGGCGCGTCATGCGCCGCATTCCCTACGGTAAGACCCAAAGCTATAGCGAGCTTGCGGCGCGCGGCAAGAATCCCAAGGCGGTGCGGGCGGTGGCGATGGCGAACGCCCGCAATCCGCTGGCGATCATCGTGCCCTGCCACCGTGTGATCGGCAAAAACGGCGCTTTGACGGGCTATTCCGGTGGCGGCATCGGGCGCAAAGCGGCGCTGCTGCGGCTGGAAGGCGTCGAGGTTTAAGCCGTCCGCCGCGCGTAAATTTCTTTGCCTACCAGATCGATATGCTCCTTGAGCGCGGGATGGGCGATGGCCTCATATCGCTGCACGTCGAAAAGATAAGGCAGCCGCAATTCTTCAAGTTCCCCGGCTAGCCGTGCCAGTGTGCCGTTTACCAGATCGCCCCAGACGGCAACATCGATGTCCGAGTTGGGGCGGTAATTTCCCTTGGCGCGAGAACCGAAGATAACAGCCCGCGCGATTTCCGGATGGCGGCTCAAAACGCCGGAAATCAGAGCGCGTTCATGCTCCGTCAGGCCGAAGGGCAGATCTGTCATCATTCCGCCGTTTTTTCGAGAAGCAGCGCGTGAAATTCGCAAATAGGAGCCAGGTATTGTTCCTTGATGGCGTGAAGAGCGTCAGTGAAGGTATGTTCATCATAGGTATGGGACAGAAGATTCCGGTCTTCCAGCATGTCAATCCAGGTTTGGCCGTTGACGATGATATTGGCCGCGAAGGCCTGCTTGATGACGGGGCGGGGAGCCGCGTATTCGGTTGGGATCCCAGCATATTCCAGATAATCCTTCATGGTCTTCCAAGCCAGTTCAAACGCCATATCAAATCGCTTAATCAATCCGTGCTTTTCCAGCATGGTGAACTGATCGATTTCCCTTCCGGCCAGCGGCTCTTGCAAAAGCTTTAGGGCTTTGCTGAAATTCTCGAATCTCTGTTGCCAGCGGGTTTGGGTGGGATAGGGGTCGGTCATGGGGTCAGCAAAAGCCTGTGGATAACTTTCTGAAAGATAGCAGGGGAGACGAATCTTTGCTATGGCATAATGAAGCAATATTAATAGTCCCGCTCATAACCACGGCCCGCCATGAAACTCACCATCGAACGATCCGCCCTGTTGAAGAGCCTTGGCCATGCGCAAAGCGTGGTTGAGCGGCGCAACACCATCCCGATTTTAGCGAATGTCCTGATCCGCGCCGAAAGCCAGGCGGTGAGTTTCGCCGCGACCGACATGGATCTGGAATTCATCGAAAGCGCCTCGGCGGAAATCGGACGCGGCGGCACCGTCACGGCTCCGGCGCACACGCTTTACGAAATCGTGCGCAAATTGCCCGAAGGCGCGCAGGTCGAACTGAACGCGGCGAACAGCAATCAGTTGACGCTGGCCGCGGGGCGCTCGCATTTCAAGCTCGGCTGTTTGCCGGTCGAAGATTTTCCGCAAATGTCGGAAGGCGAGCTGAAGCACAAATTTACCTTCAGCGCGCAAGATTTGCGCACCATCATCGACCGCACGCGCTTCGCCATTTCGACCGAAGAGACGCGCTATTACCTGAACGGCATCTATCTGCATGCGACGCGCGCGAACAATATCGACGTGCTGCGCGCCGTGGCGACCGACGGCCATCGTCTGGCGCGGATCGAGATTCCCGCGCCGCAGGGCGCGAAGAATATTCCCGGCGTCATCATTCCGCGCAAGACGATCCAGGAAATCCGCAAGCTGCTCGACGAAGTTTCGGGCGCGGTGGAGATCGGCATTTCGGAAACGAAAATCCGCTTCGCCTTCGGCTCGGTGGTGCTGACCTCGAAGCTGATCGACGGCACGTTCCCGGATTATGAAAAAGTCATCCCCAGCGGCAACGACAAGATGCTGGATGTCGAGGCGCGCGCTTTCGCCTCCGCGGTCGACCGCGTCGCCACCATCGCCAGCGAAAAGACCCGCGCGGTGAAACTGTCGCTCTCGCCCGGCCATATGACGATCACCGCCAGCAGCCCCGAAGCGGGCAGCGCCAGCGAAGAATTGGAAGCCAAATATGACGGCCCGCTGATCGATATCGGCTTCAACGCGCGCTATCTGCTCGACATCACGCAGCAGATCGAGGGCGACGGACTGCGCCTGATGCTCGCCGACGCCGCCGCGCCGGTCATCGCGCAGGACACGACCGACGCCAGCGCGCTGTATGTCATCATGCCGATGAGGGTGTGAGGGCGGATGACGGAAGAAATGATATGAAACAATTTCTCACGATCATTTTGTCCGTCGCGCTCAGTCTTGCTGCCGTATATTTTCTTGAGCGCCCTGCCGCTGTCACGCCTGCTGCCGCGCCGACCAAAGAATCCGCCTATGACCGCGTGATGCGGACCAAGACTCTGCGTTGCGGTTATGCGCTATGGCCACCCTACATGCTCACCAAGGACGTGAACACCGGGAAAGTCGGCGGCATCTTCGCTGAGATCGCGGAGAAAGTGGCTGACGGCTTGCACCTGAAGCTGGAGTGGGCGGAGGAGGTGGGCTGGAGCAGCTATATCGAAAGCCTCCGTACTGGTAGGTTCGACGTCATGTGCGCGCCGCTCTGGGTCAGCGCTGAAAAAGCGGAATTTCTGAATTACACTCTCCCGCTGACATACAGCGCTTTGCATTTTTATGTGCGCGCAGGAGATACCCGTTTTGATGACAACCTTCAGAAATTGAACGCGCCGGAGTACAAGCTGGCCACGATGGATGGAGAAGTTTCGCAGATGACGGCAAAGCGGTTCTTTCCGAAAGCCGCCGAGCTTTCTATACCCGAATTGGCCGACATCACCCAGCTTTTCATGAACGTGGCCACCGGCAAGGCCGATGGCGTTTTCAACGAGCCGGGTCTGGCGAAAGATTATGCCTCCAAGAATCCGGGTACGCTGCGCCAGGTGACGAAGGAGCCGTTTCAGGTTTTCCCCAATTCCATGGGCATGGCGATAGGCGAGAATAATCTCACCCGCACGATCGATAGCGCTTTGACGGAGTTGATGAATTCCGGCGAGATCGATCGCATCATTGCCAAATATGATCCTGATCGCAGCATTTTCATGCCGGTAGCGAAACCTTATACTTACGTTCCTCCACCCGCGCTGCCGTGACGGAGAGCAGCGCCTATCATCTTTGCCGTTTGGTGCTGACGGCGTTCCGGAGTTACCCCGCGCTGAAGATGGAGTGCGCGCCGGAGCCGGTGGTTCTGGCCGGGCCTAATGGCGGCGGCAAGACCAATATTCTCGAAGCGATCAGCCTGCTCGCGCCGGGGCGCGGTTTGCGCCGCGCCGCGCTGGCCGATTTGCAATGCCGCGCCGTGGATGAACCCTGGGCCGTCGTGGCGGAGATCAAAAGCCCGCTCGGCTTTACCACGCTTGCCACCGGCCTCGATCCCGAAGCGGCGGGATCGATCCCGCGCCGCCTGGTGCGCGCCGACGGCAAGCCCGCCAAGAGCCAGGCGGTGCTGAGCGAACAATTGAGCATGCTGTGGATCACGCCGGAACTCGACCGCATTCTGGCCGAGGGGCAAAGCGCGCGGCGGAAATTTCTCGACCGGCTGGTGTTCGGCTTCGATCCCGCTCATGCGGGCCGCGTCACCCGTTACGAGCGCGCGGTGCGCGAGCGGCTGCGCGTGCTGCATGACGGGCCGCAGGAACCCGCATGGCTGAACGCGCTGGAGGATGAGATCGCCAAGAGCGGCATCGCCATCGCCGCCGCGCGCCTGCAGATGACCGAGAATCTCAACCGGCAGATGGAGGATGTCACGGGCGCTTTTCCGGCGGCTGTCCTGCGGCTCGAGGGCATGGCGGAGCAGGAGCTGGAGCAAAATTCCGCGCTGGTCGCCGAGGAAGTCATGCGCGCCAGGCTGGCCGCCGCGCGCAGCGCCGACCGGCAGTCCGGCGTCAGCAGCATCGGCCCGCATCGCAGCGATCTGCGGGTCGTGCATCGCCCCAAGAATTTGCCGTCCGAATTATGCTCGACCGGCGAGCAAAAGGCGCTGCTGGTGACCGTCATGCTGTGCCATGCGCAACTGCTGCGGCATTGGCGCGGCATCGCGCCGCTTCTGCTGCTGGACGATATCGCGGCGCATCTGGATGAAATGCGGCGCGCGGCGCTTTACGACTGGCTGCTCGCGACCGGATGCCAGTTCTGGATCAGCGGCACCGACCGCGATTTGTTCGCGCCGCTGGACGGCAAGGCGCAGTTTTTCCACGTCCATGGCGGGGAAGTGCGCGCGGTTTAGGGCGTGGGCTTGGGATCGGGCCGCGACAAAGACCGGCCCGGAAGGCTTGGCCCGAAGGCTTCCGTCTCCAGCCATGCGCGGATCGACGCGAACTTGCCCGCCCGCTCATCTTTCGTTTGATCGAGCCGCGTCTGTTCTTTTTCAAGAATCTTGCGTATCGCCTGAACGCCGTCGGGAACGGTATCGCGGATGCCGAGTTTCGGATTCAACGTCGCGGCCAGCAGCGGCTCCTGATTGAGGCGAACCGCGAAGAGCCGCGCCCGGTCGGCGATCGGCAGCGTTTCGGGAAGCGCCAGGATGTAATCGATCCGCTTATTGACGAAATCGACCGGCGACGCGGGCCGCTCGCGATAGCCTTCGAGGGTTTGGGAGGTTTCCAGGTCGGCGAATGTCACGAGGGAATCTTGCCGGTATCCGGCGGGGATGTAGCCTTGCTTGATCAGGACATCGAGGCCGTAGCCCTTGATCCCCGTCCAGCCGAAAGCGACGGACTGGCCTTCCGCGACCGCCTTGCCGGTGACTTGCGTATTGGTGGCATTGGAAGCGGCGCGGAACGTATTATAGGGCGGCTCGCGCCATAGATTTCTGATCCCGATATATTTCGCGGGAGGCAGGCCCTGGAGCTTTTCAAGCCCGCGGCGTCCTTCGTCCAGTTTCTTGACGGCGCGCGCCAGCCGATAGGGGCCCAGATTTTCCAGCACGCCCTCATCGGGATCGGAGAGAATGGAGTGGGGCAGTTCCGCCGCCTGGATACGCCGCAGCAGCGTGCTTTTTTCGCCGCCCGGCGGGCCAAGTGTGTCGAGAAGCACCGGCAATCCCATCGTGTCGAGCAATACCGGCTGCGCGTCCGGTTTAAAGCCTTGGAGAGGGGCGAAAAGAATATGTTCGATGATCTGGGCTTCGGATTCCAAATAAGAGGGGAATTTGCCCGAAAAACGCTCTTGAGGAGTTTGGTAGGGAAGAACGACGTTCGCTTCTTCCGCCTGTTGCAGCCAGTTAGCCCAAATATCCCGCGATGGGGCGAGAATGTCCTGGTCACCATTGAGGAACAAAGGGAGGAAGCAGTTGCCGAGGGCGGCTACCGCGTCATGATCCGCGCGTGGATCGCCGCCGGGCAGCTTGTCGAAAGCCACTCTAAATATCTTTGCTGCAATTTCGGCGCGGTTCATATTTTGCTATCCTAATAGACGGGATTATAATGCCTAATGATGAAAGTAATCACGGCATTTATTCAACAAGCTTGACCTTTTCGCAGTATAGCCGGGATAATACCCCCGAAAGAGAGGCTGTTATGTTTATTCAAACCGAAGAGACCCCCAATCCCGCGACTTTGAAGTTTTTGCCGGGGCGGGAGGTCATGGGCGCGGCGGGCACGCGCGATTTCCGCGACGCGTCAGGCGCGGGCGTATCGCCGCTGGCCGAAAGCCTGTTCGCCGTCGGCGGCGTGGCAGGGGTGTTTCTGGGCCGCGATTTCGTCACCGTCACCAAGGGCGAGGGTCAGGACTGGCCCGCGCTGAAGCCCGTCGTTCTCGGCACGATCATGGATCATTTCACGTCGGGCAGGCCGGTGGTGAACGAAGGCAGCGCGGCGGTCGAAGCGCCCGGCGGCGCGGCGGACAGCGATATCGTCACGCAGATCAAGGAAATCCTGGATTATAAAATCCGCCCGGCGGTCGCGCAGGATGGCGGCGATATCGTGTTCGATAAATTCGAGGACGGCGTCGTCTATCTGCACATGCAAGGCGCATGCGCGGGCTGTCCCAGCTCGTCGGCGACGCTCAAGACCGGCATCGAGAACATGCTGCGGCATTATATCCCGGAAGTGACCGAAGTGCGGCAAGCCGCATCTTAAGCGATGCTCATTCTTTCCATAGACACTTCCGCCGCCGGATGCGGCGTTGCGCTGGTGCGTGATGGCAAAGTCGTGGCCGAGCGGCAGGAAATCATGCCGCGCGGCCAGGATGCGCGGCTCATTCCCCTGATCGAAGATGTTTTGCGCGAGGCGGGCGCGGATTTTTCCGCGCTTGAGCGGATCGCCGTCACGCGTGGCCCCGGCAGCTTCACCGGCATTCGCATTGGCCTGGCGGCGGCGCGGGGACTCGGGCTCGCGCTTGGCATCCCCGTCGTGGGCGTCGACCGTTTCAGCCTCTACCGCGACGCGATTGCGCCGGACGGAGATTTGCTGGTCGTCGTCGATTCCAAACGCCGCGAATTATTTTGCCGGTTTTTTCCGCAGGCTGGAGAAGCAGGCGAGCCGTTCCTGGCTACACCGGAGCAACTGGCTTCTTATGACCGGCAGGCAGTGGCCGTAACCGGCGATGGCGCGGCAGGGCTGGGGCTGGCCCGCCGTTTGACGCTTCAACAGAGTGAGGCCGTCCATGCCGCGCTGACGGCCGCGGAAGCCGACCCCGGCGATCCGGCCTGGCGCGCTTTGCCGCTTTATCTGCGGCCTCCGGACGTCAGTTGCGGCCCGGTTCCGCCCGCCGAGGAAGCGGCCATGCCATGATCGCCGCCGTGCCGGTGACGGTCGAGGATACCGTCGCGCTGTCTTCGATCCATCAGGCCGCTTTCGGCTCCCACGCCTGGAGCGAATCCATGCTGGGGGCCAGCATCGCCCATGAAAGCGCCTGGGGCTTGAAGCTTACATCCGATGGCCAGGCCATCGGTTTCGCCTTATGCCAGCAGATTGGAGACGAATGCGAGATCATGACCTTCGCCGTCGCCGGGCCATGGCAGAGGCGCGGCCATGGGGGCCATCTGCTCCAGGCGCTCTATGATGCCGCCAAAAGCCGGAACAGCCGCCGCATCGTCCTTGAGGTCGCCGCCGACAATACTGCCGCCCGGCGGCTTTATACAGGCTTCGGCTTTGAAAAGATGGGCATTCGTCCCGGCTATTATGAGCGGGAAGACGCCTCTATCGCTGCGGTCTTGATGGAATTCAAGATCAATCGCCCGTAATTACTTGCCTGCAAGAAAATACTTGCAAAATAACCCCAAAGATTTACTTTAGAGGCAAGTAAATTGATTCCATAAGCACTTGGATGAATGTCATGACCGAAACGTATCAGGATAAATTGCTGCACCTGACCAGCCAGATCGTCGCGGCCCATGTCGGCCATAACAATGTGAGCGCCGATAATTTGCCGCCTCTTATCAACGCGGTGTATCAGAGTCTGGCGCGGGTGGGGCAGACGATGCCTCCCGCCGAGAAGCAGAAGCCGGAACCGGCGGTATCGCCGCGCCGTTCGGTGTTTGCCGAATATATCATCTGCCTCGAGGACGGCAAAAAGCTGAAAATGCTCAAGCGGCATTTGAAGACGTCCTATGGCATGACGCCGGAGCAATACCGCGAGCGCTGGGGCTTGCCTCCGGATTATCCGATGGTCGCGCCCAGTTACGCCAAGCAGCGCAGCAAGCTTGCCAAGCAAATCGGGTTAGGGCGTACCCCGCGCCGGGCCAATGTTAAGGAAAAAGCTGCCTAATTGCGGGGTTAGCGGGCTTCTCAACCTGCAGAAGCGCTCATTTCCAATCCGCTTGGATGCCGCCAATAAAACATGCTATATCCGGCTCAGTTTTTGAGTTGGCGGAGATAGGTTTCCCATGACCCCTGATACTGGCAATGCGCCGAATGATCTGCGTCTTGGCTCGCTGGAAGTTCGCCTGGCGCGAAACCAGGCTGATGTTCATGCCGTGCAGGCTTTGCGCTACCGCGTCTTTTACGAAGAAATGAACGCCCAGGCCAGCCCGGAAATAGCGGCTGCCAAGCGCGATTTCGATCCCATGGACGATAATTGCGAGCATCTGCTGGTAGTCGACCATTCGCGCCCTGAGGACGATCAGGTCGTCGGCACCTATCGCCTGATCCGGCGCGAGGCCGCCAAGAAGAACGGCAAATTTTATTCGAGCGACGAATACGACATCACCTGCCTTATCGATTATCCGGGCGAAGTGCTGGAATTGGGGCGCTCCTGCGTGGCGACGGAACACCGTACCCGGCATACGCTGCAATTGATGTGGAGCGGGCTGGCCGCTTATGTGTTCCAGTACGACATCAAGCTGATGTTCGGCTGCGCGAGCTTGCCGGGAAGCGACCCGGCGGCGCACAAGGAGGCGCTGACCTATCTTTATTATCATCATCTCGCGCCGCCGGGGCTGCGGCCCAAGGCGCTGCCGGAGCGCTATGTGGATATGCGGCTCCTGCCGCCCGAGGCGGTGAACGCGGCGCAAGGCATGGATCAGGTGAAATTCGATCCCCGGCTCGGCGGCAACAATCTGCCGCCGCTGATTAAAGGATATTTGCGCGTCGGCGCTTATGTCGGCGATGGCGCGGTCGTCGATTACCAGTGGAACTCGACCGATGTCTGCATCATCGTCAAGACCGACCTGATGGCCGACCGCTATATGAAGCATTACGAGAAGCGCACGCGCGGCGTTCAGGTCTAGGTTCCATGGCAGCCTCGAGCCTGATGACCGGGTACGGAAAGCCCTACGGTTCCACGTTGCGCGGCGCGGTCAAGATGGCGCTGCTGGCGGGATGGTTCGGCCTGACTTTTTTATACCAGACTCCCCTGCTTTGGTTTAGCAACAGGTTTTATTTCCGCGGGGCGCGTTTTTTCCATGACACCGTTCGCAGAATTCTCGGCATCCGGGTGATCCAGCGCGGCGAGGTTTCGGATAAGGCGCCGACCTTGTTCGTCGCCAATCATACCTCCTATCTCGATATTCCGGTGCTCGGATCGATCGTCACCGGCTCGTTCATCGCCAAGGCCGAGATCGAAGGCTGGCCGGTATTAGGCGCGCTGTGCAAGCTGCAGAGGACGCTCTTCATCCAGCGCAGCGTCACCCAGGTCGCGGGCCAGCGCGACGTGATGCGCGCACGGCTGGAAGAAGGCCAGAATCTGATGCTGTTCGCCGAAGGCACATCGACCGACGGCTGTCATGTGCTGCCGTTCCGCAGCAGCCTGTTCGCCACGGTTCAGAAGCCGCTGCCGGACGGCAAGCCTATCTATATCCAGCCGGTGTCGATCACCGCCGTGGGCCTCGACGGCCTGCCGATGGGGCGCACGCTGCGTCCGCTTTACGCCTGGTACGGCAATATGACGATGGGAGGCCATGGCTGGCCGATGCTGAAGCTTGGGCGCATGGCCGTGATTGTCGAGTTCCATCCGACGGTCGCCAATACCGATTTCAAGGACCGCAAGCAATTGGCGGAGCATTGCACCCGGATGGTGCGCAGCGGCGTCGAGCGGGCGCTGGCCGGGCGTGAGATTTCTCTGGCGATAGAATCCGCGTCGCCAAAAAAGGCGCTCGCCGCGTCGCGGCCGGAGACAGTGCAGTCATGAAGCAGGTGCATGTCAAAAGCTGGGGCTGCCAGATGAATGTCTATGACAGCGCCCGGATGGTGGACGTGCTCGCGCCGCTCGGCTATGCCGCGACCGACAATGCATCCGCTGCCGATCTCGTGATCCTCAATACCTGCCACATTCGCGAGAAGGCGACCGAGAAGCTGTTCTCGGAACTCGGCCGGTTGCACGAAACGCAGCAGGACATGGCGCAGGCGGGCAAGCGCATGACGATCGCCGTCGCGGGCTGCGTGGCGCAAGCGGAAGGCGCAGAAATTCAGCGCCGCGCGCCTTATGTCTCGATGGTCTTCGGCCCGCAGACTTATCACCAGCTGCCGGAAATGATCGCCCGCGCCGAACGCAGCGCGGGTCATGTGCTGAACACGGATTTTCCCGTCGAGAGCAAATTCGATTTCCTGCCCGAGGCAAGGAATTCCGCTCCCGCGGCATTTCTTTCGGTGCAGGAAGGCTGCGACAAGTTTTGCAGCTTTTGCGTCGTGCCCTATACGCGCGGCGCGGAATATTCCCGCCCCGTCGAGAGCATCATCGCGGAGGCCGAGAGAATGGCCGCGAACGGCGCGGTCGAAATCACGCTGCTCGGCCAGAATGTCAACGCCTATCATGGCGCGGGGCCGGACGGCGCGGCATGGAGTCTGGCGCAGTTGTGCGCGCGGTTGGCCGAAATCCCCGGCGTCGCGCGGCTGCGCTATACCACCTCGCATCCCCTGGAAATGACCGACGATCTCATCGCCGCTCACCGCGATCTGCCCGCGCTGATGCCGTTCCTGCATCTGCCGGTGCAGAGCGGCTCGGATAATATCTTGGCCGCAATGAACCGCCGCCATACCGCCGATGATTATTTGCGCGTCATCGATAAATTGCGCGCCGCAGTGCCGCAGATCGGCCTGTCGTCGGATTTCATCGTCGGGTTTCCGGGCGAGACGGCGGCGGATTTCGCCGCGACGATGAAGTTGGTCCGGGACGTCGGCTATGCTCAGGCCTATTCGTTCAAATACAGCCGCCGTCCCGGCACGCCCGCGTCGGCGATGCCGAACCAGGTTCCGGAGGATGAGAAAGATCGCCGCCTCGCCGAATTGCAGGCGTTGCTGATGGCGCAGCAGAAATCCTTCAACGAGGCGACGGTCGGCCGCACAGTGCCGGTGTTGTTCGACCGCAAGGGCAGGCGGGCAGGGCAGTTGCTGGGACGCAGCCCGGCCATGCAGTCCGTGCATGCCGAAGCGCCGCCGAATCTTTTCGGGACGATCGCCGACGTCCGCATCGCATCCGTGGGCAATGTGAGCCTCGGCGGATTTCTGGCGGCATAGAGCAGAGTGGAAGCCGCGATGTCCTTCGCCTATCACAACGGCCAATTCGTTTCGCGCGAAGATTTGACGATCAATATCGCCGATTTCGGCTTTTCGCGCGGGGTGACGGTGCATTGCAGCGTCCGCGTCTATGGCGGCGCGCCGTTTCATCTTGAAGATCATGTGAAACGCCTGGCTCGCGGGGCGGAAATCCTCGGCATCGGATTTCCCATGGATCAGAAGGATTTCAACGCCGCCCTCCGGGAATTGGTGAAAAAGAACGGCTTCTCGCAAAGCATTTTGAGACTCTATCTTACGGCGGGAGAATGCGGGCATCCGAGCGTCTTGAGCTTTGCCGATTGCCGGGAATTCACGCCGCATTTGATGGCGCTCGAAGAGCCATTCCAGCCGCAGCATGCCGACGCGCCGATGGGAATCGAGGCTTATCGCCGGGGGCAGAAGCTGAAAACGATTCCCTTCGTCCGGGAATTGCCGGAGGTCAAATCGACCAGTTACATCTTCAGCTTCCAGGCGGCGCAGGAACATGCCCGGCAGGGCTGGGACGATGTTTTGTTCACGCATCCCGGCGGCTATGTCACCGAGGCGGCGCGCAGCAATCTTTTCTGCGTCATCGACGGCGCGCTCTGCACGCCCGCGCGCGGCATGTTTCCCGGTGTGACGCGGCAGATTATTCTGGCGCTGGCCCTTCGGCAGGGGATCAGGGCCGAGGAGCGGGATATTTCCCCCGCCGATCTGATGAGGGCCACGGAAGCGTTCAAAACCGGCACGACTCAGGAGTTAATGCCGATCCGGCAGATTGACGAGCATATTTTGCCGACAGCCATGGAAGGCCCGGTTTTCAGCGCTTTGCGGAAGGCATTTACCGATTATATCGACGAGTATCGCTTGTCCTAAAATTTGTTTTCCCCGTCGAGTTTTGCGTGTATCTTGAATCAAATTTGCCGATATAGGAATAGCAAGTGGCGTACGCATATTATGATGGCCGGTTCGTAGAACGAAGCGCCGTGGGAATCGATCCTGCCGACTTCGGCTTTTCGCGCGGCATCGTGATTTCCGACGTGATACGGGTCTATGACGGAACCCCGTTCCATCTCGACGATCATCTGGACCGCCTGGCGCTGGGGGCGGGGATCGTGTCGGTCGTTCCCCCCGACGATGCGGAAGCTCTGCTGCAGATCATTCCCGAATTGGTCGCGAAGAACGGGTTTTCCCATAGCGTCGTCAAGGTGTATCTGACCGGCGGCGAATGCATGCAGCCGGATATTCTGAGCTTTGCCGCCTGCCGCGCCTTCACGCCGCATTTATTGATCGTCGAAGACGATTTTGAGCCGCGGCATCCGGAAGCGCCCTACGGGCTCGAAGCCTATCAGCGCGGCCAGAGATTGAAAGTGGTGCCCTTCGCACGCGAATTGCCGATGGTGAAGTCGGCGAATTACATGCTGGGATTTTATGCGGCCAGAAAACATGTCCGCGATTGCGACGATGTCATCTTCACCCATCCTGACGGCTATGTGACGCAACCGACCCACAGCAATTTCTTCTGCGTGATCGACGGCGTGCTGATGACGCCCGCGCGCGGCATGCTTCGCGGCGTCACGCGCAAGGTGATTTTGTCGCTTGCGGAACGGCACGGCATTCCGGCCAGGGAATGCGACCTTTTTCCCGCCGATCTCGCCAGGGCGACGGAATGCTTCAAGACCGGCAGCACGGTGGAAATGGTTCCGGTGCGGCAGATCGACGATCACATTCTGCCGACGACGATGGAGGGGCCGGTTTTCCGGCAGTTGCGGCGCGCTTTCACCGATTATGTGAATGAGTATTCCGGCCGCGTGGCGCAGGCGGCGTGAGAAATTACGGCGCTGGCTTAACGCCGATCCGCAGCAGGCAGGATTTCATGGGTTCGAGCGGGGTGCCGGAGAAATGCAGGGTCCAATCCGTCGACAATGTCACCTCGCAAGGCTCGGATTGGAAAGACCACTTGCTGTCGGTCAATCGCTGCCGATACGCCCTCTGATCTTCCTTGGACATCCTGTCTTGGCAGCCAGAACCTTTCAGCAATGCCCGGCCCTCAGCGCTTAAGAAAATACTGTCTTTCAAGAAAACCGTCTTCGGCTTTATCCGTATGATATAGTAGCGCGCCATCATCTTGTCCGGCTTGTAACGCCGAATGTCTTCATTTTCAGCATCGGTGGCATGTTCGTTATGCACTATACTTGAAAGGATGTCGTCGGGGGGAGCCGGCTGATCTTGAGTGAAGGCCAGGTTTACAGAGTTCCACCGCTGTTTGAAAACATGCTGATCGAATTGCAGAACGTCGCTGGTGATAGGGGTCAAAAAGGCTGTATGCAATGTAACCAGCGGCTTTCGATGTGAGTCGGGGTACTCCAGCCCATCGACGAGTTCGGCGGCAACCTCCCTATAGCTTTGTGTTAGGCTGGCAAGGGCGGGACTGTTATCCTCGGGACCAACAATGGACTCTCTGTCTAATGAGGAGTGTTCATGAAATCTGCCCAGCGCTTCATTATAGGTGAATGCTTGTTGCTGCTCGCCGTTCAGCTTGAGGACGGCGCAGGGCAAATCGCATTGCTTGACGTATTTGGCAAATGACGAAAACGGCTTGTTTAACCGGCTAAGCTTCGCGAGGCGTTCCGGGGAAACCGAAATCTCCATGCCGTTGTCGAGGCTGAAGGGTTGTGTGGCCTGCTTCGGCAAAAACCATGAAAAAATCTTACTCATATTATTCCGATCAATAGTTCATGCGGATACTAACCCGATTTGATGAAAGTAAATAACGGGAAATCAAATCAACGTGGCGTTGCTTCAGGACGGCTCGCCGCAGTGCCGGTGCCGGGCCGCTGGGGCGCGAGGCCGGAGCAGTTTTCATCGATGACGGCCAGAGTCCGGGTCGCGGCGACGCGAACCTCGATGCGGGCATCGGATTGGCTGGCGGTTTTGACCGACTCTCTCAGATCGGCATCGGCAGCGCTTGGGCAATGCCTGACAATCGTCTGGATGGCGCGATGGGTGTTGACGAGGATATCCGCTCTGTCGTCTCCGCATTCCTTCATGGCGTCCGCCACGACGCCCAGGACATATGTCCCATATTGGGGGCCGGTGGCGGCAATAGCGCCCAGCGCGTGACGGGCTGCCGAACGAAGAAGCATGAAGTCGCTGCCCATGGCTATCTTTGCCACGGCTTCCGCCGTTTCAAGATCGATAAGATGGGGGTCGGCGGGCAAATCCGTTTGCAGGGATTTGAGGAAGCGTATTTTGGCCGCGTCGGTCGTTTGCGGGCCTAGAAGTCTCAATGAATAATTGTCCGGCAATCGCTTATTCATATCCGCCCCCGTAATATCCTGATAATACCGAGGCTGAATACTATGAGGAAATGCCGAAAGCAAATGGTTTCGGCGTCGTCGCGCCTCCGCAATTCTTCCTGATTCTTCAGAGATATAGCACCGGAGTTTTTCCGGGTTTCCGCCCGGATCGATGGCCGTCAACCAAATCGTAACTAATTTCTGCGATCCTTAGGCTAGGAATAAATATAAGCGCTGTGTTTTAAGCGCATAATGGCAGTGTTCGTGGACTGAGTGTGAGCATTGAGGCCCCTGTCCGGGACACCGATACAGTCTTAAGGAGGCTGTGAAGCCATGCTAGGCGAACTTTCAAATATTACGGCCACTAGCCCGGCGATTAGCCGGAGCGACCCGGCTGCTTCGCGTCCCGCGGAACAGAGCGCGAGCGCCACGCCGGCCTCGGAAGACAGCCAGGCGCAGGCTTCGCCTCGTATCCAAGTCGATCCGGTTGCGGGAGTCATTCTGCAGTTTCTCGATCCGCAAGGGGAGGTGGAAACGCAGACGCCTTCTTTCGCCGCCGTCGCTTATCTTCGCGCGGGTCTGACCGGCGAGGGGTTCCGCAAGGAAGATCCCGACTCTTCCAGCTTTCAAATGACAGCTTAAAATTTACGGCGTCCCGGCGGCAGGCGGATTTTGCGCAGGCTTGGTTTTCGGCGCGGTCATGAAATCCAGCTCTTTCTCGAGATTCAAATCTTTCACGGCGGCGCGCAGCGCGTCGAGCGTCGCGCGATCGCTCTCGATTGCCGAAGCCTGAGGCGTTTTCCTGGCCTCGGCGTCGGACGATGACACCACGATATCCGGTTTCTTTTCCACGACGGGCGGCGCGCTCTTTTCCGCCGCCATCGGCGGCTGTTGCTTGCGCCGTTCAAAGAGCGGCGGCATGGACGCGAAGTCGAGCGTATTTTTCTCCGCCACCGGCGGGGCGGCGATCGCGGGGCCTTTGCTGCCATTCAAAGACGGAAGCAATAGGGAGGCGGAAGACCTGGCGGGCGCTATGGCGTCTTGTCCGGGTTTAGTTTGCAGGTATGAGTCGAGCGGCATCCACAGACGGTCGTCGACGCCTTGGCGCGGCGGCTCATCCGCGCTCATGGCGGGCCATGGCGAAGCCAAGATCAAAAGATTCAGGCACAAATATAACGAACGCTTCATCGGCAGCCATGGCGACGTTAAGAAGTCACAAGCTCATTTTCGCCGCCACCTCCTAATAAATCTTGAACGGGCCCATCGCGCGGGATCACAGCCTCGCTCCCGGTTTATCGTATCATATCAATGCGTTATTATATATTGTGATCTTTGTTCTACAACTTCGGCATCGCAGGAGTTTCGCGACTCAAGGCTTGATTGTCGTCATGGACGGAGATAATGTTGCAGTGCGAGTGCCCGGAGCCCTATGAACAATAACTAAGTAAGGGAATATTGCCTTGTCTCGTTTTGTCGCGCCCAGTCAAGCCATGCCTGCGGATGAAGGTATCCAGGTCAAGGTTTCGGTTAAATGGTTCAACGTGACGAAGGGCTTCGGTTTCGTGGCCCCCGAAGACGGCGGCGGCGACGCCTTCCTGCATATCTCAGTTCTCAATCGCGCGGGTCTACAGCAGATTGCCGATGGCACTTTGCTGTCATGCATGGTCGCGCCCGGCGCAAAGGGACGCCAAGTCACGCGCATCGTCGAAATTCTTCCTGGCCAGGCAGATGGCCGGAGTAGCGGTGGCGGCGGCGATTATCAGGGCCAGAACAACCGCGATTATCAAGGTCAAAGCAATCGCGACAATCACGCTTATGACGGCGCGCGCGAGCGCAACTTCGGCGGCGGCCATGACGGCGGCTATGAGCGCAATTTCGGCGGCGGTAATTTCAGCGGCGGCGAAGAAGTCGAAGTGACCGGCACCGTCAAATGGTTCAAGCCGGACAAAGGATTCGGTTTCGTGGCCGCCGACGACGGCGACAAGGACATCTTCATTCACAAGAGCCTTCTGCGCCGCGCGAATATCATGGAAATCGAAAGCGGCCAGCGCGTCAAGGTCAAGGCGCAATCGGCGTCCAAAGGCCGCGAAGCGACATGGATCGCTCTGCTCCAGGAATAAGAGACCGTCTGAAAAGCCATGATGCCGGGCTGCAAACCACGCTTTCCTGCGCTTCCGGTGCTCACATATGTTGAATATGCTGCGCCCCCATGAAATCCTGTGGATTTCAAATCTCGAAAAGCGCGGTTTTCGCCTCGGCCTGATGACTTTTCAGACGGTCTCTAATAATCTCCGCAATCCGAACTAGCGGCGAACGGCGATCTTTGCCGGGGCGCTGGCGTGTTCTTTCCCGTTGGCGGCAAGATACGCGGGCTGCCATGGGGAAGCGCCGGGCTTGACCGCCTCGACGATGATGGCAACGCGCAGATCGCCAGGCGCCGTTCTATCCACCGCGATCGATACGCCATCGCTATTCGCTTGCGCCGCCGCGGTATGATCCAAACGCTCCAGCCATCCGTAAGCGCCCGCAATCGTTCCGCCCGGCAATGCCGCGCGGAACTGCAGTTCCGGCGGCAGCGGGAGGTCGATATCGAAACGGCCCGCGGGAAAATCTTTTCCGGCGACGGTTACGACATAGCTTCCGCCCGCATTAAGAGCGGCGGCGGATAATTTTTGTCCCGCCGCGCTCCATATATTCCGTTCCAGGCTCGGCTTTGGGGACGGCGCGGCGTTTTTCTGGCGCGCCGCATAATCATGGCAAAGATAAAGCGGCCGTTCCGGCTTTTCTTGCGAATGAATGACGGTTTTCGCTTCGGGCGCGGCGGCATAGATGCCGCGCTTCGTGATGGGTTGACCATTCAGGTTCGCGCGCCACTCGCCCAGCATTCCGGCAATAGCCGCGCGCGCCCCCAGAGCGTTGGCCGCCAGCACGGCAGTTTGCGGCGAAGGCAATTCAACGTCGCGCAGCGCTGCCGCCAGTTTTTCTCCCGGTGCCAGTTCGTGCCGGGCCAGAATTTCCAGCGCCTGCAAGGCGCGTCCGGGATTATCGCCGCGCAAGGACGGCATTTGCGCCAGCGCTCTTGCCGCGAAGGCTTGGCTTTGCTCCTGGTCGCCGATCTTTTTAAGCGCGGCGGCCAGTTCCGCTTCATTGGCGGCGTCACGAATCTGATTGCCGAATTTATCGACGAAATGGCGCAGGCCGGACGGATCGATCTGGTCGATCACGCTAAGCGCGTAAAAGCCCCGGCTGCGGCCCGGCAATTCATTCTCGGCGTTCCACGCGATATTGAGCCTGTGTTTGAGGAAATTCACGGCGGCGGTGAACATGTCCTCGGCCGCGCCGGGAGGATGGCGACGCCATGCCAGCACCATCTGCGCCGTGGCGCCCGGCGCGCTTTCCGCGTCGGGATATTGGCCGATGCCGCCATCGCCTCGCTGCCGCGATAAGATCGTCGTCCAGATGCGCTCGCGCCAGGACAGGCGCGCGGCGTCGGGCATGCCGTAAGCGGCCATGATGGCGGCATAATCGTCTTCGGCGAGCAGAAGCCGCGCCAGAATATCGGTTTGCACGCTATGCGCCGAAAAAATCCTGGCCATCGAGGCGGGAAAATCCGGCAGGGCCACGGGCGCGAGCGCGATCCATGATTCCGCGGGGTTCTGCGCGCGCTTGTTTTTGCCGCCGCCGCCATGCGGTGGCATGAATGTCAGATCGCTCTTGGCGGTAAATTCCTGGCAGCGCCAGCTATCGCTTGCCGTCCAGCGCCACGCCGCCTCGGCCGGCGGCTTGGCCGCAGGCACTTGCTCCAGCGCCGCCGACGGACGGATCGCGAGAGTTTGTTCGCGGAATCCATCCTGGTTCCAGACCAGCAGATGGAGCTGCACCTTGCCGTCATAGCGCGGCAAAGGCAGCGTAATCTCGCCGCTGCCGTCGGCGGCCAGAGTGGCGATGGAGCTCAGGCTGCTGTCAGCCGGATTGATGGCTTCATCGGTTGTAGGATTGACCGGGACGGCATTATCCGGCCATTCCGGCGTCACGTTGCTGGCGATTCCGATGCGGCGCGCCTGCGCCGCGCCGAGCGCCGCCGTCAGCAGCTTGTCGGAAGCTTCGCCCGCGACCGGCACCGCCAGAATTTGAGCGTAAGACGGCTGGGACGTTGCTTGCGGCAGCTGGACGGCGATTTTGGCCGGTGCTCCGGCGCGTAGGACATCCGGCAGCTTGATGACGCTCATGGGAATGGCGCTTTGCGGCGGCAGCCATGCGGCGCCACGCTTGATATTATTGGCCGCGGCATGGACGGCCAGCGCCACGATGTTGGTTCCTTGTTTTATAGCGGGGTCGATGTCGAAGACGGCTTCGCGGTCTTCGGTATTGCGGTCGGTCAGAATCTGACGCACCCGGTCGTCCGCGACAATCAGCGTTATCGGCCCGGATGCGCGCGCCGTGATCTTCGTGCCGCCGTCCGCATGACGGACGATTTGCAGCGGCAGGTCGGCGGTGGGGACCGCTTTTTTGTCCGCGCCCGCCTGAAAGCGCCAGCTGCTTTGCAGCTTGCGGTCGGCGGTGAAAACATCAAGCCGGTACTGGCCGTTCTGGACCGGCACCGAAATCTGCCCCTTGCCCGCGTCGAGCTTGATGTTTCCGGAGATGATCGGCGCGGCGGCGACATCGCTTTTATAATCCCATTTGCCGTCCGCGAAGAACCAGCGGAAACTCCGCCGTTCCGTCACCAGTTCGTAACCGAGTGAATCCGGAATTGCCTCGGCGTTTCCGGTTTTGAAAAGGGCGACGGCGAAATTCGCCTTGCTGCCGCCGGGCACGACCGCGTCGCCGAATAAAGCCCGTATCCCCAGCGCCCATGGGCGCGTCGGCCAGGCGACGGTCGCGGTTTGCGCGTCGGCGACCTTTCTCCTGGGCCAAGGCTCGATCTTGAGGCGCGCCTGAACCGGATACGGCAAGTCCGGAGGCGCGGGCAATTGCAGCGACAAATGATTGCCGCCGCCGGTAATGAAGGATGCCAGCGTCGCCGGCCGCGGCTCGGGCTGGTCATAGCCGCCGAAGGCGTAGTCGGCGGCGATGTCGGGAAATTGCCTGGCATTTTCCCACTGCATGGTCACTTCGCCGCTTTGATTCTTCAGGGCGTTGTCGTCTTCATCCGTTATTTTCGCGGCGAGGGTGACGGCTCCGTCGCGCCGCTCGATGACTTTCGCGCTCGTGATCAGGCCCGCGTCTTCCTCGCCGACCGCGATCTCTGCCTGATGCTGAATCATGCCGTCGACAAGAAGTAAAATCCGCCACTTGCCCGGCGGCGCATCGGGCGGCAAAGACCAGTCCTGCCAGACAAGCTTGCCCGCCGCCGGCGTCAGCTTGGTTTCCATGATGCGCAGCCCGTCCGGCCTGACGACGGCCAGCACGGCCTTTCCCTCCGCCACGTGAGGGCCATAAGCGAGCGCATGAATCTTTTGCCCGGCCTGATAATGTGCGCGGTCGGACGCGACGAAGTCATCGTTGTTGCGGTTTTCGGCCCTGATCGAGGCCGCGCGCAGCGGCACGAAAGCCATGTTGCCCAGGCTGTCTTGCGCGAGGAGCAACTGCGGCTGGTCTTTGTCCGGCAGCTGTTTCTTCGCCATGACCGCCATGCCGTTCGGGCCGCAGCTTGCCGACGCCAATTCGCCAGTGAAGCCGAACAGCGTCAAAGGCACATCGGCCGCTTCCTGGCCGGTGGCGATGCTTTCGCATTTTATATGCCAGCTGTCCGAGTCATTGATCACCAGCACATGCAAATCGGAATGCATGAACCAAGTGGCCTCCATGGCGTCGTGCATGGCATCGATGGCGGTCGTCGCCACATACAGTCCCGGCCCTTGGGAAGGAGGCCAGGCCACGGGGGCGGTCTCGCCGTCCTTGAGCGTGATTGGCTTCATCGCGAAGGGCACGGCATTTTCGGCAAGCAGCCGCGCGACCGCTATCTGGCTCAAGGAGCCTTGATCGATGCCGCGATAAAGCCGAAGCAGCAGCGCGCTATCCTGGATATGATAAAAGCGCAGATAGGCCGTCTTGGCGCCCTGCGCCCGTACCGTTATCGCGGGCGGCGTCTGGCGCGGCAGAAAATCTCCATCCGGTTCCAGAGTCAGGCGGACATCGCCCAGCCCCTCCGGCCGGACGGTCTTTTTGTCTTCGGAAACGCCTTTGCCGGACGCGGCAATCAGATACAGCGCCAAGCCGGTGATGACGGCGAAAACGCCGATGGTGATGAGAATATTGCGTAACATGCTTCCAGCCCTTCAGCGGATATATATAGCGTCTTAAAGACGGAATTGTGGCAAAAATTATCGTTGTGCTAAAGCTGAGAAAAGGGAGATTGGAATCATGCGTCTGGTACGTTTTGGCACGGCTGGCGAGGAATATCCCGGCTTGATCGATAGGCAAGGCAAGCTGCGCGATGCGAGGCCGTGGGTCGATGACTGGGCCGGCGCGGCGCTCCACCCGGATAATCTGCGCCGTCTGGCGGATAAGGATTTTGCGGCGCTGCCTGAGGTCGCGGGCTATGCGAGATTAGGCCCTTGCATCGGCGGCGTCGGCAAGATCGTGGGTGTCGCGCTCAATTACCGTTCGCATATCGCCGAGACCGGCGCGAAGACCCCGGCGGAGCCGAGCCTGTTTCTCAAGGCGCCTTCGGCGCTTTGCGGCGCTCGCGATCCCATCATCATGCCAAAGACCGGCAGCAAGCTGGATTGGGAGGTCGAGCTTGGCGTCGTGATCGGCCGGAAAGCGACGAATGTCGCGCCCGGAAACGCGCCGTCCTTCATCGCCGGTTACTGCCTGCTCAACGATGTCTCGGAGCGGGCCTTTCAGCTGGAGCGCGGCGGGCAGCAGCACAGCAAGGGCAAGAGCGCCGATACCTTCTGTCCCATCGGGCCGTGGCTTCTGCCGTCTCATGCCGTCGCCGATCCGCAAGCCATCCGGCTATGGACCGAGGTGAACGGCAAGCGGATGCAGGACGGCAATACCGCCGCCATGATTTACGGCGTCGCGGCGCTGGTGAGCTATATCAGCGAATTCATGACTCTATTGCCCGGCGACGTGATCGCCACCGGCACGCCGGAGGGAGTCGGCAAAGGCATGAATCCGCCGCGCTATCTGGCCATTGGCGATGTCGTGACCATGGGCGGCGACGGGCTTGGCGAGCACCGGCATGCGGTCAATGGATTTTAGGCTAGTTCTTTTTCTGTTTCCCGTCGCCGGTTTTCTGTCCGGGCTCTTCCGCCTTGCGGTAGCGGTCGAGGAATTTGCGGAACGGATCGACGTCGTTCGTCCTCATCGCCATGGCCGCGATGTCGCGAATGTTCCGGCTCTCCTGCGGATGGGTGAGCAGCGTGAAAATTTCGTTCTGCGGGGTTTTCGACATCCCGCCGCCGAAATCGGCGGCGAGCTTGGCTAAACCGGCGTGGTTGTCAGCCAGCGCCAGCGCCGTCGCCGCGCGCACCGCCATCGAAATTTGATCGCCGGTGAGCGGTGTGTCTTTTGCCGGAGGCGGACCAAGCGCTTTAAGCAGCGCAGCGGCCGCGGCGTTCCAGTCATTGGTGCGCCAGGCTATATCGGCCAGCAGCAACAGCGCCATCTGGTCGTTGCGGTTCGCCAGCAGCGCGCTTGCTTCGCCGGTTTTTCCGAGTTCCATCAGCGCTCGCGCTTTCAGCAATTGGCGCTCAAGCGCGATGTTGCCGGGCGTGCCCTCGACCTCGCTTACGGCGAGCGCATTCAGGGATTTTTCCGCCTGCTTGTCGAGGAGATAAATTCCGGCAAGGCGCGCGCCGGTCTGCGCGCGCTCCGTGCCGGTGGAGTCGCGCTGCAGGTCGTCGAGCAAATGCGTGGCCTGATCGAGCAGATCGATCGCCACCAGCCGTTCCGAAAGCGCCCGGATGATCGGCCTCGCCATCGTCTCATCGGTGATGAGGTAGCGGTAATCCTGATACAGCGACAAGGATTCGAGCGGCGGCAGCGCCGCGCCGAGATCGGTGGTGAAGATGTCGCGGAAAACGTCGCCCATTTTCCTGCCGAGTTCGGCATTGCCGGGAAGGTCGGGATAGAGCTTGCGCGCGCGCTCGAGATTGGCGAAACCCTCGCGGAACTTCTTGGCGTCGAAATAATACTGCCCCAGGCGGCGCAGGATATCCCATTCCAGGGCGTCGCCGCGCCATGCGAACCGCAGGCCTTCCAGGCGCTGCGCGGCGGAGGCCGCCGTCAATTTGCCCTTCGACGTGTCATAGTCGATCAACGCCAGCTCGGCGCGGGTGCGGTAGAGGCGGTCGGTGCTCGCGGCGGCATAGCGCCATTCCTTCACCGCGAGATCGGGCGCTCCCGCGCCGTATAAGGTCACGCCGTGCAAATAATAGACCGCGGGCGTATGAAGAAAATCGTCATGCCGTTTGGAAGTGCGCCAGTTGTCCAGCCATTGGTCGGCCTTTTGCATTTGCCCGGTCGCGATCATGGTTTCCAGCGCCAGCGTGGCGAAGCGCGCGAACAGCGCGGCGGGAAATTCATCGATAAAGCCGATCGTGGCGATAAATTTAGGCGCCGCCTTCTCGTAATCCCGCTTGGCCGCCAGTGCGAACGCTTCCCATAGCGGGCGATCCGCCACATCGTTCAGTTCATTCATGGAAAAATCGGCGATGCCGCCGTCGGCGTCGCCGGCGAGAATCCGCGAGGCGCCGTGCAAGGCGCGGAATTCCGGGCGGCCATACAGATCGGGAAGTTTGAATCCCACGTAATTAAGCAGCGCGAGCGCTTCCGCGCCGAAGCCGTAAGCGAAATACAGCCGCGCCAGTTCGAGACGCGCGCGGTCGCGTTCCACGGGCGGCACGTCGGCTATATTTTGCAGCAGGCGCTGGCGGGCTCTGTTGAAGTCTTCGCCGGCCAGGCCGCGCCAGCCGTTGAAATCGAACATGAGCGCGTGGTTCGAGGCGCGGCCGACATCGAGCCGGGGCGCCGCGCCGGTATCCTCCACCGGCGAAAGCCGCAATCCTCCCTCGGCGGCGATTTCGACGCCGTTGGCCACCTTGCGAACCGCGAGCTTGTCGCTCTTATGGGCGACGACCAATCCCTGCGTCGAAGACAGGACGGTCAAATCGGCGAAATCGCGGGCCGTGGTCATCGCATCGCCCGGATTGATCAGGGGCAGGATCGACAATTCGTCGCCGATGACCGGATCGTAGAAATGAATCACCTCCGGCGGGTTGACGATCGGCAGCAGCAGGCGCGGCCCCAAAGCGTAATTGGGCTCGGCTTGCAGGCT
The DNA here is from genome assembly GCA_037200005.1 of Alphaproteobacteria bacterium. NCBI lineage: Bacteria > Pseudomonadati > Pseudomonadota > Alphaproteobacteria > Alphaproteobacteria bacterium. The sequence goes on along the minus strand of JBBCGY010000001.1, from coordinate 1,421,276 downwards.
CAATGTCACCGGCACATGGCGCTTCTCTCCGGCCAAATATATAAGCCAGGTATTGCCGCTCCGATCTACCCGAAGGTCGGCGCCGCTCGGCAGCGCAAAGCGAAACCCGGTTGCCGTGGGCAGATTCAGAGGCTGCAGCGTCAATTGCGTATTTTGCCCGGGGAAAAGCTGTTTCTGGTCTATCGCCAGCTTGCGTTCTAAAATCAGATAGGCATAACCGCCTCGCGCGTAAGCGGCGAGCGCGAGCGGCATGCCGGGCGTTATCTGCAGCACCAGCAGCGGCGGCTCGCCGGGAGCGGGCAGCTTGATTTGGCTGGCGGCAAGGGGAGTGGTGGAGGCATTGCTCTGGATGAGCGCGTTGCGTTCGACCGGCGTCAGCGGCGCGGGGGCCGGAGCCGGGGCGGGCGCATCCGGCTGACGGACACTGGCCGCTTGCTGCGTTTCCGGCTCGACGGGTAACGAAGGCGGCGGGGGCAGGGCGGCGAGAGGGGCCAGCATCAGCGGCGCGACGGCGGCAGGCGCTTTATTGGCGGCCTTGGATTCTTCGGGGGGCTTCGGCGAAGCGAGTTGCGCCGCCGGGCTGGGGCCGGCGGCCGGGCCGGTGATATCGAAAATAAGCGCGGCGCCGTTTCTTGATTCCGCGATCTTGGCGGCCGTAGCGGCGATAAAAGCGTAGCGGCTATTGGCGTTGTCGGCGGCTTGCGCGAAACCGTCCGCGCGGGTGAGGCGGGCGGTCTTGACGGCGCCATCCGCGAATTGCGCGGGAGTCGAGAAGGTTATCGTGACTTGCTTCCCGTCGCGCTTGATCGTGTAGTCGACCTTTCGCGGCCAGTCGAAAACAATCCGGTCGAAATCGCTGTGCGCGCCGCCGCGCACGGTAACATGGATCGGCGCCGATGCCGCGAACGCCGGCGGCATCAGCATCAAAAACGCAAGGAGAAGGGAGGCGAGGCTGCGAGTCATGAGTGAGCTACACGGAGAACGGATGACGGGTGACTTATAATCGACGATAAGAATTATCCGAATAATTTGTCGATGTCGTCCTGGCTTACGCCCTGTCCCGGCATTTGCGGGCCGTTGAGAAGCTTTTTTTCCGGGTCTTCGTCGTCTTCGGCGGGCGGCGGCGGCAGGCTATCGCCGCCTTTGCCGATTTCATCGCCGAGCGCCTGCATCAGCGCGTTGATCTTCTCGTCGATATGCTTCAGCGCGTTCACGACCTTGGAAATGCGCTGGCCGGTCAAATCCTGGAAATTGCAGGCCTCGAAAATCCGCGTCACGCAGGCGGTCAATTTTTCGCCGGCCTCGCCCCCGACTTCTCCGGCGAGGGCGCTAATGCCGTCGCATTCGTCCATGATCTTGTTGGTCGCTTCCTCCGTCGAGCCGACGACGGCATCGAGCTGGTCGGTGGCGCTCGGGATGAATTCAGTGGTGATATCCGTAGGGCGTATGGAGGCGATTTCAAGCTTCGCGTTATGGATGTAACGGGCAAGCCCTTCGATTTCGCGATAAAATTTTATGTCGGTGGCCGCCAGGTCGCCCTCGGCGCTGCCGATGACCTGCCGGATGATGCCCGCTACCTGATCGCGCGTGAGCGGCTCCTGAGCTTCCTGCAAAGCGGAATTGATTTGCTTTTGCAGCGCGCCCTGCGAGGGCTTGTCGTGCTGGTGTGACATGAATTCCCGGACCTAGAACGCGCCCAATACCGAAGCTATTTTCTGCTTCAGGGTTTCGGCGTTGAACGGTTTGACGATGTAATTGCTGACCCCGGCGGTCTTGGCTTCGACCACATTCTCGGTCTTGCTTTCCGCCGTCACCATGATGAAGGGCAGCGCCTTGAGCTTGCTGTCGGCGCGCACTTCCTTGAGCAGCTGCAGCCCCGTCATCGGCACCATGTTCCAGTCGGAGATGACCAGGCCGAAATTTCCGTCGCGCAGCTTGCGCAACGCCTCGCTGCCGTCGGTGGCCTCGTCGATGTTCTTGAATCCCAATTGCTTGAGAAGATTGCTGATGATGCGCAGCATCGTCTTGTAGTCGTCGACGATCAGGATATTCATATTCATATCAACGGCCATGGCTGGGCTCCTTTTCTGCTTTTATGCGGCAACACGACCGGCATGGTCCGCGACGGCAAGGCAACGATTATTAAACCACGAATGTCGCTGAATATGCTGAAGAAAAAGTTAAGTCAGATGACGGAAAGCGGGCGTCAGGCGTCAGGGAGCTTTGGGCAGGTTGCTTTCCTTGTCGTCCGACCCCGGAAGCTCATGCTGCTTGGCGAGGGTGAGGGTGATTTCCTTGGCTTTTTGCGGCTCCATTTCGGCCAGAATCGGCGCGCTGCGCGCCGGCTTCATCTGCCGCATGACGCCAAGCAGGACCGGCATGTCGAGCGTTTGAAATATCCTGGCCGCTTCCTTGGGCTTCATCGACTCGTATATTTTGACGAGATTGTCGATCTGCGCCTGCTGCTGTTCGTCCAGCTGGCCCAGCATCGCCTTAAGCTGCGTGTGCAGCGTCTCCATTTGCTTCACTTTTTGATCGACGCGCATCTCGGTCGCTTGAAGAATGGCGACTTTCTGGGACATTTCCTGCTCGCGCTCGTCGAGCAGGGCGCGGCGGGCCGATAGCTGTTTCAGCACCTCGACATCGCCTTCGCTCAAATCTTCGGGAGGCGCGGCGACTGTCGGCGGCATCGCGGTCGGCATGGCGACCGCGGGCGGCTCGACGGCGGGAGCGGCAGCGGGCGTTTCCGCCTTCTGTTCGGCATCCGCAGGAGCTTTGTCCGCGGTTTTGGGAGGCGAATCTTCGGCGGTCGCGGCGGCGATAGGCGTAAAAGCCGTGCCGGAAATCAAGCTGTCGTGCAGGGACTCGATGCGGACGCCCATCAACGCGAGCGCCGCGACAATCACGGTGACGACGAAATAACGAGGCTGCAAAAGGCGAAACATGTTTTAGGCCTATCCCTGTTCGCGCATTTTCTCCAGCGCATGCAACAATTCTTTCTCCGCCCGCGTCCGTGGTCCGCCCGCGCCGGAAGAATGCTCGGTCGCGACGGCCTGCAGTTGAGGCGGCGCGGCGGTTTTCGCCTCGCGCGTCTGGCTCGCCAATTGGGAGCTGAGCGCGCTGACTTTTTCCGCCGATTTATCGGCGTGCTCGACGACGAAGCGAAGCTCGTCGCGCATGGTCACGGCGCGTTCGAGAAGTTTTTCCAGATCGTCTCCGGACTCGCGCGCAACTTGTTTGAGGCTCTTGATCCCGGCCTCGGCGCGTCCCACGTTGTTGGCGAAATCTTTGGTCAAGCGCTCCATATCGGCGCGGCTTTCCCGAAGCGCGCCCAGCTGCTTTTCGAGCCGCGTGGCGAAGTAAATGCCCGCGCCCAGCAAACCGATCACCAGGATATCAAGCGCGAATTTGGCGATTTCCATTATGCTCCCTCCGATTTGCCGAGATTGAAATTAGCGTGCTCGACGCGCACCGCGATGTGGTTGTTGCGCCGTCCCATGCGGCCGCTGAACAGAGGAACCTCTCCGGCGCGCAGCTCGATCATGTCGTCCGCCTTGACGTTGAGCATGACCTGCGACCCGACCTGCCAGTTCATGACGTCGCCGAGCGGGACGCTTACCTCGCCCAGCACGGCGTGCATCGCCATGTCGGTCATCAGGAGCTCGGTGCCAAGATGGGTTTCCCATATGGAATCGCGCCCAAACTTTTCGCCCATGAACATCTGCAGCAGCAGTTCGCGGATCGGCTCCAGCGTGGCATAGGGAATAATGACTTCGATGCGTCCGCCGCGATCGTCCATGTCGATCCGCAATTTGGCCAGCACGGCGGCATTGGCGGGACGGGCGATCGTGGCGAAGCGGGGATTGGTTTCGAGCCGGTCGAAGCGGAACGTCACGGGCGACAAGGGATCGAACGCGCTGCTGATATCCGCGAGGACGACGCGCACCAGCCGTTCGACGAGGTTGCGTTCGATGGTGGTATAGGGCCGCCCTTCGATCCGCATGGCCGAGGTGCCGCGCCTTCCGCCCAGCAGCACGTCGACGATGGAATAGATCATCGCGCTGTCGATGACCATCAGCGCGGAATTGTCCCATTCTTCCGCCTTGAACACCGCCAGCATGGCGGGCAGGGGGATGGAGTTCAGGTAATCGCCGAACCGCACGCTGGAGATATGGTCGAGACTGACTTCCACATTGTCCGAGGTAAAATTCCGCAGGCTGGTGGACATCATGCGCACCAGGCGGTCGAACACCACCTCCAGCATCGGCAGGCGTTCGTAATTGACCAGCGCGCTGTTGATGAGCGCCATGATGCCGGAATTGTCCTTGTCGCCGCCGCCGCCGCCGAAGCCGAGCAGGCTGTCGATCTCTTCCTGGCTCAGAACCCTGGTGGGTACGGCATCCTCGCCGGCCGCCGCTCCATCCGCGCCCTCCGCTCCCGCTGCGGGAGCTTCTCCCGGAGCCGGCTCTTCCGCCATCGCCGCCCATTCGGCGGCCATGCGTTCTTCTTCGGTCATCTCTTTGGGTTCGTCCGCCATTACTGCACCAGCATTTCAGTAATGAGAATGTCGCGCACGCGCGCCGGATGCGCCGCTTCGGTCACGCGAAGCAACAGTTCCTCGCGCAGCCGGTAGATTCCCGCCGAACCCTTCAGGTCTTCCATCCTGAGCTCGCGCAAATAAACCTGGAAATTATCCAGAATGCGCGGCTTGATCTGTTCCATCATGGCCTTGTCTTTTTCGTCGTCCAGCTCGATGCTGATTTTGAGCTTGAGGAAACTGGGCCGCTTGCCTTCGCCCGACAGATTGACCATCAGATCGCCGAGATCGTAGAAATAAAACTTGCCGTCCTTGTTTTCCCTGACTTGCCGCTGTCCGGTTTCCGCGGCGGGCTCGGCTTTTTTCGACGAGAAAACTCCCGAGAAATACAATCCCGCGCCGCCGCCGAGCAGCAAGACTCCGGCCACCGCGCCAATGATGATAAGCTTTTTCTTCTTGCCGCCGAATCTGCCGGTTTTAAGCTCGATCTCGCCGTCTTCGCCGACAGTCGCGTCCGTGCCTTCGTCCGCTTCGGACGCAGCCTTATCCTCTTCAGGGCCATCATTCTTTTTGGCCGCGCCTTTTTCTTGCGCCACTGTCAACTCCTTTGACATAAAGAGCGCGTCCCCCAATACCGGCCGGGTTGCTCTCCGTCTTGGCATCATTAAGCGCCGGTATGGTTAAAAAGTGATTGAGAGTCGGTTAGGCGTCTTAATCAAGCCGCCTCCGGTATTCGGCAAAATCTTCCGCTTTCACGTCCCAATCCAGGCCATTGCTGCCATCGCCGGTGGTCACGATCCATTGTAACTTGTTGAATATAAACAATATTTAATTGGCACGATCCATGCATCTGTATTCGCGGAAGCATGGCCGATGGCGGCATGCATCAGGTTCAGGGCAGAAAAATGGAAAGCGCCAGTCTGATCTTATTGTCACGGCAAACCGCTTTAGAGCGGCAGATGGAAGTGCTGGCCAATAACGTCGCCAACGCCAATACGACTGCCTATAAGAGCCAGCAGGTTTCATTCGAGACCTATGTCAGCGAACCCAAATTCGGCGATAAAATCAATTTTGTCGTCAATCGCGCCACGTTGCGCAACACGACTCCGGGATCGACGGTCAACACCGGCAACGAACTGGATATGGCCTTGCAGGGCAAGGGCTATTTCGCGGTCCGGACGCCTCAGGGCGTGCAATACACCCGCGCCGGTTCCTTCGTCCTCGATAACGACGGCAACATCGTGACCCAGGACGGCAACCAGGTGCTCAGCGCCGGCGGCCAGGCGCTGAATATTCCCAACGACGCCAGCGCCCTTCATGTCGATCAGACCGGGCGCATCACCACCGATAAAGGCGAGGTCGGCCAGCTTCAGGTCGTCAATTTCGCTCATGAACAGGACATGGTCGAAACCGGCCACAATCTGTATCAGGCCTCCGAAAAGGCGACGCCGGCGACGGACACGAAAGTGGCGCAGGGCATGATCGAGCAGTCGAACGTAAACGCCGTGGTGGAAATGACGAAGGTTACGGAAGTGGTGCGGGCTTATCAGCAGACGCAGACACTCCTGCAGAATGAAAATGACCGGATACGGAATGCGGTCCGCGTCTTGGGCAGGGTTATGGCTTAGTAGGATAGGAGCGGAACAATGAGAGCAATGGCAATCGGCGCTACGGGCATGCTGGCGCAGCAGATGAATGTGGAAGTCATCTCGAACAACATCGCCAATATCACGACCGTGGGCTTTAAGCGCCAGCGGGCGGAATTCAAAGATTTGCTTTACGAGAACGTCCGCCGCCCCGGCTCGCAGTCTTCCGACACCGGCACCGTCGTGCCGACCGGCATCCAGATCGGCAACGGCGTCGCGACGGGTTCCGTTTACCGCATCAACCTGCAGGGCAGCATCGAGCAGACCGGCAATTCTCTTGATCTCGCCGTCAGCGGCAAAGGATTTTTGCAAATCCAGCTTCCCGACGGCACCACGGCCTATACCCGCGCCGGTTCGCTGCAATTGAATTCCACGGGACAGATCGTTACCAGCGACGGCTATCAGATCGTTCCCAACATCACCGTGCCGGCCGACACGATTGACATTACGGTCAATTCCTCGGGCCAGGTCTTTGCCAAGATCGACGGCCAGGTGAGCTTGAGCAACCTCGGACAGATTCAGCTGGCCAATTTCGCCAACCCCGCCGGGCTGGAAGCCATTGGCGACAATCTGCTGCGCGAAACCCCGGCTTCGGGAACCGCCACCACCGGCAATCCGCTGGCCGCCGGCTTCGGCAAATTGCTGCAGGGATCGCTGGAAAAATCCAACGTGGATATCGTTCAGGAACTGACCAATCTCATCACCGCGCAGCGCGCCTATGAGATGAATTCGCGCGTGATCAAATCCGCGGACGATATGCTGTCCGCGCTTAACCAGCTTAGATAAGGGGTAGCTGATGTCCAGGTTGCTGCATTATGGCTTGTGGGCGGCGCTGATGGCGCTGATGCCGAACCCGGTTTTGGGCGGAGAGATCGCGCTCAACGCTCAGGTCAAGATCGACCGCGCCGCGATCCGGCTGGCAGACGTGTTTTCCGGTCTCGCGCCGACGCAGGACCTGGAAATCGCCACCGCTCCCGAGCCGGGACGCGGCGTGGTGTACGACTACGGCGTTCTCAGCAAACTGGCGCAGCGTTACAATCTGGATTGGCGGGCGAACAGCTTCACCGATAAATCGGTCATCACGCGCGCCTCGCATAAAATCGACACGGCGATGATCAAGGCGGCGATCGTCGATCAATTGAAGGCGCAGGGCGTGCAGGGCGATATCGACGTCGCCTTCGACAACCGGTCGCTGGAGATCAATCTGCCGACCGAAGTGAATCCGGATTTCAGCCTGCAGGATTTCGCGTTCGATAAAACCAATCAGCGATTCCGCGCCGAATTGCTGGCCGCCGCCGACACGCCCGCGTTCCAGCAGATGCATGTGACGGGACGCGCGGTCAACACGGTCGACGTGCCGGTGCTGAACAAGACGATGGCGCAGGGCGATGTGATCGAGGATGCCGATCTTGACTGGATCAAGATGACCGCCGACCGCGCCGGCGATTACATGCGCGGTTCGGAGACGGTCGTCGGCATGGAGCTTAAGCGGCAAATGCCCGCCCAGTCTCCCATCCGCATTCGCGACATAGCATCGCCGCGCGTGGTGCTGCGCGGCTCGCTGGTGACGATGAAAATAGAATCTCCTGCCATGCTGCTTACCTCTCAGGGGCGGGCGCTTCAGGACGGCGCGGTGGGCGAGGTCATTCGTGTCACCAATACGCAGAGCAACCGCGTGATCGAGGCCAAGATCGTATCCCCCGGCGTCGTCAAGATCGAGATGCCGGTGCAGCTTGCTACTAATTGATATGCGAAGGAGTCGCTAATGAAATCGTCGATGCGTCAATTGCTGGGTAGCGCCGCGCTGGTTCTGTGCCTGTCCGGCTGCAATGCCCTGGATCGGGTCAGCGAAATCGGCCAGGCCCCGGTCATGGCTCCCGTCGAAGATCCGACGGGCAAGCCCGGCTATATTCCGGTGCGGATGCCGGTGCCGGCGGCGACGCCGGGCGAAATCCGGGCGAATTCTCTGTGGCAGGCGGGATCGCGCGCCTTCTTCCGCGATCAGCGCGCCAGCCGCGTCGGCGATATTCTGACCGTCGTTATTTCCATCAATGACAAGGCGCAATTGCAGAACGAAACCAAGCGCGAGCGCGCCAATAACGAAAACGGTAAAGTGGGCGGCTTCTTCGGCTATGAGCAGCAAATCGCCAAATGGATGCCTCCAGGCTCGACGGATCTCGTCGATATCGACACCACGGGCAAGAGCGAAGGCAAAGGCTCGGTCAATCGCCAGGAGCAGATCAGCATGAAAGTCGCCGCGACGATCACGCAGGTCTTGCCGACCGGCAATCTGGTCATCACCGGCAAGCAGCAGATGGTTGTCAATTACGACATGCGCGAGCTTCAGATCAACGGCGTTATCCGCCCGGAGGATATCAGCTCGGAAAATACCGTGTCTTACGATCAGATTGCCGAAGCCCGCATCACCTATGGCGGCCGCGGCCAGATCCAGGATATTCAGCAGCCGCGCTATGGCCAGCAGCTCTATGACGTGCTGATGCCATTCTAAGGCCTGGTTTCGCGGCGGCAAAAAAGCCTAACGCACAAACGGGCTGGGATAAGGAGCGATATACTGGGCGCGGTATTTGTTCTCGGGAGTCATCAGCATGATTCGATCCGGCGCATCGGCCCTGAAATCATGACGGAATCCGCGTGCTATCCCCATATAGGCGGTATTGACGCCGAGCATGAATACCATGATGAGGGGAAGGGTTTTTAACAAAGGCCGGGTCAGGATAATTTCAATCACGATCCATGCCAGAACCGCCAGGGCGGGAATCGAAACGCGCATGGGGAAGTCGTTGGCAATGCCGGTGCGGACGAAAGGCGCAAGGAGCAAGACTAAAGCCGCCGTGTAAAGCATGGCGGAGCGTTCGGTGCCGATCATCATAGCCAGCACGGCGAAAAGGCCGAATTCCAAAATCCAGAACATGATGAGATTATTCATGGTCCAGCCGGGCGTATCGAATATCCAGCCGTGCGGGATTTCCTGCGTGCCCGAAAACAGATAACCCATGATGGGCAATCCAAGCGCGGCGGCCGACAGAAAATTGCTTGCGCTGAATAATTGTTTCAGGCTCTTGGTCCCGGTTGCTGAAGAGACAAGAATAAAGGGGGCCGTTCCAAGGGCGCAAAGCGGCGACCAGAACAATATTGCGAAGAAAAACAATCCGGCGTGGGAAAGCAGGCGTGAAGAGGGACCAGCGCTGAGCAGCAGGCCGATGGCGATCCATGCCGGAAGACCATGTTGCAGCGATCCCATGAAAGTCGTCATGACGGCCTGATATTGATAGAATAGCGCCCAGTATTCGTAATGATCGTGATACAGGGGAACCGACGAATACAACTTGGTCAATGCCGTTCCCGCCAGATCCGCGCCGCTGAAAAACATGAACATCGGCGCGGCTAATATCGCCAGCCACCGATTTTTTATTTTTAAGCTCTCCGCCAGAAGCGCGAAAATCAGCCAAAGCCCCAAAGCGGACCAGACGGCAAGCACGCTATCGAGCAGCGCCGGGCCGAACAGTTTGCACAAGCCAGCCGGCACCAGATACCAGCCGAGATAATAGCGAAGCATGACCGGTGCCTCTCCGTTGTCGATGACAACCGGCCAGGGATGATCAATCAGAAGTTTGAGGATTCCGTAATGCTTGCGATAATCGAAATCTTGGCCCAGCGGCGGCAGGATGCCGGATAGGGCGATCATGAAGCATGAGACGAGCAGCAGGCCGCAAGCCATCGGCATCGATAGCGATTGCTCGACGCCATCGCGCATGAGCCGCCAGACCGACCAGCCGATAAAGATAAGCCCTGCCGCCGCCATCAAGCCATTCGAGAAAAACAGCAGAAAAATCGCGAGCGGCAGCAACAGATAAAGTAAAGCGGCCGCTTGCCACACGGTGAGGCGCATTCATGTCTTCCTTGATCGTTTCAACGACAAGCTGGAACGAATATTCGCTTGGGTCAATCGCCGAGGCAAAGTGTCATGCGCTATACAGTCACGCCAGCAGCCTAATGCAAGTAAGGCTGAGGATCGCGCCGCGTTTTTACGGCCTGGCGCGGTGCAGCCGGATCGAGAATGAGCCCTTTCATGCCGAGGGCGAATAAAGTCGTTCCGATGACCAGAACCGGCTTCGAAAGCCCTCCTTCCATATGAGCGACCGCGGCCAAGACCGGAACCAGCGCCGCGCCGAATTCGGCGGCGGCTTGTCCGATGGCGGGAAGGGCGCCTGGCAAGCGTTGTGCCACCCGGCGGGCATAGGCTCTGAATGCCGCTATGGTCGAGGTCTGTCTGGCCTTATGGGCGAGCGGTCTTTGCATAAAAATGTCCTTATCAAATGAGGCAATTCCCGGAATGTAGCGATAATTTCTGGAAATGGTTATAGGAATCTTCGCTTTTTGCGGCTTTCCGGCTGCAATCCAGGCCGGTATTCGATAAGAATGGGGCCGCTAGGCGCTGCCTATGGCGGCCAAATCCAGGATATTCATCAGCCGCGTTATGGCCAGCAGCTCTATGACGCGCTGGTGCCGTTCTGAAGCATCACCTTATATTTCCTCCTTGTGTCATCCGCCCGCCAAAGGCGCGCGGCCATGGGAAATAGATGGCGCGCTGAATTGATTGACCGATCAAGAGCGCAAAATATTTCCTGAAGTCAATAATCCATAAGGCCTAATGAATCGCCAGCGTGAAAGGCTTGGCCGCCAAGGGCAGCGGGCGCAAGGGAATGATCTGGCCGTTTTCCGTGGCGGTTATGCGCGTGAATAAAGGCGCGCCGGCAACACCGTCATCCAGGACGGCGACACTGAAGCCGTTGAGCTTAATGCCTCCGGGGCAGCCTTTATTGGAGGGAGGGAGATTTCCCGGGCATGCCCACAGATTGCCGTCGGGAGCAAGGCGCAGGGCATAGATATCGGAAGCTTGGCGTTCCGGTGCGAGGGATGCATCGCGCCGCGCCACATTGTCGGAACCGGCCGCAGTTTGAGAAGTCTGTGTCGGGCCGAGCAGAGCTTTCAAAGCCAGATCTCCTATATCCGTAACATTCTCCGCCAAGCTGATGAAGGCTACGACCGGCGTCACGAAGTGCAGCGTTATGCGTTTGGCCTTGTTGAAGAGGCAGGACGTGCGGGGGAGAGATGCGGGTTGTGTATGTGTGGTCATTGTTCCTCCAGGCTTGTTTAATAACTAATAATCATCTTTTTCCACAGCAATGCAAACAAAAAATAGCTTAAAACAATACTTTGTTGCGGTGCGGAGAAAATATGGTAATTCCAACCATATAAATATAAGGAATCAGGTTCAGGCTTTCCCGTTGCATTCTCGGCCCTAATTCGCTAACAATAGATCCGCTGGGCATAGCGGTTGCGACGCCCGGACATCACACGTAGGCTAAGCCTTTCTCCAACCTGGATTTCCAGAACGGATGTGGCTCCGGTGCCGGGTTTCCCGGCTACCCCTACGGCGGCCTTTTGGGCAAAAGCCCAGGGGAACATAACCGGAGACTGAGGAGACAAGGCATGACTATGCCCACTTTCACCATGCGCCAATTGTTCGAGGCGGGAATCCATTTCGGCCATAATACGCGCCGCTGGAACCCGAAGATGCAAACGTATCTTTTCGGAGTGCGTAACGGCGTTCATATCATCGATTTGGAGCAGACCGTTCCGATGCTGCAGCGGGCGCTGCAGGCATTGCGCGATACCACGGCGCGCGGCGGACGCGTGCTGTTCGTCGGCACCAAGCATCAGGCGCAGGAGCGCATCGCCGAAGCGGCGAAGCGTTGCGGCCAGTATTACGTCAACCATCGCTGGCTCGGCGGCATGCTGACCAACTGGAAGACCATTTCGCAGTCGATCAAGCGGCTGCGCGAACTCGATGAGCGGCTGGTCAACGAGGCTCTCAAACTCTCGAAGAAGGAACAGCTTCAAATCACACGCCAGCGCGACAAGCTGGAGCGGGCTTTGGGCGGCATCAAGGAAATGGGCGGCTTGCCGGATATTCTTTTCGTCATCGACTCCAACAAGGAATCGATCGCGGTCGAAGAAGCGACGAAGCTCGGCATTCCCGTCGTCGCCATTCTGGACAGCAATTCCGACCCCAGCCACATCACCTATCCGATTCCCGGCAATGACGACGCCGCGCGCGCCGTCGAGCTTTACTGCGAGTTGGCCGCGCTTTCGGTGCTGGATGGCATCGAGGCTGAAATGGGGGCCAATTCCAAGGATGCAGGCGCCGCCGAGAAGCCGCCGGTCCTCACGCCAGTGCCACCGGAACCTCCGGAAGCGATTGCGGTTTCGGCTTAATTCAAGGGATATAATCAGGAGATAGTAAGATGGCGGAAATTAGCGCGCAACTTGTCAAAGAACTGCGGGAGAAAACCGGCGCCGGAATGATGGACTGCAAAAAGGCGCTTTCCGAAACCGAGGGCGCTTTGGAAGCGGCTATCGACTGGCTGCGGAAAAAGGGCCTGTCGGCGGCGGCGAAGAAGGCCGGACGCGCGGCGGCGGAAGGTCTGGTCGCGGTTGCGGCAAGCGGAACCGCGGCGGTCGCGGTCGAGGTCAATGCCGAGACCGATTTCGTGGCGCGCAACGAGCAGTTCCAGGCTTTCGCGCTGCAGGCGGCGCAATTGGCGCTGGCGGGCAACGGCGAAGCCGAAGCCCTCAAGCAGGCCGCCTATCCCGACACGGGCCGCAATGTGCAGGACGAGCTGACCAATCTGATCGCCACCGTCGGCGAGAATATGAATCTGCGCCGCAGCAAGAAACTTGCAGTGAGCGATGGTGTGGTCGCCACTTATGTCCATAACGCGCTGGCGCCTAATCTTGGCAAGATCGGCGTTCTGGTGGCGCTCGAGTCCACGGCGGACAAGGCCAAGCTGGCCGAGTTCGGCAAGCAGCTTGCGATGCATGTCGCTGCCGCCCGTCCGGACGCCCTAACCATCGCCGAAGTCGATCCCGCCGCGCTTGAGCGCGAGAAGGCCATCTTGACGGAACAGGCCAAGGCTTCCGGCAAACCCGATGAAATCATTGCCAAAATGGTCGAGGGCCGTGTGAAGAAATATTACGAGGAAGTCGTGCTTATGGAGCAGATGTACGTCGTCGACGGCGAGACCAAAATCGCCAAGGCGGTTGAAAACGCCGCCAAGACGTTAGGCGCGCCGATCGCGATCAAGGGCTTCGTCCGTTTCCAGCTTGGCGAGGGCGTCGACAAGGCCGAGCAGGGCGATTTCGCCGCCGAAGTCGCGAAAATGGCGTCCTGATCGGGAAAGAGGCCGTCTTCGCGCTCCGGGTTTTATGCGTTCAATTCCGCCGTCGCTGTTGAAGTCTTGGCCGGCTGGAATGGGCGGAAAGGCACGACCGTAACCAAGCTATGCGGCGCGTCTTCGTCTCCGACGCATAGCTGCAGGGGCGTTTCCACGCCGTTCCTCTTTCTACCGACTTCGGGGTCCAGCAATTGCCTTAAGAGGCTGGTCGTCGCGCCTTCGCGGGTTTTGCCATAGCCATTGACGGCCATTGTGCCTGAAAGCGGCATGGACTCGGGCCTCCAGACATTCAGGTCCGGAATATTCGCCACAAGCTGTCCGTCATGGCCGAGGCCTTTTTCGACGCGGCTGACTTTCAGCCTTTGCTTAGAGCCAAGGTCGTTCCGAAGGGCTGCGAGAGCGGCCGTCGGGCCTTGGGCCAGTTCGATTTTGACGTATTGAATGGCGTTAATGACTTTTTGCGCTGTCATGATCTTTCCTTTCCGAATTATATCTCGTTCCGGTGCAGTACTTTGACGAATCTGGCCGGTCGGCCTTGCTCGTTGCGAACGAGAAGACTTGCCTCGTTGGGCTCAGAGGGATTGTCAAAGATCGGCTTAAGAGCGCTATTCAGCCAATCGGCCATGGCTCCTGTTCTCGTGGCGTGCATGCCGCGCAGGGATGTAAAGGGAACGTGATCCGGAACGTCTGGATTCAGGATACATATCTCTATATCTTCCGCCCCAGCGCCGTATAGGCTGAGACGCTTTTCATGTATTGGACGCATTTGAAAGGTTTCCAGGGGCGCGGTGGAGCCGATATCTTTTTGCAGGGCACGAATGGCGGTCTCTATGCCTTGGGTAAGTTCAAGCTTTGTATATTTCCGCGCGTCGATTTCGATAATTTCCGGTTTCATAAGCTTTGTTCCTCAATATTCGATGGCACCAAGATACGATAAAAGTGACTGATACCTCCAGAAACGATTTACTTTCACGGATGGTTAACAGCAGCTTTTCCTTTTTAACTTTAAGACTGGAAAAATCATATTTCCCGGCGTAAATTGCACGCGATTGCATAAGGCCTTATATCAGGATATTGAAATGACCGACAATCTTGCCGAGAAGCGGACGCCCGCCATGACCAAGCCGACCGCGCATAACGACCAGATCAAGTACCGCCGCGTGCTGCTCAAGCTGTCGGGTGAGGCCCTGATGGGCAGCCGCGATTACGGCCTCGATCAGGTGATCGTCGACCGCGTCGCCACCGAGATCAAGGATGTCATCGCGATGGGCGTGCAGGTTTGCGTCGTCATCGGCGGCGGCAATATCTTTCGCGGCGTATCGGGCGCGGCCAGCGGCATGGATCGCGCCACCGCCGACTATATGGGCATGCTGGCCACGGTGATGAACGCGCTGGCGATGCAGAACGCGCTCGAAAAGATGGACGTGCCGACGCGGGTGCAGTCCGCCATTCCGATGTCCACCGTCTGCGAGCCATACATCCGCCGCCGCGCGCAGCGGCACATGGAAAAAGGCCGCGTGGTGATTTTCGCCGCCGGAACCGGCAACCCGTTCTTCACCACCGATTCCGCCGCCGCGCTGCGCGCCTCGGAAATGCAGTGCGACGCGCTGCTCAAGGGCACCAAGGTCGACGGCGTCTACAGCGCCGATCCCAAGAAATTCCCCGATGCCAAGCGTTATGACCGCCTCAGCTATCTCGACGTGCTGGCGCAGGATTTGCAGGTGATGGACACATCTGCCATTTCGCTGGCGCGGCAAAGCAAAATCCCGATCCTGGTGTTCTCGATCTTCGAGCACGGCGCTTTCGCCGAAGTCATGCAAGGCAAAGGCAAGTCCACGATCATCGGCGATTAATACGCATCCTTCCTCATCCGGGCATTTCCAAAAAAAGGCGGGGTCCATGACCTTCAAACTCGACGAATACGGCAAACGCATGGACGGCGCGCTCGAGGCGCTGCGCAAGGAATTCTCCGGGCTGCGCACCGGCCGGGCTTCGACCGGCATGCTCGACCCAATCCAGGTCGAAGCCTATGGCAGCATGATGCCGCTCAATCAGGTTGGAACGGTCAGCGTGCCGGAGCCGCGCCTGCTGACGGTGCAGGTCTGGGACAAAGGTATGGTCAAGCCGGTCGAAAAGGCGATCCGAGACGCCGGGCTTGGATTGAATCCCCAGCCCGACGGCCAGCTTATCCGGGTGCCGGTTCCCGAACTGAGCCAGGAACGGCGCGCGGAGCTCGTCAAGGTGGCGGGCAAATATGCCGAGCAGACCCGCATCGCCGTGCGCAACGTGCGCCGCGACGCGATGGACGCGCTGAAGAAAGAAGAAAAAGACGGCGGCATCACCGAGGACGAGCATAAGAGCCTATCGGAAAAAGTTCAGAAGCTGACCGACGAGCACATCAAGAAAATCGACGAAGGTCTCGCCGCCAAAGAAAAGGAAGTGATGCACATCTAATGCGCGAGGGCCGAAAGGCGGATGCATCCGGGCAGACGGCGGCTTGCGTTATCCGCGCCGCTCGCGATGAGGATTTCCCGGTCTGCGCGGCGATCAAACAAAGCGCCGCAGGGCTGTTCGGCCCCGATTATCGCGCCAGACCTCTTGCTTTAACTTCATTCCTAAATTTCAATAATATCAGTTGCTTAATGGAAATTCTTGAGATCGATAGCGAGGCTGCGGGTTATTGTTTGGCCAAAACCATCGGCGAGGATTTTTTCCTCCATCATCTTTTTGTGTCACCGGTTTATGGAAGACGCGGCGCGGGCACGGCTTTATTGCATCACGTCATCGCGGAGGCGGGCCGGCGCGGGCTGGCGGCGGTGACGCTGCTGACGGGCGCGAAGGCTCCGTGGAACGCTCCTTTTTACGGCAGGCATGGGTTTCGCGCATTGCCGAGAGAGGCATTGCCGGGTTATCTTGCCGCCGGTTTGGTCGAGGATGAGGAAAATTTTGCGCCGCATTTGGACTGGGTCAGGAACAATCCTTTTATTTTGCCTCGTATCGCCATGAAAAGAGATATCGCGTGACGCCGGACGCCAGAAATCTGCATGTCGCCATCATCATGGACGGCAATGGGCGCTGGGCCGCGGCGCGCGGCCTGCCGCGCACGATGGGGCATCGCGCCGGCATCGAAGCGATCAAGCGCACGCTGCGCGCCTGCCGCAGTCTTCCGATCAGCTATCTGACGATCTATAGTTTTTCCTCCGAGAACTGGAGGCGGCCTGCCGGCGAAGTACGGGAGCTTATGGATTTGATGCGCTTCTTCATGCGCAGCGAGCTCGCGAATTTGCACAAAGAAGGCGTGCGCATCAAGGTGATCGGAGACCGTTCGGCATTATCTCCCGACATCGTCGCCATGATCGAGCATGCCGAGACTCTGACGGCGGCCAATACGGGTTTCACGCTGGTTTCGGCGCTCAGCTATGGATCGAGGCAGGAAATCACGGCGGCGGCGCGCCGCCTCGCGGCGCAGGCGGCGGCGGGAACGCTGAAGGCGGACGAGATCGACGAGGCCGCCCTGACCGCCGTGCTCGATACGCATGACGTGCCCGATCCCGATCTCATCATTCGCACCAGCGGCGAGCAGCGGCTGTCGAATTTCCTGCTCTGGCAGGCGGCTTATGCCGAGTTCGTATTCCTGGATACTTTATGGCCGGATTTCGGCGAAAACGAATTGCGCCGCGCGCTGGATGAATTCGACAAGCGCGAGCGGCGCTATGGAGCGACGATTGGCGAGTGAGGAAGCGCAGCAACGGGTCGAACTGCAGCAGCGGATCGTATCGGCCATCGTGCTGATCGCCATGGCGCTTGCCGCGACCCTTCATGGCGGCGCGCAGGCGGCGGCCGTCATTGCCGCGCTGGCGCTGTTCGGCATTTATGAATGGGTCGAAATGTTTCGCCCGCAGCCGCTGCGGCTTATCCAGTGGCTTGCGGTCGCGGCGATGGGCGCGACCTTTATAACGGCGTATTTTCTCGGGCCCGGCGAGACGGCCTTGGCAGGCAGCCTGTCGGCGCTGGGGGTTTTTCTGGCTTCGGCGGCCGGGCGCTCCGGGTGGAGGCGGACCTTTTGGACGGCTTTCGGGTCCGTTTATGTGGGCGCGGGCTGCCTTGCTCTTCTATATACCCGCAATACGCCCGAGCATGGGCTGGGGTTGACGGTTTTTCTGCTGCTGGCGGTCTGGGGCACCGATATGGGGGCTTATTTCTTCGGACGCTGGCTGCGGGGGCCGAGATTATGCCCCGCCATCAGCCCTTCCAAGACTTGGGCGGGCGCATTCGGCGGCATAGCCATAGCGGCAATCTTAGGCTATGCTACGGCTCGTGGATTCGGAGTACGGGAGCCGGGCATAGCATCGGGCTTTGCCGTAGCGCTCGCCATAGCGGCGCAACTTGGCGATTTGTTTGAATCCTATATCAAGCGCCGCTGCGGCGTGAAGGATAGCGGGCAATTGATACCCGGTCATGGCGGCATGCTCGATCGAATCGACGGGCTGATCGCGGCTTCGCTGTTTTTTATGCTGCTGCAGGTGGTGGGAGAGGGCATTTCATGGTGGTGACTAACTTAGCGCGGCAGACGCCTGTATCGAAGGTTCAGGCCGAGCGCCGGCGCGTGACTGTCCTGGGATCGACCGGTTCGGTCGGATGCCAGACCGTCGATCTGTTGCTGCGCGCGCCTCAGAATTACGCCGTCGCGGCGCTCACGGCTCATCGCAATGTCGCCAAATTGGCCGAGCAGGCGAGGGCGCTTAACGCCGAGCTCGCCGTGGTGGCCGATCCCGCTTTCTACAACGATCTTAAAGCCGCGCTGGCAGGCACGAATATAGCGGTTGCAGCCGGGCCGGAGGCCGTCGTCGAGGCGGCCCGGATCGACAGCGATTGGGTCATGGCCGCGATTGTCGGCGCGGCGGGCCTGCCTTCGACGATCGCGGCGGCGCAGCGCGGCGTCAAGGTCGCGTTCGCGAACAAGGAAACCCTGGTTTGCGCCGGACCTCTGATGATGGACCTCGTCGCCAAGTCCGGGACCAAATTACTGCCGGTCGATAGCGAGCATAACGCCATATGGCAGGTGTTTGAGGCGGATCGGGCGGACAGCATCACCCGCCTGATTCTGACCGCGTCCGGCGGGCCGTTCCGCACCATGTCGCGCGAAGACATGGCCCGCGTGACGGCGGCCGAAGCCGTCAAGCATCCCGTCTGGGCGATGGGCGCTAAAATCTCCATCGACAGCGCGACGATGATGAATAAGGGCCTTGAAATTATCGAGGCGCATTATCTGTTCAATATGCCCGGCGAAAAGATCGACGTCGTGGTTCATCCGCAGTCGGTCATCCATAGTATGGTCGAGTATGCCGATGGCTCGGTGCTGGCGCAGCTCGGCACCCCGGACATGCGGACGCCGATCGGCTATACCCTCGCTTGGCCCGAGCGCATGGAAACACCTGCGGCGCGGCTCGACTTCGCGAAAATTTCCCAATTGACTTTCGAATTGCCCGATCCGGTAAAATTCCCCGCTCTTGATCTGGCTCGCCAGGTCATGAAGTCGGGAGGCACAGCGCCTGCTATTCTCAATGCCGCGAATGAAGTCGCCGTCGAGGCTTTCCTCGGCGGGCGGATCGGCTTTCTGGATATCGAGGCCGTCAATGCGGCGACTCTGGAGGCGGTCCAGGCGGGGCCGCTTCATGATTTGAAAACGCTCGCCGACGCCGACGCCGAGGCGCGCCGCGCCGCAAACGCCTTCATCAGCCGCAAGGCATAAGGGATCGGGTATGGAAGATTTATTCAATGTGATCGGCAATTATTTTGTGCCTTTCGTCGTGACGCTCAGCATCGTCGTGTTCGTGCACGAATTCGGGCATTACTGGGTCGCGCGCCGTTGCGGCGTTCGGGTGCTGTCGTTCTCGATCGGTTTCGGGCCGGAGATATGGGGCCGTACCGACCGCCACGGCACCAGATGGAAGGTGGCCGTTTTTCCCTTGGGCGGCTATGTCAGGATGTTCGGCGACGCCGATGCCGCCTCGACGCCGGACAGCCGCGTTCATCAGATGACCAAGCATGAGCGGGATATATCCTTTTTCCACCAAAACCCATGGAAGCGCCTGGCTATCGTCAGCGCGGGGCCGGTGTCCAATTACCTGTTCGCCATTCTGCTGATGATGGGGATGTTCGCTTATTACGGCGAACCCTATACGCCCGCGGTCGTCGATACGGTCGTAAAAGACAGTGCCGCGGAAGCGGCGGGGGTAAAGTCCGGCGATCGCGTCGTGGCCATCGACGGCGAGGCCGTGGAACGGTTCTCGGATATGCAGCGCATCATTGGCTTGAATACCGGAACGCCGATGAAAGTCGAAATCGAGCGTGACGGCGATAAGAAGGAGATGACGATTACGCCCCGCCTCGTCGATCTGACCGACCGCTTCGGCTATAGCCATCGCACGGCGCAGCTTGGCGTCTCCAGCCAGGATCAGGCTTATCGAAAGCTAAGTCCGGGCGGGATCGTTACTCACTCGTTCGCGATGGCCTGGAACATAACTTATGACATGCTCGCCGCCGTCCGGCAGATGATCATGGGACTGAGGGGCACCGAAGAACTCGGCGGAGCCTTGCGCATCGCCAAAATGTCGGGCGATGTCGCCAAAACCAAGGAACTTCCGACTTATATCCTGTTCGTGATCATGATCTCGATCAATCTGGGCCTTGTGAACCTGTTCCCGATTCCGATGCTCGATGGCGGGCATATGCTGTTCTATGTGATAGAAATCGTGCGCCGCCGTCCTTTGACCGAGAAAGTCCAGGATTGGGCGATGCGGGGAGGGGTGCTGGTCGTTTTGTGCCTGTTCATATTCTCAACCTATAACGACCTTGTCCAATTCGGTTTTCTATCGTATCTGAAACAGATCTTCTCTTAACCCTTATAGTCGTTTATGCCGTTTGCCTTCTTCCGATCAGGGCTGGTTGCCATACGCGCCGTCGCGGCCATCATGGCGTTTGCGGCTGTTTTCTCCTGGCCGGAGGCTGCCGGCGCGCAACGCGTGCAGGCTCCCACGGGCATTCCCATGGGCAAACCGCTGTCGGCGCCTGCCCGCATCGCGGCCTTGCCCGTTATGCCGGAAGCCGGGCCCGTCCTGGCGCCTGTCGCGCCGCCCGCTCCCGAAGCGCCGGTTGTCGAGGCCATCAAGGTCGAGGGCGCCCAGCGCCTGGAATCGGAAACCGTGGTTTCATACCTTGCCTTGCAAAAAGGGCAGCAGGCGACGGCTGCCAAGATCAACGAATCTGTCAAGGCGCTGTTCGCCACCGGCCTGTTTCAGGATGTAGTCCTCGGCATGAACGGCACGGCCCTGATCGTCAGGGTCCGGGAAAATCCGGTCGTCAATAAAGTCGTGTTCGAGGGCAACGCCGAACTCAAGACCGAGGACCTCGAGAAGGAAGTCCAGCTCAAGCCGCGTCTGGTCTATACCCTGCCGCGGGTTCAGCGGGACGTGCAGCGCCTGCTCGATCTTTATCGCCGCTCCGGGCGTTTTGCCGCTACCGTCGAGCCGAAACTGGTGCAGCGCGAACAAAACCGCGTCGATGTCATTTTTGAAATCGTGGAAGGCGACAAGACCGGCATTCAAAGCATCGGTTTCGTCGGCAACAATCATTTCTCGGCCGGCGAATTGCGCGGCATCATCAATACTCGAGAGTCCGCCTGGTGGAGATTTTTCTCCAGCTCCGATTTTTACGATCCCGACCGGCTCAATTACGATCGCGAATTGCTCCGCAAATTCTATCTGAACCAGGGCTATGTCGATTTCAGGGTGTTGTCGGCCAATGCCGAACTGACGCCCAACAAGAAAGATTTCTTCATCACCTATACGGTCGATGAGGGAGAGCGCTACCGTCTGGGCGAGATCAAGGTCGTCAGCGAACTCAAGGGGCTGGATGGGGCGCAGTATGCCGACAAGGTCACGACCATATCCGGCGACTGGTACAGCGCGGCGGAAATCGAGCGCAGCATCGATCAGCTGACGACGGCGGTGGACAGGCTGCAATATGCCTTCGTCGAAGTGGTGCCGGATATCGAGCGCATTCGCGAGAAGCAGATCATCAATATCGTCTATCGCGTGCGCGAAGGGCCGCGCATGTTCGTTTCCCGCATCGACATCGAAGGCAACATGCGGACGATGGACAAGGTGATCCGCCGCGAACTGGCTTTTGCCGAGGGCGACGCTTTCAACAAGGCCAAGCTGGAGCGTTCCGAGCAGCGCATCAAGGACACCGGCTTCTTCGAGGAAGTGAAAATCACTCCCGAGGAAGGCGCGCAGCCCGACCAGACGGCGGTCAAGGTTGCAGTCAAGGAAAAGGCCACCGGAGAAATTTCTTTCGGCGCGGGCTACTCCACGACCGACGGCCCGCTGGGCGATTTCTCGATCCGCGAAAAGAATTTCATGGGCAAGGGCCAGGATGTGCGTTTCGGCGCCACCTTGTCGGGCCGGACCAAGCAGTTCGACGTCAGCTTCACCGAGCCGTATTTCCTGGATCGCGACCTCGCGGCGGGCGTCGATTTGTTCCGCGTCACCCGCGACAACCAGGACGCAAGCTCCTATGACGAGACCAATACCGGCTTTTCGCTGCGGCTGGGCTATCCGCTTTCCGAGCAGTTGCGGCAGCGGCTGAACTATACCTATCAGAATACGAATATTTCCACCGTGCCCGACACCGCTTCGCGCTTCATCCGCGAGCAGCAGGGAGTCGCCAATACCTCGATGGTCGGCCAGGAACTAAGCTACGATACGCGCGACAGCAGGCTTAACCCGTCCACCGGCTACATCCTCCATCTTTACACCGATCTTGCCGGTCTCGGCGGCAATGTCCGCTATGGCCGGGCGCGGGTTAAGGCGACGGAATATTTCAAGCTGGCGGAAAGCTGGATTTTCAGCATCGAAGGCGAGGGCGGCTATATGAACGGCCTGGGCGAGAAAGTCCGTATCTCCGACCGCTTCTTTCTGGGCGGCGACACGCTGCGCGGCTTCGAGTTCTCAGGCGTCGGCCCGCGCGACATGACCCCGGGATCGAACGAGGACGCTTTGGGCGGCGAGCATTTCGGGCGCGGCACCGTCGAGCTGACCATGCCGAGCGGTCTGCCCGACGAAGTCGGCATCAAGTTCCATATCTTCTCGGACGCGGGCACCATAGGCAAAGTCGCCGTCTCGCCCGCGCCCGGCGAGGATCTGCGCACCGATCAGAGCATCCGCGCGAGCATTGGCCTAGGAGCCACCTGGCAGTCCCCGTTCGGCCCCGTGCGGCTCGATTTCGCCCACCCGGTGATGAAGCAATCCTACGACAAGCTGGAGAAATTCCGCTTTAATTTCGGCACGAGATTTTAATGCGCCATCTTGTTCTTCTTATTGCCGTGCTGCTGATGCCGGCAGCGGCTTGGGCTGAGGCCAAGCCGCCTTTGCCGCCTGCATCCATAACGGCCATCATCGACGTGCAGCGGATTCTTCAGGAGTCGCTCGCGGCGAAGAGCGTCCAGAAGCAACTGGAGAATCAGCGCGCGAAGTTTCAGGCGGAAATTTCCGAGCAGGAAAAACAGCTTCGGGACGCCGACGAGGAGCTGAAAGAGGCGCGCAACACGCTTGCCGCCGACGCTTTCGCCGAGCGCGAACAGAAATTGCGGCAAAAATTTACCGAAGTGGAGCGCGAAGTGCAGGGCAAGCGCCATGCGCTCGATGGCGGCTTTACGGCCGCGATGGAAGTGGTGCGCAAGAATTTGCTGGATGTCGTGCAGGACGTGGCCAAGCTGCGCGGCTTTAATCTGGTTTTGCTGAAGCAGCAGTCGCTGTGGTATGACCCCGCGCTCGATATAACCGACGATGTGCTGAATCGCCTGAATATCAAGCTTACCGAGGTGCCGGTGAAAGTTCAGTTCGAAGACGCCAATGACCCCGCGGCGGCTAAAAACAGTAAAAATTGAGGCTTTGCGCCCCGTGAATTTGCGGCTAGACTGCGGCCTGTTTGTGAGAAGGCGCGCCCGGTCGGGCCCGCCATACCGTGGCTGAGTTTGGACCCTAGGCGATGAAAGAATTGGCCTCCGTCGAATCCGGGACGGCAAGCGCAACGATCGATATCAACGGCATCATGGCCCGGATTCCGCACCGGTATCCGATGCTGCTGATCGACCGCGTCATCGATATCGTGCCGGGCGAAAGCGCCACGGGCATCAAAAACGTCACGGCGAACGAGCCGTTCTTTCAGGGACATTTTCCGCAGCGCCCGATCATGCCCGGCGTGCTGATCGTCGAGGCCATGGCGCAGACCGCCGGCATCGTCGTGGTCGATTATCTGCGCGACGGCCATAGCAGCAATGATCTGGTATATTTCATGACCATAGAGACGGCGCGGTTCCGCAGGCCGGTGGTGCCCGGAGACACGCTGCATCTTCGCGTCAAAAAGCTGCGCGAGCGGGGCAATGTCTGGCGCTTCCGGGGCGAGGCCTATGTCGAGGGCCTGCTCTATGCCGAAGCCGTCTATACCGCCATGCTGGTGTCCGGCAGCGATGCAAAAATCAACGGTGCGGCGTGAGCGAGGAAATTTTCGTCCATCCCACGGCGATCGTCAGCCCTACGGCCAAGCTCGGCCAGGGCGCGCATATCGGCCCTTATTGCATTGTCGGTGGCCATGTCGCGCTGGGCAATCACGTCCGGCTGATGGCGCATGTCTATCTCGACGGCCGCACGACCATCGGTGACGGCACGGTTATCTATCCGTTCGCTTCCATCGGCACCCAGACGCAGGATAAGAAATATCGCGGCGAGCCCGCCGAGCTCATTATCGGCAGCGGCAACCAGATTCGCGAACATGTGACGATGAATCCCGGCACCGAAGGCGGCGGCATGATCACGCGCGTCGGCGACAATTGCCTGTTCATGGTGGCGTCGCACGTCGCGCATGATTGCCAAATCGGCAATAACGTCATCATGGCCAACAACGCGACGCTGGCGGGCCATGTCACGGTCGGCGACTTCGCCATTCTCGGCGGCCTTTCGGGAATTCATCAATTCGTGCGCATCGGCGCTCACGCGATGATCGGCGGCATGTCCGCCGTGGAGAGCGATGTCATTCCCTTCGGCACGGTCAAGGGCGATCGCGCCTATCTCGCCGGACTCAATACGGTCGGCATGGAGCGCCGCGGTTTCAATAAGGATCAGGTTCGCGAATTGCGCACCGCCTACCGCATGCTGTTCTCGCCCGAAGGCACGATGGCGGAACGGCTCGACGAAGTAGCCAGAGTTTATAACGGCCAGCCGTTGATCGGCGAGGTACTCGATTTTATTCGAGCCAAAACCAGCCGTCCGCTATGCCAGCCGACCGAGTTGGATTAGCGGTTATGACCGGCCCCAAGCTCGGCATTCTGGCCGGAGGCGGCGATGCGCCAAAGCGGCTGATCGCTTATTTAAGGCAATCCCGGCGTCCTCATTTCTTGATCTGCATAACCGGACAGGCCGATGCCGATCTCGGCGGCGGGAGCGATCATGTCTGGCTGCCTCTGGGGGCGGGCGAGGCGGCACGCAATGCCGCGCGCGCGGCGGGCGTCAAGGACGTCGTGATGATCGGGCGGGTGCGCCGCCCGTCCTTGTTTGAATTGAAGCCCGACATGTTCACGCTGCGCAAGCTGATGCAGATCGGATTCGGGCTTCTCGGCGATGACGGCCTGCTTAAGGCTATCGCGAAAGTCATCGAAGCCGAGGGATTCCGCGTCGTCGGGATTCACGACGTGCTGGCGGATTTTGTGACTCCCGCCGGGCAGCTTGGCGCCAAAGCACCGGGCGAGCAGGATTGGCACGACATCAAGCGCGGCGTTGCCGTGGCGCGGAAGCTGGGCGAGGCCGATGCGGGACAATCCGTGGTCGTTCAGCAAGGCATGGTCCTGGGCCTGGAGGCTATCGAGGGCACCGACGCCATGATTGCGCGCGCGGCGACGTTGAAGCGCGAGGGCGGCGGCGGCGTCCTGGTCAAGCTATGCAAGCCGCAGCAGGATAGGCGGCTCGATCTACCCGCCATAGGTCTGGAGACCGTGGCGCGCATCGCCGCCGCAGGTTTCGCGGGCATTGCCGTGGAAGCCGGCGCGAGCCTGATTATCGATCATCACGCTGTCATTGCCGCCGCCGATCAGGCGGGGATTTTTCTTTACGGCTATTCGGATGAATAAGCCATGACGGCGCCGGTTATTTTCCTGATTGCCGGGGAGCCGTCGGGCGATTTGCTCGGCGCGCATCTGATGAAAGCCCTGCGCCGCCTGGGGCCGCCGGATTTGCGCTTTGCGGGCATCGGCGGGCCGCGCATGGTCGAGGCCGGTATCGAATTGTTCTTTTCGCAAAAAGAGCTCGCGCATTTCGGACTGGCGGAATTGCTGGTTCATATCCCGCATCTGCTTCGCCGCATCGATCAAACGGCGGCGGAGGTGGAGCGAATGAAACCGGCGGCGCTGGTGACCATCGACGCGCCGGATTTCTGTTTCCGCGTGGCGAAGCGGCTGAAGGGGAAGGGGATTCCGCTGATCCATTATGTCGCGCCGACGGTATGGGCCTGGCGCGCGGGCCGGGCGAAGAAAATCGCGCGGTTTCTCGATCATTTGCTGGCGCTCCTGCCGTTCGAGCCGCCCTATTTCACCGAAGCGGGCCTGCCATGCAGCTTCGTGGGGCATCCGATCATCGAAAGCGGCGCCGCGAATGGCGACGCCGCGCGATTCCGCGCCGCGCATGGATTGAGCGAAACCACGCCGGTTTTGAGCGTTCTGCTCGGCAGCCGGACGAGCGAGGTGACGCGCCTCGCGCGGATTTTCGCCGAAACGCTCGCTCTGCTCAAATCCAGGAATCCCGATCTGGCCGATCTGGTATGCGCGGTGCCGACTGTGCCGCAGGTGGAGATGCAGGTGCGGGCGCTGACAAAAGATTGGGCGGTTCCCGTCATCGTGACCACGGGCGACGCGGCCAAATATGACGGGTTCAAAGCTTCGACTGCCGCGCTCGCCTGTTCGGGCACCGTCGCGCTGGAACTGGCCTTGGCGAGACTTCCGGCGGTGATCGCTTATCGCATCAGCCCCGTGACGGCTTTTCTGTATCGCAGGCTGATCAAGGTGCGCTACGCCAATCTGGTCAATATCATGCATGACCGTCCGGTCGTGCCGGAATTTCTGCAGGAGCTCTGCACGCCGGACAGGCTCGCGGCGGCTTGCGAAATCCTGCTGGCCGATCCGGCGGCGCGCGCGGCGCAGGCTGCGCAGTTGGCTCAAACCGCCGTTTGGCTCGGCGCGGAAGACGAAGCGCCGTCCGCGCGCGCGGCGCGCGTCGTTCTGAATGTTAGCGGTTTAGAAAAACGGCCGTAGGATTACGAGGCGACTGCGCGCGAGGCGGCTGACGCGTCATGATCGGCTTGATCTTCTTCCTCGTCCTGCTCGGTGATGATGAGCCGGATATCGTCCGAAACGGAATCAAGTCCCGCGCGCACGGCCTTGGCGTAATTCTTTTCGCCCGCGACCAGGATGTTTTCCACTTTTCTGTAGAAATCCACCGTCAATTCCAGGACGCCGATCTGAGATTCGTTCAGCTTGTTCTGCAGGATGAAAGTCTCGATATCGAACCGCTCGCGGCGCAAACCGTTGATGAGAGTATCGCCGCGCAGCGCGCATTCCTTGTCCATGGCCGTGGCGCATGATTCGAGAAATTGCTCGACGAGCTTCAATTGTTCGGGGCTGTACCCAGACGATGGCATGTGATGAATCCGACTATAAGTTAAAGAATTGCAGCAATCCTAAGCCGCGTGGTTGAAATGTCAATGGCATTCCCAATGACAATTTCCCATGTTAATAAATGCCTCCTATTCGCATAAAAATACTATAGATAATCATCGCAACTCAGGAATTGGCAGGCGGCTTTCGGGTGAGGTTTCAGGGTGCGGCCTGCCAATTCTTGAACTGCGACAGATAGATAAGTCATGAAGATTCTTCAGATCATTCCTTCTTTGGTAACCGGTGGCGCGGAACAGGCGGTCATCGACGTTAACGCCGCTTTGACGCGGGCGGGGGCCGGAAGTTTCGTCGCCTCCTCGGGCGGGCCTTTGGTCGCGGCGGTGGAAGCCGAAGGCGGCGTGCATTATACATTGCCGCTGGCTTCCAAGAATCCCATGCAAATTCTTTCCAATGCCTCCCGTATCGCCGACATCGCGCGGGCGCAGAATATCGATGTCATTCACGCGCGCAGCCGCGCCCCGGCATGGTCGGCCTATTTCGCGTCGCGCATGACGGGATGCAAATTCGTGACGACGTTCCACGCGGCTTATAAATTCAAGAGCGCGGCTAAAAAGATTTACAATAGCGTCATGGCCAAGGGCGCGGTGGTGATCGCGATTTCCGAATTCCTCGCCCTTCACATCCGGGACAATTACCGCGTGCCAGAAGCGCGCATCGTCGTCATCCAGCGCGGCATCGATCTCACGCGGTTCCGGCGGGATAAAGTTCTATCCGAGCGCGTGCGATCCTTGCGCGCGTCCTGGGAGGCGGAGCCGGATCAACGCATCATTCTCATGCCCGCGCGGCTCAGCCGGATTAAAGGGCATATGGTTTTGATCGAGGCGTTGCATAATGTCACCCTCCGCGATCCGGGATCGAACTTCCTGGCCGTCATCATCGGCGACGATCAGGGACGCAACGCCTACGTCCAGGAAATCATCGAGGCGATAAAAACATGCCGGCTGGAGGCGCGGGTCAAGCTAGCCGGGCATTGCCACGACATGCCCGCCGCTTATGCCGCCGCCGACCTTGTCATCGCCCCGTCGCTCGTTCCCGAAGGTTTCGGACGGATTCCGGTCGAGGCGCAGGCCATGGGCGTGCCCGTCATCGCCAGCGACCTGGGTGGGTTCAGGGAAACCATGATTCCGGGCGAAACCGGCTATCTGGTTGCCGTGGGAGACTCCGCCGCTCTTGCCGCGAAAATCCAGCAGGCTCTTGCATTATCGCCCGAAGAACGCTTGAAAATGGGCGAGCGCGGCATCGCGCATGTAAGGGCGAGATTCGACAAGCATAAAATGGCGGCGGACACGCTGGATGTTTATCGCCGCGTCATCGCCGCGTCATAAGGGAGAAAGCATGGACGGCCATCATCACGAGCATGAGCGCATTCTGGTCATACGCCTTGGCGCTTTGGGAGATCTTGTGCTTTGCGCCCCGGCCTTTCAGGCTATTCGCGCCGCGCATCCCCGGGCGAAAATCGCGCTGCTCACCCAGCCGGCATGGATGGGCTTCGCCGGACTCATGCCATGGTTCGATACGGTTATCAGCGACAAGCGGCCGCCCGGCATCCGATATCGGCGCATGGCTCGATCTGCTGGGACGCATTCGCGATTTTGGGCCGACCAGGGTTTACGATCTTCAGGGCAAGATGCGCCAAAGCATTATATTCTGGCTTCTGGGCGGCCCTTTGAGCGTTTCGAATGGTCGGGCGCGGCGGGCATGGGCAGCCATCCGCGTGTCTGGCCGCCGAGGCCGGAATGGCATTTTGCCGATTTTATCGGCGCGCAATTGCAGGCGGCCAGCATAACCGTTCCCGCCGCGGCGGACTGGTCGTGGCTCGATGCGCCGGTGGACAGTCTCGCGCTGCCGGAAAAATTCGTTCTGCTGATTCCGGGCTGTTCGCCCACCCGGCTCGATAAGCGCTGGCCTCCCGCGCGCTACGCGGCGCTGGCGCGCGATCTTTATGCGCGCGCATCGCGGCGGTCGCCATAGGAGCCGGAGCCGATCTTGAGGCCATCAAGGCGATTAAGGCGGAGGCCGGAGAACTTGTCGATCTCGGCGGACGCACGAGCCTGGCGCAAATCGGCGGCGTCGCGCGGCGCGCCATGGCCGTCGTCGGCAACGATACCGGCCCGACCCATATAGCCGCCGCGGTGGGCGCATCGACGCTGACCCTGTTCACGGATAGCGTCAATCCCACATGGTCGCGCCCGCGCGGGCCGAGAACCGCCTTTCTTCAGGGTAAGCCGCTGGCCGATCTTCCGGTCGCCGAGGTGCAGGCGGCGCTCGCGCCGTTCGGCATCGCCTTCTGATGGCGGAGGATTTGACAAGCCTCAATGCTCTGGCGCAGAAATTTTTCTGCAAGCTGTGGGGGAGGGGCGTTCCCTGTTGCTGTGCGATGCGCTGATGCCGGGATGGAAACCGCCGTCGGTCACGATCGCCGCATGGCAGCGGCGTCGCGGCGCTGACACGGATTTCAGCGTATGGGATCGTGGCTATGACGGCGTGCTGCTGGGCTTGCCGCGCGCCCGCGAAGAATGGCGATGAATCTGCATCTCGCCGCGGGGCATCTGACCGATGGGGGCGTCGCCGTTCTGTTCGGCATGAAAGCCGGCGGCATCATTCCGGCATTCAAGGACATGCAGGAGATCTTTCGCGATGTCACGACGGCGGCGACGAAATATCATGGCCGCGTATATCTGGCGCGGCATCCCCGCTTGTCCGTCTTGCCGAAGCGAGATTTGGAATCATGGAAGACGCGGCAAAGAATCGAAATTGCCGGTCATGGCTGCGAATATCGATTTCTATCCCGGCATGTTCGCGGCGGGACGGCTCGATCCCGGCTCGGCTTTGCTTATCGAATGCATGGCGCGATTGCCTGCGCCGAAACTTATGCTGGACTTCGCCTGCGGCGCGGGAATTCTGGCGCTCGCGGCGCGGCGTTGCTGGCCTGACGCCCGGCTCCATCTGCTCGATTATGATGCGCTGGCGATCATGGCGGCGCGCGAGAATATTGCCGGCGCCGAATATATTCAGGGAGACGGCCTCGCCTCATGTCGCGCCCGTTACGATCTCATCGTCAGCAATCCGCCGATCCATGCCGGGGCGAAGCAGGATTTCGGCGTGGTGAAAGAATTGCTGGCCGCCGCGCCGCGCTATTTGACCTCGCGCGGGCATTTGGTTCTCGTGACGCAAAAGACCGTGCCGATCGCGCGTTTCGCTCCGGCGGCAACCGTTCTTGCGGAAGAAAACGGT
Source organism: Alphaproteobacteria bacterium (assembly GCA_037200005.1). Lineage (NCBI taxonomy): Bacteria > Pseudomonadati > Pseudomonadota > Alphaproteobacteria > Alphaproteobacteria bacterium. The sequence goes on along the minus strand of JBBCGY010000001.1, from coordinate 1,390,817 downwards.
TACCGGGTCTGGCAGATATAGCTTACGCGCTGGCCGAGAAAGAGCCGCCGCCTTGCGCCGCCGGAGCCGCGCCGGAGTCCGCCGTTTCGCCTTCCGGTTTGACGCTGAGTCCGGCCGCGATATTGCGATTGATATCAATCAGGCTGGTCAGCAGCGAAGTATTATACTCGGAGAGCGCCCGCAGACTTACCTTGTCCACGAAACGGCTGAGATTCAGCAGCGTGATCTTGAGATCGCGCGCCAGGAGATTTTCAGGCTCGCAGAGACTGACCTGGAATATCGTCCATAGCCGCTGGTTGTTTTGATCGCCTCGATATAGAGATCGTAATTCTCCACCTGTTCCTGGGCCTGGCGCAGTTTGCTGGCGCAGTTGAGCAGCGCGCGGGCTTCGATTTCCCGGATCGACTCACTGTCTTTCTGGGTGTTGGTGTAGGTGTTCAAAAGTTGTTTGCTCATGGTCGGCTCCTTAATTGCAGGGAAGGGGTTGAAGGGAGAGTTCTGGGGACGGCACGACGGGCGCGGTCTTCGGCTTTGCCGCTTCATAATCCGAGAGCATGTCATGGCCTAGCTTGAGAGCCTTGAAGCTCTCGCCGTTGCGCAAAAGCGCGACGATTTCGGTGACATTGCCGGATAGGTGAGGATAAAGCGCCGCGAATTTGTCGATCGTGTCGATGACCAGGTTATCGAGCGGCTGTCCCTTGCCCTTGAACAGATAGATCATCTGCAGCAGGAAATAGACCGTGGCGGCGTCGGATTCTTCGCTGCGGTCGGTGTTCATCATATAGCCTTCGCGCAGCACCGGGCTGTCGGAAAGCACCAGGAGATCGGCGGCCTTGGCGCCGACATTCTTCAGCACGGCGCCGCCGGCGAAGAATTTTTGTTCTGGCTTGACGCGAATTTTTAGCGGCATGTCCTCGACTCCTTCGAGGAATGGCGGGCGAACCGCCGTAAAACCAAGATCAGAGAAACTAGGGGACGGCGTTTGCCGCCGTCCCCGTCTCATTACCCTTAGAACAACCGCAAGATGGCGGACTGCTGCTGACCCGAAATTCCCAGGGCCGCGATACCAAGCTGAGAGCGAGCTTGCAGCGCCTGGAGGTTCGCGCCTTCTTCGTTGGTATCCGCCAACACCAGCTTGTCCGAAGCGACCTGCAGGATGTTGACCAGAGACGTGGTGAAGTCGGAACGCGTTTGGATCAGAGTCGCGTTGGTACCGAACGTGCTGGCGGTGGTGCGCAGCGTATTCAGAGCCGTCGACAACTGGCTGATCGAGGTATTGATGTCTTCAGTGCTTCCGAAGTCAGTCGCCGCATCAATGCCCAGACCATCGTCTGCGCTTAGATCGACGCCCGAGATCGTCAGCGTGCTGCTGCCATCTTCGTTGAACTTCACGACAAGTTCGCCGGCAGACGTCAACAGATTGACACCGTTGAAGGTGGCATCGTCGACGAGACCGTCCAACTGATCGCGCAGCGAATTGAACTGCGTGGCCAGCGTCTGCTTGTCGTCAGAGTTGGTTTTCTGCAGCGCGTCATTCGCGAGACCTTGCAGCTGCTTCACGACGCTCGTGATGGCAGTGATCGCGTTGGAGGCCGCTTTCACGGACTGCAGCGCGGTCGAGAGACCATCCTTGAGTTCCGAAAGATCGCTGGCGCGGTTTAAGAAGGATTGCGATTTGAAGAACGCGGAAGCGTTATCGATCGCGCTGTTAACCTTCTTGCCCGAGGCAAGACGATCTTCTGTCGAGTTGAGCAGTTGGGTCGTTTGTTGCAGCGAGACCAAGTTTGATCTGGCTGATTCACTAAGAGAAATGCCACTGATAGCCATGGGATGAACTCCTTTTCCCGGTAAAGCGGACTCCTTCCGCAGGTTTAACGTGCGAAAGACTAACTCACACCCGTGAAATTAGGCTTAACAGCACGTGCACCAGATATGCCATATTCGTGCCAACGCGCCGCGAGACGCTATGTCCTTGGATTTATTTGGTTCGTCACGGCGCGGCGTAAAGCCGGCAGAAAATGCAAGGCAGAATTTTCCTGGCGGAGACCATAATTGCCGGGTAAGAATTGCCTAGCTTCGCGGCCGAGATGGATTATGGATAATGAATGCTTAAAATTGATTTATTGCCGGCTGGCTTCCATGCTCGATAGCGATGCGAAATTAGGTGGATGAGCATATGAACTTGTTTGAATTCGCCGACAGCAATTTATCCGTGCTCGATTGGAGTTTGCAGCTTACGCACATTTCCTGCGTCATTGTCGCGCTCATGATCGGGTTGCTGCCGCTTTTGGCTGCCAAGGGCAGCGATATTCACCGCGATGCCGGACAGATATATCTTGTATGCGCGATGCTGGCGTTCGGATTTGGCTGTACACGATTGCCTGGCGGCAAAACTCTTGCTGCTGTTTTGCTTTAACGGCTTCTTTGCCTATATGCTGCTTTCCGGCTGGCGCGCTTTATACAGGAAAGGGCGCGGCAATTGGATCGACTGGGCGATCCTCGGCATTTTGGCCGCTGTTTCCCTGAACGTCGCCTGGGTCGCGTTCGCGCAATCCAATCCTCGCGCGGCCATATTGTTCGCTTTGTTCGCGCTGGGCGGCGCAAGCATGGTCGTCCAGGAAATCAAGGACCTGCAACGTCCCTATGACGGGCTGGCGGAAGGCTGGCTCACGCGCCATGTCGCGGCATGACGGGGAGCATGATGGCTAACTTCGCTATCATCGCGAGCTCCTTCCTGCCGGCGCAATTGCAATGGCCGTTGCCGGCCGCACTGGGAATCGCCGCTCTGGTAATCGCTCTGCGCCGCGGATTGGCGCGCTATGAGCGCAGGCGCAGCATGGATAAATATCTGGGGCCGCGCCTGACAAGATTTCTGAACAGGTTCCATGCCATTATCATGAACGACGTGAAACCCATCGCCCATTGGCTGCTGCTCTGCTGCGCCATGATTTTCGCCATGGCGGTCATCGGCGCCGTGACCCGGCTGACGGAATCCGGATTGTCGATCACCGAATGGGCGCCGATAGCCGGGATCATGCCGCCGTTGAACGATGCGGCATGGCAGCAGGCTTTTGCCGCTTACCAAAAAATTCCCCAGTATCAGATGCTCAATCAGGGCATGAGCCTCGATAATTTCAAGGCGATTTATTTCTGGGAATGGCTGCACCGGCTATGGGGCAGGCTGATTGGTGTAGTTTACGCGTTGCCGTTCTTTTATTTCCTGTTACGCCGGAAAATTTCCCCGGATATGACGGGCAAGCTATGGCTCGGCCTCGTGCTTGGCGGCTGCAAGGCGCCGTCGGATGGTTCATGGTGGCAAGCGGCCTGAGCGAGCGCGTCTATGTCAGCCCATATTCGGCTGGCGCTGCATCTTGTTCTGGCGCTAGGCATTTATGCTTATTTGCTATGGATTGCCTGCGGGCTGTTGCTGCGCCAAGAAACCGGCAAGGAAAACCATCCGGCGCGCGGCGTCATGCGGCAGCACGGCTGGACAGGGCTTGCCTTGCTGGCCGTAACGATTTCATGGGGCGCTATGGTCGCCGGGCTGAAGGCGGGATGGGTTTATAATACCTTCCCGCTGATGGATGGCGAGATCGTTCCCGCGGCGGCATGGACGATAAGGCCGCTATGGATCAATTTTTTCGACAATGCCGCGCTGGTGCAATTCATGCACCGCGTTCTCGCGATCGGCACGGCGGGCGTTTTATGGACATGGTGCTGGAGGCTGCTGCGGAATGCGCCGTCGAAACCGTCAAGGCGCTGGGCCATCGCGCTCGCGCATATGCTCGCTTTGCAGCTTGCCCTTGGCATCGCCACGCTGCTGACCCACGCGAATATCGTTCTGGCGGCCCTGCATCAAGCGGGGGCGATTCTGACGCTGACGCTTGTCATCGTCAATTTGCGGCAGCTATATCCCGATAAAGTTTAGGCCGCCTGCCGCACTTCGGGAGCGGTCATGCGCTCGATCAGCATCGCGATCCATGCCACGGCGGCGGGGCCTTGCGCGGTGAGCAGATTGCCGTCGATGGCGATCGTTTCATCCGCCGCGACGGATATTTGCGCCGCGGCAAGGTCGGCGGCGAGAGCAGGGAGAGCCGAGACGGTGCGGCCGCCGCAACGGGTGCCGAGCGCCAGCAGGCCGACGCCTTCGCCGATGGCCGAGATCGGCTTATTCGCGTCGAGGAAATGGTTGATGATCCGGCGGGTATGGAGATTCTGCTTCAGCTTATGCGCGCTGCGCTCGCCGCCCGGCAGCACCAGGATATCGAAATCCGATCCGAGCGCTTCGCCGACCGTCTGGTCGACGGGAAAATAATGACCCCAGGCATTGTCATGCCAGCCATTCACCAGCCCTTGTTCCGGCGCCACGACGCGGAATTTGGCGCCAACCTTGATCAAGGCCCGCTGCATCTCGGTTAATTGTACCTCATCAACGCCACTTGCCACTAAAATCAAAACATTCTGAACCGAAGAGGACAAAACCGAAGCTGCCATGCGGACTCCCTAGAGGGTTAATGCTGGCTTTGCAGGTGCGAAATGCCCCCGTCCTTTGAACCGGACGGCTATGCGAAGCAAGCTGTTGTGTGTGAGGGGGTTTATATCGGGAAGTGGGGGCGGGTGCAACGACAATTTTACTTTCGGGCCGCCATTCGGCGGGTTAACAACTGGTTAGGAAAACAAATGCTACCCTGCAGTCTATGCGCGTATGGGAAGTCGACGATGTGAAGGCCATGCCGGGCGATATGGTGCGGGAGCAGGATTTCATCATGCGCCTGCGCCATAGGCATCGCCAGGGCGTGCCCTATCTTGTCGTGAATATTACCTTTGCGTCCATCGCGGCTTTGCATGCCGATCTGGAGTTGAAAGAGCGATTGCAGCGGCAATTGGCCGAGGCCACAAAGCAGCAGGGCGCTGAACTCCACTTCATGTCCAATGGAGATGGCTTCGTGGTCGCGCCGCTCGCGGGGGGAAGGCCGCGCGCCGAAACCATTGAGCGAATCACGGCGGCGGTAACGTGTCCCGAAACGGGCGGCGATGCCGCCGCTCAATTGATCCATGTCTATGAATTGCCCGGCGGCTATCCGCAAATCCGCGAGCGCAGCAATCATTATATCGAAGCGGCGCGCGCCGCTTCGCAAATCGGTTCGGCCAACCCAAGCCCCGAACTCGCGCTGCAAAGCGATTCCGTGCGCGGGCCTCTGACCGTCTGGACGCTCAACCAGATCGAAAAGCTGTTCGAGGAAATCGACATTCGCCGTTATGTGCGCCATCAGCCTATCTACCGTCATGCGGGCGGCGAATGGCAAGTCGCGGGGGCGGAATATTTCGTCGCCGTCGACGAGCTCAAGCGCGAGCGTTTTCCGCGCCTGGATATCCGGACGCCCGAACGCCTGTTCATGGAATTATGCAGCGCCCTTGACCATCGGCTGTTGAATCAGTTCGCCGATCGCCCGGAAAGCCTAGCCGCGGGCATGATCAACCTGAATATCGCCGTCGAGAGCGTGCTGGGCGCGCCCTTCGCCAAATTCACCAAGGCGGTGCCGGTCGAGCGCCGCCGCCAGATCGGGTTTGAGATCAATCGCGGCGATTTGCTGCTGAACCTGGATACGACGCTTACCGCGATCGATTTGCTGCGGCAGGAAAAATTCCAGGTCACGCTCGACGCGCTGCATCCCGCATTGCTGACTTATTTGAATGTCGCTAAGTTCGATGCCGACTACTACAAAATCCGCGTCAGCAAGGATGTCATCGCGCCGCTGAGCGATCCCGGCGTGCTGCAGGCCATGCAGGCTTTGCCGCGCGAGAAAATCATCTTCTATCGCTGCGACAACGAAGCCGCCCTGGATATCGGCCGGAAACTCGGCGTCGAATTGTTCCAGGGCTGGCTGATTGACGATTTGATGGCTGAGGAAGAGAAGAAGTAAAATAGGCTAAATTTCCCGCCATGCCTGCCCGGGTCGCGCGCGGGCCGTAGATCGCGGCATGGAGCAACAGCATCGTCAGCAGCATCAGCAGCGCCGCCAGCACGACATCGGACATGAAATGCGATCCCATGACGATGCGGTTGCCGCCCATGATAATTCCGGCGGTTATTCCGCTCCAGAACCAGGTGCGCCGCCTTGCCAGCACCAGGCCGAGCGCGGGCAGTACGAAGCCGAAAGCGCCGTCGCCCGCGATGAAGGAGCAATTGTCGCGGCATTGATCCGCGATCTGCCAATAGGGCGTGAAGATCGCGCCGCCGCCGAATTCTTGCACCTGCGCCGGACGCGCGCGCCCCCAATGGTCCTTCAGCACGGCATTGGCGACAAGGCCTGGGCCTATCAAAAGAACCAGCAAAAGAAACAGCCAGGCGCGCGGCGACTTCTTGCGCCGGACGGCCCAAAGCAGCCCCCCGGCCAGGATCGCCGCCATTGGCATCCACATATTGACGGCGAGGGTGTGGATCATGTCCGTGACGCCCCAGAAGCGCAGCGGAAATCTTTCGTCGGGCGCGTTGCCCGGCGTATAAAACCAGCGCGATACAAGAAGATCGGTTTCGGGCCGGATCGCGGTCAGCGCGGCAAGAGAGAACAGAACCGCCAGCCAGAGAGATTTTGCCATGAGAACAGGATCAGCGCAGGCGGATAATCACATCGACATGATCGATGCTGCGCCCTTCGGGGGGCGACGGCAGCCGCTCGATCCGCACGGCTTCTCCCGGCACATCGGCCAGCGATCCCGTGCCCGGATCGAAGAAATGATGATGGTGGCCGGTATTGGTGTCGAAATAGACTTTCGTGGCGTCGACCACAACCTGCCGCAGCAGTCCTGCCGCCGTGAACTGATGCAGGCTGTTATAAACTGTCGCCAGCGCCATGGTATGGCCGTGGCTGCGTGCGGCGTCATGCAGCTGTTCGGCGGTGATATGCCGGTCCTTGCCGTCGAACAGCAGCTGGCCCAGCGCTATGCGCTGCTTTGTAGGGCGTATCCCGGCGCGGGACAAAAGCGCCGCGACTGGCACGCCGGTTGCATGATTTTCGGAGGTTTTCATTGCCGCCCGCCGAGGATTCCGCCAAATAGGATCATTATGCTAGAGTATAGCAGATTGGACGCAGGCACAAGCCGGATAGGTTTTTGGCCGAATGGGTTTTGGACAGATACGATGATCGGAAAAATCTTCGGCAGCGCCGTGGGAGCGATATTCGGCTTTCCCGGCCTCGTTCTGGGTTTGATGGCCGGGCATTATGCCGACGTCCGGCTCAGCCGGAACAATCAGGATTTTCTGCGCGACGCCCATGCCGCCGGAATTAATATCGGCGGCAATATGGATCAGGTCGCGTTTACCGTCGGCATCGTGGTGCTGGGGGCGAAAATGGCCAAGGTCGACGGCAAAGTCACCCGCAGCGAGATCGAGGCGTTCAAGCGCGTTTTCCAGATTCCGTCGCAGCATGAAGCGCAAATCGGCGCGCTGTTCGATCAGGCGCGGCAGGACGCGGCGGGCTATGAAGCTTACGCCGCGCAGCTTGCCCGCCTGTTTCATGCCCGGCCTGCCGTGCTGGAAGAGCTTCTGACCGGCCTGATGCTCATTGCCGCGGCGGATGCGGGCATCGTTCCCGAGGGAAGAAAGATTTCTGCGCGATGTCGCGCGCATTTTCGGGTTCAGCCCCTACGAATTCAGCCTGATCGCGGCGCGTAGCGGCGCATTCCCCGGCCACCGGCAGCGGCAAAAAACCCGGCCGGCCATCCGCCGAGGCCGTGGACGACCCATACAGGATTCTCGGCGTTACGCCCGCCAGCACCCCGGCGGCGGTCAAGGCGGCTTACCGCAGGCTTATCGTCGAGCATCATCCCGACAAGCTCGTGGCGGCGGGCATGGCCGCCGAGTTCGTGTCGGTGGCCACCGAGAAAATGAAACGCATCAACGCCGCCTATGACCAGATATGCAAAGCGCGGGGGATGACCTGAGCATGCAGATTGTCCGCCAGGATTCTCCGAACTGGGATGAGCGGGCGGACGGCAAGGCCGTTCAATATGTGATCCTGCATTATACCGGCATGGAAAGCGCCGACGCGGCGCGTCACCGCCTGTGCGATCCCGCGGCCAAAGCCAGCTCCCATTACATGATCGAGCGCGACGGAAAAATCTGGCAATTCGTCGGCGAGGATAAGCGCGCATGGCATGCCGGGCAGTCATTCTGGCGCGGCGAGCGCGACATGAACGGCGTCTCGGTCGGCATCGAGCTGGTCAATCGCGGGCACCAATTCGGCTATGAGACTTTTCCGGACGCGCAGATCGGAGTATGCGGAGACCTGATTCTGGATATCATGCACCGCCACGCCGTTCCCGCATCCAATATTATCGGGCATAGCGATATCGCGCCGATGCGCAAAGAAGACCCCGGCGAATATTTTCCATGGAAGGCATTGGCCGCGCGCGGCATCGGCCTGTGGGGCGAACCGGCGGCGGAACATGAAGGCGCGATGGATATTGCGGAGATCAGGCGGTCTTTGCGGCAAATCGGTTATGAGTGCCCCGAGGCCGGAGAATACGACCGCGAACTGCGTCTGTGCCTGCTCGCTTTTCAGCGGCATTGGCATCAGGACAATCTGACGGGATTGCCTAACGCCGGAACGGCGGCGCGGTTGCGGCTTTACCGGGCGTTATATTCCGCGATCATCGGCTCGAAATAATCGAGCGCATGGTCGTAAAGCGGGCGCTTGAAGACGACGATCAGGCTCCTGATTTGTTCCGGCGTTTTCCAGTCATAGGCGGAAAATTCCGGCGGCTCGCCGTCCGCGCTATGGCTGATGTCGATATCGCCGCCGTCGCCGGAATAAAACAACAGGAAGGCGTGCTGCATCTGGCCGCGATATTTTCCGTTGAACGCCTTGCGGCTGCCCAGGAAATCCGGGAAATCGTAGAACATGGGTTTGGGCGCGGCGGCGATGATCCGCGCGGCGACATGCGCGCCGACTTCCTCTTTCAATTCGCGAGCGACCGCGGCTTCCAGAGTTTCGCCTTGGTCGATGCCGCCTTGCGGCACTTGCCAGCCTTCGCCGCTTTTCGCGGGATCGCTGTCGCGGCGCTTGCCGCAGAAAATCAAGCCGCGCCGGTCGAACAAAAACAGCATGACGCCCTGTCGGTACGGACTCAGTCCGTCGCCGGGATCGTAAGTCGCGGTTTTTTTTGGAAGGGGTCGCCGTCATTAATGCAGCATGGCCGAAAGCGGCGCCAGTCTTATGCCCGAAGCGCGCAATCCCGCCACCCAATGATTGAGTCGGTCGATCGCGAGCGGCGTGGGGGCGATCAGGCATACGGCGTTGCCGGTCTGTTGCGCCTGACGCGCCGCCTGCGCCAGAATTTGGTCGATGGATTCCGACGCGAGATCGGCGTCGATGCGGAAATCGATGGCCGCAAGCGGCGCTTTCTGCTGACTTGCGAGATTAGCCAGCACGCTGCGCTCCGACAGTTTGGCGTCCGAAAAGGCCGAGGCCGCGCTTGCTGATCTCGGCGACGACCGGCTGCATCAGTTTGGGCATGCCGACGAACCGGCTGCCGGAAAATGTCGTCACGCCGATATATCCCGATCCTTTGGCCAGGTGAGCCAGAAGCCTGCGGACATTTTCCGCGTCGGTGACGCCGGACAATAAAAGGCCGGGGCCCGGATCGCTTTGGGGATAATCCAGCGGCTCGGCGGGAATGGCGAGCAAGGTTTCATGTCCGTTTTGCCGCGCGCGGGTGAACCATTCGTTTAAATCCGACGCCTGAGCATCAATCGCCAGCGTCACGAGCGCCGGAAGATGTTCTATGGCGGCATGGTGACCACGCGATCATTGCCTACGGGTCCCATCACGATGGCAACCTGCGGTCTTTTAACGGCGGCGTAGGGCCGCGCGTAAACCTGCCAGGGTTTGCGTCCGTCTTCGGCGATGACGGGAAGCGCGCCGGTTTTGGTTTTTTCCGTGACGATAGGGTCGGGTGCGGCGGGCAGCTGAATCTTATCTTCCGGCTCTATATCGGCAATGACGGCTGCGGGAGACGGCGAGATGTCTTGAACGGCTGCCGCAATCGGAGGCGCTGCCGATTTCAGCCGCTTCAGGAGCCTTGGCGATGTCTTGCTTGACCTCGTACTTGGTCCGTGCGTCGGGTGCGGGCCACAGCAACATGATGACGAGCGTCAGCATATTGCCGCCAGCAGAAGGGCAAGCGCGTGGGGGCCAGCGGGATAAAGTCGTGCGCCAATCAGACAGTATAATCATCGCAACTCAAGAGTCGGATTGGATGGGCGTCAAGGATGTTTGGCCTTCTGCTCATAAAGATTGATGCCGCGCAGGGAGATCTAGCGCCCCGCGCCAATTGGTTGTCGTATGGTTCTTTTTTAGCGGCGTCTTTATCTTTGCCATCCTTGCCCTTGCCATCCTTGCCCTTGCCGTCCTTGGCTTTGCCGTCTTTATCTTTGTCCTTGGGCGGCTTGGCCTCTTTGGCACTCTCGTCTTCTTCCGAGTTTTCTTCGGGATCGACCGGCTTGGCCGGCGCCGCGCTGTCGGGGTTGGCCAAGGCGCCTTTCAAATCCGCTTCGCTGATGCCTTTTCCGGCGTTGATTTCTTCCAGCTTGGCTTGCTGGACGAGAATGTCGGGTTCGATGCCCAGTTTCTGGATCGAGCGTCCCGACGGCGTGTAATAGCGCGCGGTGGTCAGGCGCATCGCTCCCGATCCGGCGATGGGAATAATGGTCTGCACCGATCCTTTGCCGAAGCTCTTGGTGCCGATGAGGATCGCGCGGTGATGGTCCTGCAGTGCGCCGGCAACGATTTCCGAAGCCGAGGCCGATCCGCCATTGATGATGGACCACGATCGGCTTGCCGCCGGTCCTTGTCGCCGCTCTTGCCGGTATAGCTCTGGCTGTCTTCCGTATGGCGGCCGCGGGTCGAGACGACTTCCGCGTCCCTTGGGCAGGAAGGTGCCCGCGGACCGATACCGCCTGTTCGAGCAGCCCGCCCGGATCGTTGCGCAGATCGACGACATAACCGATCAGCTTGTCGCCGACGGTTTTATCGAGTTCGGCGAGGGCCTTGTCGAGGCCGGTCTGGGTTTGCTCGTTGAAGGTGGTGATGCGGATATAACCGATATTGCCTTCGGCGCGGAAACGCACCGACTGAATGCGGATCACCGCGCGCGTGATGGGCAGGTCGAAAGGCTGGCCGACCAGGCCGCCGCGCCGCACGGTCAGCGTGACCTTGGTGCCCTGCGGGCCGCGCATCTGGTCAACCGCTTCGGCCAGCGTGAGATCGGTCACCGGCTTGCCGTCGATATGGGTGATAAGGTCGCCCGCTGCATTCCGGCATTGGCCGCGGGCGTGCCGTCAATCGGCGACACCACCTTGACCAGGCCGTTTTCCATGGTGACTTCGAGGCCGAGGCCGCCGAATTCGCCCTTGGTCTGGGTCTGCATCTCGGCGAAACTTTTACGGTTCAGGTATGACGAAGTGCGGATCGAGCGAGACCAGCATGCCATTGATGCGGATTCGATCAGTTTTTCGTCGGAGACTTCTTCGACATAATCGGCGCGGGTGCGCTCCAGAACGTCGGCGAACAGGCTAAGCTGTTTGAACGTTTCGTTATCGCGGATTCTTTCGGCTTGGATGTCACCGAGCTGATGGGGTTTCAGCGTGAAGCGGGATGGCGCCGACGAGAAGGAACACCACCAGAACGGGAATAAAACGATGCAGCATGAGCGGAAATCCAAGCGCGAAGAGAGATTCTTTCACTGCAATGTATAGAAAGCGGGCTGCCTTCACAAGGGCTTGCGCTACCTTTTCCGTCCCCGTTGCGGCGTTTGAACCAGGAGCGGATCGATGGGGTTTCCGTTGCGGCGCAATTCGAAATAAAGTTCGGCGGCATCGCCCCGCTGCTTAAGGGAGCCTATGGGCTCTCCGGCCATGACCGATTGGCCGATATTGACGTCGATTTTGCCGAATCCGGCCAGCAGGCTGTGATATTCGCCCATATGCTGCAGGATCAAAATGTTGCCGTAACCCTTGAACGGACCGGCAAAAACCACTTTTCCGCCCTGCGGCGCCGACGACCCACCCGCCGGGCTTGCCCGCGATCGTCACGCCCCGGCTGTTGACGCCGAAACGGTCGCGGACGCCATAGGCGCGCGTCACCCGGCCCCGCGACCGGCAGCGTAATGTCGGGACGGGCCTGCAGGATGGCGGGCCGGCCTGTTTGCTTCTTCTTGCGGGTCATATTGTCGAGCAGGCCGCGCAGATCGGCGGCGGTCGCCGTCAGTTTCGCCGTATCGCGCAAGAGTTCCGCCTGTTCGGCCTGATGCGTGGCGGCCAGGGCACGGCGGGCGGCGATCAGGTCGTTCAGCTCGTCCTGCTTGGACTGCAGCATGCTCTTGGCGGTCACAAGCTCGTCCTGCTTCGCCGCGAGCCTGGCCTTGAGCCGGTCGGCGGTCAGCAGATTTTGCCGCAGATCGGCGGCCTGGGCGTCGAGGCCGCGCGCCGCCGTGCGAAGCAGCAGCATGCGGCGCTCCTGGTCGATCGATACGCCGTCATAGAACCACAGGCGGCGGGCGGCAGCTGCCCAAGCCTCAATAAAATGCCCAGGCTGCTGGTTTCCGTTTTGGCGGTGGCGTCGAGTTTCTAGGCGGGACGGCGGCGGTCTGTTCGCGCAGGCTGCCGAGTTCGACGGTCATGTCGTCGAGCTGATCTTGCAGCGCCGCTTCTTCCTTGGGCCGCCGCGCGCAGCTTTTCCTGCAACTGGACAAGCTCGCGCTGCGCCTCCGCGGCAGCCTTGGCGGCGGCGGCGGCGGCGTTCTGCTTTTCCCGCAGGGCGGACTCAACCTTCTGCAGCTCTCCGGCCGTGTCGGCGGCGGCGGGCAGGGGCGCGAAAACGAGAAAGATGGCGAAAACGGCAAAGCGATTCATGATCGCGGCGAGGGTAACACCGGTATCGACAATATCAAACCCGGCCGCTATTCTGCCGTCCTGACTGGATTTGAAAGGAAACGATATGAAAAGAGTGCTGCGGCCCGCGAGAATTTATATATCCCCGGAACCGATCCCGAAACGGCAGCGGAGGGAGCTATGATCCTATTGCGCCGTGTGAATTGGAAAAAAGAATTTGTCTCAAGCGCCGTGAGCCTTTTGGCCTCCACGGCGGTGGTAGGCGCGATAGGCTATCTGCGGGGCGATTTTTCGGATCATCGTCCGGCGCATGCGGCGGTCGTCGCGCCCGTCCGGCCCATGCCGCCGGCGCATTCCGCGCACGCCGCCCCGAAAGCGCCGTAACTTACCGCACCATCAAACTCTTCCCATCCCATCACGGCAGGCTGCGGTAGTCCCAGAAGCTCCAGCAGTGGTCGGCGCGACATCGGCCAGCTTGCCGTCGCGCAGCGTCTTGACGCCTTCGGGCGCGCCGAACAGCAGCATCGGCACGCGGTTGAGCGTATGCGCCGTGTGCGGCCCGCCGGTTTCGGGATCGCGCATCATTTCGCAATTGCCGTGATCGGCGGTGACCAGCGCCGCGCCGCCCTGGCGCTTCACGGCGGCGATCAGACCGCCTAGCCCCTTATCCACCGCTTCCACCGCCTTGATTGCGGCGGAGAGAATGCCGGAATGCCCGACCATGTCGGGATTGGCGTAGTTGATGATGACGAGGTCGAACTTGCCGCTGTCGATGGCGGCGACGACTTTATCGGTGACTTCAGCTGCGGACATTTCCGGCTGAAGATCATACGTGGCGACCTTGGGCGAGGGCACCATGATGCGCTCTTCGCCTTCATAGGAACTTCGTTGCCGCCGTTGAAGAAGAAGGTGACGTGCGGATATTTCTCGGTCTCCGCGATGCGCAGTTGCTTCAATCCGGCGCGGGCGACGACTTCGCCCAGGCCGTCGCGGATATCTTTGGGGCGGGAATAACGTCGTCAGCAGTTTGTTGAGCGCCGTCGAATATTCCACCATGCCGCTTGCCGCCGCGAAATTCACCACGCGCCCGCGCGCGAAGCCGTCGAAAGCGGGATCAAGGAGCGCGGTCAGGATTTCCCGCGCGCGGTCGGCACGGAAATTGGCGCATAGGATGCCGTCGCCATCCTTCATGCCCTGATAGCCGGGCATGACCAGAGGCGGGATGAATTCGTCGCCGGTTCCCGTCGCGTAGTGCGCGTTCAGCGCGCGACCGGATCGGTGATCGCGTCGCCCTTGCCGTCAACAGCAGGTCATAGGCTTGCGCGACCCGCTCCCACCGCTTGTCGCGATCCATGGCGAAATAGCGCCCGCAGATGGTTTCCATCGTCGCAATCTTCGCGCCCGGCAGCGCGGCGATTTTTTCATCAAAGCGGGCAGCGTCCGTGACCGCCTGATGCGGCGGCACGTCGCGCCCGTCGAGCCAGGCATGGAAGGCGACCGGAACACCGGCTTCGGCAAGCCGCGCCGCCAGCGCCAGCATGTGGTTTTTCATGGGCGTGCACGCCGCCCGGCGACGTCAGGCCAAGCAGATGGCATGTGCCGCCCGTCGTCTTGAGCTTGCCGATAAGTTCGTTCAGGGCATGGTTGGTCTGAAACTCGCCCGCTGCGATGGCGCGGTCGATCATCGGCAAATCCTGAAACACCACGCGCCCCGCGCCGAGATTCATATGCCCGACTTCCTGAATTGCCGATCTGGCCGTGAGGCAGCCCGACATGCTCCTCGCAGGCATCCAGAAAGCCGCGCGGGCATGACGCCCACAGCGCGTCGAAATTCGGCTTGTGCGCCTGGGCCACGGCATTGTCCGCCGTTTCCTCGCGCCAGCCGAAGCCGTCGAGAATGCAGAGCACAACAGGCTTAGGATGATGGGCGGTCATTTCGTATCCTTGAGTTAAAGCTGGAACAATTTTATAGCGATAAGGACGATGTTGAAAGTGAATATAAGCGGTATATAAAGCGCCCATGCCAATCATACCGCAACAGCCGCCGCGGCCAGTGCCCACGGGCATAGATTTAGACCGGAATCGCGAACTCGGATTTCCGATGACGTATCGCCATCCCGATCTTAGGCGGCCCTGATGCCGCAGCCGGTGCCCATTGTGCCGCTTCTTCTCCCGGAAGGCCAGGTCTGCCTCGCCCGGCCAAGCCAAATGACGAGCCTAAAACTTAGAATTTCCGGGCGCTACCTTGCCGGAAGGTGAGCGGCGCATGCCGCTGATTAACTATAGTTGGTGATGAAAGTAAAAATTACATTCGACATTGCGGAAAAATTTGGCAGATTACGTAACTGATAATGTGAATCGATATTGAGGGGAAATAATATGGGTAAGAATAATGCTTGGCGCGTTGCGCAAATCGAATGGGGAAAACGCCAATTCCGAAGTGGCCGGCACCACGGCTCAACCGCAGCCCGCTCCCGCGCAGACTCCTGGAGAGCCCAAACGGAAAAAGCACCACAACAAGAATCCAAGCCCAGCAGGCTGGAAACCCGGTTCGAGCAACTAATCTGATATCGCCGATTCGGGGCGATAATTGCCAGTCGGGCGCGTAGCGTGCGATTGCCGTAGGGCAGGAAGACGATGCGGGTGGCGAGGACGGCTCCGTATTGCGCCGCCCAATCCGGAGCATCCATGCCATTGCCGTCAATATCCCATACCGCCAGCGCGCCATGTCGGGCGACGTCGTCCGGATTCACCCATGGGCTATAGAGCGACTGCCGTTGATCATGACCTGAGGGCGGGCCTCACCGTACCAGGCGATATTGCCGCCATACCAGCTGTCGCCCAGCACGATCATCAGCGGCCGTTCGCCGAAATTCTGCTCGCGCCAGAGAACGTCTGCTTCCCGCGCCAGATATTTGCCCTGAAAGCTCGTGCGCCATGCCGGATAGCCGAATGGCGCGCTTAATCGATCCCCGATCCATAGCGCGACCGGCATCGCCAGTATGGCGAAGATAAGCAGCATCCGCGCCGCGCGGCTATGCGCGAAATCGCCGCGCCACAGGCATGTCGCCCACAGGCCGATGAACGGCCAGGACGGCATGCCCCACATATCGCGCGGCTTGCCGCCGCCAATAGCCACGAGAGCGGCAAGCGACAAGGCGGGGCGCGAAGGCCAGGAGCGTGAGATAAAGGCGGGCCGCTTGCGGCGTTGGCGTTGTTTCGATTTTGGGGCCGCGCTCCCGCGCAAGCCATATGATCGCGATGCTCGGCCCGATAGCGAGCAGTTGCGTCAGAAGGAACATCACCGGCCACCAGAACCGCTCCCAGAAATACGAAACCGGTTCCGTTCGCGAAGCGGCGTATTGCATCGGCAGCCAGTCATGCCCGATCAGCCAGATGAGGTGCGGCAGGAAAACCAGCGTCGCCGTGAGCGCGGCACTATAAGGGGCCGGGACGCTTCCATATCGCCGCGCTTGCGGTTCCCACAGCATGAATATCGGAAAGCCGGTCAATAGCAGCACGAAGGTGTATTTCCCCCACATGCCGAGTCCCGCGCAGAGGCCGAAGATCAGCCAATCCTTCAGCCGGTCATGCCGAAAGCCGCGCCAGAAGAACAGTCCGCACAGCGCGTATAGCGGTATCTGCACGACATTGGGGTTGAATTCCGGAATGGTGGTGGCGAAGTAAAAGCACGCCGCCATCGCCAGAACGCCGGTGGCGGCCTGAGCGGGCGGCAATAACATTTTCCCCAGCTGCCATAAGGCGACGTAAGTGATGAAAAGGCTGCCCGCGCCGGTGGCGTAAATCGCCGCGTCGCTATGGCCGCCGATCACGGAGGCGATTTCGAGAATCCATGCCTGGAGGGGCGGGTGCTTATAGGTGCCGAGCGGCCAGCCATGCCCCCAGACCAAGCCTTCCATGACATCCAAAGGAAGGTTACGGAACAGATTGCCGGAAACGCGATCCAGAGCGCCAATTGGCTTAGGGCGAAGATCCAAAACCAGGAATGCGCTGCGGTCATCATGGCTTGTTCGAGTCATCCTCGAATCCTTCGCGCGTGGAAATCAGATAGAGCGGCCGCGCTTTGACTTCGGTGAAGACGCGGCCAAGATATTCGCCGATCACGCCGAGGCTGATAAGCTGGATGCCGCGAGGAACAAAATCGCCACGATCAGCGAAGGGTAACCGGGAAGATCGATGCCGGACACCATGGTGCGCACCGTCAAATATCCGCCATAGCCGAGCGCGATCAGCGAGATCGCCACGCCGAGCATCGACCATATCTTGAGCGGAAAATTGCTGAAGGAGGTCAGCGCGACCAGCGCGAGGCGCAGCAGCAAGACAAAAGAGAACGTGCTTTTGCCGTGCCGCCGCGGCTCGGCATGCAGCGGAACCAGCGCGCGGTTGAACCCCACCCAGCTGACGATGCCTTTCATATAGCGGTTGCGTTCCGGTATCTGCTGCTTGAGGGCTTCGACCACCTGCCGGTCATAGAGATTGAAATCGCCGAGGCCCGTGGGGATTTTTACCTCGCTGAGCCATGACATCAGCCGATAATATATCTTGGTGAAGACGCGCCGCAGCTTATTGTCGATCTGGCGGTTCCGCCGCACCGTCATGACGATGGCCGCGCCTTTCCGCCATGCGGCGATCAGGTCGGGCAGCATTTCCGGCGGATGCTGCAAATCGCTGTCCATGGTCACGACCGCTTGTCCGCGCGCGGTATGGAGGCCGCAGCTTAGGGCGGCCTCCTTGCCGAAATTGCGCGCAAGGCGTATCAGGCGCAGGCGCGGATCGCTTTGCCGCAATTCCCGGAGCGTGCTATGGGTCGCGTCGGTGGAGCCGTCATCGACGACGATGATTTCATAGTCTCCGTCCAGCCCGGCCAACGCGGCGTGAATCCGCCGCATGAGTTCGGGCAAAGTAGCCGACTCATTATGGGCCGGAAGGACGATGGAGAGAAGCGGTGCTGAGAGGGACATGACGCGTATAATGTTGCACGATAGGGTATGCCGTCAATCGGAGGCTCGCCCGTGACGAAAATTTTGACGCTTTGCGCCGATGATTTCGGCCAGAACGCCGCCATCAGCCGCGCGATTCTCGAGCTGGCGGATGCCGGGCGCATCAGCGCCGCGAGCTGCATGGTGAACGGCGCGGACTGGAGCCAATCTGCCCCAATCCTCGCGGCGGCGCAATGCGATATCGATGCCGGGCTGCATCTTAACTTCACCGACTATGCGCCGCTCGGCGCGATGCCAAGGCTTGCACCCGGCGGAACATTGCCGGGATTGAACCGCCTGATGATGATCGCGCTTTCGGGGCGGCTCGATGCCGCCGAAATCCGCGCCGAATGCCGCCGGCAGTTCGATGAATTTTGCCGGGCGATGGGGAAGTTGCCGAGCCATATCGACGGTCACCAGCATGTGCATGTCTTTCCCGTGATCCGTAACGCGGTGATCGAACTCGCGGCGGCGCATGGATGCTATGTCCGGCATTGCGCGACGCAGTTTTCCATGATCGCGAAGCGAGCCGCTTCGCCCATCAAGGCGCTGGCCGTCAATGCGATGGGCATGGGTTTCGGCGACGCGCTTCAGGGTGCCGCCATTTCGCATAACCGGGAATTTTTCGGCATCCATGATTTCCGGCCGGAGAAGCGCTCCGCCCATTCCCTATACGAACAATGGCTGCGCGAAGCGGGGGAGGGGACGCTGATCAACTGTCATCCCGGCGCATGGCCTATCGCCGGCGATCCTCTGACCGGCTGGCGCGAGCATGAATATGATTTCCTGCGCGGCGATGGTTTCGCCGCATTGTTGCGGGATGGCGGCTGGCGGATAGGAAAATTCCAGGAAATCACGGTTAATGGTGCATGAAACTATTTAAATGCGTTGTTGGCGCACCGGACGCAATCTACAGTGGCTGTGTGCGTTTGGACGAACTGTTTTTCAGAACACGGAGATAATAATGCTTGAAGTTTTTGCCGAGAGTGCCACGCTTGTTGAAACGCGTAGAGGGGGTAACAAGGTTTACCATCCTGTTGAGAACCTCTATATCCCAGATATATCTGCTCCAAATCGCTGGAAGTCTATTGCTGCTGGCGTTGTTTCTGTGGCGCTTGGGGCGGTCGTTGGATACCAGGCAGCGAAGCCCGGCCTTCAACGAGAGGCCGAGAATCAGCAAGCTGATGTCATTGCCGCCGCCTGTCGAGCCGAACCTGCCCGCCCTGTGACGCTGCAAGGCTCCCAAGGCCCGGTGACGTTCACGCCGGTGTGTAAGTAATACTATTCCCGATGATACGGATGCCCCGCCAAAATTTGCCGGGCGCGGTAGATTTGCTCGGCCAGCATCACCCGCGCCAGCAGATGCGGCCAGGTTTTCTTCCCCAGCGATAAAAGATGATCGGCGCGTTCGCGCACGCTGTCGTCATGCCCGTCCGCGCCGCCGATCAGAAATGTCGCGCCGCCCACCTCATGCCATTTGGAGAATTTTTCGGCAAATGCCGCGCTGCTTTCGTCTTTGCCGCGCTCGTCGAGCGCGATGACGGGATAAGGCGGCAGATCGGCCAGCAGCAACGCCGCCTCTTTCTTCTTCAGCGCCGCGCCGGTCAAGCCTTTGGGCGCTTCATATTCGCGGCAGGTCAGGTCTTTGCCGAGACGCTTGCGATATTCGTCGAACATCTCCGCCAGCGGGCCGCGCAATTTGCCGATGGCGCGGATTTCGAGTTTCATTCCGGCGCGTCCGCTCCGTAAATCCGCTCGATATTGTAGAATTTCCGCACTTCGGGGCGGAACAGGTGGAGGATCACGTCGCCCGCGTCGACCAGCGCCCAGTCGCCTTGCGTGACGCCTTCGCTGCGCACCTGGCGGATGCCGAGCTTGGCGAGTTCCTCGCGGATCAGGCTGGCGATGGCCCCGATTTGCCGCGCGGCGCGCGCCGAAGCGATGATGAGATAGTCGGCCATGCTGCTTTTGCCGCGCAAATCCAGCGTGATGATCTGATCGGCCTGACGGTCTTCCAGGACATGCAGAACGATATCGCGGATTTGCTCCGGCTTGCCGGATTTGGCGGGCGCGGCCTTAGCCTTCGCCGCTTTGGCCGCCGGTTTTTTCGCCGGGGGTTTTTTGGCGGCAAGAAGTTTGGCGGATTTTGCCGGAATCTTCTTCTTCGCTGTCTTCTTTGGTGCGGAAGATTTGGCGGAGGATTTCTTGGCCGGTTTCACCGGCGTTTTTTTAGCCACGCTATTTTACTCCTGTCAGTCGTTCTGGATGATGTCGCCGCGCGGGCTGAATGTCGTCTTGGGAACTTTCGGCGCGGGCATGCCCGGCACCTCATGCCCATAGTTCAGCACCATATCCTTGAGATCGGCAAGCGCCGCGCCGCGATCCTGCTCGGTTTTAGCTTGTTTCCACAGCGACAGCATATCGAATACGCCCTGATCGCCGCCCGCCACCTCCATGACGCTTTCCACGAAAGAAGCCGCTTGGCCGCTTCTGCGCAGTTCAAGGGCGATGGGGGGAATCTGGACGCGCTGCTCCGGGGTCGTTTGGAAAAGTATGGTTTTTGCCTGCATGGCAAACTCCTCATGAAAGGATTTATCCCACTATTGTAGCGGGATGATATCCAGTCAAGCGGGGATTTCGCGCCCTTATTTGCCCTCGATTTGTCTCCGGATTCTGCTATAATCGGCCCCATGGCCCCGAAGAAACCGCATCTTCCCGACGACCGCGACGATCCCGCTGCCGGTCTTGCCGTCAAAAGCAGGCCGAAGACCAAAAAGCCGTCTTTGTATAAAGTTCTGCTGCTCAACGACGATTATACGCCGATGGAATTCGTGGTTCAGGTTCTGGAAACCTTTTTCGGCAAGAACCGGGAGGAGGCGACGCGCATCATGCTGCATGTTCATCAGCGCGGCGTGGGGCTGTGCGGCGTCTATACGCATGAAGTCGCCGAAACGAAAGTCACGCAGGTCATGGACGCCGCGAGGCGGAAACAGCATCCCCTGCAATGCACGATGGAAAAGGAGTAGTTCATGCTGGCGCGCAATCTCGAACAAACCTTGCATCGGGCGCTGCAATTCGCGCATGAGCGGCGTCACGAATTCGCGACGCTCGAGCATCTGCTGCTGGCCTTGACCGAGGATCAGGACGCCGTCGCGGTCATGCGCGCCTGCGGCCTTAATATCGAAAAACTGCGCGCCGAGCTTATCGAGCATCTGGATGACGGCCTCGGCACCCTCGCGCCCGACACGGCCGATCCAAAGCCGACGACCGCCTTCCAGCGCGTGCTGCAGCGCGCGGCGATCCATGTGCAGTCGTCGGGACGCGAGGAGGTGACGGGCGCGAACGTGCTGGTATCGCTGTTCTCCGAGCGCGAAAGCCACGCCGTCTATTTCCTGCAAAATCACGGCATGACGCGCTTCGACGCGGTGAACTACATCTCGCACGGCATCACCAAGGTGGCGGGCGGCGGCTTCGCCTCCGCTTCGGCCAGCGGCGCCGACGAAGACGCCGAAGCCGAGCGCGTGGTCCGGCGCGGTAAGGACGCGCTCGACGCCTATTGCGTGAATCTCAACGAGAAGGCGAAGCAGGGCAAGATCGACCCGCTGATCGGCCGCGCCGCCGAGGTCGAGCGCACGGCGCAAATCCTGTGCCGCCGCCAGAAGAACAATCCGCTGCTGGTTGGCGATCCGGGCGTCGGCAAGACGGCCATCGCCGAGGGGCTGGCGCGGCGCATCATTCGCGGCGAAGTGCCGGAGGTTCTGGCGAACGCCGTGATCTACAGCCTCGATATGGGGCAGTTGCTGGCAGGCACGCGATACAGGGGCGATTTCGAGGAACGGCTGAAGAACGTGCTGTCGGAATTGCAGTCGATGCCGGGCGCCGTTTTGTTCATCGACGAAATCCATACCGTCATCGGCGCGGGAGCGACGTCGGGCGGGGCGATGGACGCATCCAATCTTCTCAAGCCCGCGCTGGCGTCCGGGTCGCTGCGCTGCATCGGCTCGACCACTTATAAAGAATACCGCACCCACTTTGAAAAAGATCGCGCGCTGGTGCGCCGGTTCCAGAAAATCGACATCAACGAGCCGACAGTGCGGACGCGATCAAGATTCTGAACGGCTTGAAGTCGTATTACGAAGACCATCACAAGGTTCATTACACCGCCGACGCCATCAAGGGCGCGGTGGAGCTTTCTCGCGCTACATCCATGACCGCAAGCTGCCCGACAAGGCTATCGACGTGATCGACGAAAGCGGCGCGGCGCAGGCTTTGCTGCCGCCCGGCAAGCGCAAGCGCACGCTCGGCATCAAGGATATCGAAGCGGTCGTGGCCAAGATCGCCCCGCATTCCGGCCAAAACCGTCAATCATGATGACCGGGCGGTGTTGAAGAATTTGGAACAAGATTTGAAGAACGCGGTCTTCGGCAGGATCAGGCCATCGGGGCGGTGGTCGCCGCCATCAAGCTGGCGCGGGCGGGGCTGCGCGAAGCCGAGAAGCCATCGGCTGCTATCTGTTCTCGGGGCCGACGGGCGTCGGCAAGACCGAAGTGGCGCGGCAACTGGCGAAATCGCTCGGTATCGAACTGCACCGTTTCGACATGTCGGAATATATGGAGCGCCACGCGGTCAGCCGCTTGATCGGCGCGCCGCCGGGCTATGTCGGTTTCGAATCAGGGCGGGCTGCTCACCGACGCGGTGGATCAGCATCCCTATTGCGTTCTGCTGCTCGACGAAATCGAGAAGGCGCATCCCGATTTGTTCAATGTGCTGCTGCAAGTCATGGATCACGGCAAGCTCACCGACCATAACGGCAAATCGGTCAATTTCCGCAATGCCATCCTGGTCATGACCACGAATGCGGGCGCCGCCGATCTTGCCAAGCCCGCCATCGGCTTTTTCCGCGAACATCGCGAGGGCGAGGACAAAGAAGCGATCAATCGCATGTTCACGCCCGAATTCCGCAACCGGCTCGACGCCGTTATCGGATTCAACGCGCTCGGCATGGATGTCATCGACCGGGTGGTGGATAAATTCATCCTTCAGCTCGAAGGCCAGCTGGCGGAACGCGGCGTGACCATCGAACTGACCGACGCGGCGCGGCGCTGGCTCGGCAAGAAGGGCTACGATCCGCTCTATGGCGCGCGCCCGCTCGCGCGGGTCATTCAGGAGGAAGTCAAAAAGCCGCTGGCCGACGAGTTGCTGTTCGGCAAGCTGGCCAAGGGCGGCGCGGTGCTGATCGGCCTCGACGAGAAAGCGGATAAGCTAAGCTTCTCCTATCCCGACGCGCCGGAGATCAAGGCGGAGAGCGGGAAGAAAAAATCGGCAAGAAAAAAGCGCTCGTGGAGAAGTAGAAGCAGTTATCGTTTCGTATTGTGTCCCCTAAGGATAGCCACCGTGACCATCGCCAACCGCCTTGCCGAACTCGGCATCACATTGCCCACGCCGCCCGTTCCGGTCGCGGCCTATGTGCCTTTCGTGCGCGCGGGCGATCTGCTGTTCGTCTCCGGCCAGATTCCGTCGGCGGACGGCAAGGTGAAATTCACCGGCAAGCTGGGCGCGGGAGTCGATATCGCCACAGGACAGGAAGCGGCGAAGCTTTGCGCGATCAATCTTTTGGCGCAGGCTCAGGCGGCGCTCGGCAGTCTTGAGAAAGTCGCGCGGGTCGTGAGGCTCGCGGCTTCGTCGCCTGCACGCCGGATTTCACCGATCATCCGAAAGTCGTCAACGGCGCATCCGAACTGATGCTCGCGGTGTTCGGCGAAGCGGGCCGCCATGCCCGCGCCGCCGTCGGCGCGCCCTCGCTGCCGCTCGACGCAGCAGTGGAAGTCGAGGCGGTTTTCGCGATCAAGGCGGACTGACTATAATTTCTAACCGTTGCTCCATATCGCTATCGCGCGGTCGACAAAGTTTGCGCCGAACTCCCTTTCGACATAGACCAAGGCATTCGGTTGAGGATAGGCCAGCTTGTTGTCAACCAGATAGTCCCCCACGCATGACCGGGCTTCCGCTTCATCGGTGGTGACATTGACAAAAATTTGCCGCGCTTCGCGTAAATTTCTTCGCGAGACAGCGGCACTTTCTTTGGGCTGATGAGGGCGTTTTCGATCTGCCGCTTAACGATATGATCGCTAGCCAGCGCCGTGGCTTCATTGAGGATGCCGTAAGCAGGCCCCGCCAGCGTTCCCTTGTCCTTATAATCGTTGCGCGGCCCCTGTATTTTCAGGAATTTGAGAGTGCGCCAGCTCATGCCCTTCGGTTATGGCATTCTCGACATCGCCGCTGTTGACGACGACGATGCCGTCTTCCACGGTATCGTAGCAGCCGAGAATGCTGGTCTTGTTCTTGGCGTAAGCCATGAGTACGGGTATCGCGCGTTCGCCGCCATGGGCCAGCAATTGCTGGCCAAGGACGCTTTTTTCCAGCATTTCCCTCATGCGCGTATGGTCGTCGGGCAAATCGTAAAATTCATAGATAGGAGTTTTTTGTTTGGCTTGCTTGGCAATGGCTACAGCTATCTCTTTGAAATCACTTATAATTCTCTGATATCTTAGTGGCAGGGAGAGAATGTCGGTTTCGTGAATGATAATTTCAGGATCGGAAGATAACGCAAGCAGTCGCGGAGGGTTCGATTTACTGCTCATTGCCGCCGCCGGACTTTG
The DNA here is from genome assembly GCA_037200005.1 of Alphaproteobacteria bacterium. Taxonomy (NCBI): domain Bacteria; kingdom Pseudomonadati; phylum Pseudomonadota; class Alphaproteobacteria; species Alphaproteobacteria bacterium. The sequence goes on along the minus strand of JBBCGY010000001.1, from coordinate 1,366,266 downwards.
ATAAGGCGGAGCCAAAATCCGGCGCTCTTGGCCGGGTACAGCGCGCGGTTGCGAAAGAATCTGAAGGCTGAAGATGGCTTTTCTGCCGATCCATTCAAACTACCTCATGGAAAGGCCGTTTATACATGAATTTTGCCTGGGAGACAAATCAAGTTATGGCAAGCCTTGGTTGAATTTTCGCGGAATTCCGCGCTTTTTAGGAAGCTCACACGCATAAGTATATATGCGGTCGCCTCCAAAAATCTTAAATGAACGCCTTGGAACATAGAATCTTTATAGGGATCAAGATTCTCCTTGCGCAGACCCCTAAGATTCGCGATATTGCACCGACTTATGAGCAGCTGAAGCATAAAATCAACCACGCAGCGGTGCTGGATCGGGAACGGTCACGCGCCTGCGCGGCTTTTTGCTTTCGATTTTTCAGCAAAAATTTTTGCTTGGTTGCTCGGAAAGCGAATATCGATGACTTGCGCATTGCCTTTGTGGCGATGCCGGACGTAGGGACGCTCATGCCAGCACAAGCGAACAGCATTGCATTGAACAAAAGCTTCACCGGCCGCAAGCGCATCAGGCGCAGTTTCGGGCGTATCCCCGAAGTAGCCGAGATGCCGAACCTCATCGAGGTGCAGCGCCGCTCCTATGACAATTTCCTGCAGATGCATATCCTGCATGCCGACCGGCAGAAGATGGGGCTGCAAGAAGTTTTGCAATCGGTGTTCCCGATCAAGGATTTCTCCGAGCGCGCCGTGCTCGATTTCGTTTCCTACGAACTCGAAGCGCCGAAATACGACGTCGAGGAATGCCAGCAGCGCGGCATGACTTACGCCGCGCCGCTCAAGGTTACCTTGCGCCTGACCGTATTCGACGTGGATGAAACCACGGGCCTGCGTTCGATCCGCGACATCAAGGAGCAAGATGTCTATATGGGCGACATGCCGCTCATGACCGACAACGGCACCTTCATCGTCAACGGCACCGAGCGCGTCATCGTCAGCCAGATGCATCGCAGCCCCGGCGTGTTCTTCGATCACGACAAGGGCAAAACCCACTCGTCGGGCAAATACCTGTTTTCCGCCCGCGTCATCCCTTATCGCGGCTCGTGGCTGGATTTCGAATTCGACGCCAAGGATCTGGTGCATGTCCGCATCGACCGCCGCCGCAAATTGCCGGCGACGAGCTTGCTGTACGCGCTCGACAGCGCCGAAACCGAGAAGCTTCGCGCCAAGCGGCAGAAAGAAGGCAAGCCGCTCGCGCCGCATGAAGTCATGGGCATGGGCAAGGAAGAAATCCTGAACGCCTTCTATGGCCAGATCGTCTATAAGCGCGCCAAGAACGGCTGGACCACCAAGTTCGATGCCGAGCAGATGAAGGGCGTCAAGCTGGTTTTCCCGCTTGTCGATGCCAAGACCGGCAAGCAAGTGGCGGAAGTGGGCACGAAAATGACCCCGCGCCTCGGCAAGAAATTACAGGAACAAGGCGTTTCGGATATCCTGGTCAAGACCGAAGAGCTGATCGGGCGCTATCTCGCGACCGACCAGATCGACGAAAAGACCGGCCAGGTGCTGTTCGACGCGGGCGACGAATTGACCGCCGCCGCCATCGAAAAGCTGGAAGAGGGCGGGATCAAGGAATTCCCCGTGCTGGCGATCGACCATTTGAATGTCGGCGCCTATCTGCGCAACACCATGATGGCGGACCGCAATACCACCCGCGAAGAAGCCTTGATCGATATCTATCGTGTCATGCGTCCGGGAGAGCCGCCGACTCTGGAATCCGCCGAAATCATGTTCCGCGGCCTGTTTTTCGACCTGGAGCGTTACGATTTGTCGCCGGTCGGGCGCGTGAAGATGAATTCGCGCCTCGGCTTCAAGACCGACGATCAGGTGCGCGTGCTCCGCAAGGAAGACGTTCTCAAGATTCTGAAAATTCTTTGCGATCTCAAGGATGGCCGCAACGAAGTCGACGACATCGACAATCTGGGCAACCGGCGCGTCCGCTCGGTCGGCGAGTTGATGGAAAATCAGTATCGTCTGGGCTTGCTGCGCATGGAGCGGGCGATCCGCGAGCGCATGAGCTCGATCGAGATCGACACCGTGATGCCGCACGACCTGATCAACGCCAAGCCCGCCGCCGCCGCGGTGCGCGAGTTCTTCGGTTCGTCGCAGCTCAGCCAGTTCATGGATCAAACCAATCCGCTGTCCGAAATCACCCATAAGCGGCGCATGTCCGCGCTTGGGCCGGGCGGCTTGACGCGCGAACGCGCGGGCTTCGAAGTCCGCGACGTGCATCCGACGCATTACGGGCGCATCTGTCCCATCGAAACGCCGGAAGGTCCGAATATCGGCCTCATCAATTCGCTGGCCACCTATGCGCGAGTCAATCAGTACGGCTTTATCGAAAGCCCCTATCGCCGCGTCAAGAGCATGAAGGTGACGAGCGAAGTGGTCTATCTTTCCGCCATGGAAGAGGGCCAGTTCACTATCGCCCAGGCCAATGCCGAACTGGACAAGAGCGGAAAATTCGTCGCCGAACTCGTCAGCGCGCGCAAAGCCGGCGACTATATCATGACGACGCCCGACACCATTGACTTCATTGACGTGTCGCCCAAGCAGATCGTCTCGGTTGCCGCGGCGCTGATTCCGTTCCTTGAGAATGACGACGCCAATCGCGCGCTCATGGGATCGAACATGCAGCGTCAGGCGGTGCCGTTGATCCGCACCGACGCGCCGCTGGTCGGCACCGGCATGGAAGCCGCGGTTGCCCGCGATTCCGGCGCGGTGATCGTTGCCAAGCGTACCGGAATCATCGATCAGGTCGATGCCACCCGCGTCGTCATCCGCGCCACCGAGGACGCCGACGCGGCCGCTCCCGGCGTCGATATCTACAACCTGCGCAAGTTCCAGCGCTCCAACCAAAGCACCTGCATCACGCAGCGCCCGCTCGTCAAAGTCGGCGATCAGGTCAAGGAAGGCGACATCATCGCCGACGGCCCTTCGACGCAGCTCGGCGAACTTGCGCTCGGACGTAACGTGCTGGTCGCGTTCATGCCCTGGAACGGTTACAACTTTGAAGATTCGATCCTGATTTCGGAGCGGATCGTCAGCGACGATGTCTTCACCTCGATCCATATCGAGGAATTCGAAGTCATGGCGCGCGATACCAAGCTGGGCCAGGAAGAAATCACCCGCGACATTCCGAATGTCGGCGAAGAAGCGCTCAAGAATCTCGACGAAGCCGGTATCGTTTACATCGGCGCCGAGGTCAATCCGGGTGACATTCTGGTCGGCAAAGTAACGCCGAAGGGCGAAAGCCCGATGACGCCGGAAGAGAAGCTGCTGCGCGCGATTTTCGGCGAAAAGGCCGCCGACGTGCGCGATACTTCGCTGCGGCTGCCTCCCGGAGTCAGCGGCACGATCGTCGAAGTGCGCGTCTTCTCGCGGCGCGGCATCGATAAGGACGAACGCGCCATGGCGATCGAGCGGGCCGAAATCGAGCGTCTTGCGAAGGATCGCGACGACGAGAAGGCCATTCTCGAGCGCAGCTTCTTCTCGCGCCTCAAGGAATTGCTGGCGGGGCAGAAAGCTTCGGCGGGCCCGAAGAATTTCCCGGTCAATAAAGCCATCACCGAAGCCTTGCTGGATGATTACACGCACAACCAATGGCGCCAGATCAGCATCAAAGACGACGAAGCCATGGAGCAGGTCGAGCGCTCGGGCAGAGTGTTCGACGATCAGATCAACGCTCTCAAGAAGCGTTTCGAGGACAAGGTGTCCAAGCTGCAGCGCGGCGACGAATTGCCGCCGGGCGTGATGAAGATGGTCAAGGTCTTCGTCGCGGTGAAGCGCAAGCTGCAGCCGGGCGACAAGATGGCGGGCCGCCACGGCAACAAGGGCGTGGTCAGCCGCATCGTTCCGTCCGAAGACATGCCGTATCTGGAAGACGGCACGCCGGTCGATATCGTGCTCAATCCGCTGGGCGTGCCCAGCCGCATGAATGTCGGGCAAATTCTCGAAACCCATCTCGGCTGGGCGGCGTCGAATCTCGGACGCCAGATCGGCCAGGCCATGGAAGCCTATGAGCAAAGTGGCGCGCGCAAGCAAGCCATTACCGACCTGCGCTCCAAGCTGAAGCTGATCTATGGCGATGAAGGCTATAAGCGCGACGTTGCCGATCTCGACGACGATGAGTTCATCGAACTCGCCCGCAATCTGACGCCGGGCGTGCCGTTCGCGACCCCCGTGTTCGACGGCGCCCGCGAGGACGATATCGTGCGGATGCTCGAATTGGCCGGCGTCGCGCATTCGGGGCAGATGACGCTGGTCGACGGCCGCACCGGCGAGCCTTTCGACCGCAAGGTGACGGTCGGCTATATCTATATGCTCAAGCTGCACCATCTCGTGGACGACAAGATCCACGCGCGTTCCATCGGGCCTTATTCGCTGGTCACGCAGCAGCCGCTCGGCGGTAAGGCGCAGTTCGGCGGACAGCGCTTCGGCGAAATGGAAGTCTGGGCGCTGGAAGCCTACGGCGCGGCCTACACCTTGCAGGAAATGCTTACCGTCAAGTCGGACGACGTGTCGGGACGCACCAAGGTCTATGAGGCTATCGTGCGCGGCGAGGACAATTTCGAGGCCGGCGTGCCGGAATCGTTCAACGTCCTCGTCAAGGAACTGCGCTCGCTCGGTCTCAATGTCGAACTGGCGATGCAGCAATTGGTGGAGGCTGGCGATAACGACAACCAGCCGCTTCCGGCTTTGCCGCCCGCGGCGAACGGCTAACGGAACAGGGAGGGGATGATCATGGCTACGCAAGAAAAGCGAGAAGTGCCTTATTCCGCCAGGATGGCGGAGTTCGTCCTCAATCTGACGATTGCGAACGATGGCGTCATGCCCAATTGGGCGGCGCCCGTCGTTGTCGAGTTGCGGCCCAAGGAAGGCGTAACGCCGGAGATGACCTTGTGGCAGGTGCAGCAGTACGCGCAGGATACAGGCGCCACCCTCGTCAATTATGGAAGTGTGCAGGATCCCAACGGCGAAGCCCGCGAACTGCTCCATATGAAAATACCCTTGGACAAAATGGAAGGGTTTGCGCAGTGGGGCCGGGTGAAGGAATTGTCAGCGCCTGCCGAATTTCCTGTTCTGACGATGAACAATAAGGGCAAGGCCGATATGTCGGAAATCGACCGTTCCGTCTCCGGCTGGCAGGACATGGTGGCAGACGCCGCGCATGGCATCACATTCCAAGTCGACCGGCCTAAGGCCGCATCGGTTGTTGCCGTTGCGCCCGTCCAGACGGCTGTAAAAGAAGATCCGGCCTTCGACTTCGAGGTCACCGAAGAGATATCCGAAGTCAAAAGGTCTTCGCCGGTGGCGTCGATGGCGGCTTCTGCGCCGTCTGTGCCAAATCAAGAGGTCTTCATATCGGAAGCCGTACAACGCGTAGCCCAATCGGCAGCAAAGACCGTACTGGTTCGCATGGCTATCAATCCGCCAGTTTCTTCGAAACAGTCCGCAGACGAATTGCGTGATTTTGTCGGGAAGAGCAGAGGCGTCGTTAGTGGTTATGCGACGACCTTCTCTGAAGGTAACAAGCCGCAAGACGTGGCGTTGGTAAAATTGCCTGCTTGGGCAGTCATGTCGCTGCAGCATGTGCCCGGCATACAGATGTTGTTTGGGGCGTCGGAAACCATGCAGGAAGCCGTGGCGGCGCGCCGTGAGGCCGCCAATGCTAACATGCAACAGTCTGTTGTCGCGCCGGTTCGGGTGGATCGCGCGCCGCCCATTCGTGCTATTCAATCCAATGTTGCTTCAGTCGGCTGATGCCGGTTTGAGATAATTCTTTCGTAGCCAGGAGACATGCTCGATGAACGAGTTGATGAATATCTTTAATCAGCAAAGCGCGCCGCAGAGCTTCGATCAGATTCGCATCTCGATCGCTTCGTCCGAGCGTATCCGCTCCTGGTCCTACGGCGAAATCAAGAAGCCGGAAACCATCAATTACCGTACCTTCAAGCCGGAACGCGACGGCTTGTTCTGCGCCCGCATCTTCGGGCCGATCAAGGATTACGAATGCTTGTGCGGCAAGTACAAGCGCATGAAGTATCGCGGCATCATCTGCGAAAAGTGCGGCGTCGAAGTGACGCTGCAGAAGGTGCGCCGCGAGCGCATGGGGCATATCGAGCTTGCCGCGCCCGTCGCGCATATCTGGTTCCTGAAATCGCTGCCGAGCCGCATCGGCCTTCTGCTCGACATGACGCTGAAGGAAATCGAAAAGGTTCTCTATTTCGAAGGCCACATCGTGCTCGAGCCGGGGCTGACCCCGCTCAAGATGCGCCAGGTCATGAGCGAAGAGGAATATCTCGACGCCCAGGACCAATATGGCGAAGACGCGTTCCAAGCTTATATCGGCGCGGAAGCGGTCAAGATGATGCTGCAAGGCATCGATCTGCACGCTGAAAAGATCAAGATGCGTGAGGAATTGCGCACCACCAGTTCCGATGCGCGGCGCAAGAAGCTCGTCAAGCGGCTGAAGACCGTCGAGGCTTTCGCCGAATCCGGCGCGCGCCCCGAATGGATGATCATGGATGTCGTTCCGGTCATTCCGCCGGAACTCCGTCCGCTGGTTCCGCTCGACGGCGGCCGTTTCGCGACCTCCGATCTCAACGATCTGTATCGCCGCGTCATCAACCGCAATAACCGCCTGAAGCGGCTCATCGAGTTGCGCGCCCCGGATATCATCATCCGCAACGAAAAGCGCATGCTGCAAGAGTCGGTCGACGCGCTGTTCGACAATGGCCGCCGCGGGCGCGTCATCACGGGCGCCAACAAGCGTCCGCTGAAATCGCTCAGCGACATGCTGAAGGGCAAGCAAGGTCGCTTCCGTCAGAATCTGCTCGGCAAGCGCGTGGATTATTCGGGACGTTCGGTCATCGTCGTCGGCCCGGAACTCAAGCTCCATCAATGCGGGCTGCCGAAGAAAATGGCGCTCGAGCTCTTCAAGCCGTTCATCTATGCCAAGCTTGAATTGTACGCGATGGCGTCCACCATCAAGGCGGCCAAGCGCATGGTCGAAAAAGAGCGTCCCGAAGTCTGGGACATTCTCGAAGAAGTGATCCGCGAGCATCCGGTGCTGCTCAACCGCGCGCCGACGCTGCATCGTCTCGGCATCCAGGCGTTCGAGCCCGTGCTGATCGAAGGCAAGGCGATCCAGCTGCATCCGCTGGTCTGCACCGCCTTCAACGCGGATTTCGACGGCGACCAGATGGCGGTTCACGTTCCGCTGTCGCTGGAAGCGCAGCTTGAAGCCCGCGTGCTGATGATGTCGACCAACAACATCCTCAGCCCCGCGAACGGCAAGCCGATCATCGTGCCGTCGCAGGATATCGTGCTGGGGCTGTATTACATCAGCCTGCAGCGCAATGGCGAGCCGGGCGAAGGCAAGGCATTCGCCGATATCGGGGAAATCCAGCAGGCTTTGGAAACCAAGGTCATCACGCTGCATACCAACATCAAGGCGCGTTATCACGGCGTCGATGCCGAGGGCAAGCCCTCCATCACGCGCGTGGAAACGACTGCCGGACGCATGCTGCTGTCGGAAATCCTGCCGCGTCATCCGAAGCTGCCTTTCGAGTCCATCAATCGCGTGCTGACGAAGAAGGACGTGACCAACGTCATCGACGCCGTCTACCGCCATTGCGGGCAGAAGGAAACGGTGATTTTCGCCGACAGGCTGATGGGACTCGGATTCCGTCATGCCTGCCGCGCCGGAATCTCGTTCGGCAAGGACGATCTGGTCATTCCCGTCACTAAGGGTAAGCTGATCAAGCAAGCTCAGGATCAGGTCAAGGAATACGAACAGCAATACCAGGACGGCCTGATCACCAAGGGCGAAAAGTACAACAAGGTGGTCGACGTCTGGTCGTCCTGCACGGAAATGGTCGCCGACGCCATGATGAAGGGCATCAGCGACACCGGCCAGGGACAGATCAACAGCGTCTATATGATGGCGCATTCGGGCGCTCGCGGTTCCGCGGCGCAGATCAAGCAGCTCGCGGGCATGCGCGGCCTGATGGCCAAGCCTTCGGGCGAGATCATCGAAACGCCGATCATCTCGAACTTCAAGGAAGGGCTGACGGTTCTCGAATACTTCAACTCCACGCACGGCGCGCGCAAGGGTCTTGCCGACACAGCGCTGAAAACCGCCAATTCGGGTTACCTCACCCGCCGCCTCGTCGATGTCGCGCAAGACGCGATCATCACCGAGGTCGATTGCGGTACCGCCGACGGGCTTAAGATGCGCGCTGTCATCGACGGCGGCGAGATCATCTCGCCCATCGGCGAGCGTATCCTCGGACGCACCGCTTCGGTGAATGTCGTCGATGCCAAGGGTTCGGTGATCGTCAATGCGGGCGAGTTGATCGAAGAGCCTCATGTTGATCAGATCGAGAAGGCCGGCATCGACATGGTCGAAGTCCGCTCGGTGCTGACCTGCAAGCTGCTGACCGGCGTATGCGGCAAATGCTATGGGCGCGATCTTGCCCGCGGCACCCCCGTCAATGTCGGCGAAGCGGTCGGCGTCATCGCGGCGCAATCGATCGGCGAGCCTGGAACGCAGCTTACCATGCGTACCTTCCACATCGGCGGCGCAGCGCAGCGCGGCGCGGAACAAAGCTCGGTCGAGGCCGCGTTCGACGCGAAGCTGCAGATCAAGAACCGCAGCGTCGTCATGAACAGCGAAGGACGGCCTATCGTCATGGCGCGCAATTGCGAAATTGTCCTGCTCGACGATATGGGGCGCGAAAGAGCGCGTCACCGGGTTCCCTACGGCACCAAGCTGCTTGCCGACGAGAACGCCAAGGTCAAGAAGGGCCAGAAGCTGGCCGAGTGGGATCCCTATACCCTTCCCATCATCACCGAACGCGAAGGCAGCGCTCAATATGCCGATTTGATGGAAGGCGTTTCGATCCGCGAAGTCATGGACGAAGCGACCGGCATCTCCTCGAAGAAGGTCATCGATTTCCGGCAGCAGCCGCGCGGCGCGGAACTGCGTCCGCGCATCATCCTGCATGATGACAAAGGCAAGGTCATCAAGCTGGCGAATGGCATGGAAGCCCGTTACTTCCTGCCGGTCGATGCGATCCTGAATATCGAGAACGGCGCTCCGGTCAAGGCCGGCGACGTGCTGGCGCGTATTCCGCGCGAAGGCTCGAAGACCCGCGACATCACCGGCGGCTTGCCGCGCGTCGCGGAACTGTTCGAGGCCCGCCGTCCCAAGGATTTCGCCATCATCGCGGATGTCGACGGGAAGGTGGAGTTCGGCAAGGATTACAAGGCCAAGCGTCGGATCGTCATCCGTCCGGCCGACGAAACCATCGCGCCGCGTGAATATCTCGTCCCCAAGGGCAAGCATGTCGCGGTGCAGGAAGGCGACATGGTTCAGCGCGGCGATATGCTGATCGACGGCAGCCTCGTGCCGCATGACATTCTGAACGCGTTGGGCGTGGCGGCTTTGGCCGACTATCTCATCAACGAAATTCAGGAGGTCTATCGTCTGCAGGGCGTGAAGATCAACGACAAGCATATCGAAGTGATCGTTCGCCAGATGCTGCAGAAGGTCGAAGTCCTCGATGGCGGCGAAACCACTTGCCTGATCGGCGAGCAGATCGACCGGTTCGAGTTCGACGAGATCAATGCCAAGGCGGCGGCAGAAAACCTGGTTCCGGCGAAGGCCATGCCGGTGCTGCAAGGCATCACCAAGGCCAGCTTGCAGACCAAGTCCTTCATCTCGGCGGCATCGTTCCAGGAAACCACGCGCGTCCTTACCGAAGCCGCCGTGGCGGGACGGAGCGATACGCTCGAAGGCCTCAAGGAGAACGTCATCGTCGGGCGTCTCATCCCGGCGGGCACGGGCAGCGTCGTCAACCGCCTGCGGCACATCGCCGCGTCGCGCGACGCCGAGGCCGACAAGCTGGATCGCGAGAAGCAGCAGCAGACGGCGCTTGCCGAGCAGCAGAGGAAAGACGTGGCTTAATTAAGCATAAGATGGATGAGCAAAGCGGTGTAACCTTCCCTCAGGGAAGGGGACATCGCTTACTCCCCCGCCTGCAGCAAGCTGCCGTGCCGCCGCGCGGCGTCGAAAGCGTATAGGAATATCCCGCACGATCCGGCCAGATATAGAATATTAAGCCCCAGGCTTTTGAGCAGCAGCATGGCGTCGAAAGTCTGGTGGTTCAGAATCTGCCTCATGCCCTCGAAAATATAAGTAGGCGGCAGCAGCCAGGAAATATGTTGCAGCCATTCCGGCAGAACCGTGACCGGATAATAGCAGCCGGTAATCGGCGCCAGAATCCATATCGACATCCAGACGATCCATTCCATGCCGAGGCCGTAGCGCACCAGCAGCGCCGCCATCAACGCGGCCATCCACCATCCGGTCATGAGCTGCATGAAGTAAAACGCGCCGAGCTGCCAGCCGAGATCGAAGATCGAGAATCCGAAAACCCAGCTTGCCGCGATCGTGCAGGGAATCAAGGCGACCGTCGTGCTCAGGAAGCTGATGACGACAAGGCTGACCAGGAATTCCGACGGCGACAGGGGGCTGACGAATAATTGCGTCAGGTTCCGCGACCACATTTCCTCGAAGGTGACTTTCATCGCGCCCATCTGGCCGCGGATGACGATTTCCCACAGCATGGCGCCGCCGAGCAGGATGCCGAACGTCAGCAGCGGCGTGGCGCGGGATAGATACAGGAATTTGTTCAAATAGCCCCACATGAGGATATTGAGCATCGGCCAATAGAACCATTCCACCAGCCGGGGGATCGATCCCCGCAGCAGGTAATAGTGCCGCAGCACCATGCCGAGGATGCGGCGCGACGCGCCGCCGTGGCGCGTGGTTTCAGGCCGGATTGCGGCGGTTTCGGGCGATGTCAAGGAACACCTCTTCCAGGTTGGTTCTGCCGTAGGAGACAATAAGCTCGGCGGGGCTGCCCTCCGCCGCGATCTCCCCGGTGCGCATCATGATGGCATGATCGCACAGGCGCTCGACTTCGCCCATATGATGCGAAGCGAGCAGGATGGTCGCGCCGGTCTTCTGCCGGTAATCGTGAAGATAGCCGCGCACCCAGTCGGCGGTATCGGGATCGAGCGAGGCTGTCGGTTCGTCGAGCAATAGAAGTCTGGGCCGGTTGATGAGCGCCTTGGCGAGCGCGGCGCGGGTCTTCTGCCCGGCGGAAAGCTGGCCGTAGGGCCTTTCCAGCAATGAGACGATCTGCAAATCCGCCGCCAGCTCCCCGATCCGCCGGCCCGGCTCCGGCACGCCGTAAAGATGGGCGTAAACGGTCAGGTTTTGGCGCAAGGTCAGCCGTCCCGGCAGATCGACATAGGGCGACGAAAAATTCATGTCCGGCAGGACGGCATAACGGTTGCGCAGCATATCCGCGCCCAGGACGGTGATTTTTCCCGCCGTCGGCAGCAATATGCCCAGCAGCATGCCTATGGTCGTGGTTTTTCCCGCTCCGTTGCCGCCGAGCAACGCGGTAATACTGCCGCATTTGACCGTGAAATCCAGCCCCGCCACCGCGACGACATTGCCATATTCCTTGCGCAGGCCTTTAACGATAATAGCGGGTTGCATGACCGGGTGACAGACGACAGAAGATGGGTTACAGAGAACGCCAATCACTTTGCCTATGCAGGACGGAAAATGCAATTTATCGTTATCGGTCGCGACGGAAAAGACGCCGATGCGCTAGCGCGCAGAATGGCGGCGCGGGCGGCGCATATCGCGCTTGGCGACAAGCTCGTCGCGTCGGGGAATCTTCTCATGGGCGTGGCGTTGCTCGACGGCGAAGGTAAGATGTGCGGCTCGGTTCTGTTATGCGATTTCGCCAGCCGCGAGGCGCTTGACGGGTGGCTGCGCGAGGAGCCTTATGTCACGGGACAGGTCTGGAAGGAAACGGAAGTCGTGGAATGCCGCGTAGGGCCGTCATTCCAGAACATTCTCGAAAAGATCACGGCGTCATCACTCTCATGAAAATCCTTTTCATCTCAGCCAACCGCATCGGCGACGCGATCCTGTCCACGGGATTGCTGAGGCATCTGGCCGATACGTATCCAAGCGCGGAATTCACCGTGGCCTGCGGCCCGCTATGCGTGGATTTGTTCGAGGGTCTGCCGGGGCTGGAGCAGATCATCCCGATGCCCAAGCAAAGCTGGAACCGGCACTGGTGGCATTTGTGGCGGCGCTGCGCGCCGTTCCACTGGGATATTATCGTCGATCTGCGCAACAGCCTGGTGAGCCGCCTGTTGCGGCACGGCAAGCTATATCTTCACCGCGGCGGCGACGAGAATACGCACAAGGTGCTGGAAAACGCTGCCGTCATGGCGCTGGCTCCGCCGCCCGCCCCGAAAATATGGGTCAGCGCCGCCGTCGACCGGCAGGCGGCTGATCTGGTCGGTTCCGGCGCGCCGATCATCGCGCTCGGCCCGGCGGCGAACTGGTATCCCAAGCAATGGCCGGCGGAGAAATTCGCCGCTCTGGTCGCGACGCTGCTGGGCGATCCGGCGCTGGCGGGCAATCGGGTCATGGTGCTGGCCGCCGCGCATGAACGGGACGCGATCTTGCCCGTCCTGAACGCAATTCCCGCGAGCCAGCGCATTGAGATCATCGGCGGGTCGCTATCTCTCGCCGCCGCATGCCTCCAGCGGGCCAAGGTCTTCATCGGCAACGATTCCGGGCTTATGCATCTTGCCGCGGCGATGGGGGTGCCGACCCTCGGCTTGTTCGGTCCCGGCTATGAGAAGATTTATGGCCCCTGGGGAGGGATTGCGCTTCGTACCCCGGAAAGCACGGCGGAATTGCTCGCCCGCCTGCCTCATCCCGGCGCCGCGGCCCCCAATCTCATGGATAGCCTGCCGGTTGCAACCGTCGTGGAATCCGTGCAGGGTTTGTTAAAGAACCGTCAATAATCTTTCTGTATCAAGAACGGTGGATTTCCCGTCTCACCTTAAAGTTGCCCATGCCAACCGGACTTCTAGCAACCAAAACGGTTTCCGCCAAACCTCCGCTGGTATGGTGGCTGTTGTTCCTGGCCTGCCCGCTTTTTCTGGTCTTGAGCGGACTCGAAATCGTCGATCTGTTCAATTGGGCGTCCCAGAAAAGCGACATAGAAGACGGCCAGCTTATGCAGCGGCTTTTCCTTGTCGTGGCGCCGATTTTTGTCTTCGGCCTGACCGCCGCGATCGTCGCGGTGCGCTATGTGTATTACAGCTCGGAAGCGAGCTTCCATAATCAGATCGCCGGGCTGCAGAACCGGCAGCATTATCACCAGGACCTCATGCGGCTGATTGCCGATCACAGGCCGGGCAAGACGCTGATTATCGACGGGGAAGACCGGCTGTGGTTCATCAACAGCCATGCCGCTAAAAGCGTCGCCCTTCCCGCCGGAGACATTGTCGGGCGGCCGTTCGAGAAAACCTTCCCGGAATCCGATGTGCTTCGGATTCTCCCGCTGCTTCAGCATGTGCGGCAAACCGGGGAGCCGATCGATACCATCAGCAAAGTCAAGGAAGACGGACAGACCCGCTTCATCAAGCTGCATGCCGTGCCGATGCCGTCGATCTCCAACATGATCAATGCGACGATGATCAGCGAGGAAGATGTCACCAGCCTGCTGGTGGAGCGCGAGGCCCGCGAGCGCATGTTCCGTCAGGTCATCGATACGCTGGTGGCGGTCGTCGACCGCCGCGATCCTTTCGCCGCCGGCCATTCGGTGCGCGTCGGCCAGATCGCGCGAGCGGTCGCGGAGCAATTGCAGCTCGATGCCGTGCAGGTCGAAACGGCGGAAATCGCCGGGCTGCTGATGAATTTCGGCAAAGTTCTCGTGCCCCGCGCCATCCTCACCAAGACCACGGCTTTGTCGCCCGACGAATTGAAGCAGGTGCGGGAAAGTCTTTTGACGTCCTCCGACATTCTCGCGCTGATCGGCTTTTCCCAGCCGGTCGTTCCCACGCTGCGGCAGGTGATGGAGCGCTATGACGGCAGCGGGATACCGAGCGGCCTGAAGGGCGACGCCATCCTGATCACCGCGCGCATCGTCACCGTCGCCAACGCCTTCGTGGCGCTGGTCAGCGCCCGCGCGCATCGTCCCAGCATGTCGATCCGCGTCGCGATCGAAGCCTTGCAGCAGAGCGCGGGCCGCGCCTATGACGGCCACGTCGTCGCCGCGCTGACCAACGCCATCGCGCTCAGGGATCACAAGATCGAGTGGCTGGCCGGGCAATAACCGGCATGGAGCATCCGTCATTTCTGCTGCTTATATTGGCCATCGGTTTTACCGGCGGCTTTATCGGCAATATCATAAGCGGCACCAATGCGCTGATTTCCATATCGGCCATGATCCTTGCCGGGATGCCGCCGCAATTGGCCGTGGCGACGCATATGACGGGCGGCCTCGGATGGAGTCTCGGCGGACTCATTCAATTCCAAAAAGCCCAAAAGATCGTCTGGAAGCTGGTCTGGCCCATGGCGGCGCTCGCTTTCGCCGGGTCGATGATCGGCGCCAATATTCTGGTGAAAGCCGATCCGGTTCTGCTCAATCAAATCTCCGGTTTCTTGATCCTGCTAATCCTGCCGTTTTTATTTCTTAATAAGAATATGGGCATCGAAAGCTTCACGCCCGCGCCAAGCCGGCGGTATTTCGGCTATGGCGTGTATTTTCTTATCGCCATATGGGCTGGATTTTTCGCGGCGGGATCGGGAATTTTCGTCGCTTACGTATATCTTGGCCTCTTCGGGCTGACGATCCTGGAATATAAAGGCACCGATAAAATCCCCTGTTTTTTCCTCTGCGCGGGCGCGGCGATCGTTTATATCATGCATGGATTCTTCGATCCTGCTTATCTGGCATGCAGCCTCGGCGGCCAATTTCTCGGCGCGACATTCGGCGCGAAATATGCCATTAAATTGGGCGACCGGAAACTGAGAGCGATTATGCTGGGTGCTGTCGCGTTTATGGGAATAAGATTGATCTTCAGGTAGTCGTGGAGGGGTATGTGCGTACGTTCGGCATCGTCAACTGGCAGGGACTTTATACGCTGACCGCGAAGGAAATCGGGCGGTTCATGAAAGTCCACGCCCAGACGATCTCGGCGCCCGTGGTCACGGCGTTGCTGTATTATCTGGTCTTCTCCGTGGCGATGGGCGATCATCCCAGCGGCGTCGAGGGCGTCGGCTTTCTGCAATTCATCGCGCCCGGCCTCATCATGATGACCATTGCCCAGAACGCTTTCGCCAACACGTCGAGCTCGCTGGTGATCGCCAAGGTGCAGGGCAGCATCGTCGATCTTCTCATGCCGCCCTTGTCCGCCGGAGAACTGATCACCGGTTTTACCGTCGGCGGCATCGCGCGCGGCCTGGTCGTGGGCGTCGCCAGCGCGGTGACGCTGATGCTGCTCATTCACATGCCGATCCATGATTGGTTTTACGTCATGTTCCATGCGGTATTCGGCGGCGCGATGCTCGCGCTGGTCGGCATCATCGGCGGAATCTGGTCGGATAAATTCGATCAGATGGCCATGGTGCAGAATTTCATCGTCATGCCGCTGACTTTCCTGTCGGGCACGTTCTTTTCGGCGCGCCAGTTGCCGGAGCAATGGCAATTTTTATGCCACGCCAACCCGATTTTTTACATGATCGACGGTTTCCGCTATGGTTTTGTCGGCGCGGGCGACAGCAATCTGCATACCGGTGTCGTCGTGGTGCTGCTGACCGATCTCGTGCTGCTGGTCGTCGCCTATGCGATGTTTCGCACGGGATATAAACTGAAATCTTAGAGGCATCCGTGATGGCCGATTATCCGCCGATCAAGCCCGAAGATATGCCCGCGCTCATGCCGGTCTATCAGCCCGCCGACGTGTATTTCGAGCGCGGCGAGGGCTGTTATCTGTTCGACGATCAAGGCGAGCGTTATCTCGATTTCGGCGGCGCGATCGCGGTCACGGCTTTCGGCCATGCCAACCCGGTTCTGGTCGAGGCGCTTCATGTCCAGGCGAAAAAACTCTGGATCGCGTCCAATTATTACAAATCGCACCTCCAGGAAAAAGTGGCGAAGCGCCTTGTCGATCTGACCTTTGCCGATACGGCCTTTTTCCAGAATTCCGGCGTCGAGGCGTGGGAACTCGGTATCAAGATCATCCGCAAATATTTCAGCGCCATCGGCAAGCCGGAACGCTATCGCGTTATCACTTTCAAGAATTGCTTCCACGGGCGCACGCTGGCCGCCATTTCCGCTGCCAAGGCCGAGAAGCTGGTCAAGGGCTTCGGGCCGCCTACCGACGGGTTCGATCAGGTCGAGCTTGGCGATCTGGCGGCGGTCGAAGCCGCGATAGGGCCGCAGACTGCCGCCGTCGTCATCGAGCCCATACAGGGCGATGGCGGTATTCGCGCGTCGTCGCCGGAATTTCTGCGCGGCTTGCGGGCGTTATGTGACCGGCATGGGCTGCTGCTTTATTTCGATGAAATCCAATGCGGCATGGGGCGCACGGGAAAGCTGTTCGCCCATGAATGGGCGGGCATCGTTCCCGATGTGATGTGCATCGCCAAATCCATCGGCAACGGCTTTCCGGTCAGCGCATGCCTGGCGAGCGCCAAGGCGGCGCAGGGCATGACCTACGGCGTGCATGGCAGCACCTATGGCGGCAATCCTCTGGCCATGGCGGTGGTGGATAAGGTGCTCGATCTTCTGGCCGCGCCCGGCTTTCTGGATGAAGTCGCGCGCAAGGGTTGGTATCTGGAGGCGAAGCTGAACGATCTCGTGGCGCGCCATCCGCAAATCTATGCCGAGCGCCGCGGCATGGGCATGATGCAGGGGCTGCGCTGCGCGGTGCCGGAAGAAAAAGTCCGGAAAACCGCTCGCGAGCGGAAACTTCTGGTCATGACCGCCAACGAAAATGTCTTCCGTCTGCTGCCTGCCTTGACCGTGACCGAGACACAGATTGACGATGCCGTTTCTATCTTGCACGATGTCGCCGCGGCAATTCAGGGACAGGCATAACGTTGATGATAAGACATTTTCTCGACCTCGATCAGATCGAACCGAATGCCCTGCGGCAAATCCTGGATCAGGCCAGGCAAATCAAAGCCAATCCGGAAGATTTCCGCGGCCTGAACGGCCAGACCATCGCGCTGATTTTCGAAAAGCCCTCGACCCGCACCCGCGTGTCTTTCGAGGTCGGCATCCGCCAGCTCGGCGGCGAGGCCGTGGTGCTGACCGGCGCGGAAATGCAGCTGGGGCGCGGCGAAACGATCGGCGATACGGCGCGGGTCATGTCGCGCTTCGTCGATATGATGATGATCCGCACCGGCGATCCGCATAAGCTGGACGAACTGGCGGCCGGAGCGACGATACCGGTCATCAACGGCCTGACCAACGCCACGCATCCGTGCCAGGTGATGGCCGACATCATGACCGTGGAAGAGCGCGTCGGCCCCGCCAAGGGGCGCACCATCGCCTGGGTTGGGGACGGCGAGAATAACGTGCTGAACAGCCTCATCCAGGCCAGCGCCGCGTTCGGTTTTCAGTTGCGCATCGCCTGTCCCGCCGAGCTTGGCCCTTCGCGCGAACGCATTACGCTGGCGCAGGCGAAAGGCGCGAGAATTTCCGTCGGCGAGGACGCGCGGCAGGCGGTCGCGGAGGCCGACGCCGTCGTGACCGACACCTGGGTCTCCATGCACAATACCGACGCCGCGCATCGCCATGCGCTGCTGGAGCCTTACCGGGTCAATGCCTCGCTGATGCAGCTTGCGCCGCCGCACGCTATTTTCCTGCATTGCCTGCCCGCTCATCGCGGCGAGGAAGTCACGGATGAAGTGATCGATAGCGCGCAATCCGCCGTTTGGGATGAGGCGGAAAACCGCCTGCATGTGCAAAAGGCCATTATGCTATGGTGTCTGGAACATGAAGATAAATAAACTCGGCATTCTTCCGCTTCTATTGCTGGCCGCCTGCGCGAGCGACGATTCCGCCAAGCCTGATCGCCAGTGCCCGCAGATAGCGGCGGTGCGCGATCTGGCGCAAATCGCCGATTTCGGCCGCGAGGAGCCGCGCCGGAGCGAGCTGGTCGCCGCCGCGAAAATCGACCGCGTCGACGGCGATTGCAAATTCAGCGACGGGGGCGGCATCGATGTCGTTCTTGACGCGAAAATGCTGGCCGAGCGCGGGCCGAAACTGGGCGTGGACCGGGTCGAATTCCCGTATTTCGTCGCGCTGGTCACGCCTGCGGATATTCCCGTGAGAAAACAGAATGTGGCGGTGGTCTTCAAATTCTCCGGCGACGACAGACGCGCCGACAGCACCGAAAAACTGCATGTCACGATTCCCAATGCCGACGACGGCAAGGGCTGGCGGGTTCTGGTCGGCTTCCAGCTGACGCCGGAGCAGCTGGCCTTCAATCGCGGCGAACCCGCCGCCGCGCCGTCGCAAGGCATGACGCCGCCGAAACTGAATAAACGCCGGTAGCCCCTATGACCGATCTCCTGCAGCGCACGTCTCTTTATGCCGCGCATGTGGAGGCGGGGGCCAAGATGGTGCCGTTCGCGGGCTATGATATGCCGGTGCAATACCCGTCCGGCATCATCAAGGAGCATCTGCATACGCGCGCCAAAGCCGGGCTGTTCGACGTTTCCCATATGGGGCAGATTGCGCTGCGCTGCCCCTTGGCCGATCTGGCGAAATTGGTGCCCGGCGATCTTGCCGCGCTCGCGCCGATGCAGACGCTCTATTCGCTGCTGCTCAATACGCAAGGCGGCGTCATCGATGACCTTATGATTACCCGGCTGGATAGCGCGGGCGAGAACTGGTTTCTGGTGGTCAACGCGTCGCGCAAGCATGTCGATCTCGCTCATTTGCGCGCCAGGCTGCCCGCCGCCGAAAGCATAAGCCTGCATCCCACGCAGGCGCTGATCGCGCTGCAAGGGCCGGGTGCGGTTTCGGTGATGGAGCGGTTTTGCTCAGGCGCGGCGCGGCTCGCTTTCATGAATGCGGGCGAATATGAAATTCCCCGCTTCGGAAAGATTTTCATCACCCGC
Organism: Alphaproteobacteria bacterium; assembly: GCA_037200005.1. Lineage (NCBI taxonomy): Bacteria > Pseudomonadati > Pseudomonadota > Alphaproteobacteria > Alphaproteobacteria bacterium. The sequence continues at coordinate 1,347,180 of JBBCGY010000001.1, read as the reverse complement.
AGCGGCTATACCGGCGAGGACGGCTTCGAGATTTCGATAGCCGCGCGGGCGGCTGCGGATTTCTGGCGGAAATTGCTGGCGGAGGAAGAGGTTGCGCCTGCCGGGCTTGGCGCGCGCGATACGCTGCGGCTGGAAGCGGGCCTATGCCTGTATGGGCATGAGCTCGACGAGACGATTTCTCCGGTCGAGGCCGCGCTGAACTGGGTCATCGGCCAGCCGCGCCGCGCCGCGCAGGATTTCCCCGGCGCGCACAGGATCATGAATGAAATGCAATCGGGTGCGCCGCGCCGCCGCGTCGGGCTGATGCTGGAGGGCAAAGCCATCGCCCGCGAGCATACGCCCGTCGAAAACGAGAGCGGCCAAGTGATCGGGCAGGTGAGCAGCGGAAGCTTCGCGCCGTCGCTCGACGCCGCCATCGCCATGGCCTATATTGAAACCGCTTCCGCCGTCGCCGGAAATCAGGTCGTTGTTCCGCTGCGCGGGCGGAAAATTCCAGCGCGCATCGTCAAAATGCCGTTCGTGCCGCATCGCTATGTGAGGAAAACATCATGAGCCAGGAATATTACACCAAAGAGCATGAATGGGTCAGGATCGAGGGCGATGTTGCCGTCTGCGGCATCAGCGAATTCGCGCAAAACTCCCTCGGCGATGTCGTGTTCGTCGAATTGCCCGCCATCGGGAGCAAGGCGAAACAGGGCGAGCAGCTTGCCGTCGTCGAATCCGTCAAGGCCGCGAGCGAGGTCTATGCGCCTATTGACGGCGAAGTCGTCGCGGTCAATGACGCGCTGGCCGCCGATCCGTCGCTCGTCAATGCCGCGCCATTGAGCGCGGGCTGGTTCTTCAAGCTGAAGCCCGCCGATGCGGCGCAGGCGCAAGGGCTGATGGACGAGAAAGCGTATGCGGAGTTGGTGAAAAAATAATATGCTTGTCCCCTCCGCCAAAGAGTTTTTCTCCTTCGAGCCGGGCGTGACTTATCTCAATCATGGCGCGACGGGCGTGACGCCGCGCGAAGTTCTCGATACGCGGGAGGCGGTGCGAAGAGCTGTCGAAGAGTCTCCCGTACCCTATGCCTTGGATACGCAGCGGCCCGCATGGCAGAAAGTCGCCGCGCTGGTCGCGGAACGTTTCGGCGTCGCGGGGCAGGAAGTGGCGCTGATCGGCAACGTAACCGAGGGCATCAATGCCATTCTCCGCGCGCAGGCCTTTGCTCCCGGCGATGAAATCCTGACGACATCCACGGGTTATGGCTCCATCACGATGACGGCGGAGCATATCGCCAAATCCCATGGCGCGAAGGTTACGTTGGCTGCAATTGATCCTTTTTCTCCCAGCCCCGAACAGGCGCTGGATGCCGTGCGCGCCGCCATCACGCCGCGCACGAAGCTGGCTATTCTCGATCACATCACGTCCGGCACGGCCCTGGTCATGCCCATCGCGGCGATGACCAAGCTTTGCCATGAGCGCGGCGTTCAGGTTCTGGTGGATGCCGCGCATGTGCCCGGCAATATTCCCTTCAGCATCAAGGAAACCGGCGCGGATTGGTATGTCGCCAGCCTGCATAAATGGCATTTCGCGCCACGCGGCTGCGCTTTTCTGTGGGCCGCGCCGGACCGGCAGGCGGCTTTGCAGCCTTCGATTCTGTCATGGGATTCGAAATATCCTTTTCCGAATAATTTTCAGTTCACCGGCACGCGTGACGATTCCAACTTCCTGTCGATTCCAGCCGCTTTCGGATTTATGGATAGATTGGGCGAAGACAATGTCCTTCGGCATAATCATGCGCTGATCCGCCAGGGACGGGACATTCTTGCCGAAGCCTGGGGCGTGCGCGGCAAAGTGCCAGATGAGATGATCGGCAGCATGATTCTCGTGCCGCTGCCGGAGGATTTGCCCTATAAGGCCGATGATGACGGATGCTACGCCTTGCAGCAGCATCTGGCGCGCAAGCATTCCATCGTCGCCTATGTTCCTTTTGCGGCGCAAGGCCGCCTGTGGACACGGGTCGCGGCACAAATCTATAATGGCCCCGAGGATTTCGAGAAACTGGCTAAGGTGGTATTGGATATGCGTAAGCCCGGTTACGATAGGGCCGATCCCCCATATCGCCCGAGTGCGATCGAGAAGATTTTGAACATCGGGCCCATCAGGCCGCCCGACAGCAGACCGGGTTAAAAATTCATGCGCTATCTCCCTTTAACCCCCGCAGACCGTTCCGCCATGTGCGAGGCTATTGGCGTCGCATCGGTCGATGAACTGTTCGCCGACGTGCCGAAGAAGGCATGGCTGAACGGCCCGATTGCCGGCCTTCCGCCGCATCAGGGCGAAATCGAGGTCGAGCGGCATGTCGCGGCGCTGGCGACGCAAAATGTCGCGGCGGGATCATGCCCCAGTTTTCTCGGCGCGGGCGCCTACCGGCACCATATTCCGGCTTCGGTCGATCAGTTGCTGCTGCGCGGCGAGTTCCTGACTTCCTATACGCCCTATCAGCCCGAGGTCAGCCAGGGCACGCTGCAGGCCCTGTTCGAGTTCCAGACCCAGGTGGCGATGCTGACCGGGATGGATGTCGCCAACGCCTCGATGTATGACGGCTCGACCGCCTGCGCCGAAGCCGTGATGATGGCCGCCAGGATCACCGGGCGGTCGCGCGCGGTGATGTCGGGCAATCTCCACCCGCATGATATCGACGTGACGCGGACGATGGCGCGCCTGACCGGATTTACCGCGCTGGCCGCGCCGCCCGCGCCGGACGGGCATGAGGATTTAGCTTCGGTGATCGACGGCGAGACGGCCTGCGTCGTCGTCGGCTATCCGGATTTCTTCGGCCATGTGCGCGATTACCGGGCGCTGGCCGAAGCCGTCCACGCCAAGGGCGCGCTGCTGATCGTTTCGGTCAAGGAGGTCGTGGCGCTCGGCCTGCTGATGTCTCCCGGCGAGATGGGCGCGGATATCGTCGTGGCGGAGGGGCAGTCGCTCGGCAATGCGCTGAATTTCGGCGGGCCTTATCTGGGGTTGTTCGCATGCCGGGACAAGTTCGTGCGGCAGATGCCTGGCCGCCTGTGCGGCCAGACGGTGGATGCCGAAGGCAAGCGCGGTTTCGTGCTGACGCTCTCCACCCGCGAGCAGCATATCAGGCGCGAGAAGGCCACGAGTAATATCTGCACGAATTCGGGGCTTTGCGCGCTGGCTTTCACCATTCATGTAAGCCTGCTGGGCGAAGAAGGACTGCGGCGACTGGCCGCGCTCAATCATGCGAAGGCTATGCAATTGGCGGATAAGATCGCCGATGTGCCGGGCTGCAAGCTTTTGAATGACAGCTTTTTCAATGAGTTCACCATTGCCTTGCCGAAGCCCGCGGCGGAAGTGGTGGAGAAGCTGGCGAAGCTGCCGATTCTGGCGGGCGTGCCGGTTTCGCGGTTTTATACCGGCCAGAAGAAACTCGAAAACCTGCTTTTGGTTGCGGCAACGGAACTCAATACGGACAAAGATACAGATGTCTTCGTAAAGAATTTGCGCGAGGTATGCGGATGCTGAATCGTCAGGGCCGCCCTTCCTCCCCAGCCAGCGTAGCGCCATCCGAGAACCGCGCCTTGATGCTCGAAGAGCCGTTGATCTTCGAGCAAGGGCAAGAGGGCCGCACCGGGGTCGATTTCCCGCCCGCCGGTCTCAAGCATGACCGGCTCGGTGGTTTGCGGCGTTCGGCAATAGGTCTGCCCGGATTGTCGGAGCCGCAAGTGGTGCGGCACTTCACCCGCCTGAGCCAGAAGAATTTCGGCATCGACAGCACCTTCTACCCGCTCGGTTCCTGCACGATGAAGCATAACCCGCGCCTGAACGAGAAGATGGCGCGGCTGCCCGGCTTCGCCGACCTGCACCCGATGCAGCCTATCGAAACCGTGCAGGGCGCGCTGGCGCTGATCGACGAATTGGCCGATTGGCTGCTCAAGCTCACCGGCATGCATGCCGTCGCGATGTCGCCGGGCGCGGGCGCGCATGGCGAATTTTGCGGCATGGCGGCGATCAAGATGGCGCTGGAAGCGCGCGGCGAGGGCCACCGGCGGCGCGTGCTGGTGCCGGAATCGGCGCATGGCACCAATCCGGCGACGGCGGCCTCGCTCGGCTTCACGGTCGATCCGATTCCCGCGCTTGACGGGCGCGTCGATCTCAAGGCGTTCGAGGCCAAGCTCGGCCCGGATGTCGCCGGGATCATGCTGACCAATCCCAACACCTGCGGGCTGTTCGAGCGCGATATCATCGCCATCGCCGCCGATATTCACAAGGCAGGCGGCTATTTCTACTGCGACGGCGCGAATTTCAACGCCATTGTCGGACGCGTGCGTCCCGCCGATCTCGGCATCGACGTGATGCATATCAATCTGCATAAGACGTTTTCGACGCCGCATGGCGGCGGCGGCCCCGGATCGGGCCCGGTGGTGTTCGCCGAAAGCCTTGCGCCTTATGCGCCGCTGCCCCGCATCGTACGGGAAGGCGACAAATTGCGGCTGATCGAACATGCGAAAGACGCCGAAGGCGCGCCGTTCGGCAGAATCAAAAGCTTCCACGGCCAGATGGGCATGTTCGTTCGCGCGTTGACCTATATGCTGTCGCACGGCGCGGACGGGCTGCATCAGGTGGCGAGCGACGCAGTGTTGAGCGCGAATTATATCCTGGCGTCGCTGAAAGACGTCATGAGCGCGCCCTTCGCCGGGCCATGCATGCATGAAGCCTTATTCGACGATAAGTTCCTGGAAGGAACCGGCGTAACGACGCTCGATTTCGCCAAGGCGCTGATCGACCGCGGATTCCATCCGATGACGATGTATTTTCCGCTGGTCGTGCATGGCGCGCTGCTGATCGAGCCGACCGAAACTGAAAGCAAGGAAACATTGGACGAATTCATCGCCGCTTTGCGCGATCTGGCCGAGGCGGCCAAGCGCGGCGAAGCGGATATATTCAAACAGTCGCCGCGCCACACCCCGCGCCGCCGCCTCGACGAAACCCGGGCGGCAAGGCAGCCGGTGCTGCGGTGGCGGGGGTGATTTAAGGGCTGGGCTTCGGGCGCTTACGGGACAGAAAACTTCTCGCGGGAGGCTGCGAAGCGGCGGCGATGACTCTCTCGACATGCTCGCGATAAGGGGGATACGAAATTTCGCAGTCGCGAAGCCTTGCGAGCATGTTGTCTTTTAAGGCCTGCGGACATGCCGTGCTGGCCATAAAAGGCTCCGCCCGCGTAAGCATCGATCCATCCAGATGATGATGGGACGGCATATATTTCAATAGCCCTTCCAGGCTCTTTCCGTACTCCCGAGAGCCGGGTTTGACGGAATGCTCCGCCCATATGAATAAAGTAAACCGGTTATCCTTATTGGGATGCTCTTCGGCATGCCGGACAAGGGTTCGCGCCACTTTTTCCCGGAAAGAGCGGAGATATAGAAAATCGCGCGCCGCCGCCGCGAAGCCGCCATCATGGGGCGTCCGTCCAACGTCATGCGCGGTTTGAAGGGCGTGCAGCGCTTCCTGGACGATGTCCGGGCCACGGGCCCCTTTGAGTTCTTGCGGCGCGCGCAGCAGCGCTTTCGCCAATTTGAACAGTTGCCGTATTTGCTTGATTCTCGGATGGGCACGGTTTTCTTCAACTCGCATGCGGTAATCATGAAGCGTCGTGGCCAGCAAACGATAATCGCGGTCTTTGATCGCCTGGCGTCCCTGGGCGTAATAATCTTCGGCCGAAAGATAGATGTCCATCACCTTCGGGGGTATTTCGTTGTCTGTATCAGTCATACCGGCATTTTATCATAGAGACGGGCTTTATTACTTTCATGAGAAGCAGGTGGTAAGGAATATGATGATTAACCATGATTGAAAGTATTGAGTCTGCTTGCGATGCAGGACACGGGCGCGCTATATCGCTCATATAGCCCGTGACCTTATAGGAAGAATAGAAATGCGAAATATTTTGTCCAGCCTTCCTCATTTCATTACGCAGATGAATAAAGAGCAAATCTGGACGCCGCGCGCGATTCTGAGCGACATCGACGGCGTGGTGCTGGACGGCGATTTCAAGCATCGCGACGCGATGAATATCGTCGCCGTGCCCTTGGGCGCGAAGGCCGATCACCGACGCGGATTGGATGCGGCATTCGGGCAGGGGCTATGGCGGCAGCTATGCGCTTTTGGCGCAGGAAAATCCCGGTTTCGGCAAAAGAATAAGCAAGGATGAGTTCGCCGCGCAGGGCTTGGCGGAATATGCGGCCATGGTCGAGAAATATGAAGTTCCGGCCAAGGACGGCATATGGTTCGGCTATAAAATGGCCAAGATTGCCGGGATTTCCATCGTCGCCGTATCCAATACCGAAGACAGCTTGGTCAATGCCGGCCTCGAGCGGGCGAATGTGGCGGATCTTTTCGAGTTCGTCATCGGCGCGACGACCGTAAAGGAGCGCGGGCGGAATCCGAAATCCGCGACGTGCGCCGATCCCTGGCATTTGGCGCAGAAGAATTATGCAGCAGGGGAATGGTCGGGCAGCCGCTCAGGCAAGATGAGTGTCTGAAAATCGAGGATTCCAAAACCGGCATGGATTCCGCCATTCTTGCGGGAGGGCCGGTCGCGCAAGTGCTGTTTCACGCCAACTCGAATGGCGAAACCGCCATCATTGCCGCATCATCCGGACGCGACATGGCATCTCCGCAGCGGCGCCGAGATCGAGAATTTCTTTCAGCGCGCCGAATACAGCGATCGCCGCATGACGCTTAGGCACAGCCTGACGCGCGGGCCTGACGCCGACGCCCTGGTAAAGGCGCTCATCACGCCGCCGCCTTATATTCCACGCCTTCCGCCGCTAGTGCTTTCTGATAGGCGGGGCGGGCGCTGACTTGTTGCAGCAGGCGTTTCGTGTTCGGCCCGTAATTGACCGCTGCGGCAGGTAGCCATTCCAGTTGGCGATCACGGTCAGCAGGATATCGCCGATGGTGATTTGCGGCCCCCGCAAGAAACGGCGACTGGGCGAGACGGGCTTCGGCCTCGTCCCACATCTCCTGAATCCCGGCGATGAACATGGGGAAAAGCTGTTGCTGCAAGGCCGGCTGGTCTTTCAGCTTCTTCATCGTCCAGAACACTTTGCCGTAAGCGGGATGCAGCGTGGCGTTGCACCACATCAGCCATGACAGGGCTGTGGCGCGCTCCGGCCCTGATGCGGGGCAGCAGCGGCGATTTTTCCTTGTCGCACAGATAGGTCAAAATTGCGCCGCCCTCGCGGATCGGCAGCCCGTCATCCATCAGCGTCGGCACCGCGCCGTTGGGGTTGGCTTTCAGGAATTCCGAGCCGGGATCTTTCATGCCCGGCTGGCTGACGTCCACCACATCGAATTTAGCGCCGCATTCGTTCAGCGCGACATGCACCGCCATCGAACAGGCTCCGGGAGAATAAAACAGCTTGTACATGACGGGTTCCTTTTGGTTGGTTGCAGCCGCGAGTATAAACCTTCGCGAATTTGAATCAATTAGGCACCATTTTGTAAGCGGCTTGTAATTTTGATAGCATTATCAATTGGTTGATGGTGTTTTAATCGCTCAAATTTAGCTAAAATGATCGGTAATCTTTAACCTCCCTTTACGGCGCTGCGGTATGATTTCGCTATCGCACAATTTATGCGAGGTAGCAGGAGGGCAGCGATGGCGAACCGTAGCGAAGAACTCGATGAGTTATTGAGAAGGCAGCTTATGGCCAGCGTTGCCGCCGACAACGCGCTGCTTGGCGCATTACGAAGGCGGCCGCCGCGCAGCGTCGGCGTAGTTTGCCAGGGGCCAAGTTCAACCGCCGCCTATCTCAAGCATGACATGAAATAATCCGCGTTTCTCGGTCGAGCGGGGGAAGATTGCCCGGCAGCTATTAAAAAAGCGCCGGGCTTTTTCATGTCCAGGCTTTTTCGTCTATTGACTATATAGTAAGCTAGCTTATAATATACTGGCATACGAATGCATGGAGGAAGTTCATGCCGGAATGGCTGACCAGTGACGACCAGACCAATGAAGCCTTGCTTATCGTCGAAGCGGGCCGCGCCATACGCCGCGATTTCGATTGCCGCGCCAGGGATATCGGCCTGACGCGCGCCCAATGGCAGGTGCTGGGCAATCTGCGCCGCAATCCCGGCGTCAATCAGAAAGAGCTTGCCGAAATGCTTGACGTTCAGCCGATTACGCTGACGCGTTTGATCGACCGCCTGCAGAAAACCGGGTGGGTGGTGCGCAAGCCCGACAAGCGCGACCGCAGAATGCACCGGCTCTATCTCACGGCGCAGGTTGGCGGGGTCGTGCGGCAGATGCAGGAATTGGCGCTGGAATTGAGGCGCGATTCGCTTCATGGTTTCACGCGGCGGGAGCATGCTACACTTTTGACGCTGCTCAATAAGCTGAACAGCAATATATGCCGTTCTTGTACGGCGGAACGGAAGAAAGATGCCTAAGTCCCATAAAAAGAAATCCCACCGTTCGTGGATTGTCCTCGCGTTGCTGATCCTCATGGGAGGTGGCGGTTGGTGGGGTTGGCAGTATTATGCCGAGACAGGAAAAAGCGCCGTGGCAGCCCCTCCGCCGCCGGTTCGGGTTACCGTTGCATCGGTCGTCCGCCGCGACGTGCCGCAGGACATCAAGCTGGTGGGCGCGGTTTATGCTTACGAGACGGTCTCGATCAAATCGCGGACCGACTCGCAGATTGTCAATGTGCGTTTCCGCGATGGCGATCTGGTGCATGAGGGGGACGTGCTGCTTGAACTCGACGCGCGCTCGCTCCTGGCTCAGCGCGCCCAGCTGGCGGCCAATCTCGAACGCGATCAGGTGCAGCTCAAGAACGCCAAGTCGCAATACGAGCGTTCTCAGCAGCTCGTGAATCAAGGATATGTCACCAAAGAAAAAAGCGACATGGATAAAACCGCCTATGACGCGCAGGCCGCCAACGTGGTCGCGACCAAAGCGGCGCTCGACAGTCTCGATGTGCAGCTCAGCTATATGGTGATCAAGGCTCCCATTACCGGCCGGGCAGGCATGATCACGGTGACCGCGGGCAATAACGTCAAGGCCAACGACACGCAGCCCATCGTCACGATCAATAAAATCGATCCGGTGCGGGTGCAGTTCGCGGTTCCCCAACGCTATTTCGACAGGCTGAAAGCCGCCACGGCGGCGGGGGAGGTTCCGGTACAGGCCGCGCGCGCGGAAATGCAGGGCAGCCTCGCCGGCGCGCTCGATTATATCGACAACGCCATCGATCAGAGCAACGGCACTTTCGCCGCGCGGGCCAAATTCGCCAACCCCGACGAGAAGCTCTGGCCCGGCATGTTCGTCGATGTCACGTTGACACCTGCCGTCACCAAGGACGCTCTCGTCATCCCGATGACGGCCGTGCAGGGCGATCGGGGCAATAATTTCGTCTTCGTTGTCGACGTGGCAACCCGCAAAGCGGCAAAGCGCATGATCAAGACCCTGCCGCAGGCCGATAATTCCGCTATCGTCACCGAGGGGCTGAGCGAGGGCGAACAGGTCGTGATCGACGGCCTGCTGCGCGTCACCGAAGGCGCTCAACTGGAGATCGTTTCGCCGAAAACCGATAAGCAGACGCCATGAATATTTCTGAATTCTGTATCCGCCGCCCGGTTTTTACGATTTTTGCTGACGCTGGCTATTGTCGTCGGCGGCATTGCCGGATATCGGACCCTGGCGATCAGCGCGCTGCCGCGGGTCGATTTTCCGACTATTCAGGTAAGCGCCAATCTGCCCGGCGCCAGCCCGGAGACCATGGCTGCATCCGTGGCGACGCCGCTCGAACGGCAATTCTCCACCATTTCCGGCGTCAGTTCGATCACGTCGAGCAGCACGCTGGGCAGCACGCAGATCACGCCTGCAGTTTGATCTTGATCGCAATATCGACGGCGCGGCGCTTGATGTGCAAACGGCGATTGCCGCGACCGCCCGGCGGCTGCCGACCGAGATGCCGTCGCCGCCATCGTTCCAGAAGGTCAATCCCGCCGACCAGCCGATCCTTTTTATCGCCATATCGTCGGATACGCTGCCGGTCTCGCAGGTTAACGAATATGCGGACACGATGCTGGCGCAGCGCATTTCGGTGCTGCCGGGCGTGGCGCAGGTTCAGGTCTATGGCGCGCAGAAATACGCGGTGCGGATCGAAGCCGATCCCCGGCTTCTGGCGGCGCGCGATATCGCGATGTCCGAAGTGAGCAAGGCGGTGGCGAATGCCGCGTCGGTGACGCCCGTCGGCGTCATCAGCGGCAGCGCGCAGCTCTTTAATCTTCGGGTTGCCGGGCAGCCCGACAATGCGGCCGGAATTTCGTCCGCTGATCGTCGCATGGCGCTAACGGCGCGCCGGTGCGGCTGCAGGATGTGGCGAAAGTATCGGATTCGGTGGAGGACCAGCGCACGATCGGCTCCATCAACGGTCACAACGCGGTCGTCATCGCCATCCAGCGCCAGCCGGACGCCAACACTATCGCCGTCGTCGACAAGGTGAGGGCGCTCCTTCCCGTATTTCGCTCTCAATTGCCCGCTTCGATTGAAATGACGCCGATGTTCGACCGGTCGGACCTCGATCAAGCATTCGGTGGATGACGTGCAGTTCACGCTGCAGCTTACCTTCGCGCTGGTCATTCTGGTGATTTTCCTTTTCCCTGCGCCGCGTCTCGGCGACCTTGATCCCGGCCATCGTCGTGCCGCTATCGATCATCGCGACCTATGGCGGCATGGCGTTGCTCGGATTCAGCATCAACAACGTCTCGCTGCTGGCCCTGACTTTATGCGTCGGCTTCGTGGTGGACGACGCCATTGTCATGATGGAAAACATCGTTCGCTATATAGAGCGGGGCATGACGCCGTTCGAGGCCGCGCTCAAGGGCTCGAAGGAAATCGGCTTTACGATTCTTTCGATTACCCTGTCGCTGGTGGCGGTGTTCATCCCGGTGCTTTTCATGGGCGGCATCATCGGGCGCCTGTTCCGCGAATTCGCCGTGACGATCAGCTTCGCCGTTCTGGCATCGGGATTGATCTCCCTGACGCTTACCCCCATGTTATGCAGCCGCTGGCTGAAGCCGCATACCGGCGAGCATGAGGAATCGGGCTTCGGCAAATGGCTCGAGCGCGGTTTCAACGCGATGCTGGGGCTTTATGAAAAGACGCTTGCAGTTCGTTCTGCGGCATCGCCGCCTCACCCTGTTCGTCACCTTTCTCACGCTGGGCGGATCGATGGCCGGATTCATGAAACATGCCCAAGGGATTTTTTCCGCTGGAGGATACCGGTTTCGTTTTCGCCCTTCACCGAGGCGGCGCAGGATGTTTCCTATGAAGCGATGGTGGAAAACAGCGCCAGGCGGCGGCGATCATCAAGGCCGATCCCGCGGTGGAAAACGTCTTTTTCGCCATCGGCGGCGGGCGCGGCTCATTCAATTCCGGGCGCATTTTCTTCAGTCTCGCGGCGCAAGGCAAGCGGCCTCCGGCCCTGGCGATCATCCAGCGGCTGCGCGGCAAGCTCGGCGAAGTGACCGGCCTCAACGTCTTCATGCAGCCGGTGCAGAATATCCAGATCGGCGGCAGGCTGAGCAAAAGCCTGTATCAATATACCCTGCAAGGCAGCGATCTCGACGAATTGTACGAATGGGCGGCAAAGCTGAGCAGGCGCTGCTCAAGGAACCGGGCTTCATGGACGTGACGACGGATCTTCAGCTTAAGAGCCTGGAACTCGTGATTCGACGTGGATAGCGACAAGGCGGCGAGCTACGGCATCAGTTACGAGGATATCCGCCAGACCCTCTATGCTGCTTACGGCAACGCCCAGATCGCGACGCTATACGGCCAGACCAACGACTATCAGGTTATTCTCGAAGTCGCGAAAGAGAGCCAGCGCAATCCCGCGGACATCAAGCAGCTTTATGTGCGCGGCGAGGGCGGCAAGCTGGTGCAGCTCGACGCCATCGCGAGCTTAAGCCAGACGACCGGGCCGCTTTCGGTCAATCACCAGGGCAATTGCCCGCCGTGACGGTTGTCGTTCAATCTGGCGAAGAATTTCGCGCTGAGCGAGGCCATAACCCGCCTGCGCGCCGTCGAGCGGCAGCTTGGCGTGCCCGCGACGCTGGTGACCAATTTCCAGGGATCGGCGCAGGCGTTCCAGGACTCGTCGGCGGGGGCAGGGATTCCTGCTGCTGGTCGCGGTACTGGTGATCTATATCATCCTCGGCATGCTGTATGAGAGCTTCGTCCATCCGATCACGATCTTATCCGGATTGCCCTCGGCGGCGATCGGCGCGCTTTTGGCCCTCTATATTTTCAAAATGGATTTGAGCGTCATCGCCCATCATCGGCATCGTGCTGCTTATCGGCATCGTCAAGAAGAACGCAATCATGATGGTGGATTTCGCCATTCAGGCGCGGCATGAGGGCGTGGAGCCGGAGGAGGCGATCTATCAGGCCTGCGTCCTGCGTTTCCGTCCCGATCATGATGACGACGATGGCGGCGCTGTTCGGCACTTTGCCGATCGCCGTCGGCTTCGGCGCCGGCGCGGAATTGCGCCAGCCGCTTGGCATCGCCGTGGTCGGCGGTCTTTTGGTTTCGCAGCTATTGACGCTCTACATCACGCCGGTGATCTATCTGTATCTGGAGCATCTGTCGGGGTGGGTGAAGCGCAAGCGAGAATCAAGAAACGCCGAGCCTGAAGTCATTTAATCGGCGTATTTTTTCCATCCAGCAGCACCACCTTTGGCTTGAATCCGCGCGCTTCGGATTCTTCCATCTGCGCATAGGCGACGATGATGATAAGATCGCCCGGCCCGGCTTTATGCGCCGCCGCGCCCTGAATGCTGACGGTGCGGCTTCCGGCGGGGGCTTCCACGACGTAGGTCGTGAACCGCTCGCCGTTGCTGATATTATAGATATCCACCTGTTCCCATAGCAAAAAGCCCGCCGCCGCGATCAAATCGGCGTCGATGGCCACCGATCCCATATAATCCAGATGGGCCTCGGTCCACCGTGGCGCGGTGGAGTTTGCCTTCATCAAAGTCAGCAGCATGGTGTTCCTTCGGTATCAGCCGCCCTTCAAAAGGACCGGCGGCGCGATCATAGGCGAACAGGGTAAAGCAGAATGCGCATGGCTTGTCCACGCGGCGATTGCAGGGCCGGATCTTTGTCCAGAACCAGGCGGGCGTCGTCGCGCGCGACCGCCAGCAAATCATAGTGCGCCGCAAGATCGGCCAGCTTGTACTCCGGCGCGCCGCTTTGGCGCGTGCCTAGCATTTCGCCGGGGCCGCGCAGCCGCAAATCCTCCTCGGCGATGCGGAATCCATCCTCGGTTTCCCTTATCATCTTGAGCCGAGCCTTGGCCGCTTCGCCGAGCGGCCCCTGGTAGAGCAGCAGGCAAACCGAGCGGTCGTCGCCGCGTCCCACGCGCCCGCGCAATTGATGCAGCTGCGCGAGGCCGAACCGCTCGGCATGTTCGACCACCATCAGCGTAGAGTTCGGCACGTCGATGCCGACTTCGATCACCGTGGTGGCGACAAGCGCCTTGAGTTCTCCGGCGGCGAAGCGCGCCATGATCGCGTCGCGCTCTGGCACCGGCATTTGGCCGTGAATCAGGCCGACAGCGTTCGCGCCCAGCTGCGCCGCCAGCAGCGCGGCGCGGTCTTTGACATTGGCAAGGTCGATCAATTCCGATTCCTCGACCAGCGGGCAGACCCAGTAAGCCTGCCGTCCAGAAGCGACATGACGCTCCAGGCCCGCGATCACTTCGCCCAACCGCGCGATATCGACGGCGCGGGTATCGATGGGCTGCCGTCCCGGCGGCTTCTCGTCGAGCAGCGACGCTTCCATGTCGCCATAGGCGGTCAGCATCAGCGTGCGCGGGATCGGGGTTGCCGTCATCGCGAGAATATCGACGCCGCGGCCTTTTTTCGCCAGCTGCGCGCGTTGCTGCACGCCGAAACGGTGCTGTTCGTCGATCACCACGAGGCCGAGATCGTGGAACGCGACATCGTCCTGGATCAGCGCATGAGTGCCGACGACAAGTGACAAAGTTCCATCGGCAAGCGCCGCCGTGACGGCGCGCTTGTCCTGCGGATTGATCTTGCCGGTCAACAGACCGATCTCGATGCCGATGGGTTGCAGCATGGCGCGCAAATTCGCACAATGCTGCTTGGCCAATATTTCCGTGGGCGCGAGCAGAGCGGCCTGCGACCCCGCTTCCGCCGCCTGCAGCATGGCGAGCAGCGCGACGACAGTCTTGCCGCTGCCGACATCACCTTGCAGCAGGCGCAGCATCGGGTCTTCGCCGCTCATGGCCCCGGCAATTTCGGCGCGGCAGCGTTCCTGCGCGTCGGTCAGCTTGAAGGACAGGCTCGCCAGCAGCGGCGCGGTGAATTTGCCGGTCGCCTGGAAGGCGCGGCCCTTATGACCCCGGTTGCGGCGATAGATCATCATCGCCATCTGGTTCGCCAGCAGTTCGTCATAGGCGAGCCGCTGCCGCGCGGGATGGGCCGGAGCCAGATCGTCGGGGCTTGCGGGGTTGTGCAATTGGCGCAGCGCGGCGCTCCATTCCGGCCATTGCCGCGCCGCCATCAGATGCGGATCGATCCACTCCGGCGGCGCGGGAAGCTTCTCGAGCGCGGCGGCGATGAAGCGGCGCATCTGCTTGCCGTTCAGCCCTTCGGTCAAACCATAGACCGGCTCGGCCAGCGGGATTTTCTCAGCTTCCGCTGCGGGCGCCACGAAATCCGGGTGGCTCATCTGCTTCTCGCCGCGATATAGCTCAACGCGCCCGCTGATAAGAAGATCGACATTGGCAGGATATTGCTCGGTCAGGTATTTCGCCTGCGTGTTGAAAAAATTCAGCGTGATTTGCTCGCTGCTCGTGTCATAAGCGACGATACGGTAGGGCAGGCGGGGATTTTTCGGCGCGATATGCTCGGCGATCCTGACCGCCAGCGTCGCGGTGCGTCCAGGTTCGGCTTCGGCAATCGTGGGCCGGTAGGCACGGTCGATAACCGCGAACGGACGGTGCCACAGCAGGTCGGTGATATGCGGGCCGCACAGTTTCTCCAACAGTTTGCCCAGGCGTGGCCCGACGCCCGGCAACGACGTGACGGGGGCGAAGAGCGGAAAAAGGATGGCAGGGCGCATGGGAGGGGATTATAAGAGATGGATCATGGATGACCAACCCGAAATCCTCCACCGCCGCCGCGAGCGCCTGCGCTATCGCAGCCATCATCGCGGCACCAAGGAAATGGACTTGCTGCTCGGCAGCTTCGCCGACCGGCATATCCATGATTTCGGCGTGGCGGAACTGGACGATTACGAAAATCTGCTCGCGGAACCCGACCCGGACTTATACGAATGGCTCACGGGAAAAACCCGCCCGGAAAGCAATAAGCTGACCGGCGTGATGCAGATGTTCCTGCGGCATAAGATCGTTTAGGGCGTCTATGGGCGGTTTTCCGGCGCGGCCTTCCATGACGGCAAGGGATAGAGATAGCCGTTGTCGGGAAATTGGGTTCCGAGTTCCGCGATCGCATTCTTGTCGATAAGAATCCCTATGGCGTTATCCAGGAGAAGCTTCATCTCGACTTCTCCCTTGCGCACCACCAGCGTCTCGCCGAAAGCGCCGCCGATCGGCTCGATGCCTGCGACCAGCTTAAGCAGAGAACCGTTGGCTTTGATGAAGGTCTTCAGCATGCCGCGATCGATAAGCGCGATGTCGGCCTTTTTGGATACGATATTTTGCAGCAGCAGGCTTCCGTCGGCGCTTTCCGGCATGGCGAGCATTTTTTGCCTTGGGAAAGCTTTCCATTGCCAGGCTTTTCGTGACGTCTCCTTCGATGCCGGTGAAGGTGACATCGGGTGCGTTCATGTTCTCTCGTTTACCGTCGAAGCGATTATCGTCCGCCCGCACGACTGCGTAGACCGTCGAATAGAATGTCGGGCGCGTCATCAGCGACGATTTCAGCCGCGCCTGATCCGGCCATAGCGTCGCGCACATGACGTCGTATCGGCCCGTATTGAGTCCCTGGATGGCTTCTCCCGCCCCGACTTCCTCAACCCATTCGATCTTGAGGCCGAGCGTCTTGCCGATTTCTTCCATGATAAGATAATTGATCCCGCCAAGCTGAAGCGTGTTCGGGTCTTTCGTAATATAGGGCGGCCACACCAGATATCCGCAGCGGATGCTGCCGCGCTCCAGAACCTTTTCATAGACGCTGCCCGCCTGCTTGTCTTCGCTCCGGCCTGTCGCGGGCCAGATGCAAAGCAATCCGGCGATGACAAGGAAAAAAATCGGGAAACGCGCATAACTCATGGCCATAATCTTCATCCTTTTCCAATTTGGCGAAATGCTATCCGGGCAATCTACCGCCAATAATATAGTTTCAAAACATCAAAAAGTATATATAATGCATAATATGATCGCCGATTTTATGACGAGCCCATACTAATGATCGCGCCCGAACAAATTAAAGCCGCTCGCGCCCTGCTGAAATGGCGGCAATCGGAATTGGCCAAGGCATCCGGCGTCTCTCTGCCCAGCATCAATAATATCGAGCGCGCGCTCGGCTCACCGCGTGTCGGCACGATGCAGGCGATCGAAAATGCGTTGAGCAATGCGGGGATCGTTTTTTCCGATAATATGGGCGTCGCCTTGCATAAGGAAACCTTCGAGGTGCAGCGGCATCATGGTCCTGATTTCATCCGCGTGCTGAACAGGGATATCTATTCCTGCATGCGCGGGCCGCATGACGAGATCATGATGTGCAATCTCGACGAGCGCGAATTCCCGGCCCGCGATCCGGAAGAATGCCTGCGCTATGACGCCTACGCCAGAAAGACCGGATTCCGGGAAAGAATTCTGTTGCGGGAGGGAGATTCGTTCTTTTTATCGCAACCCTCCGTCTATCGCTGGCTGCCGCCGGAATTGATCGGCACCATTCCTTATCTTCTGTATAATGACCGGTTCGCTTTGCTCATGTGCGACGCGCAGCGAGTCCTTATCGTCCGCAACCAATCGATCACCGATACGTTCCGGCGTCAGTTTGAATTCCTGTGGAGCCTTAGCAAGGCCGTTCCGGCGCGTTCGCGCAGCAAATTGGACGACCGGAAATTCGTCGATACGCTGAAAGAAGGAATTAAAAAGAAATAAGGCGAAGGAATTTGTGCGCGGCAAGAGTATATGATACTCCCGCGTCTATGATCGACATCGACTTAAACCAAAATAAGCAATGGACCCTCGCCGGCTGTCCCGCCGGGCATGACGCGCGCGCGCTGGGCGAACTGGCGCGCAAGGCGGGCGCGGCCGGGCTGATCCATATCGCCACCGACGATATGCGCGCGGCGTCGCTGGCTGACCAGCTGGCGTTCTTCGCGCCGGACGTGACGGTGCTGGAATTCCCGGCCTGGGACTGTCTGCCCTATGACCGCGTATCGCCGAGCCATGAGATTATCGGCAGGCGGATCGCGACTCTCAGCGACCTATTGCATGAAAGCGCCGCGCCGAGACTGCTGCTGACCACGGTAAGCGCCATTGCGCAGAAAATCCCCTTGCCGGAAACCTATCGCGATGCTGGGCTGGCGATGCGTCCCGGCGGGCGGCTGGCGATGGAGGCATTGCTGGGGTTCCTGGCCGGGCATGGCTATCGCCGCGCCGAAACGGTGCGCGAGGCCGGCGAATTCGCCGTGCGCGGCGGCATCGTCGATCTGTTCCCGCCGGGCATCGATCACGCCGTGCGGGTGGATTTCTTCGGCGACGAGATCGAAACCATCCGCAGCTTCGATCCCCTGACGCAAATGACGGTGGGGCAATTGCCCGCGCTCGATTTGCGCCCGATGGCGGAGATACCGGGCGGTGAGGCGGCCAAGGAAAAATTCCGCAGCCAGTATCGCGCTCTGTTCGGCGCAGTGCAGGGCGCGGACCCGCTTTACGAAGCCGTGACCGAAGGGCGCGCCTTTCCCGGCATGGAGCATTGGCTGCCGCTGTTTTACGAGCGGCTCGGCACCTTGTTTGATTACCTGCCGCGCGCGGCGGTCAGCTATGACACGCATATGGATGAGTCCCTGGCGGCGCGGCAAACCCAGATCGATGATTTCTATCAGGCGCGCTTGACGCTCTATCAGGCCGAGAAGCAAAAACGCGCGACGAAGATGGCTATCGTCTATAAGCCGGTGCCGCCGGAGCAGCTTTATCTGGCGCCCGCCGCGCTGGAGAAAATGATGGCGGTGCATTGCCGCTTGCAGCTATCGCCCTTTGCCGCCGCACCCGGCGACGAACGCGCGGTCGATTGCGGCGGCAAGCTGGGGATGGATTTCGGAGCGATAAGAAATGCCCCAGCGCCTGGAGGAGGGGAGGCGCACGGCATTTTCCCGGCGCTGCATAGCTATTTTATCGGACAGCAAAAACAGAATAAGCGAACGGCGCTGGCTTGCTATAGTTCCGGCGCGCGCGAAAGACTGCTGGTCATGGCCCGCGAGCAGGGCGTCGATATGCTGGCCGCCGTCGATAGCTATGACGCGCTGCGCCGTTTGCCGGGCAATGCGGCAGGGGCAATTATTCTCGGCCTCGATCATGGTTTCGTCAGCGGCGATCTCGCTGTGGTCACGGAGCAGGATTTGCTCGGCGACCGGCTTATCCGCGCTCCCCGGAAAAGGCGCGCCGCCGACCAGTTCCGCCTGGAGCTTGGGGCGCTCGATCTCGGCGATCTGGTGGTGCATGCCGAGCACGGCATCGGGCGCTATGAGGGGCTGGAGACACTGCATGTTTCCGGCGCGGCGCATGATTGCCTCAAAATTATCTATGACGGCGGCGATAAGCTGTTCGTGCCGGTCGAAAATCTCGAAGTGCTGTCGCGCTACAGTTCCGACAATTCCGGCGCGTCGCTGGATAAGCTCGGCGGCGTCGGCTGGCAAAATCGGCGGGCGCGGGTCAAGAAACGCCTGAAAGACATGGCGGACGAGCTGCTGAAAATCGCCGCCGCGCGTGAATTGCGCCAGGGCGAGCGTATCGAAGCGGCGGACGGCGTGTTCCATGAATTCTGCAGCCGGTTTCCCTATATGGAAACCGACGATCAATCGCAAGCCATCGAAGATGTCGCGGGCGATCTTGCCAGTGGAAAGCCCATGGATCGGCTTATCTGCGGCGATGTCGGATTCGGAAAGACGGAAGTCGCCTTGCGCGCCGCTTTCCTGGCGGCGCAGGCGGGGTTGCAGGTCGTGGTGGTGGTGCCGACGACACTGCTGGCGCGGCAGCATTACCAGAATTTCACCCGCCGTTTCGCCGGATTTCCGTTCCGCATCGCGCAGCTGTCGCGTTTCGTTCCGGTGAAGGACGCCGCGCAGACCAAGCAGGAGGCGCGCGACGGCAATGTGGACATCGTCATCGGCACCCACGCGCTGCTGGCGAAAGATATGGCGTTCAAGAATCTCGGCCTGCTCATCATCGACGAAGAGCAGCATTTCGGTGTCAAGCAGAAGGAAAAGCTGAAACAGTTGCGCAGCGAGGTTCATGTGCTGACGCTCACCGCCACGCCGATTCCGCGCACGCTGCAACTGGCGCTCGCGGGCGTGCGCGAGCTCAGCCTGATCGCCACGCCGCCGGTCGATAGGCTCGCGGTGCATACGTTCGTGCTGCCCTACGATCCGATGGTGATCCGCGAGGCGATCATGCGCGAGCATTTCCGAGGCGGGCAGATTTTCTATGTCTGTCCGCGCATCGAGGATATGGCGGAGGTCGAGCGCGGCCTGCGCGAACTGGTGCCCGAAGCGCGGATGGTCAGCGCCCACGGACGCATGAGTCCGACGGCGCTTGAAGATATCATGACCGCGTTCGACGCCGGGCAGTTCGATGTGCTGCTTTCGACCAATATCGTCGAATCCGGCCTCGATATTCCGAACGCCAACACGCTGATCATTCATCGCGCCGATATGTTCGGCCTCGGGCAGCTTTACCAGCTGCGCGGGCGCGTCGGGCGCGGCAAGCAGCGCGCCTATGCCTATTTCACCTACGCGCCGCAGCAGATTCTGGCGCAGACCGCACAGCGGCGGCTGGAGGTGATCCAGACTCTCGACCAGTTGGGCGCGGGCTTCCAACTTGCGAGTCACGACATGGATATTCGCGGCTCCGGCAATCTGCTCGGCGAAGAGCAGTCGGGCCATATCCGCGAAGTCGGCATCGAACTTTATCAGCAGATGCTGGAGGATGCCGTCGCGGCGGCGCGGGCGGGCGGCGCGGAACATGTCGAGCGCGATTGGACGCCGCAAATTCATCTCGGCGTGCCGGTCTTGATTCCGGAAACCTATGTCGCCGATCTGCATGTCCGGCTCGGGCTTTACCGTCGGATCGCGGGGCTGGTCGATCAGGCGGAGATCGACGGCTTCGCGGCGGAGCTTGCCGACCGTTTCGGCAAGCTGCCGGACGAAGTGGAAAACCTGCTGCACACCATCGCTGTCAAGCAAATCTGCAAGCAGGCCGGGATCGACCGCGTCGATGTCGGGCCGAAGGGCGCGGTCATTTCATTCTACCAAAACAGCTTCGGCAATCCGGAGAAGTTGATCGCCTGGCTTAACAAGCAAAGCGGTCTGGCTAAAATGCGCCCCGACCAGAAGTTGGTTTTGATCCGCACTTGGGATGATCCCGCCGGACGTTTGCGCGGCCTGCGCCGGGAACTGACCCAGCTTGCGGAATTGGCGGCTTAAGATATATTGCCGATAGATGGATGATATTTCCTTTTTCGGCCTCGGCGGGCTTTTTCTTCTAGCCTTAATCGCGGGCACGATCGATGCGATGGTGGGCGGCGGTGGGCTATTGACGGTGCCCGGCCTGATGGCGAGCGGCCTGTCTCCCGTTGCCGCCCTCGCCACCAATAAATTCCAGGGCATCTTCAGCACATTAAGCGCGACTATTCATTTCTGGCGCATGGGCAAGCTGCGGCTGCGTGATCATTGGATTCCCGCGCTGACGGCGTTCGCCGGATCGATCGTAGGAGCCTTAAGCGTTTCTTTCCTGGATCAAGGCGTTTTGCGAATTCTGATACCGTTCTTATTGATCGGAATCGCTTTATGGATTTTGTGCAGCCCCAAACTAGGCGAGGTGCCACGGGCGGCGCGATTATCTTTCGCCGTCTCTAACTTCACTCTCATTCCTCTCATCGGTTTTTACAATGGATTCTTCGGCCCTGGGACGGGAACTTTCTTCGCCATGGGGCTGGTAAGTTTTCTGGGATTAAGGCTGGATGAAGCCACCATGCGGGCCAAAATCTATAATTTCATGAGCAGTGTCGGCGCGTGCCTGTTTTTTCTCTTCGGCGGGCAAATTGCGTGGCTTCAGGGCGCCGTGATGGCGATTGGCATGGTCATCGGCGGCAATATTGGCGCCCGCATGGTGCTTCGTCATGGAGCTGGCCTGCTTAAGCCTTTGCTGGTCGTGGTATCCCTAAGCATGAGCCTGAAATTGCTGTGGCAAGAGGGACTGCTGCAAAAAGTTTTCGGTTTTTAGTGGCGGGCTGTTTTCCCATCTTCGCCAGCTTGCGGAATTGGCGGCTTAAGGGTATGAAAGAATCATGACCGAAGACTACGCGCAAACCAAGGCCCGGCAGGCGCTTTCTGCCATGCGAGGCAACAAGGACGAGGCGCAGAAGCTGCTCATCGCCTGGGCGGTGCGCGACCAGACTTTGCTGCTCGGCCTTGCCAAGCCGCACATGAAATCCATGGCGAGTTTCGCGCTGGATCAGGCGGCGAAGGAAATCGCCGAGCATGGCGGCGTGAAAGGCGGAACCCTGCCGCCGGATATTTTATCGAGGATCATGGATCAAGTCGGTTTGCGCCGCTCGGTTCCCGCATCGCAGGGCGCGGAGCAGGAACCCATCCTCGTCGATCCCGTGCGTCAGGCGAATACCTGGCAGACCATCGCGGCGGCTTTCAAGAAGAAGGCCGACGCGAAAGAATAGCGTCGGCAGAAGCCTATCCGCCTGATGCCGCCCGCATCGCCTCCAGCTCCAGCCATCGCGTTTCCGCCTGCTCCAGTTCGAACTTAGCCGCGCCGATGCGGCGCGACAGTTTGTCGAAGCTTTCCGGCTCGCGCGTATAGAGCGTCGGATCGGCCATTTGCACTTCGATGTAAGCGATTTCTTCCTCTAGCGCACGAATGCGTTCCGGCAGCTTGTCCAGCTCGAATTGCTGCTTGAAGGACATACGCGGCGCGGCAGCTTTCTGTTTCGGCGCGCTTGCCGGTTTCGGCGGCGGCGCGGTGATTTCGGCCTCCTCCTCGTCGTCGTAATCTTGCCTCGGGCGAAGGCCGTCGCGCTTTGCCGCCAGATAATCCTGATAGCCGCCGATATAACCGTCGATGCGCCCTTCGCCCTCGAAGGCGAGGATTTTCGTTACCGTCTGGTCAAGAAAATCGCGGTCATGGCTGACGACGATCAGCGTGCCGGTATAGTGCGACAGAATATCCTCGAGCCGGTCGAGCGTATCCATGTCGAGATCGTTGGTCGGTTCGTCGAGGATCAGCAACTGGCCGGGATTGGCGAGGATTTTGGCGAGCAGCAGGCGGTTTTTCTGCCCGCCGGAAAGCACCGATACGGGATGGGCGGCCATCTTGGGATCGAACAGGAAATCTTTCAGATAGCCGCAGACATGACGTGTCTTGCCCATGACTTCGATGTAATCGCCGCCACCGGGGCATAAAGTCCGTTGCAGCGAATGATCCGGGTTGAGTTCTTGGCGCTTCTGGTCGAAATAGGAGAAGGCGATGTCACGCGCCAGTTTGACCGATCCCATATCCGGCTTTTCCTCACCGACCAGCATTTTCAGGAAGCTGGTCTTGCCCGCGCCGTTCTTGCCGACGATGCCGATGCGGTCGCCGCGCAGAATCCGCAGGCTGAATTTCTTGAGGATGGTCTTGGTGCGCCCGTTTCTTTCGTCCGTGTATGATTTATCCGCTCGGTAGAATTCCGCGGCGATGCGCGACGAGGCGGCGTCGGTATCGAGTCCCGGCAATTCGATCTTGGCCAGCATGCGGGCGAGGGCGTGCTTGTCCGATTTCAGTTTTTTGCGCTCTTCTTTCATCAGATCGAGGCGGCGAACATTGCGCTTGCGCCGCGCCTTCACCCCCCGGCTGGCCCATTCCAGTTCCAGGTCCAGCACTTTCTGCCGGTTGTGAAGCTCGCGTTCTTCTTGCTCCAGCAGCATGGCCGACCATTCCTCGAAATCGGCGAAGCCCTTCGGGCAGATTTTCAGCCTGCCGCGATCCAGCCAGAATACCTGATCGGAGATATTGCCGAGGAAAGTCTTGTCGTGGCTGACGCAGACCAGCGCGCCGTTGTAATAGCGCAGGTAATTCTCCAGCCATTCGATGACGTCGAGATCGAGATGATTGGTCGGCTCGTCGAGCAGCAGGATTTCCGGCTCCTCGACCAGCGCGCGGGCCAAAGCGGCGCGCCGTAGCTGCCCGCCCGACAGCGCGTCCATGCGGTCTTCGACATGCAGGTCGAGCGGCTGGATCACTGCCTCGATCTTATAGGCGTGAAGCTCGGCGTCTTCCCGGCCGATGAATTCCTCGAAGATATATTCATAAACGGTCTGCCCCGGCTTCGGCGCCACTTCCTGCTTCAGATAGCCGATGGTCGTGCTTTGCAGCTGCCAGCGCGTGCCGCCGTCAAGCTCGCATTGATCGGTGATGATGTTCATCAGCGTGGTCTTGCCCGCGCCGTTCTTGCCGACAAGACAGATTTTATCGCCCTGGCGGATGTTGAAGGTCAAATCCTCGAACAGAACCTTATCGCCGAAGCGGATGCAGGCATTTTGGACGTTGAGCAGGACGGTGGCGGCCATGGATTTCAGGTGACGGAGTGCGGGACGGACGGCAAAGCGGCGGAATCTCGCCTCCGGAAAGGAGGGAGGCCGCGCCGCTCTGCTTCATCAAGTTACGGAGACGGCGTTTGCTGTCCGCTCAGGCCGGTGATAATGGGGCGAGCGGGCCGGGTATCGATTTCCTTGTTATCCTGACGCACGGCATGGCCGGGTTTGGCGGGCCGCTGCGAGAGATGTCCGCCGCGCAGCGCCAATGCGATCTTCGGATCGTCGAGCTTGAATTGCACCGCCACGACGGGCGGCGCTATATCGGAATTAATGTAGCGCGCGGCGAGGTCGTTCGCGGACTCGTAGGCGGCAGCGCAAGCGTCGGGAGCATAGCCCCGATTCACGCAATCACTTACAGGCGTTTCTTCCGTCGTATTGAAGGCGCCCGTCTTTTCTGCCTTGTCGAGGATACCGGCTCGCTGGCGCGTTTCCTGCCATTGGGCCTTTGTAGCATC
This sequence comes from Alphaproteobacteria bacterium, assembly GCA_037200005.1. Lineage (NCBI taxonomy): Bacteria > Pseudomonadati > Pseudomonadota > Alphaproteobacteria > Alphaproteobacteria bacterium. The sequence continues at coordinate 1,322,846 of JBBCGY010000001.1, read as the reverse complement.
GGAAAGGTATTTAAATGTCGCGGCGCCCCCGCCGACCGTAACGACAAATAACAATGCCGTCTTGGCGCGACTGAATTTTTTGCTTACCGGCATGCCGATCTCCTGTTGCTAGGTAGAATAATATCCGCGCAACGTATCATTCGCGGGCGGGATTCCCAATGCCGTATTTATTTTCACGGCGGAAGAATCCGAGCGTTAACCAGTAAAACCGGGGGTTTCCAGCCCTTCCGCTTTGTCCTTGGCGGCGATGAGCGCGTCGATGGCGGCGCGCTCGGCGGCGGAGAGGCGCAGGCTGGCGGATTTAAGCTGGCCGCAAGCCGCCATGATGTCGCGCCCGCGCGGCGTGCGCACGGGGCTGGCGTAACCGGCGCGATTGACGATGTCGCCGAATTTCTCGATGCGGTCGTCGTCCGAGCATTCGAACGGCGCGCCGGGCCAGGCGTTGAAGGGGATCAGGTTGATCTTGGCGGGAATGCTGCCGATGAGCTTCACCAGGGCGCGGGCGTCGGCGTCGCTGTCATTGACGCCTTTCAGCATCACATATTCGAACGTGATCCGCCTCGCGTTCGACAGGCCCGGATAGTCGCGGCAAGCCTGCATCAAATCCTTGATCGGATATTTGCGGTTCAGCGGGATGATCTTGTCGCGCAGCTCGTCATTCACGGCATGCAGGCTGATAGCGAGATTGACGCCGAGTTCTTCGCCGCAGCGCTTGATTTCCGGCACGACGCCGGAGGTCGAGAGCGTGATGCGCCGCCTGGAAATCGCGATGCCTTCATTGTCCATGACGATTTTCAGCGCCTTCGCCACATTGTCGAAATTGTAAAGCGGCTCGCCCATGCCCATCATCACGATGTTGGACAGCATGCGGGTTTCCTTGGTGGACGGCCATTCGCCCAGCATGTCGCGCGCCAGCATTACCTGGCCGACGATTTCCGCCGCGCTAAGATTGCGCACCAGCTTTTGCGTGCCGGTATGGCAGAAGCGGCAGGTCAGCGTGCAGCCGACCTGCGACGAGACGCATAGCGCGCCGCGATCCTCCTCCGGGATATGCACGGCTTCGACTTCCTGACCGTCCGCCATCTTGAGCAGCCATTTGCGCGTGCCGTCTTCCGACTGCTGATCCTGCGTGACGGCGGGCCGGGCGATGGTGAAATGCTCCGCCAACTTCTCGCGCGCGGGCTTGGCGAGATTGGTCATCGCCGCGAAGTCCGTGACGCCGCGGCAGTAAATCCACGACCAGACCTGCTTGGCGCGGAATTTCTCCATGCCGAGCGCGTCGAATTCCGCCCGCATCTCGTCGAACGACAGGCCGACGAGATTGCGGCCTGCGTTTCCGGCAACGGGCGCGGCTGCGTGTTTTTCCGATTGTGTCATGGGTGATAGATGCCCGATTGCGGGTGTCAAAGTCAAAGCTTTCACGCATTACTTTCGGGCGTTAGCCAGCTGATTTTGGTTGTTTTGGCTTCGGTCGCCAGCGTTTCGTGCAATTTGGCATAGGTTGCGCGCATCGCGGCGTCGAATTGCCAGGGCGGATTGATGACGATCATGCCGCTGCCGTTCAGGCGGTCGGCGCGGGTTTCGTCGCGATAAATGAATTCCAGTAGCAGTTGCCTGCCGATGCCGGTCGAGGCCATGGCTTCATGGAATTGCCACAAAGCGGGGCGGTCTTTGATCGGATACCAGATGGCGTAAATCCCGGCCGGCCAGCGGCGGTAGGCGGCAGCGACGGCGGCAACGACGCGCGCATATTCGTCCGGCTGCTCATAGGGCGGATCGATCAGCGCGAGGCCGCGTTTCTCCTGCGGCGGAACCAGCGCGGCCAAGGCCTCATAGCCGTCGCGCTGGTGAAGCTGCGCCTGCGGACTGCGCCCCAAATTGTTGCGCAATTCCGCATAATCTTCCGGATGAAGCTCGCAGCCGATATAACGGTCGCCGGGCCGCAGCGCATGCAGGATCAAATGCGGCGAGCCGGGATAGATGCCGGGATTTGCCTTGCCCAGCGCCGCGCGGTAATCCATAAATTCCGGCGCGGCAGGGCTTCGCAGCAAGGCGCTAACGCCGTCATCCGCTTCGGCGGTCTTGCGGGCCGCTTCGCTGTCGAGATCGTAAAGCCCGCAGCCCGCATGCGTGTCGATCGCGGCGAATGGCGCGGTTTTTTGCTTGAGATGGGCAAGCAGAGCGAGCAGCGTGACATGCTTGACGACATCGCAGACATTGCCAGCGTGATAGATATGACGGTAATTCATCCGCAAGATGTGCCAGAAGCCCGCGCCGCACTCAAGGCCGCGCTGGCCGATGAGCCGAAACGCAGCGATCTCGCGCTGGCGCTGGCCGACGCTTGCCGCGCGGCGGGCCGTTTTGCCGAGGCCGAACGCGTTCTACGGGAATTTCTGTCGCACACGCCCGCCGCTTCGGTCATGCGGATGCTCGCCGCTATCATGGCCGATCAACACCGTCATGAGGATGCCGTGGCGCTGGGGCGGGAAGTTTTTATGCTCGGCCATCCCGACGGAGATTTTGTCCGGCAATTTTGCGCCTGGTGCGCGGAAACCGGCGAGTATCGCGCCGCTATCGAGCATTTGACGCGCTATCTGCGGGATCGGGATGAAGATGCCGAAGCATGGCTGCATCTCGGCGATTTATGGCTCGCGGTGCAGGAATCCGAGAAGGCGGGCAGGGCGTGGGAGCATTATCGGGCGCTGTGCCCCGAAGACCCGGCGCGGACGGCGGTGCGGCTGGCGGCGGCGAGCGGAGAGAATTTGTCGCCGGATTATGTGCGCGCGCTGTTTGACGGCTATGCGGCGGAATTCGACGATAATCTGCGGGGCAAGCTTCGCTATCAGGCGCCGAGCCTTCTGCGCCGGGCGGTCGAACGCGCGCGTCCCGGCATGGAACCGTGCGATATCCTTGATCTCGGCTGCGGCACGGGCTTGGCCGGACGGGAGTTCGCGAGCCTGGCGCGTTTCATGGCCGGGATCGATCTGTCGCCGCGCATGCTGGCGCATGCGGAAGCGACAGGGTTTTATCACCAGCTGATCGCCGGAGAGGTGGTGGCGGCCATTCCTGAAATCAGGCGTGCTTTCGATCTGGCGCTGGCCGCCGATGTGCTGGTCTATCTGGGTGATCTCGCGCCGTTGTTCCGCGCCGTCTACGCCGCGTTGCGTCCCGGCGGGCTATTCGCGGCCACGGTGGAGCGGTTGGAATCCGGGGAAGATTTCATCCTTCAGCCGCAGCGGCGCTATGCCCATGGCGAGGCTTATTTACGCCGCCTTGCCGCCGAAAACGGGTTTCGCATCTGCACATTCGAGCCTTGCGTGCCGCGGCACGAAAAAGGAAAGCCGGTCGATGGATTTTTATTTGTATTGGAAAAGGCGGATTAAATTTTTCTTAACCGGCAGGCGCCCATTCTGTCCGGATGATGAGATTCGCAATTTTTCTTGGGTTATTGGCGCTGCTGCTGGCGGGCACGAGCTTCGCGGGCCAGGCGGAAGTGCGCGATATCGCCAAGCAGAATAACTGCATTCCGAAGAAAATCGAAATCCTGCGGCAATCGATCGGGCTTCAGTCCGACGTGACCTATAAGGTCGAATGCAATATTCCGAAAGCGACCGATCAGCGGGAAGGCTCTCCCACTAGCATTACGGTGCAATGCCAGATGAGTTTATGCCAGATCGTGCGGTAGTGTCATAAGCCGTGGAAGAGAGCCGTTCTATTCGGTGTTCCCGTGCGGATGTGACAGGAAACCGCTCTGTCGGGGCTCTCCAGTATTTTAATCAGTGTCTCGCGCTGGGGGCCGTTTCGCGGAAGGTCGATATAGCCTTCCCGTCCGGTGATCGAATTCCTGCACAGGATCATGGCGCGTTTGGCATCCACATGCGCGATTTGTTTTTTGACGGGCAAGGCCTCTATCGGCGTTCGGGCATCCCGATAGGCTTGCCAATCGGAGCAGGTCTCCATGACGAGACGCGTTGTCAGTCCCGTAAAGCCGCTTAGAAGGCCGAGCAATATAAGGTAATCGCCGAGGCTGAGCTTTGCGATATCCTGGCGCAGGCCGCCCATAATCCGCTCCCCTATCAATAATGGCCGCATTGTCCAGAAAAGGCGGGAAAGGGTCAAGAGGATGCTTTGCGAAGGGGGTCGCAAGGGGCGTAGCGGGGGGTATGGCGGGAATAATGGACAATCCCCTTTTGACCCGCTATAAAATCCGCCTGCGCGTAAATCGGAGAATAGCTCAGCCTGGTAGAGCACTGCTTTCGGGAGGCAGGGGCCGGAGGTTCAAATCCTCTTTCTCCGACCAATTTTTTCAATAGGTTAGGTCGTTGCCCGTTTCTGAAAATTATTACAGGTGTAATAATTTTGGCCGTATAGTTTGCCGCACATGAAAATTCCTAGCTCGAAATGGACTGAAAAGGCGCATGAGAAATGGCGTGTTATTCGCGCCAAAGGACGCATGAGATTTATTCTTCTTCATGGAGTATTGGGCTGGGGCTTGCCCATGTTCATTTTAATGGCCGTCGTGCCACGATGGCTTGGCCTACCCTTCAACTGGGAGAAATACTTATTGGTCGGAATAATCCTGTTTCCAGCGGGTGGGGCTGGATTTGGCGGCGCTCTATGGAATGCATGTGAGAATCAATTCCGGAAGCACGAGTCAAAAAAATAGCCGCTATCTTCGATCTGTTATTTTGGCTCTATGGCTCCAGAGTTTTAGGCTTCTGAACGGCCAAGGCGCGCACGGCCCGCCGCAAATAGTCTGGCGAATGCTTCCCGTAAACCTGTTCCACCATCGCCTCGCTATTGCCGAGCAAGCGGGCGACTTCCCGTAACGGTACGCCGTCCATGACCAGCCATGTCGCCGCCGTGTGGCGCAGGACGTGCGGGCTGGCTTTGATGCGGCAATCATTGCACAGGCTCCAGAACGCTCCCTTGACCGATTTTATCGGCTTGCCGTTAAATTCGACGACGTGCTCGGTCTGCGCTAACTCCCTCGCCGTTTTCAGGGCCGCGTGAACGTCGTCGTTCATCGGCACGATGGCGCGGCGCTTGTTGCCCCATCCCGCGCCGAAATCGATCAGGCGTTCCGCGAAATCGATTTGCGACCATTTCAAATCAAGGATCGCGCCCGACCGCGCTGCCGTGGAGACCGCCAGCAAGATGAAAAGGCGAAGATGCGGCGTTTTTGCCTTCTCCAGCAGCGTAGCCACCTGTTCCCGTGTAAGCCACAGGTCGCGCGGCGGCGGCTTGCGCACGGGCATTTTGAACGGCGGCAAGGGCGCGATCCACCTGTTGCCGGCAGCATAGCGTAAAGCGGCCTTCAAAGTGCTCAATTGACGCAAGATCGTGCCATTAGAAATTCCTCCCTGCCGCTGGGCGTATTGTTCAAGCAATTTATTGCTGACATGGCTCGGCATTAGATTGCCAAAGAAGGGCTTGAGTACCTTCAGATGGAAATCAATCGTTTCTGGCGAGCGGGTTTTCGGCCCATGTTCGTTCCGATAACGGTCGAGCAGATAGCCAATCGTCGGCTCCGCAGGCGGGGCCGGATTATTTAGTCCCGCGATGAATTGGGCGCGGTACTGTTCGGCGGCGTTCCAATCCGTTGCCCCCGTTGAAACGCGTTTTGTCTGCGCGCCGGTGCTGCTTGTTGCGTCCCGTTCCGTCCAGATGACATAAATTGTTCCGTTTGGATGCTGCCAGAGTCGATATTTCTCCTTGTGATTTGACATGCCGCCTCCTCAAATTCTTTGACAAAATGACTTGGAATGCGAATGGCCTTGCCGATCCGCAGATGGCGAAGCGTGTTGCTATGAACGAGGTTGTAGATATGGCTGGGCGAGACTTCCCAATATCGGGCCAGTGTTTGCACGGTGAAGTGCCGTGCCGGTAACGCGCCGTTGCTATCGCTCATGGCGATTCCTCCTTTGCTGGTTGTTGGAAATAAAAAACGCCCCTTCCGGCGAAAGAGGCGTTTGAGAGTTCGGAACGGGCAGGCCCTTAATCGGGCGGGCTTCGCCCTTCGGCTAGGGCGTTCGTGACGGCTCGAATGGCGGCCATTAAATCCCAGCCGATCATGCCAAGCATGGAATTCGTTTCGTTGGGCGACAGGAAATTCGCGCCCAGGTGATCGGCTATCCGCCCCAAATCTTGTCCCTGCCTGCAAAGCTCCCGGTGGACGGCGACGAACAATTGCCGCAAGGCCGGATTAAGAGACGCCGCGTAATCGGTTTCCAGCGTCGACAGGCGAATGAATTCATTGACCGACAACCGGGCCGCCGTCGCCTTTGAAATGACTGCGTTTCGTTCTTCCTTCGAGAACCTTCCCATGAGGCGGTAGGGGCGTTTCCGATTGGGCTTCAGCCCGCATGACTTTGGTCTGACCACCCGTGGTCTGACCAAAGTCGCAACTTGCGCGTAGCTTTTAGTCCTACCGCCTGTACTATCATCATGGCTGACGGGCTTGTCCGATGAATGTCGAACATCTTTTAGACCCGCATAAGCTCCTTGGAGCCGGTGAACGGATCGCGCCGATTTATGGAGCAGAGGTTTGATCGGCAAGGAAGGGGCATCGTCTTCGGACATGCGGCCTCCTCGCGGGCAATAAAAAAACCCAAGCGCGGAAAAAACCGGCTTGGGTTCGTGAGGGCAACAAAAAAGCCGCCGGAGACAGAATCCAAGCGGCCACGGAAAGGTCATCTATGCTGATACTATATCTATATCACGAGATCGCGGAAAGTCAAGAAAATTCAATAGTTTCAGGAAATTTTTGGCGGAGTGTCCGATAATATCTCCCATTCTCTCCAGACATTCCATGGCGTCCAAAGTTTACATGAGCGATGTTGGGAGAATGAAATAATTGGCGCGTCGTCATGAAAAGCGAGTCTGTTCTCCCATATATAGGGGGATGCACCCCCGTGTTTGAGTTGGGAGGCATTAGACATGGTTAATGGCCGTGTCTTATGCGTTGGGTAAAATCAGAAAAAATGAATAATTTGACGCTTGGCAAGAAAAAGAAAGCGTTTAAGTTTTTTACTTTCATGATTTCGGCATATTGTATGCGTTTCGGAGTTCTGAATAAAATTTATAAGAGCAGTTTACAGTATGAATAAAACATATGACCCTGCGACATTATCGCTGAGACAAGATATTGCGCTGTCTAGTCAGTTCCGCGCGTATGCCATGTTGACGGATGCGCGTAAGACCAATGAATATACCGAACTTTCGGCAGAAAAACTCATGGCGATACCCGTTAACGACAGGGATATCGTCTGGCTCGCTCATTGCATTGAAAAAAGCCCGGGTTATGCTCTGGATACAGATGTGTTCAACGTCATAAATGATTCAGTGAACAAACGTAATTCTAGTGCAAAACAGATTCAGCAATCTATTTCGCATCTAGAAAAATCTCCTCAGTTATACTCGCCACCATATCCCCTCATGTGGTTAGAATGGGATATCAAGCATGGCGGAAATGCGTATAAGCAAGGCGTTTTTATAGAAGACATCGGTCGCCAGAGCAAAAAATCTGGGATTAGGGTTACCCTTATCCAGGGCAATGAGGGCCATCTATATCCGTCGCTCAATAGCCCAATCTCGATGACATTTGGAACACCGGGGCATATGCAAGCTCAGCGGATATATCCGCTGAGCTTGCCTGCATCTTTTCAAATGAAAAAATTTGAAGAGGATATGGCTGAAAAACTGAATCAACAAAGCCATTTTGCATATCTAATGGCCATATATGCACTAACAACGATGAAATCTCGTCAGGATTTGACAGTGATTCCTCCGTTTAAGCAAGAATTCCGTGGAAAATCTCCTGCCTTGTTAACGTTCGGGAACTCTCATCGAGTACAGGCCGCAATTGGAGAAAAAAGTACATTCTCTGACGGTTTTCTGGGAGATAATATCCTGGAACTTTTGGGCCATGCTCGCCGCCTCAAGGAAATAGAAGCGCCAAAGCCACAAATACAACAAGAAGCTCTCGCGGCAAAATCCGACGTTACATCTCCGAGGGTCGATGACGTAAAAATCGAAGAAGAAAAACCCAAAAAAGAAGATAACACCCCCGTCCCCGTTGCTCTAAACGGCGTGGTAATACGGCGCATTTTCCGCGAGGCTGACAAGGCACATTCAAGCAATTCTCCTGAGCGCAATGACGATATCGCGCGCATGAGCTGGTTGAGTGGGCAGCTAAAGCCATTCGGGACACTCGCATATATGAATGCCAAATTTCCGCCTCATGCCGAATTGGCATCCGTGCTGTTTGGCGATGAAATCATGCGCCCGCTGGAATTCGCGCACGTTATTCCCGTGAACGGTAAGAGCAAGGTTCCCGTTGTCGCCGCCGCGACGCGCGAAAATCTCGTGCAGGCCATGCAGAAGATTTTTGCTGTCGATGGCAAGAAGCACCCGAAGCTTGGCATCGGCGATTTGGAGCGTAACAATGCGCTGAAACAGCATATCGCTGAGTTTTCAGGCCTCGTCATTGCCGCATTGGGTGACGAGAAGTCGCTGAAGGAATTGCGTGATAAATATACGCTGCCCCTGCATAGCAACCTTTCTTCTCATGCTGAAAGCGGCGAGGGAAAGCGCGCATTATTGGTATGGGAGCGCGGAGAAAAAGCCAGAATGTTGCTGGCGGGGATCGGCATTATCGTGCCGCCAGTGGATAAACCGGAGATGCTGAAGCCGGTCGATAATAGTCCCCCTCTGCTGCCTGCGCCGGAAAAACCAACTGAATCCGTACAGAACGGAGCAGGTGTGTCGACTTTTCCGGCAGCGGCAGCCGATATTACGGCTGCGCTGCCGCCTGTCGAGAATCCGTCGCTTGCCCCAGCAAAAGCGCCGGAGGCTCCGTCCGAAAAACCTGCCGAGTCCGTGCAAGTCGCAACCGATGTGCAAGCCAAGCCAAGCGAGGCCGTTCTTAGCCCGGCGCGCGCGCTCACGGAAGATGAGATTCTCGAACGAATGATCAAGCGTGACGAGGCTTTTGAAGAAACGCGAACGCGCCTGCTTGCCGACGCCCAGATGTATTTGATGCAGGCGCAAAACAAGGAGCTTAATAGATTTGAATGTCGTATCGACCTTCGCAGGCCGGATTTCCCTATTCAAATGCTCTTTTCCAGAGGTGAAGACGCTGATGGGAGAAAAGCTCAAAAGGCCAATTATACGCTTGAGAAGTACGATCAAGCCTATGCGGAACGCGGCATTCCTCTGACGATGGAAGACGCGGTCGATCTAAAAATAGCCGTGCAAAGCATGATTTACAATACGGAAGGGATCGTTCCCGCTCGTGATCTTACCGCCGCTGGAGATCACGCCATCGATCTCAACACATCGCTGCCTCTGCCTGCGGAAAGTTTCGATATAAAGCATCGTTCCGGCATGCATACAGTGTTCTTCACGTCTACAAACCCATATTCGAAGAAGGATAAACTGACGTTCAGCATTCCTTTAGGTCTTGCCGCGTTGTGCGACGGCGAGGAAACGGAACAACGTGAACTCGATAGCCGCGCGGGCTATGTGGTCGATTTCCTGCAAAGAATGGGAGAGCGGCGCACATCGGAAGGCCAGCGCATTCATGTGACCAAACGCGACGTCATGGAGAGCTTTCAATACTGGCTGGAAGAGCAGGGCAAGGAATGGGCAACGGCGGAGCGCTTCAATCTTCCTGGCTTTGAGAATAACACCCTTATTCATGTTTCATCGCGGGGCAGCCAGAAAATTACTCTTGCTCCGGTTTCCATGCATTTGGATGTCGGTGGCGAAAATCCATTCTGGCATTGCGACCTTCATTTTCATGTTGGTGACAAAGATCAGCCGGTAATGGGAGAGGCCGTACGCACGCGCTCTCTGAATCTCCATACGCGCAGTCAGAAGCTGGCCGTCGCCAGGGCTTTGGAATCTTTGCTTGGCGCAAACAGTGGAACAGGGCAGCAAGTTTTCGAGGGGTTTATTCCTAGCTTACAGCGGCACATGCGTTCCACCGATCATGAATGGCGCGTGAAGAAAAACCATGCCATGCTGGATGAAGTCTATATCGGCGATCAGCCGTTGCAACATTTCCTGGACGACATGGCGCGTTATGAGCGCGATATTGGGGTCACGCTGGATAAGCGCGAAACGAACGATAGTGCCATAAAGCTCACAATTCAAGCCATTCGCAGCCTGACCGGCGATCAGAGGGGGACGATCAAGCCCATACCGGAACTTGTTTACGAAAGCGAAGGCGGTGCGGCGAGAAAACCGGTGACTTTCGTGGTGCCGGTGCCTAACGACAAGGCTGATAAGATCGATGGGTTTCTCGCCAAGGTTCACAGCGAGGTTCGCTGGTATGCAGACGAGGCCTATAGCTCCATTGCATTAGGAGATAACAGCCAGGAGAGTAAGCGCAAGAAGCCGCTGAAATATCGCGCGGCGCAAATTCGCAAAGGCATTATTCGTGCTGTAGAGAAAACGTATCAAGAATGCTTCCAACTGACGCTGCCCAGGGACTGGCATAAAGCGCCAGCGGAGGCGGATTTCGAACCCTCCAGAAGTGCGCCTGTCGACAGTTCATCCCAGACAAGACTTCAATTGGGTTAATCTATGGTCGATCCCCTCGTCAATAACGTTCGCACGATGATCAGGCGCTACGAGCGCCATCTTGAGAGTGGCGATCATGTACTGCGCGAGGGGAGCCAGCAAGAAATCGGGCATGGCATCGTGGCTTATTTCCATGAGTCCGATCCAGAAACTCAGCAGCTTCATACCAACGGCCACGTCGTCGCGCCCGGCGGCCTAGGCAAAACCATCAGCGGCGGCGATTTCATCGTAGGCATCAATACCATGCCCAACGGACGCTATGTGCTGAACGATCCCGCGTTATGCAAGCGCGTTTTGATAACGGTTCCGACCAATCAACTGGTTGACCAGTGGGGCAGCAGGCTTTTAGGAGAAAAAGACGAAGAACCCGGCGCGCGTAAGGCGGGCATATTTGGAGATCGTTTTAACGAGGATAATATCGGCCTATACCATGCCGATCTGCCCGACGATAAGAAACGAGAAATTTTAAAGAAGGCTATTGTAATCGCGACCCATGATTCCGCCAGGGCTTTGCATGGCCGCGCTCACCTCAAAACGCGCCTGCCAGCACCTTCGATAAAGCCGGAAGAATTTGATGTCGTATTGATCGACGAAGTCGACGACAAGCCGCGCGGGGATGTCACTAAAGAGTTTTATCAGGAAGCTTTCTTCCCTAACTGTCTGATTATTGGATTCACCGCGACTCCGCTATTCAGAAGCGGAAAAACAATCGGCGATTATCTTTTCGGCGGCAAAAAGCCTATATGCGAAATTACGCATCTCGAGGGCGTTCAGCGCAAGGAAATCGCGCCGCATGTCAACATCATCGTCAGCCGCGAAATCGATCCGACTTCTATTATCCAGCCCAAGACCAATCGTTGGGAGGATTATTCGGAAGCCGAACAAATGCGGTTTATCGAGCAAACAGGTAGTGACAACGCGTTATTGCAGGTCATCAGGAAAGGCCTCCATCCCAAAACAGGAAAACCCTTGAAAGACATGATGCAACTGCATCAGGCCGTGAACGTGCAGCATGGCATTCATATCGCCCAAAAACTGAATGAAGCGTTTGGTGAAGGTTACGCGGGCGTTGTGTGGGGAAATATGGATCGGGAAGAGCATGGACTCATCCAGCGCGCCTTCATGGAGGGAAAACTAAAAGCGGTCGTGCAATGCAAATTATGGGGGCGTGGCATTGACTTTCCTCCGCTGGAAATGACCGTGCAGCATGCGCCCAGCCTCTCGCCGGGCAAGATCGTGCAATTTCACACACGCGCCAGCCGCAGGCATGACGGGAGAAAAACCGCCATTTATCTAAGCCCTTATATTGAAGGCATTGACCAGTTGGTAGTCGGCGAGCTGCTGGGCGGACTTTACATGCTTCCCGGTGGATATGAATTTCCGCCCACCGCAGGAAAACATAACAACCCGTCTGACCCTGAGCCCTGGCCGAATATAGAGGGGATTAAAGTCTTTTATACCGAACGGCATTTGGAAATGTTCGCCCGCGAGCGAAAGCAGCAGCGTTATGTAGACGGTCTTCCGATTAAGCTCAAGAATATGCTGGTTTTGGAAGACATGGCGCAGGCACTCGGCATTGACCAAACCATATTGCAGGAACGAGTCTATGCTCCTTTGCAGGCAGCCTATGAAAAAAGGCAGTCTCGGGAAAAATTCGTAGACATTGTGGCTAATCAGCAAGACGTTCTGCATGTGCGCGGAAAAATGTTCCCTGTTTGGCGCATGGGATTTTATCAGCAAAAAGCACGGGAAGTATTTTGCATTGATGAAGGCTTAATCCATCTTTGCGAGCATACACTTTATGGCCGTTTGGAAAAAGCGCCGTTGGAAGTTCTTGGAAAAGAAAACGCCAAACGTCTGCTTGGCTGCGATGATCAGCAAATAGGAAAGCTTTGGCAAGAATTGCAGCATGCCTTTTTCCACCGTAAGCCCTATGCGCGACGCGCCGAAGTGAATGGCCTGGATTTCTCATATGATCACTTCGGATTCTACAGAAATAGGGAAGGTGCATCGGAGTTCTTCCTATTCCCTGACGTTCTTGTTCCTGCCTATCGCCATATATATGGCGCGGATGAAGAGAAAGCCATTGCTTGGGCAGAGCAGCCCTCTATCCGCCAGTGCAAAACGTCGCAATGGCTCACTGCTGGTAATGTGGTTGAGGCGTTGGAAGCCAATCCAATGGTCACAAGTCCGGAAACGGAGTTTGTGCGGACCTTGTTTGCCAGCTTTAAATCCCAATCGCGCGGAATGCGCGTTGGGGAAGAGCGGCAAGCAGAGATTGGAAAAGGAAAGTACAAGCAGACTTTGAGATATTCAAAGCAATGGCTGCCGTTAGCCGATCCAGAGGAGCAAGCCGCCCTTTGCGTTCATGGAAATGTCCTTGAATGGATTAAAAAGGAACTGGGCATGGAGCCTGCGCATAATGCCGAAGATGCATTTTATCCGCAAAGACCGGCTTCCAAAAATTATTCGTCGCGTAAGGATGCGAAACTTTAAAATATACTGCCGTCACGCCATGCAAGGCGTCATAGCTTCCCTTCGGACACGGCTAGGTTCTCATTGAGGCTTATGTGGGCTACGGATTTTATTCACAAAGGCGGATGAAGCGACCGCAAGAGTCGGCGTAGTCTGCCTTTGTGAGCCAAAGACTTTCTTACATCGGTTTCAATTCAAGGCCATGAAAATTAACGAAGAAACCGAAAACCCCCCATCAGGCGGATGAGTCTTTCTGGTTACAACATGTCGAAAAACGATTCCAAAAGACTGAGAACATAAAGAGAACACTTGACCATCTTTGCTAATAGAGTCAAAAAGATAGGGCAAAACGTTTCGAATCGGATATTTTCCCGTCTCGGAGCCAACCATAAGGAACGGTGATGCGACTTGGATACCTTGACGCCCAAGGAACGAAGCAAGCGCATGAGCCTCGTTCGTTCCAAGCACACCCAGCCGGAATTGCTTGTTCGCCGGATCGTGCACGGGATGGGGTATCGCTATCGGCTACACGATTCCAAGCTGCCAGGATCGCCGGACATCGTGCTGAAGCGTCTGCAAAAGGCGATTTTCATACATGGCTGCTTTTGGCATGGACATCCATGTCATTCCGGGCGGGCGCGGGTACCCAAATCGCGCGTGGATTTTTGGCTGGGGAAAATATCCTCCAACAAAAACCGAGATGCCGCCGTTCGTCGCGCCATTCGCAAGATGGGCTGGAGCGTTTTGGTGCTATGGGAATGTGGATTGAAGGACCAAGAAAAACTGGAAAAAACCATTAGGAGATTCTTGGATGCATAGCGTGGAGTTGTTCACCGGGGCTGGGGGGCTGGCGTTAGGCCTGCAAGGCGCGGGCTTCGAGCCTGTTCTGATGGTGGAATGGAACGGCGACGCATACGCCACCATCAAGGCAAATGCCGGGCGCGGCGGCCCCACCCAAGGATGGCCCATCCACCACGGCGACGTGCGCGACGTGATTTTCCAGGGAATGGGAGAAATAGACCTGGTCGCTGGTGGCCCGCCTTGCCAACCATTTTCCATTGGGGGCAAGCATAAAGGGCCGAATGATCCTCGCGATATGTGGCCGCATGCCATTCGAGCCGTGCGGGAACTGACGCCCAAGATGTTCCTATTCGAGAACGTCCGCGGCTTGGCGCGCGAGGCCTTCGCCGACTATTTGCAATATATCGTCGAGCGCTTGCGCCGTCCCGCCATGATGGCGAAGCCGGGCGAAAGCTGGAATGAACATTTAGAGCGCCTGAAGCGACTTCCGGCTGGCCATGGCAATGGCCCCCTTTATCGGGTCGAAATTCATAAGATCAACGCGGCAGATTATGGGGCAGCCCAAAAAAGGCATCGTGTCATCATCGCTGGCGTTCGTCTTGACCTAGGAATCGAGTGGAACTTCCCCAACCCCACGCATTCGCGTGATGCCCTGATTTGGGATCAGCTCATCACTCGCGATTATTGGAAGAGGCACCGGATTTCGTCCAAGACTCGCGACGCCATCATCGGAGGCAGTAAATCGCTTAAGGGCGGTGCTTTGAACGTCAAGCCCAATACCAAGCCTTGGCGAACGGTAAGGGACGCCCTGGCCGATCTTCCCGATCCAGAAAAATCGAGCAAGCATGGGATTCCAAACCATCATTTCCAGCCGGGCGCTCGTTCCTATGCGGGGCATACCGGCAGCGTGCTCGACGAACCCTCGAAGGCATTAAAAGCGGGAGATCATGGAGTGCCAGGGGGAGAGAACATGCTGCTTTTCCCCGATGGACAGGTACGATATTTGACGGTCAGGGAATCCGCGCGGCTCCAGGATTTTCCCGACAATTTCATCTTTCCGGGATCGTGGACGGAAACGATGCGGCAGCTTGGCAATGCCGTGCCCGTGTCGATGGCGACCGCCATCGCGTCGAGCATGGGGAAAGCTCTCGCCTGCGGCCAGGGCCGGAAAACAAAAACGAGGCGAACGGCCTGATTCGGCTGTAGGGTCTACCCATGAATGATACGCCGTATAATCCTCTTGATAAATTCAACCTCGCGCGCAGCATCGAAACCGAGTTGCTGGAGCGCGATCCATTGCCGCTGACCGCGACGGATGGCATCAAGGGCGCGGGCATTTACGTCATTTATTACACCGGAAAACTATCTTTTTATGTACCTATCGCCGCCAAGAACCAGAAGGGCGGATTCAAAAGCCCTATCTATATCGGCAAGGCAATACCCAAAGGCGGGCGGAAAGGCGGACTTACCAAGGACGCGGCGAAAGGCAATGCCTTGGTCGATCGTCTCCGCCAACATGCTACCTCCATAGAGGAGGCCAATAATCTCGATCTCGCCGATTTTTACTTCAGGCATTTAATCGTCGATGACATATGGATTCCGCTTGGCGAAAACATGCTCATCGAAACGTTCAAGCCGGTCTGGAATCGCGCGATTGATGGTTTCGGAAACAAAGACCCCGGAAATCGCCGCGCCACGCAATACAAATCGCCATGGGACGTGCTCCATCCTGGCCGTAAGTTCGCGGTTAAGCTGGCTGAAGGCGGACTAACGCCAAAATTCTTGGAGCAACAGGTCACCGATTATCTCGCTGGTCGTCCCTTGGCGAAACTGCCGAAGGCAATCGCCGAACAGCAAGCCAAAGAACAAGAAGAAGCCGAGGAAAGCGCCGATGAGGCGTAAATCCATTCGGCAGAACCGCTATTCCTCATAGCCGGCCGCCGTTCTTTCTTCATCGTCAAGTAACCCTGAATACGGTCCATGCTGAACGGGATAAGTTGCTTCTCCATCTCGTAATGTGCGGACTGGTTTAAGAAGTGGAAGCGTCACGGCTTCCGCGCGCCACCATCCCTTTGCATTCTCATTTTCAATGATTTGACCATTGTCTGGGTCGATCTTCACCATATTTACCTGAGGCTCTAGCGTATTGCCTGCTTGTTCTGGGTCCGTAGCATCCTTGCGGCCAAGACCACGGCTGCGGATACCGCTGTGGGCACTCTCTTTACGCAGAGTACGAAAGGTAAATCGGCAATCGCCATTTTCACCCAAGGTATAACGAAATTTACGGGTTGAGTCTTTTGGATCAGAAACTTCGTCACCAGCGCGCACGATTTGGAATGGTTCGTAAGCGGGAAAAAGGCGTCTCCTATTTTCTTCGGCTTCTATATATTCAAACAGCCCGATTTCCTCCGCGATAGTCAAAATAGGCCCTCTCCGGTGATCTTCACCTCTGGTGCGCGTGGTTTTGAGAGAGGCGGTAGGCTCGGTTTGAATGGTGTATGGTTTGACAATTTCTTGATCGATGCGCGCGAAATATTTTGCAATTAGGGGATCGTTCATATCCCGCCTAATGCGGATAAGGCTGGTCGGCGCTCCCCGTCGATACCCTCCGACTAGAACGCTATGCCGACTTGGCTTGTGGACAAAACCACCTTGCCTATTTTTATATGCGTCAACGATACGGATATTCTCGTTGGACATAATAACGGTGGAGTTTTTTCCATATCCACAGGCGCGTCCTAGCAGACCTTGCAATAAAGAGTTCAGGTCGGCTGCTTTTTTCGAAAATTCCAAGAACCATTCGACTTCATTTGGAAACGCATCGCCCATGCGCGCGCGGTTGGTAACCGCGATCAAGAAAGGTAGATCTGGACAAGACCGTTCCGCGATGGCTCGCTTAACGCTTCGGCCATGATGATCCGAGCCGAAGTATTCGATTATTTCGATTTCCTGGTTGTTCAGGTATAGGCGTCGCAGGAGTTCATGTGAGCGATTATTGTTGTTGAATAATCTTATGCAGATTCCCGTGGCCGGCGTGGTTCCATTCCCAGCCATATACATAATGGCCTTTCGTAATGCCTGTTCTACGTCCTTGCGATATTCATCTTGGGTTCCGAGATACTCATTCTCATCCGCGAACCATTGAAACGCCCGCGGACGCGCGTCGTAGGCTCTAAGGTCGACTTTAGCAAGAAAGGGCACTTCGATTTCGGCACTAAAATCCGCAAAGCTTATTGTTCTGGGGGGTGTCACTGCCGCGTCAGGGTCAAGAACTATTCCACCGAAATAATTAAAGCCAGAGTAGGCGGAGGTCAGGTATTGAGTTACCTGCCATACAGCCCTAACGTCATGCAGTTCATAAGGGGTGGCCGAAAGGCCAATAAAGCTATGGGCGGGGGCGTCCTTGCCGAGTGCTTCTTTGATACGATTGAAAATTTGAGCTAATACGCAAGACCGCCATTCGACCTTGTCGTCTTCCGTTGTGACTTGGCGATCGCTGGCTCCATATTGTGGTTCATCGATTAATAGCAAAGGTTCAAATCCCTTCGACGCCGCTCGCCGGCAAAGATTTGCTATTTGCTTTATGCCTTCCCCAGGCGCACGGCGATGAATAAAGTCATCCAATCGGGGGCCGGCGAACGTATCGGGCAAGGCTTTTTGTAGAATATGTTCGCGATAGGTATTAACCGTGGGTGAATGCTTAAACCCTTCATCGAGGGCAAATTGCGTGACATAGTCGATAAGCGTGCAACGATTTTTCTCATCCACAACGATGGCTAGTTCGCCATAAAAGTCCAAGAATCGAGCAATCTCGGTTTTCGTCTGGTCTTCTTGGCTGGTATGGCTAGTGATGAGATAAATCGGGTAAAGACGACGTCCCGTAAGAAGATATACAATAGGGCCAGAAAATTGCAGCGCTAAAGACGTGGTCGTTTTGCCAGATTGCATGGCGCCCGTTACGAGACCATTCTGATTAGGCGAAGTCAAAAGTTCCCCAATACAATCCAGGGCCGTCATAAGTTGCGAATCGTGCAGAACGCCGGAATCATCTGCCCTGTCTATGAATCTCTTGATTTTAGAGAATCCTATGCCGCTCTTTGCGGCCGCAATTACATTTGATGCATCGAGGTATACGCCCAAGCCTAAGGTTCTCGCATGGTCATTAAAGACTGCGGCGATAGCTTCGAGGTGGGCAATGTATTCCTGTATTCCCTGAGGCATTTCTTCCTTGTCCGTTCTTGGCATTTTGCGCCTGTCATTTAATATCATTGATTTCATTGCAGTTTTCCACATCTGATGCAACGCTAATATAATAACATTCATAATTACGAAAAGATAGTTGAAAAATAATATATGAACATTAATATGAATCTTAGTGATGCAGCTAGCATCATCACACATTAAACGAGGCCTCCTATGGTAGCCGCCACTGGTGATACAAGCGGTCGATTGACGGTAACACTGGAATCGCCGCGCGCATTGAGCTTGAACGAATAGCAAAAGAAGAAGAACGCAGCCTTGCTTGGATCACCAGAAAAGCGATAAAGGAATATTTGATGCGACGCCGTAAAAGTCAGCAAGACAATGAGTAAGCTAAAAGTTTTGCCTCATGGCAATGGAGGACGGGAATGGCATTAATTAGAAATTTCGACCGTAAAGATCATGAGCGTCAAACCGTTCATGATGAAATTAAAGCTACCTATACCAGTTTCAGAAACGATGATGGGAGCATCTTCTTGCAGATCAACAGTTATGGCCGCGATAGCAGGGCCGTTCCAGGCAAGCAAAGCCAAGTCATTCAGCTCGATCGTGAGGGGGCTTTTTCTCTTTTTAATATCTTGAAGCAAGAATTTCATTTTGAGTAGCGAAGCAAAATTGTCTGCCGCGCCCTCTTTAATTCGGATTATTACACTGTAATAAAATCCATGAGTAACAATGGAAATTATGCGGTTTTGGACGACGGGCTTCGTCGCCAACCCACTGATTGCGTTATATGGGACGCCGTTCGGGAGGCAGGGGCCGGAGGTTCAAATCCTCTTTCTCCGACCACCCTACGCCCTTGCGGGCGTAGGAGCGTCATCCCCAAGAATTTTAACCATCATTGGCGCTCAGGCAGCGCGTGAAAGTAAATACGCGCTTGCTGCGCGCTGCTTTCTGCGGATAGTTTTCATTTTTGCATATTGCCGAAAAGTGGGGATTATCGATGGCGGAAAAAACAATCATAACGATGGAAGACGTTAACTCGAATCTTATATTTGCCGCTTCGGTGGACTATCTGAATCTTTCCATTCGTGCGATTAATGTGATGCAGAATGCGGGCATTGAGCATATCGGCCAGCTGATACAGAAGACCGAGGGAGATCTGCTGCACACGAAAAACTGTGGCAAAAAAACCATTGTCGAACTGCGGACAGTATTGGGAGAAGACCATGGCCTTAGCCTCAATACCCAAATCGAAGGCAAGCCTTCCGATCCGGAGTTCCTTGCGATTTTAAAAGGCCGTCAAAAGGAAGCCGATGTTGCGTTGGGCCATGCGCAAATGGAAAGATTCAGCGGCGGGCGGACAGTGCCTGACGATTCCGCCGCCGCGGCTTTCAAGCAGGGAGCTTCTCAAGTCGTTAAAAACGATCTTGTCACGGATATTCTTCACTCTCTTACTCAAGGGCCGGCGATCCTTCCGCAGCCCGGTAAGGCCGCGAAGCAGCCTGTCCAGAAAAAGCCCCCAGGTCTTCAAGAGGTTGCGGCGCTCATCGCCGAGCGCTCTGAACAAGATATCGTCAAAGGCTTTCAGCAGGCGGGCGAGCTATTGGGAACCGTGGCGGGTCTTTTGCCCGATCCGAAATTCAGAAAGCAATTGCAGAAGCTTGTGCTGAAATATCAGGCGCCCAAGCAATAATCGCTCATAGCCATGCGAGCATACTATAACGAAGGATTGATGGATGACGGACGGCTCACGCATAACGATGGACGAGGTTAAGGCTAACCCGTTATTTTCCATGTCGACGGACTGTTTGTTCATGTCGGTTCGTATTGCCAATGCTTTTTCTGCCGAAAATGTTGTTTTCGTGGCGCAGTTGATTCAGAAATCGGAAGGCGATTTCACGAAATTGAAAAATTTCGGCAGGCAGAGCATTCGTGAATTGAAGAGCGTTCTTGGGAAAGTAGGCCTTAGCCTCAACACGAAAATCGTGGACAAGCCTCCGGAAGAAGAATTCCTGGCGATATTGGCAAGCCGCCATGAGGAGGCGAACGCGCTTGCTAAACAGAATTATTATGAACTGGCAAAGTTCAGATTTACCGGTGGCCAGATGGTTCCAGCCGAGCAGGGATCCGATGCCCAAGCCGATTTCCGCGCCGCCCAATTGGAGGCGGTTCGAGCGCCGGCGGCCACGCCACGTCCGGACAGTGGCCTCCAAAACGAAGTGCGCGAGTTGGTCGCCGAACGCTCTGAACAGGATATCGTCAAAGGCTTTCGGCAGGCGAGCGAGTTGTTGGGAACCGTGGCGGGTCTTTTGCCCGATCCGAAATTCAGAAAGCAATTGCAGAAACTTATGCTGAAACATCAAGCGCCCAAGCAATAATCGCCGCTAAACTCACTCCAGCCCCTGCGCCAAATCCGCGATCAGATCCGCCGCATGCTCGATGCCGACGGAGAGGCGGATGACGTCCGGGCCGATGCCGACGGCGCGCTGGGCTTCGGGCGAAACCTGGCTGTGGGTGGTCGAGGCCGGATGGATGATAAGGCTGCGCGTATCGCCGATATTGGCGAGATGCGAGAACAGCTTGACCCGCTCCACCAGCTTCACACAGGAATCATAACCGCCTTTGAGGCCGAAGGTGAAAACAGCTCCCGCGCCCCATGGCAGATATTTCAGCGCCCGCCCGTAATATTTGTCGTCCGGCAGTCCGGCGTAATTCACCCGCGCGACCTTGGGATGTTCTTGCAGCCATGTGGCGATGGCGAGCGCATTCTCGCAATGCCGCGCCATGCGCAGATGCAGCGTCTCGATGCCGGTCAGGATCAGGAAGGCGTTGAACGGCGACAGGCACGGGCCGAAATCGCGCAGCCCCAGCGCCCTGCATCCGACGATGAAAGCCTGCTTGCCGAACGCTTCGGTGAATATTTTGCCGTTGTAGCTGGGGTTGGGCTGGCTGAGGGCGGGATATTTTCCGCTCTTCGCCCAGTCGAACTTGCCGCTATCGATGATCAGACCGGCCATCGAATTGCCGTGGCCGCCGAGAAACTTCGTCGCCGAATGGATGACAATATCCGCGCCATGCGCTATCGGGCGGCAGAGATAGGGAGAGGCGAGCGTGTTATCGATGACCAGCGGAATATTCGCGCCTTTGGCGATTTCCGCCAGCGCTTCCATGTCCGTCACCACGCCGCCGGGATTGGCGAGGCTTTCGGCGAATAGCGCCCGCGTCTTGGTCGTGATGGCGGCCTTGATCGCCGCCGGATCGTCAAGATCGACGAAGCTGACCTGCCATCCGAGATTATGCCAGGCATGCTTGAGCTGCGAGACCGATCCGCCGTAAAGCCGGTTCGAGGCGACGATATGCCCGCCTTTATCCATCAGCGTATGAAACGCGATGAACTCCGCCGCCAGTCCCGACGCCACCGCCAGCGCGCCCGCACCGCCTTCGAGCGCGGCGATGCGGCTTTCCAGCACGGCGTTGGTCGGATTGCCGCCCCGGCTGTAAAAATCGCCGGGCCGGTCGAGGCTGAACAGTTCCGCCGCCGCCTGGGCGCTGTCGAAGGCGTAAGCGGCGGTCTGGTATATGGGAGTGATGACGGCTTTGGTCGTGGGGTCGGGCGTCGCGCCCGCATGAACGGCCAAGGTTTCAAAATGCGATGATTCCGACATGCCTTGGACTCGTTTTGCCGATAGGCTACACTGGCCTCACCATTCCATGATCGTAGTTAAAGCCACGTTAATCATAAGGTTTCCATGCCGTTAGCCCCATACGCCACCCATGCCGACAAATCGAAGGGCCGCTTGATCGTGGAGCCGGTCAGCGCGACGCGCACGGCATACCAGCGGGATCGCGACCGGATCGTTCATTCCGGCGCTTTTCGCAAGCTGCGCAATAAGACACAGGTCTTCGTCGAATTCGAGGGCGATTTTTACCGCACGCGGCTCACGCATACGCTGGAGGTGGCGCAGATCGCGCGTTCGATCAGCCGCCAGCTCAATCTCGACGAGGATTTGACCGAAGCCATCGCGCTTGCCCATGATCTCGGCCACACCTGCTTCGGACATCGCGGGGAGGAGGCGCTCAACGCCGTCATGCAGCCCTATGGCGGCTTCGATCATAACGAGCAGACATTCCGGATATTGACGGAACTCGAACGGCGTTATCCGAATTTCGACGGCCTCAATCTAAGCTGGGAAACGCTGGAGGGCATCGTCAAGCATAACGGCCCGCTCGCGCCGGAGAAAAAAATTCCGCCGACCATCGCCGCCTTCAACGAGAAATGGGATATGGAACTCGGCAACTGGTGCGGGCCGGAAGGGCAGGTCGCGGCGCTCGCGGATGATATCGCCTATAACAGCCATGATGTCGATGACGGCGTGCGCGCGGGGCTGCTGACGCTCGACGACGTGGCCGCTTTGCCGGTCTTTTCCGCCGTGCTGGCCGAGAGCCGGAAAAACTATCCGGGCATCACTGACGACAAGCTGCTGCATGAAACCGTGCGCCAGGTGATCGGCTTCATTGTCAACGACCTGCTGACCGCCACGCGCGAAAATCTGGCGAAGCTCAAGCCGGAGAGGGTCGAGGATATCCGCGGGGCGGGGAGGGCGACTGTCTCATGCAGCACGGAAACCCAGGGCCATTTCCGCACCTTCCGCGATTTCCTGATGCAGAAAATGTACCGCCATTCCCAGGTCAACCGCTTCAACGCCAAGGCCGAGCGGATCGTCACCGATCTGTTCCATTTTTTCGTGAAATATCCGAACTGCCTGCCGCCCGACTGGCAGGCGGAAATCGCTGCTTTCGACGGCAAAAACGAGGAAGCCCGTCGCGCGCGCTTGATCGCGGATTATATTGCCGGTATGACTGATCGCTACGCTGTGACCGAATATAACCGGCTGTTTTCGATGGAAAAGTTCGTCTGATGTCTATTTTCGAGCAATATCGCGACGTTGTGGCCGCAGCCATAGCCGCTGCTTTTCCCGATGCGCCGCAAGCCGCCTTCACCGTCGAGCCGCCGCGCGAGGCCGCGCATGGCGATATCGCGACCAATGCGGCGATGACGCTGGCCAAGCCGCTCGGCAAGCCGCCGCGCGCGATTGCCGAAGCTCTGGTTCCGCATCTGCTGGCCGAACCGACGATTGACGACGCGGCCATCGCCGGGCCGGGCTTCATCAATCTGCGGCTTAAGCCCGATGCATGGCATGGCGAGCTTCGCAAGATTTTGCAGGCCGGGATTGCCTATGGCGACTGCGATATCGGCAAGGGCGTCAAGGTCAATGTCGAATATGTCTCCGCCAATCCGACTGGTCCGATGCATGCCGGGCATGTGCGCGGCGCGGTGATCGGCGACACGGTCGCGAACCTGCTGCAAAAAGCCGGTTACGACGTCACCCGCGAGTATTATTTCAACGACGCCGGAACCCAGGTCGATGTGCTGGCGCGCACGGCCTATCTGCGTTACCGCGAGGCGCTTGGCGAGGATATCGGCGCTATTCCCGAAGGGCTTTATCCGGGGGAGTACCTTAAAGATGTCGGGCAGGCGCTGGCCGCGCGCGACGGGAAAAAATGGCTGGAACAGGATGAAGCTGTTTGGCTCGAGCCGATCCGCGATTTCGCCGTCGCGCATATGATGGGCGTGATCCGGGAAGATTTGGCGCTGATCGGCATTCAGCATAGCGTTTTTACCAACGAGCGCGATCTCATCGCCGACGGCACGCTCGAAAAATCGTTCAAGATTCTGCAGGATATGGATTTGATCTATACCGGCACGCTGCCGCCGCCGCGCGGCAAGACCATGGAAGATTGGGAGCCCGTGCCGCTCACCTTGTTCCGCTCCAGCAAGTTCGGCGACAACACCGACCGGCCCTTGAAGAAGCGCGACGGCACCTGGGCCTATATCATGCCCGACATCGCCTATCATTATGACAAAATCCGGCGCGGCTATATGATGATGGTCAATGTCCTCGGCAAGGATCACGGCGGCTATCTGGAGCGCCTGCGTCCGGCGGTGGCGGCGTTCACCGACGGCAAGGCGCATCTCAACGTCATCTTCAACGCCATCGTCAAGCTCTATAACAACGGCGAGTTGGTGAAATTGTCCAAGCGTTCCGGCAACCTGATTACGCTCAAGGAGATGGTGGAGCAAGTCGGGGCGGGGGCGGTGCGCTTTTTCATGCTGTCGCGCACGCCCGACGCCGAGCTGGAATTCGATTTCGCCAAGGTCATCGAGCAGACGCGCGACAACCCGGTGTTTTACGTTCAGTACGCGCATGCGCGCTGCTGCTCCGTCATCCGCCACGCGCGCGAAGCCTATGGCGACAAGGCGGAAGATTTGGCGAAGCTGGCGGCGCTGCCCTTGGCACGGCTCGACGGCGCGGCGGAACTGGGGCTGCTGCGATTTCTTGCCGGATGGCCGCGTATCGTGGCGACGGCTGCGGAGGCGCAGGAGCCGCACCGCATCGCCTATTACCTGATCGACCTCGCCGGGCATTTCCATGGCCTTTGGAACAAGGGCCGGGAGGACGCCGCGATGCGTTTCCTGATCCCCGGCGATGACGAGGTTTCGCTGTCGCGCGTCGCGCTGGTGCAGGCGGCGCGGGTCGTGCTTGCCTCCGCCCTCGCCGTGCTTGGCGTCACCCCGCTTGCGGAACTGCGCGATGAGCAATCCGTTGCCGCCTGAGCTCTTTCCCGATCCGGCGCTGAAGCCGCCTCGTCGTTCCAGGCCGAAACTGACGCTGCGGCAGCGCCGAGGAATTATTCTTATCGCCGCATCCCTGCTGTGTTTCGCGGGCGGAGGCATTTATGAATATGTCTCGGGACTTCCTTCCACGCCCCGCGAAATTCCGCTTATCATGGCGGAACGGGGGCCGGTCAAGCAGCGCCCCGCTGCGCCCGGCGGCATCGACGTGCCGCACCAGGATGTGACGATCTTCGACCGGCTTGGCCAAAAGGAAGAAGATAGTGAGCAGGTCGAGCATCTGCTGCCGCCGCCCGAAGCGCCGAACGAGCATGCCGTGCAGGCGCCTATCGAAGTCGTTCCGCCGCCTCCGTCCGTGCCGGTTCCATCGGCAGAGAAGCCATCAGAAAAGCCGCCCGAAAAAGCTCCCGAGAAGCCAGCGGTGGAGCCGCCTGTAGTTTCTCCTCCATCTCAGTCTCCGCCCGCTGCCGTGCTGCCGGCTGTTGTTCCTCCCCCGATTACCGTTCCCGCGCCGTTGCCGGAGAAAGTCGTCACGCCTGCGTCCCAGCCGCAGCCCGCCCCCCAGCCTGCTCCCCAACCCATATCTCAGCCTCCGGCGGCAGGGGCCGAGAAGACCGTTCCCGCGAAAGAAAAACCCAAGGAAAAAATAGCGCAGGAAAAACCGGCAAAGCAAAAGCCCGCGCCCGTTCCGGTCAAGCCGGTTAAGCCGCTTATCAGACCGCCCGCGCCGCCACCACCGAATCCGGCGAAGGCCGAGACGGGCCAAACGCGCATCCAACTGGCCGCGTTTCCTGATTCCGCCAGGGCCCAAGAGAAATTGATGGATATCGTTACGCGGCATGCAGGCATGCTGCGCAGCGTTAAATTATCCGTCGTCAAAAGCGGCGGCTCTTATCGCATTCAAAGCCAGCCATTGCCTTCTGCGACGGCACAGAAAGTATGCGCCGATCTGAGGGCGGCCGGAGCGGGGTGCCTGATTGCCCCGCCCTGAACGAAAATTTCCCGCGCCACTGATTTGCGGCTGCAGCGGGACGGAACTGACGGAGGAAGAGCGCGATTTTTTCGCCTCGGTCAGTCCGTTCGGTTTCATTCTTATGGGGCGGAACTGCGTCACAAAAGATCAGGCGCGCGCCTTGATCGCCGAGCTTCGCGCCAGCGTGGGCCGCGACGACGCGCCTATTTTAATCGACCAGGAAGGTGGACGGGTCGCCCGCCTCAAGCCCCCGCACTGGCCGAAATTTCCTCCCGCCGCATCTCTGGGCATGCTTTACGCGCGCGATCATGCGCTCGGCCTCGACATGGCGCGGATCGCAGGGAGCCTGATCGGCGATGAATTGCGCCAAATTGGCGTGACGGTGAATTGCGCGCCGGTGCTGGATATCGCCCATCCCGAAACGCATCAGGCTATCGGCGACCGGGCCTTTGCCACCGACCCCGAGGCCGTTGCCGCGCTTGGCCAAGCCTATGCCGACGGTCTGTTGAGCCAGGGTGTCTTGCCGGTCATCAAGCATATGCCGGGCCATGGGAGGGCCGTCGTCGATCCGCATGTCGAGCTGCCGACGGTTTATCAAAGCCGCGCCGAACTCGCGCCGGATTTTGAGCCGTTCCGGCGGCTGCGCCATCTGCCCGTCGGCATGAGCAGCCATATTCTTTTTCCCGCCATCGATCCCGTGCTGCCCGCTTCGCAATCGCCCGCGATTGTCCGCGATATCATTCGCGGGGAAATCGGCTTCGATGGATTATTGATAACGGACGATCTGGATATGGGGGCGCTTGGCGGCGCGCTGTCCGACCGGGCGCGGCTGGCGCTCGCGGCGGGATCGGATGTCGCGCTTATTTGTAATAGCAAGGTTGCCGATATGCATGATCTCGCCGCCGGGCTGCCACCCATGACCGAACAGGCCTGGTCGCGCTGGGAAAAGGCGAAACGGGCCATTCATCAGCCCGAGCGACCGTTATTGGCCCAGGAACTTTATCGTCGCCTGGAGGCCGCGCTGGCATAAACCCGAGAACGCCTTGAGGCTCAACCGCTCTGTTTTATGGATTACCAATTAAGCTGGAGTTTTTTCTTTTGTTCTTCGATCCGTCGGATCAGCAGCGGGTGGATAGGAATTTCTCTTTTATTGAGATGATCATAAAGTTGTTGTGCGGTCGGCGCGATCGCAACCTGTTTGGCACCCGTCAAGGGGTTCCAGTCCATGGCAATCCATTCTTTGTTATGTTCCTTTATCAACTGCGGCAGTTGGCGCGCATAGGCTCTGTAGGCCATTTTGATTTTTCTATGCGCATAAAGCTGGCGGGCGGTGGCTACCCATAGAGAAATCACGCCGGCCATGATAACCTCCATTATGGTTAATTCCGATGCCGGGGAGCCTATATTCTATTCTTTCCCGAATCAAGAAAATGCAGGTATTCTCAGGGCCATGACCGAGACAGCGACATCAAACGAACAGGAAGACGGCGGATCGAATTACGATCTGGTCGTCAAGCTTGGCAATTATGACGGGCCGCTCGACCTGTTGCTCAATCTCGCCCATGAGCAAAAGGTCGATCTCGGCTCCATTTCGATTCTGGCGCTTGCCGAGCAATATCTTGCCTATATCACGACGGCGCGGCGCTTGCGGCTGGAAGTCGCCGGGGATTACCTGGTCATGGCGGCCTGGCTTGCCTATCTGAAATCACGCCTGCTGCTTCCCGCCCCTCCCGGCGAGGAACCCGATCCCGCCTCGCTCGCGGCGGCGCTAAAATTCCAGCTGCTGCGCCTGGAAGCGATGCAGAAGGCGGCGGCGCAACTGGCCGCTTTGCCGCAATTGGGAACGGAGATTTTCCTGCGCGGCATTCCCGAACCCATCCGCCGGATCGAGAAGCCTGTCTATCACTTGCCGCTCTATGATTTGCTGCAGGCTCTCGCCGCGCCGCAGCGCAGAACCAAATCGCCGAGCTATGCGTTGATGCCGCAATGGAGGCTGTTTTCCATGGAAGACGCTCTCGTCCGGCTTCGCGGCATGATCGGATTCATGCCGGAATGGGCGGTGCTCACGCGCTTCATGCCGAAAGAACCCGTGGACGATCTTGAGGCGCGCTCCGCCGTGGCCTCGACTTTCGCCGCGACGCTGGAAATGGTCAAGCTGGGCGAAGTCGAATTGCGCCAGGACGCCAATTTCGGCCCGATCTATCTCCGCAAGGCCAAGCCAGAAAACGAGGAAATACGGCAATGACCGAAGAACTGCATCCCCAGTTACGTATGATCGAGGCGCTGCTGTTCGCCAGCACGGAACCGGTAACGCGAAACGCTCTGCTCGCCCGCGTCGGCGACGACGTGACGCTGGAGGCGCTGCTCGATATGCTGAAAAAAGATTACGCGCCGCGCGGCGTCAATCTGGTCGCCATCGGCGACGCCTACGGCTTCCGCACCGCGCCCGATCTTGCCGATCAATTGCAAATCGTGACCGAGCCGCGCCGCAAGCTGCCGCGCGCCGCGTCGGAAACCCTGGCGATCATCGCCTATCACCAGCCGGTCACGCGGGCCGAGATCGAAGCCATTCGCGGCGTCGCCACCGCGACCGGCACGCTCGACCTGTTGTTGGAGCGCGCCTGGATCAGGCCGGGACGGCGGCGCGACACGCCGGGCCGTCCGGTCACCTGGGTGACCACCACCGATTTCATGAGCCATTTCAACCTTTCCTCGCTCAATGACCTTCCGGGGCTTGAGGAGCTGAAAGCCTCCGGCCTTCTGAACGCCCAGCCGGTTCTCGCGGGCTTGGGCGCGCCGGACGACGATACGACGCTGCGCGACCATAACGTGACCACCGATACCGAAGAGCCCGCGCACTGGGTGGCGGAAGATGACGCGGCGCAAACGGCGGCGGAATAGACGGCCCATCCATCATGCCGATTGCCGTCACGCTTATTGCCGCCAAGAGCGACAAAAATTTTTCTTCTTTTGCCGATGATTGCGCCGCCGAATTGGCAAGGCGCGGCTTTCCCGTCGCGGAACGCGCCGAACTGTGCCCCCATCAAGCCCATGATTTGCTGCTGGAAACGGACGCCGAAACCGCCGTCCGCGATATCGTCGACGGGTTGATCGCGGACAGGCCGGTCGATGCCCTGGTCCAGGACGCCTCGCGCCGCCGTAAGCGGTTTCTGGTCGCCGACATGGAATCGACCATCATCGAGCAGGAAATGCTGGATGAAATGGCGGATGCCATCGGCTGCCGCGCGCATGTCGCCGAGATCACCCGCCGCGCGATGAATGGCGAGATCGATTTCTCCGCCGCCATTCGGGAGCGTGTGGCCCTGTTCGCGGGACAGCCCGCCGCCTTGCTGGAGCAAATGGCGGAACGCATCACGATCATGCCGGGCGCGCGGGCGCTGGTGACGACCATGCGCCGTCATGGCGGGACATGCTGGCTGGTATCGGGGGGATTCCGGTGCTTCACCGGCCTGATCGCTTCCAGATTGGGATTTGATGCCCATTTTGGCAATGATCTCGAAATCGAGGACGGCAAGATCACGGGGAAAGTGGCGGAGCCGATTCTCGACAAAAACGCCAAGCTGCTGCTTTACCGGCAGGGCATGGAGCAACTGGGCATCGCGCCCGGCGAAGCAATTACCGTCGGCGACGGCGCGAACGATCTGCCGATGATCGAGGCTTGCGCGGCGGATGGCGGCCTCGGCATCGCGTTTCATGCCAAGCCCGCCGTGGCGGCCAAGGCCGCGCATCGCGTGGCGCACGGCGATCTGACCGCGCTGCTTTACGCCCAAGGCTACCGGGTGGAAGAATTTGCGCAAGAATTCGCGGCGAAGTGAATTATTCCTTCTCCTTCGCCTTTTCCTTCTCTTTTGCCTTTTCCTTTTCCTTCTTCAGAGGCACCGCGACGAAACGGGCGTCGCCTTGATGGTGGACGAGCAGCAGCAAGGGCTTGCCGCTGTCTCTGGCCGCTTTGACGGCCTGAGTAACCTCGGCGACGGAACCGACCTCCTGCTGAGAGATTTCCATGATCA
The DNA here is from genome assembly GCA_037200005.1 of Alphaproteobacteria bacterium. Taxonomy (NCBI): domain Bacteria; kingdom Pseudomonadati; phylum Pseudomonadota; class Alphaproteobacteria; species Alphaproteobacteria bacterium. Next base: position 1,293,082 of record JBBCGY010000001.1, on the reverse strand, counting down.
CGTCTCCCGGCACGATGCCCCGCTCGGAGGCGGGACCGTCGGGCGCGACATCGGTGATGAGCACGCCCTTGACCTCGGACTTGATCTCATACTTTCTCCTGGTTTCGGACGTAAGCGCGGCAACCGATACGCCCAGACCCTCGAGCTTTTCCTTTTTAGGCATACCGGGAGCGGGTGGCTTCTCTTCGCCGGCCGCCAGCTTCTCTTCGGCCTTCTCCTGGCTTTCAAGCTCGCCGATTTTGACTTTCAGCGATACCTCCTTGCCATCGCGCCAGACTTTCATCGGGGCGGTTTTCCCGACTTCGGTTTCGGCGACAATGCGCGGCAGGCGCCGCATCTCGGTCACATCCTTATCGTCGAAGCTCAGCACGATATCGCCGGATTTAATTCCTCCCGCGTCGGCGGGGCCTCCGGGCGTGACGCTATTAACTAAAGCGCCTCGCGGCGCGCCGAGGCCAAGACTTTCGGCGATTTCCGGCGTGACCACCTGGATACGCACACCGAGCCACCCGCGCCGGGTATGGCCGTTGGTCTTAAGCTGCTCGACGACTCCCTGCGCCAGCGAAGACGGAATGGCGAAGCCGATCCCGACCGATCCCCCCGTGGGCGAGAAGATGGCGGTATTGACGCCGATCACCTCGCCGCCGGAATTAAACATCGGGCCGCCGGAATTGCCGCGATTGATGGCGGCGTCGGTTTGCAGGAAATCGTCATAAGGCCCCGCGCCGATATCGCGGGCGCGGGCGGAAAGAATGCCCGCCGTTACTGTGCCGCCCATGCTGTAGGGATTGCCGATCGCCAGCACCCAGTCGCCCACCCGCATCTTTTCGCTATCGCCCCAGGCAAGGGCATGAAGCGGCTTGGACGATTTGACTTTAAGGACGGCAAGATCGGTTTTCTTGTCCACGCCGATTAATTCGGCCTTCAGATTCGTATTGTCCTGAAGAATGACATTGATTTCATCGGCGTCCTGGATCACATGGCCGTTGGTGACGATATAGCCCGCCGCGTCGATAATGAAGCCCGAGCCGAGAGATGTCACCTTCTGGGGCTGTTCCTGAGGCATTCCCTTGCGGTGCTTGTCGTAAAACTCCCGAAAGAAGTCCTCGAACGGCGAGCCGGGCGGAAATTTAGGCATGTCTTCTTCCATCATATCCTCGGCGGCGGCCGCGGGATCGAGTTTTTGGGTCGTCGAAACATTGACCACGCCAGGAAGCAGCTTTTCCGCGATGTCGGCAAACCCGGCCATGGGGGCCGCGGCGTTGGCGGGCGCGCTCGGCACGGGAGCCAGCAGGCCGGCGACCAGAAGGCACAGGAAAATTTTCGGCAAATGGGACATTTAGGCACACTCCATTGATGCGGATTGACGCGGCGGGCGCATTAAGGCGGAAATTTACGGCAATTTTATGGACAAAGAAAGAGCGGGGATATTATGGGGGCAGGAGAGGACAATGAAGAGTCGGATGTAAGAAATCTCCGCCTATCGCGGCTCAAGAACTGGCAGCGGCGCGTTCGGAAATCTTGCGCCGCGCCGTCGATGCTTCCATGAGGCTCGCCGACTCTTAAGCGCCGATAATGATCGAACGCATAGCATGTCGTCATGCTTGCCGTGATGGCCATGTCGCTATTTCATCCACCAATTTTACTTTTCGTTAGTATCTCGAGGGCAAAATGATCATGATCATATCTTCAAGGCGCGCAGAAAAATGATTCGCATGATGCGACACTGCGATGTTTTGAAAATGATCCACGCATCGCGTGATGCATGTTCGTGATAAGTCGTATGCAGGAATCTGTTGCAAGCTTGCAACGTGAGTCGGGCAAACAACATAGAATGAGCATGAATGACGATGATGATGTGAATATGTTGTTGACTGTTCGCGTAACAATCAACAACATGACGGCACTTCACTTACGAGGAGGAACAACATGCCTGCGAAGAAAAAAGCTGCCCCTAAAAAGGTTGTGAAAAAAGCAACGAAGAAAGTCGTGAAGAAGAAGAAGTAACTTCACGGCGTCCTTAGGGACGCTTCGTTATCGAAGCTAACGCTTCAGCCCCCGTTCGATAAATCTCGCTTTGGCAGAAATATCGGACGGGGGTTTTTCGTTTGGGGATATGCAAAAGAAGGCGCAGCCATGGCCGAATCCATCACCAAAACCGCATGGTGGCTGATATTCACGGTTTCCGTCGCGGTCGGCCTGTTCGGCGATGTGGCCATGAAGCGAGCCGGGCAGGGCCAGACGGACTGGTGGTGGTTTACCGCCGGATTCGTCGCCTATTCGGCGACCAGCGTAGGCTGGTTCGTTTTGCTGCAGACGCGAAAGCTGGCGGTGTTCGGTTCGCTCTATCCGGTCGCCAATGCGCTGGGTCTTGTCGTGCTGGGAGCGCTGCTTTTCGGAGAACAGCTCGGAGTCCGCGAATATTTGGGAATCAGCCTGGGCTTGGTTGCCCTCGTGCTGCTTGCGGGGGGATGAAAGGAACAGCGCGATGATTCGTTTTCGATTGCCGTCCCGGCGCCTATGCGGAGCATTGTTATGCGCGCTGGCATTTCATGCCGGCGCGGCGGCGGCAAAAGAGCCTCAACAGGATTCTTCATCTGCTCCTCACGTCGTGGTTATGGGGATTGAGGCGGATGGCACGATCATCGGACCGCGTTTGATATTCAAAAGCACCGGTCGCCGCCTCATAGATGCCCGCGCCTCTTCAATGACTATTTTCAGGCAGAAAGACGGCAGCAATCAGGTCATCGATCTTGCCTTTTTATGGCGGCTTGAGCCGCGCGCTAACCGGCTGGTCATCGATGCCGACCGATTAAGGCCGTTCGTGGAAAAGCTTCCCGATGGAGCCTTGACCATCGATTTTGCGCTGACGAGCGAAGATGGCGAGTGGGGTTGCGCGGGGTATATCCCCATAAGCAAGCCGAAGGGCAGCCAAACCCGATCAAAAGGCTGGGAGCCGATCCGAAAAATCCTTTGCCGGCAAATGGATTAGGTATCCAGGAAGCTGCGCAGCTTGCGCGACCGCGAGGGGTGCTTGAGCTTGCGCAGCGCCTTGGCTTCGATCTGGCGGATGCGCTCGCGGGTGACGTTGAACTGCTGCCCGACTTCTTCCAGCGTATGGTCGGTGTTCATGCCGATGCCGAATCGCATCCGCAGCACCCGTTCCTCGCGGGCGGTCAGGGTCGCCAGCACGCGGGTGGTCGTTTCGCGCAGATTGGACTGAATCGCCGCGTCGATGGGGATGACGGCATTCTTGTCCTCGATGAAGTCGCCGAGATGCGAATCCTCCTCATCCCCGATGGGGGTTTCGAGGCTGATCGGCTCTTTGGCGATCTTAAGCACCTTGCGCACCTTCTCCAGCGGCATGTGCAGTTTTTCGGCCAGTTCTTCCGGCGTCGGCTCGCGGCCGATTTCGTGCAGCATCTGGCGGCTGGTGCGCACCAGCTTGTTGATCGTCTCGATCATATGGACGGGGATGCGGATCGTGCGCGCCTGATCGGCGATCGAACGGGTGATCGCCTGCCTGATCCACCATGTGGCGTAGGTCGAGAATTTATAGCCCCGGCGGTATTCGAACTTATCGACCGCTTTCATCAGGCCGATATTGCCCTCCTGGATCAAATCCAGGAATTGCAGGCCGCGGTTCGTGTATTTCTTGGCGATGGAGATGACGAGTCGCAGATTGGCTTCGACCATTTCCTTTTTGGCCCTGGCGGCCTCGCGTTCGCCCTTTTGCACCGTGAGAACGATGCGGCGGAAATCGCCGAGCGGCAGGCCGGCCTCGTCGCAGATCGACGCGATTTCGGCACGCAGGCGGTCGACCTCGTCGCCGTGATGCTCGAAGAATTTCGTCCAGTTCTTAAGCTGGGGAATCGGCAGCGGGGCTCTTTCCTCCCCATCGGCGCTCTCGGCCTTGGCCGGGGACTTGCCGCCAGCCTTGCCGGTTTTTCCGCCCTTGCCGGTTTTGACGTCTTTTTTCTTTTCTTCTTTTTTGGCGGGCTTGCTGTGTGCCGGGTCGAAAACGAACTTGACCCAGTCCGGATTAAGCTCGTTGCCGAAATAATAGGCCAGGAATTCTTCGCGCTTGATGGCGCTCTCGACGGCGACGCGCAGGATTTTGCCTTCGATGCCGAGCAGGCGCTTGTTCAGCGTATAAAGCTGTTGCACCAGTTGCTCGAGGCGGTGCTGATTGAGCCGAACCGTGCGGACCAGATCGACCAGCTCGTCTTTGATCGCCTGGAACTTTTTGTCGGACTGGCGGATGATATCCTGGCCCTTTTGCGCGGCGGTATGGCGCTGGGCTTGCAATTTGAATAATTTGGCGTAGGCCACGGCGATTTTATCGAATGTCTCGATGACTTGCGGCTTCAGCCGGTCTTCGAGCATCGCCAGCGAGAGATTGTTTTCCTCATCGTCGTCGTCGAAGGTGCCGTCCTCGGTTTCCGGTTTTTCAACCGCTTCCTCTTTTTCCTCTTCTTCCTTGGGGGCGGCGGCTTCGGCGGGCAGGCCGGCTTCGGCGCCGGGCTCGCCGCCGCCATAGGTCGCTTCGAGATCGATGATGTCGCGCAGCAGCATTTTGCCGCCTTCGAGCGCGTCGTGCCAGGCCAGGATTGCCTGAATCGTCAGCGGCGATTCGCAAATGCCGCTGATCATCATTTCCTTGCCGGCTTCGATCCGCTTGGCGATGGCGATTTCGCCCTCGCGGCTCAGAAGCTCGACCGTGCCCATTTCGCGCAGGTAAAGCCGGACGGGATCGTCGGTGCGGCTGGCGGTTTCTTCGTCGATATTGCCGCCGGAAGATTCTTCCTCCTCTTTTTCTTTTTCTTCTTTTTCCTCGTCTTCCTTGCCCTCTTCGTCGCCATCTTCGCCGGTCTTGCCCTTGGCGGCGGGCTTGTCGTCATCGTCGCCGTCGCCATCCATGACATTGATGCCGATATCCGACAGCAGCGCCATCGTGTCTTCGATCTGTTCGGACGTGATCTTGCCCTGCGGCAAGGCGGCGTTGAGCTCGTCGATGGTCACATAACCGCGTTCCTTGCCGATCTTGAGCAGGCGCTTGATCGCCTTCGCGGTGGTGTCGCGCAGCGCGCCGTCATCCTCGCTCGATGCGGGGGCGGTGCTGATGGACTTCTTGACCTTCTTTGCTGCTGCCATGCTTAGTCAATCCTGCTGTGGGGCCCTGTTGTGGGGCGTCGTCGGGTTATGTCGCGTCGCGTTAGATCATTCGTCGTCGGCCTTCTGCCATGTCTGCTGGGCGTTAACGATGGCGAACAGGCGTTGCTCATTTTCCTCGCTGGGATCGGCATTGAAACGCAGCCGGGCCGCTTCGATGTCCGAGTCGGTTTGCTTGGCGTGTATGTGACTCCAGGTTTCACGAAGGCCATTGCGCGCCGTTTCCGATCCTTGCTCCGGCCGCGCGAACTCGGCGTGGATGTAGGTTGTTTCGGACAGCAGCTCCGACAAGCCAACCTGGAGCCTTTCGGCATCTGGCGCACTTTTTATCGCCTGCGAGAAATGGCCGTAAAATTGTGCTGCGTCAAGGGGTTCGTGATTAAATTCGGCAAAAATCCTGTCCATATGGGCGCTTATGTCCCGATAATCGGAGCGCGAGAAGGGATGGCGGGCCAAATCTTCGCCGAATTCCTCCATGAGATCGGGATGATTAATAAGCGTCGCCAGGATAATTCGCTCCCATCTTTCATTCGGCTTAGGCGGCAGGCGGCGGGCAATAAAGCCGGTTTCCGGCTTGTTGCGCGTAAAGGCAGATGTCTGGCCCGCCCCCTGCTTTTGGTAATTTTTATAACCAAATAAATGGCTTAGGCGATCCTGTATATCTTTTTCATAAAGACGACGGAGGCTTTCGTCGCCGACCATGCCTATATATTGCCGCAGAACAGTTTTCAGCATGGCCTTGTCTTCGGGGGTTTGCAGCCGCCGTCCTTCTAGCGCCTGATGCCAGATGACGTCGATTAAAGGGCGGGCCTGATCCAGGATGTTCTGCAGCGCCAGTTTGCCGGATCGGCGCAGCAGGCTGTCCGGGTCTTCGCCCAGGGGCATGAAGGCGATTCGCAGGGTCTGCGCCGCGCTGATCAGCGGCAAGGCTCGCTCCAGTGCCCGTCCGGCGGCCTTTTGCCCGGCATTGTCGCCGTCGAAGCACAGGATCGGGCTGTAATCATAGTCCGGCTGCCGGTCTTCGGGCTTCGGCAGCAGTTTCCACAGCGCCAGCATCTGATCCTCGGTCATCGCCGTGCCGAGCGGCGCGACCGCGCCGATATAACCGGCTTCTGCCAAGGCAATCACATCCATATAGCCTTCGGCGACGATCAAAGGTTGCTTCTGCTGCACGGCGGCGCGGGCGCGCGACAGGCCGAAAAGAAGCTTCCCTTTATGGAACAGGGGATGGTCGGGCGAGTTGATGTATTTCGGCCCTTCGCCCGCCAGCAGCCGCGCGCCGAACGCGACGATATTGCCGCGCCGGTCGCCGACCGGAAAAATCACTCGATTCCTGAAGAAGCTATAATAACCTTCTGAATTTTCTGATTTTTTTATCAGGCCGAGTTCCAGCATATCGGCTTCGCTAAAGCCTTCGCGCTTGAGGGCGACGATCAGCGCCTGGGCGTCCTGCGGCGCATAGCCGAGCCGGAACCGCTCGATGGCGTCATCGTCGAGGCCGCGATTATGGAAATAATCCAGCCCGGCGCGGCCCGGCCCGGTGCGCAACTGCTGCTGAAAGAATCGCGCCGCCCGCTCGATCAACTGGCTCCAGGATTTTTGCCGGTCATAAACCTCGCGCTCTTTCGGGTCGGATTGCGGGACGCTCAGCCCCGCCTGCGCCGCGAGGCTTTCGATGGCCTCGGGGAAGGTCAGCCCGCCTTGCTTCATGACGAAGCCGATCACGTCGCCGTGCGCGCCGCAGCCGAAGCAATGGTAAAACTGCTTGTCGTCATTGACGTAAAAGCTCGGCGTCTTTTCGTTATGGAACGGACAGCAGGCCTTGAACTCCCGCCCGGCGCGGGTCAGGCGCACGGCCTTCCCGACGACTTCCGACACCGGAAGCCGATTGCGAATATCTTCGAGGAAGGAAGGGGGAAGGGGCATGGATTATGAATAAGCGTAAAAGCAATTTTCTGGCAATGGTTTTACTTTCGTGCGAGAAATTGTCCCCATGATATTCATTTAAAACGGAGATTTTAGATGTCGCATGGAGAAAGGGTGCTTGCCCGCTTGCAGGATTTTGCCCCTGCAACCGAAACCTCGGATATTTTACATGAAGCGCGGTCGGGAGTCGTCGCATCCCTCCGTGAAGTGGGGAAAATGAATGCCGATCTTACGGTCATGGACAAGATTTTTGGCAAGGTAACCGAGACCATCGATGGATTGCCTGTGGAAGCGCGGATTCAATGGAATACCGCCTTCATGAATATATGTGCCGAGTATAGCGAGCTGTACACGAAGGGTGGGCAAGCGGAAGAAAAGCACTGCGAGGGCTTACGGAAAGTCGTTGACGGAAAAACCATTCGCTTGGCCGATCCGCACACCGGGAAAAAGCGCGGCATCTTTAACCCTTATTACGTCAACTGGCGCGCGGCGGCCGATCTCGCTTACGGCCATGCCGGACTGTTCGGTGTGAGGTTGCATAACGATATTTTCGCCGAAGAAGACATCCGCGCGCGTTTCCGGATGGCGCAGCAGGCGCATGCCGCGACGAAGGATTTCGTCGGGAATGTTCTGCTCAGTCCGTCGGAAATCAGAGGCCTTATCGTCCCGCATCCCGACCGCGATTCCATCGCCTTCGGCTATTTGGTGCCCAGAAAGGGGCCGGTAGTGAAATTCGTTTAGGCTAATTTCCGCGCGGCTGCCATCAATGCCGCCACCCGCGCTGGATCGACCGGATTGGCGGCTTTGCCGTCTTGCTTGAAATAACTGCCGACGATCGCGCCGTCGATTTTTCCGGCATAGTCCGGCAGATTGTCCGCCGTGATGCCGCTGCCTATGTAAACCGGCAGGCTCGACGCCGATTTGACCGCTTCTATGGCGCCCGGATCGGTGGCCTGGCCGGTTCTCGTGCCCGATACGATCAGGGCGTCGGCGAGGCCGCGCTGCTGGGCATCGATGGCGTCCGTGGCAAGCCCGCGATCCACCAGCGGCGCGGCATGCTTGACGCCGATATCGGCGAAAATCAGCGCCCTGGATTTTAGCGCCGCGCGCAGGCGCAGCGTTTCATGGCTCTTGCCCAGGATCAATCCCTGCTCCGAGACGACGGCTCCCATATGGATATTGATCCGCACGAAGGCGGCTCCGGCGGCCACGGCTATGGCGACGGCGGCGTGAGCATCATTGCGCAGGACATTGACGCCGAGCGGAATATTGAACGCCTTGGCGATTTGCCGGGCGATGACGCTCAGCGCGGCGACGGTTTCAGCCGGAACGCTGTCGGGATAAAAGGGCGTGTCGTGGAAGTTCTCGACGATCAGCCCGTCGATGCCCGCCCCGGCGAGAATTTTCGCCTCTGCAAAGGCGGTCTCATAGACGCGCTCGATATCGCCGTCATAAAGCGGCGCGCCCGGCAGCGGCGGCAGATGAACGCAGCCGATGATCGGACAGCGGCGGGAGAAGAGGGAGGCTGCGGGCATAGATTATTAAGCCGCCGCGCCGAGCTGCGCCCTGACCAGCGCGCCCGCCTGGGCGAAATCCATCTGTCCGGCATAGGCGTTCTTCAGTTCGGCCATGACCTTGCCCATATCCTTGATGTCCTTGGCGCCGATGGCGGCCACAACTTGGGCGATAGCAGCTTTAACTTCCTCTTCACTCAGCCTTTTCGGCATGAAGCTTTCGATGATGGCGATTTCTTCGCTCTCCTGCTTCACGAGATCGGCCCGCCCGCCTTTTTCATACATGACCACCGATTCGCGGCGCTGCTTGACCATGCCTTCCAGCATGCTCAGAATCGCGGCTTCGCCGATGCCGTCCATATTGCCGCTCGGCCTGACCTCGATATCCCGCTCGCGCAGTTTGGCGATCATCATGCGGATGGTGGCGGTTTCCCGCTCCTGCTTGCCGCGCATGGCGTCCTTGAGGGCATCCATAATTCGTTGACGTAGCGACATTTTCGATAATCCTTCTTGCATCGGTATGATGCATCGGCCATATTCTCAACCTTGATATGGCCTTTGCCATTGATATCCAACATAGCCGTAAATATATGCTCATGCCAAGTACGCCTCACCAGCGCGCCGTTTCATGCGCGCCCAGTTCCGACATTATGACAGGCATTCTGGTTCTGGCGGACGGCTCGGTATTCCGGGGACGGGGAATAGGGGCCGCCGGTTCGGCGGTCGGCGAGCTATGCTTCAATACCTCCATGACAGGGTATCAGGAGATTTTGACCGATCCCAGCTATGCCGGCCAGATCATCACTTTTACCTTTCCCCATATCGGCAATGTCGGCGCGAACCTCCAGGATATCGAAACCGTGCGCCCCACGGCGCGCGGGCTGGTTCTGCGGGCCGATATATCGTCGCCTTCCAACTGGCGCGCCTTTGAGCATCTGTCGCCCTGGCTCGCCGCCAACAACCTGATAGGCATCACCGGTCTCGATACGCGAGCGCTGACGATCCGCATTCGCGATATCGGCGCGCCCAACGCCGTGATCGCGCATGATCCCGAAGGGCGCTTTGATGTCGAAGCCTTGATCGCCAAGGCGCGGGACTGGCCTGGTCTCGAAGGCATGGATCTCGCCAAGGAAGTCACTTGCGCCGAGACTTACGGATGGCAGGAAACGGCGTGGCGTTGGGCGGAACAAGGCGCGGGATACGGCCAGCAAGCTCATCCTCGCCGTCATGTCGTCGCCGTCGATTACGGGGCGAAGCGGAATATCCTGCGGCTTCTGGCGGAAAGCGGCTGCCGGGTTACCGTGGTGCCGGCCCAGACCAAGGCAGAGGACATTCTGGCGCTCAAGCCTGACGGCGTATTTTTATCCAACGGTCCCGGCGATCCTGCCGCGACCGGCGTTTATGCGGTGCCTCTCATTCATGCCTTGCTTGAACGCAACATTCCTATCTTCGGCATTTGTCTTGGGCATCAATTGCTCGCGCTTGCCCTTGGCGCCAAAACCGTAAAAATGCCTCGCGGCCATCGTGGCGCCAATCACCCGGTCAAGGAACTGGCGACGGGCAAGATCGAGATCACCAGCCAAAATCACGGTTTCATGGTCGTTCCGGAAACCCTGTCGGCCGATGCGGAAATCACGCATGTCAGTCTGTTCGACGGTAGCAATGAGGGCATAAGGCTGAAAAATCGTCCGGTCTTTTCCGTCCAGTATCATCCCGAAGCCTCCCCAGGTCCGCATGACAGTCAGCATTTATTTGGGCGGTTTATGGACATGATGGAGAAAAACAAGTGAGCAAATTGCCGAAGATATCGCCGACGACGCTGTTCTCGCTAACGCTGTTTTTGTCTGCGGGACTGATGTTCGCGGTGCAGCCGATGCTGGGGAAGATGCTGCTGCCGATGGTGGGAGGAGCGCCGAGCGGGTGGCTGACGGCGCTGGCGTTCTTCCAGATCGGGCTGCTGGGGGGATACTGGGTGGCGCATATGCTGTCGCGGTATCCGGCGCGGGCGCAGGGCTATGCGACGCTGGGGCTGCTGGTGCTGGGCGCGGTCATGCTGCCGCCGCACCTGACGGCAGGATCGGACTCTAACATAGGCAGCGCGCTGCAAGTTCTGACCTTGCTGCTGACGGGGATATCGCTGCCCTATGTGGCGCTGTCGACGGTGAGCAGCGGACTGCAAAGATTATACGCGGCGGGAGAGAAGACGGCGGGCGAGAAGCCGTACTTCCTGTACGCGGCGAGCAATCTGGGGAGCTTCGCGGGATTGCTGAGCTATCCGTTTATCGTGGAGCCGTCGCTGCCGCTGACGGCGCAGAGCGTGGTGTGGGCCTGCGGTTACGGGCTGCTGATCGTGCTGGTGGGAGGATTGCTGCTGCTGCCGGTGAAGAAGGAAGCTGCGGCCGAAATATCTGCGCCAGCCGAACCCGCACTGCCGACGCCGATCAAACTGAAGCTGAAATGGCTGGTGCTGGCGTTCGTGCCGTCGAGCCTGAGCATGGGGCTGACGGCGCTGATCACGGCGGACCTTGGATCGGTGCCGCTGTTCTGGGTGGTGCCGCTGGCGCTTTATCTGCTTACTTTCGTTATTGCTTTCGGGCGGAACAGAAAACTGCAATCGGAAGATTTGGATATTTCCCATCTTATTCTCACCGGCATGGTGATACTCATATTTGTCGCGTTCGGCAATTGTAGCGTATCTTCATGGACCATGGCGGCGCCTTTGGTGGGGGTGTTTTTCGTAACCGCCCTCTGGTGTCATTTGCAGTTGGCGTCGCTCGCGCCGGACGAGAGCAGGCTGACGGAGTTTTATCTGTGGCTTGCGCTCGGCGGGGCGCTCGGCGGGATATTCAACGCGTTCCTGGCGCCGGTTTTGTTTATGTATCCGCTGGAGTTCGTACTGATTTTGCTGATGAGCGTCATGCTGCATCCGATGCCCAGAAAAAGATGGCTGGTGTATTCGGGAACGCTTGGCACTTTAATTTTCATCGTCGCGGGCGCGAGCACTCTTTCCGTCGATCCGGAGGCAGGCAAAGCGCAGTATCAACTCGTAGAATTCTTTATGCGGCCTATGGGCCTGGTGGTGTTGGCCGGGATCGCCATGGCTGCCTTATTTCCGCACCTGCTGGCCGTCACAGGCATCGTTCTGATGGCGCTCATAGTATCGCCGCTCAATATTCGCCAGCCGGTCGATATTCAGCGCGACTTCTTTGGAGTCATGAAGATCGTCGATTCCCCTTGGGAGGGTCAAGTTTGGAGACGGTTCATGCATGGGTCGACGATCCACGGCATGCAGATGATCAAGCCAACGGTGGAGACTTCGGTTGTCTCCTATTACGCGCCGCTGCGCAATGTGTTCGAGGTTCAGAAACCTCGCGACGTTGCCGTTCTGGGGCTTGGCGCCGGGATTATCCTTTGCCTCCAGGCACCCGACCGGCATTTCACGGTGTACGAGATCGACCCGCTGGTGCGGGAGATGGCGATGAAGTGGTTCACCTTCATCAAAGAATGCGGCGAGCCACGCTGGCGGATCGGCGACGGCAGACTGGAACTGCAGCGCGATACCGAGGCACGGTACGATATGATCATCGCGGATGCTTTTTCGTCGGACTCGATTCCGGTGCATCTGCTGACTCGGGAGGCGCTGGAGTTATATCTTCGCAGGCTTAATTCTGGCGGATTGCTCACGCTTCACATAAGCAATCGCTATTACGATCTTATCGGCCCGATCAGTGCTCTGGCTCATGACTTGAACAGCCAAGCGTGGTTGTTTACGGATCGGAGGGTAGACTTCAAGCTTGGGAAGCTCGCGAGCCAATGGGTTATTATCGCGCCGCCTGGATCGGATGCAGGCGCGTTGCAAACTTATGGTTGGCAGCCTCTGACTGAACACTCATTCCCCATCTGGCGCGACGATTACGCAAATCTGCTGAGAACAATGAGAATCTTGCAGAATGTGGAGAAGCCGTAAGGCCATGACAGAGATAGCGAAAGAGGGGCAACGCGAGAGTCCGCAGACCATCATGTTCTCGCTAACGCTGTTTTTGTCTGCGGGACTGATGTTCGCGGTGCAGCCGATGCTGGGGAAGATGCTGCTGCCGATGGTGGGAGGAGCGCCGAGCGGGTGGCTGACGGCGCTGGCGTTCTTCCAGATCGGGCTGCTGGGGGGATACTGGGTGGCGCATATGCTGTCGCGGTATCCGGCGCGGGCGCAGGGCTATGCGACGCTGGGGCTGCTGGTGCTGGGCGCGGTCATGCTGCCGCCGCACCTGACGGCAGGATCGGACTCTAACATAGGCAGCGCGCTGCAAGTTCTGACCTTGCTGCTGACGGGGATATCGCTGCCCTATGTGGCGCTGTCGACGGTGAGCAGCGGACTGCAAAGATTATACGCGGCGGGAGAGAAGACGGCGGGCGAGAAGCCGTACTTCCTGTACGCGGCGAGCAATCTGGGGAGCTTCGCGGGATTGCTGAGCTATCCGTTTATCGTGGAGCCGTCGCTGCCGCTGACGGCGCAGAGCGTGGTGTGGGCCTGCGGTTACGGGCTGCTGATCGTGCTGGTGGGAGGATTGCTGCTGCTGCCGGTGAAGAAGGAAGCTGCGGCCGAAATATCTGCGCCAGCCGAACCCGCACTGCCGACGCCGATCAAACTGAAGCTGAAATGGCTGGTGCTGGCGTTCGTGCCGTCGAGCCTGAGCATGGGGCTGACGGCGCTGATCACGGCGGACCTTGGATCGGTGCCGCTGTTCTGGGTGGTGCCGCTGGCGCTTTATCTGCTTACTTTCGTTATTGCTTTCGGGCGCGGCTGGAAACCGGATGAGGGGGGCTTGTCGTCCCTGACGCTGTTGCTTATCGGCCTGATGACGGCGGTTTATGTTTTAAATGGCGGATTGCTGGCCCCCGATTGGATATCCGCGCTCCTGCCGCTCGCCGTTTTTTTCACGACTGCCCTTCTGTGCCATACGCGGCTGGCCGGGCTTGCCCCGGACGAGAGCAGGCTGACGGAGTTTTACCTGTGGCTTGCGCTCGGCGGGGCGCTCGGCGGGATATTCAACGCGTTCCTGGCGCCGGTTTTGTTTTCCTATCCGGTGGAATTTATGCTGGTGACCTCGGCCAGCGTCTTATTGCTGCGCAAAACGCCGCCGGCGCGGCTTGCGCGATATAGCAACGTCATCGCCGTCGCGGCGTTTGTCTTCGTGTTGATTCGGTTCGGCGTTTTCGGCGCGGCTGGTTTTGTGACGTTGGTTGCATATAGCGTCGGAACGCTTGTCAGTTTTCTATTGCTGGGATACTTCCCGCGCCAACTGGCGATTACGGGCCTTCTTGTCGTGGTTTTGTTGATCTCGCCTTTGCTGGAAACCAACCGCGTCGCGCGCGGGAGGAATTTTTTCGGCGTATCCACGATTGCCGATTTCCATAATCCCGAAGGAGAAACATGGCGCTTGTTCATTCATGGTTCGACCGTGCATGGCCTGCAGCGGGTAGCTCCGGAACCTCCTGATGTAACGCCTCCGATATATTTCAAGCCGCTGGAGGAGATGTTCCATGACAGCCGCATTCAAGATGTGGGCGTCATCGGCCTGGGAGCGGGGATGGGGTTATGCTTCAAAGCGCCCGGCCGGCATTTCACGGTGTACGAGATCGACCCGCTGGTCAAAGAGATGGCGGAAAAGTGGTTCACTTATATCAAGGAGTGCGGCGAGCCGCGCTGGCGGATCGGCGACGGCAGACTGGAACTGCAGCGCGATGCCGAAGCCCGGTACGACGTGCTGATCATCGACGTTTTCTCCAGCGGATCGATTCCGACGCATATGCTGACCCGGGAGGCGCTGGCGCTCTATGGAGCGCGCCTTAAGCCGGGCGGATTCATTCTTTATAATATCAACAACCGTTATTACGATTTTCATGCGCCGCTCGCCGCTCTTGCGCGCGATGCCGGATGGCAGGCATGGCGGCACGGCGCGGATCAGGATGATATCTTTCATGGCATCGGCGCGAGCAAGTGGGTGCTTTTGGCTCCATCGGATCAGGATTTAAGCCGGTTCAAGGCCATGGGATGGCACAAGATACGTGACCGGAACTTCACCATATGGCGCGACGATTATACGAATCTGCTGAAGGCGATGAAGGTCATGCAGAATGACAAATAAAAGCGGCATGTTCTCGCTAACGCTGTTTTTGTCTGCGGGACTGATGTTCGCGGTGCAGCCGATGCTGGGGAAGATGCTGCTGCCGATGGTGGGAGGAGCGCCGAGCGGGTGGCTGACGGCGCTGGCGTTCTTCCAGATCGGGCTGCTGGGGGGATACTGGGTGGCGCATATGCTGTCGCGGTATCCGGCGCGGGCGCAGGGCTATGCGACGCTGGGGCTGCTGGTGCTGGGCGCGGTCATGCTGCCGCCGCACCTGACGGCAGGATCGGACTCTAACATAGGCAGCGCGCTGCAAGTTCTGACCTTGCTGCTGACGGGGATATCGCTGCCCTATGTGGCGCTGTCGACGGTGAGCAGCGGACTGCAAAGATTATACGCGGCGGGAGAGAAGACGGCGGGCGAGAAGCCGTACTTCCTGTACGCGGCGAGCAATCTGGGGAGCTTCGCGGGATTGCTGAGCTATCCGTTTATCGTGGAGCCGTCGCTGCCGCTGACGGCGCAGAGCGTGGTGTGGGCCTGCGGTTACGGGCTGCTGATCGTGCTGGTGGGAGGATTGCTGCTGCTGCCGGTGAAGAAGGAAGCTGCGGCCGAAATATCTGCGCCAGCCGAACCCGCACTGCCGACGCCGATCAAACTGAAGCTGAAATGGCTGGTGCTGGCGTTCGTGCCGTCGAGCCTGAGCATGGGGCTGACGGCGCTGATCACGGCGGACCTTGGATCGGTGCCGCTGTTCTGGGTGGTGCCGCTGGCGCTTTATCTGCTTACTTTCGTTATTGCTTTCGGGCGCGGCTGGAAGCCGGATGAGGGGTGGTTGGAACTGATTGCCGGCGTTCTGCTGGCAATACAAATCGTCGTCTTGCAAAGCGTCGGCATATTTATGATCGGCTGGATTTATGCCGTTCTGCCGATCGCGATATTCTTGCTGACTGCCTTGCGATTCCACACGCGGCTTGCGTCGCTCGCGCCGGACGAGAGCAGGCTGACGGAGTTTTATCTGTGGCTTGCGCTCGGCGGGGCGCTCGGCGGGATATTCAACGCATTCCTGGCGCCGGCTTTGTTTCCTTACCCGATGGAATTCTGGTTCGTCGCGATTGCCAGCATGTTTTCCTATGCGCAGATTAAGCCTGCCGGATTTCTATGGAAGTGGAGGAACGTGCTTGCCCTCGGCGTTTTTTTGTACGGGCTTGCGGTTCCGGCGATACCCGGCAAGATTATGGGAATATCGCTTCAGTCCATTGCGATGCTGGCCGGATTGCTCCTTTTGATGCCTTTGCCGCGGCAGTTCGCGGCGGTGGCCTTGGCCATGGCGGTGATGGCCATGGCGGTTTTTTGGGGCGTGGCTATTCCGGGCGGGCATCGCCCCATCGCCGTCGCGCGCGATTTTTTCGGGACGCTGCTTGTGCGCGAACGAGCCGATTATAACGGCGATCTGTGGCATCTCCTTGTGTCGGGATCGGGCGTGCATGGCATGCAGCGCATGACGCCTCAGCCGGATGTGGAGCCGGGCATGAATTTTACGTCGCTGCAAAAGTTATTCGACCGGGACAATGTTAAAGACGTGGGTCTGATCGGCTTGGGAGTGGGCATGTCTTTATGTTTTAAAAAGCCGGGCAGGAAATTCACGGTGTATGAGATCGATCAAAAAGCCATAAACTTCGCGAGAAACGAATTTACCTATATCGAGGAATGCGGCGAGCCGCGCTGGCGGCTCGGCGACGGCAGATTGGAATTGCAGCGCGATAAAGACGCGCGTTACGATTTGCTGATGGTCGATGCGTTCGCCGGCACGGCGGTTCCCGTGCATTTGCTCACGCGCGAAGCGCTTGCCGTGTATGATGCCCATCTGAAGCGCGACGGAATCGCGGTTTTCAATATCAACAGTCTTTTTTATGATTTTAACGAGCCTCTCGCGGCCATCGCCCATGAGGCCGGATGGCAGGCTTGGCGCCGTAATGACGACCTTTATAATCCCCTCTATAATACGATCATGAGCAACTGGGTGCTGCTGGCGCGCGGCGATCAGGATTTAAGCCATCTGGAAACGTCGGGATGGCGTAGAATAGACGACGACGGTTATCCCGTCTGGCGTGACGATTATGTCAATCTGTTAGGAAGCTTAAAGGTGTTTCACAATGCCCAAACGCACTGATATCAAATCCATTTGCATCATAGGCGCGGGCCCGATCGTCATCGGCCAGGCCTGCGAGTTCGATTATTCCGGCGTGCAGGCCTGCAAGGCGCTGCGTCAGGAAGGATACAGGATTGTCCTGGTTAATTCCAATCCCGCGACGATCATGACCGATCCCGATCTGGCCGACGCGACCTATATCGAACCGATTACGCCGGGGATGGTCGCCAAGATTCTGGAGCGCGAAAAGCCGGACGCCTTGCTGCCGACCATGGGCGGCCAGACGGCTCTGAATACCGCCATGGCGCTGGTCAAAGACGGAACGCTTGCGCGTCTTGGCATCCAGCTTATCGGCGCCAATCAGATGGCGATCGAGAAGGCCGAGGACCGGCTGCTGTTCCGCCAGGCGATGGAGAAGATCGGCCTGGAATCACCGAAGAGCCGCATGGTCAAATCGCTTGCCGAAGCGGCTGAAGCTTTAGTGGAAGTCGGCCTTCCCGCCATTATCCGTCCCAGTTTCACCTTGGCCGGAACGGGCGGCGGCATCGCTTATAACCGGCATGAATTCACCGACATCGTCGAGCAGGGGCTTGCGGCCAGCCCGACGCGCGAAGTGCTGGTCGAGGAATCCGTTCTCGGCTGGAAAGAATACGAGATGGAGGTGGTGCGCGACAGCAAGGACAATTGCATCATCATCTGTTCCATCGAAAATATCGATCCGATGGGCGTGCATACCGGCGACAGCATCACGGTGGCCCCCGCGCTGACGCTGACCGACAAAGAATATCAGATCATGCGCAACGCCTCGATCGCGGTCTTGCGCGAGATCGGCGTCGATACCGGCGGCTCGAACGTCCAGTTCGCGGTCAATCCCGCGAATGGCAGGATGGTCGTCATCGAGATGAATCCGCGAGTCAGCCGCTCTTCGGCGCTGGCGAGCAAGGCTACCGGCTTTCCCATCGCCAAGGTGGCCGCGCGCCTCGCGGTCGGCTATACGCTCGACGAGCTTCAGAACGACATTACCGGCACGACGCCGGCTTCGTTCGAGCCGACGATCGATTACGTCGTCACCAAGATTCCGCGTTTCGCATTCGAGAAATTCCCCGGCACCGACGCGTTGCTGACCACGTCGATGAAATCCGTCGGCGAAGTCATGGCCATCGGCCGCACGTTCCAGGAATCGATGCAGAAGGCGCTGCGCGGCCTGGAATACGGCTATGACGGGTTTACCGAAATCAAGGTGGAAAGCGGCAACGCGCAGGCCCTGCGCAGCATGCTCGCGCGCCCCGCGCCGGACCGGATTCTCGTGATTGCGCAGGCGTTGCGGGAAGGCATGAGCGTCGAGGACGTCTGCGCCGTATGCAAATATGATCCCTGGTTCGTGGAGCAGATCGCTGAAATCGTTGCCATGGAAGCCGAATTGCGCCAGAAGGGCGCGCCCGGCGATGCGCGAAGCTGGCAACAGGTCAAGAAAATGGGCTTCTCGGACAAGCGGCTGGCGCTGTTGACCGGCCGCAAGGAATCCGAAATCGCCGCCGCCCGGCGCGCGGCGGGGGTTACGCCGGTTTACAAGAGGATCGATACCTGCGCGGCGGAATTCGCGTCGCATACGCCGTATCTCTATTCGACCTATGAGGGCGACGGACAGCAGGCGGGATCATGCGAAGCCGTGCCGAGCGACCGCCGCAAGGTGGTTATTCTCGGCGGCGGGCCGAACCGGATCGGGCAGGGGATTGAATTCGATTATTGCTGCGTTCACGCGGCCTACGCGCTGCGCGAGGCTGGAATCGAAACCATCATGGTCAATTGCAATCCCGAAACCGTATCGACGGATTACGATACTTCCGACCGGCTGTATTTCGAGCCTTTGACCGCCGAAGACGTGATCGAGCTCATCCGCGTGGAACAGCGCAAGGGCGAGTTGCTCGGCGTCATCGTGCAATATGGCGGGCAAACGCCGCTGAAGCTCGCCCATGCGCTTAAAGACGCGGGCATTCCCATTCTCGGCACCAGCGTCGATGCCATCGATCTCGCCGAAGACCGCGAGCGGTTCCAGGCCTTGCTGCAAAAACTGAATTTGCGGCAGCCGGATAACGGCACGGCGCGCACTATGGAAGAAGCCGTGCGCGCGGCGAACAGGATCGGTTATCCCGTTGTGATCCGTCCGTCCTACGTGCTTGGGGGAAGGGCGATGGAAATCGTCTATGACCAGGCCGGGATCGAGCGTTATCTGGAACATGCGGTGCAGGTTTCCGGCGACAATCCGGTGCTGATCGACAGCTATCTGCAGGCGGCGGTCGAGGTCGATGTCGATGTGCTGGCGGACGGCAAAGATGTATTCGTCGCCGGCATCATGGAGCATATCGAGGAAGCGGGCATTCATTCCGGCGACAGCGCATGCAGCCTGCCGCCCTACAGCCTGCCCAAATCCATCGTGGATGAAATCGCGCGGCAGTCCGACGTGCTGGCGCGGGCCATCGGCGTCGTCGGGCTGATGAACGTGCAGTTCGCGGTCAAGGACGAGACGGTCTATATTCTGGAAGTCAATCCGCGCGCTTCGCGCACCGTGCCCTTCGTCGCCAAGGCGACGGGAATTCCCATTGCCAAAATCGCGGCGCGAATCATGGCGGGTGAAGCTCTCGCCTCTTTCAAGCTGCGTCCGGCCACCCTTGGGCATGTGGCGGTCAAGGAAGCGGTATTTCCCTTCGCGCGCTTTCCCGGAGTCGATGTCGTTCTGGGGCCGGAGATGAAATCGACCGGCGAAGTCATGGGACTCGACCGCGATTTCGCCCGCGCCTATGCCAAGGCGCAGATGGGGGCGGGAGAGCAATTGCCGACCGGCGGCACCTGCTTCATCTCGGTGCGCGACCGCGACAAGACGGCGATTCTGCCGATTGCCCGGCGTATGCATGAGCTTGGCTTCAAGATCATGGCGACGGCAGGAACCGCGAAGATTCTGGAGCAAAGCGGATTGCAGGTGCGCCGAATTAACAAGGTATATGAAGGCCAGCCGCACATCGTGGATGCCATCATTAACGATGAAATTCATTTCATGATCAATACGACCGAAGCCGGTAAGGCGGCGCTTGCCGATAGCTATAGCCTGCGGCGAACGGCGCTCATGGGGAAAATTCCTTATCAGACGACGATTGCCGGGGCACGGGCCGTTGCCGACGCCATCGCGGCCATGCAATCCGGCATACTTGCGCCGGAGACGCTTCAGAGTTATCTTAAGGACGTCTGCTGAAAGAATAACCATCTCGCGCATGCTTTGCGTCGGGGATGGTTGTTGCTATTCGTAATGTTATAATGATCACGGGGCCGGTAAATGATAGAAAAGATTCCAATGACGCTGCCTGGTTTCGAGCGTCTGGAAGAAGAGCTGAAACACCTGAAATCCAGCGAGCGCCCTGCCATCGTCAAGGCGATTGCCGAGGCGCGCGAGCATGGAGACTTGTCCGAAAACGCCGAATATCATGCGGCGCGCGAGCGCCAGAGCTTCGTCGAAGGCCGGATTCAGGAGCTTGAAGACAAGATCAGCCGGGCCGATGTCATCGATGTCAGCAAATTGGCCGGCAAGGTCGTCAAATTCGGCGCGACGGTCGTATTGGTCGACGAGGACAGCGAAGAGCAGGTCAAGTATCAGATCGTCGGCCAGGACGAGAGCGACATCAAGGAAGGCCGCCTGTCCGTCACCGCGCCGCTCGCGCGCGCGCTCATCGGCAAGACGGTCAAGGATAAGGTTGAGGTCAGCACCCCCGGCGGTTCGAAATCATACGAAATTATTAAAGTCGCGTATAAATGACCCCCGGTTGCATGGCATGAATGAAATTCAGCAACTCGCGCAAGAATACGGGGCGCTGTTCTATGTCATTTGTTTTGTTTGGGCATTTCTCGAAGGCGAAACTTTTCTACTGTTTGCCGGTCTGGCCGCGTCGCAAGGCTTGCTCGACCTCCATCTTTTGATCCTGTCCGCGTGGCTGGGCACGGCTTGCGGCGATTTCGGATTCTTCCTGCTAGGGCGGCATGCCGGCGGGTGGCTGATTGAGAAGTGGCCGAAATTGAAAAAAGGCCGCGATGTCGTGATCGGCTGGATGGAGCGCCACGCCGTCGGATTCATCCTGACCTACCGGTTCATTTATGGCGTGCGGAATATCAGCGCGGTAGCCATCGGCATGAGCCATCTGACCTGGCAGCGGTATTTCCTGCTGAATTTCTGCGGCGCGGGAATCTGGGCGGTTAGTTTCGCCAGCGCGGGCTATCTGTTCGGCGATATTTTCGCCCGCGAGGAAAATCCCGTCATCAGCATCATGATCGCCGTTCTGCTGCTGTTCGCGGCGATCATGGTCGTGCGGTATTTGCTGGCGCAATGGAAGAAGCGGAAATCAGAGAAGTCCGGCCTGCCGGTCGAATGATATATCTTTGTTGAACTGCAACGCCGCCAGCCTTGCATATAATCCGCCTTCTTCGATCAATTCATGATGCTTGCCGGTGGTGACGAGCCGCCCGTCCTCCATGACGGCGATACGGTCGGCGCTCACGACCGTGGCGAGGCGGTGGGCGATGACCAGCGTCGTGCGGTTTCGCATCAGCTTCTCCAGCGCGTTTTGCACCAGCCGCTCGCTCTCCGCATCCAGCGCCGAAGTCGCTTCATCGAGCAGCAATATCGGCGGATTGCGCAGGATGGCGCGCGCGATGGCGATACGCTGCCGCTGCCCGCCTGACAGTCTTACGCCTTTCTCGCCGAGAAAACTGTCGAGGCCGTCGGGCAGCCTGAGCAGGAATTCGTCGGCATGGGCGGCGCGCGCGGCGTCCATGACTTCGACGTCCGAAGCCTCGGGGCGTCCGTAGCGGATATTGTCCCAGGCATTGGCCGAGAAAATAACCGGGTCCTGTGCTACGAGGCCGATGCGCCGCCGCACTTCGGCGGGATCGGCTTTGCTGATATCGACGCCGTCGATGGCGATGCTTCCCTGTTGCGGATCGTAAAAACGGAGAAGAAGCTGGAAGATGGTGGTTTTGCCCGCGCCGCTCGGCCCGACCAGCGCCAGCCTCTCGCCCGCTTGCACGGCGAAGCCAAGTTCTTGCAGCGCCGGTTGCGACGGACGCGAGGGATAGGAGAAAGTCACGTCCTTGAAATCGATGGAGCCGCGCGGCGGTTCTGGCATCGGCATCGGCGATGGCGGCGCGGCGATGGCGGGCGCGACGGCCAGCAGTTCGAAGATGCGTTCGGTAGCTCCTGCGGCCTGATGCAGATCACCCATCACTTCGCTGAGCGCGCCGACCGCGCCCGCGACCAGCACGGCATAGAAAATAAAAGATGAAAGCTGGCCCGCCGTCATGCGGCCTGTCAGCACGTCATGGCCTCCGGCCCATAGCACCATGCCGATGGCGCTGAACACCAGCGCGATGACCAGCATGGACATCAGGGCGCGGGCGCGAATCCGCCGCATGGCGGCGGCGGTGGCGTCTTCCACGCATGCATAAAAGCGCTCGCGGGCGCGGGCTTCATGCGTGTTGGCCTGCACCGTCTTGATGCCGTGGACGGTTTCCTCGGCATAGGAGGCGATGTCGGCCACGCGCTCTTGCGTATTCTTGGCATGGCGGCGCACCCGCCGCCCGATCACGACGATGGGCGCGACGGCCAGCGGCGTGACGACCAGCACCAGCAGCGTGAGCTTGCCGCTGGTGACGATCAGCATGATCATCCCTCCGGCCAGCAGCAGAAAGTTGCGCAGCGCCATCGAGACCGACGATCCCACCACCGTCTGCAGGATAGCGGTATCCGCCGACAGGCGCGCGAGAATATCGCCGCTGCGCGCGGTCTCGAAGAATCCAGGATCAAGCTTTAGCATATGGCTGTATAGCGCCCGCTGCAGGTCGGAGACGATGCGTACGCCCAGCCATGACACCAGCGAAAAACGCATATAGGTCGCGATGGACAGCAGCACGATCATGACAAGCAGCGTGAGCAGGGCATGATCGAGCATCGCCGGATTGGCGGTGATGAACCCTTGGTCAACGACCGCCCGCAATCCCGAACCGACGGCCAGCACCGTGCCTGCGGCGACGATCAGCGCGATCGCCGCGCCCGCCATGGCCGGACGATAGGGTTTGAGATAGGGCGCGATCTGGCGAAGAGGGCGCAATCTTTCGCCATTGCTTGCCTTTTGGCTGTCAACCGCCGGATGCATTTGCTCTAACCTTCATATTAACCCATTGAACGCAATGAAAAATAATCTCTTTTCATGGGGTTTGTCATGCGCTATTCGTTACCCCCGAACGGGGAGCGGGGTTTTGCGCTATTGCGGCAAGAGACTGGACAGCCATACATTTCAAGCATAGACAATTGCTTAGGTATGCATAACCGATTCCCCGATTGACGGGTTTTAATTTATCGAAAGGCAAGCGTAACATGAGTGATGTGGCCGAACAGGTTAAAAAGATCGTCGTCGAGCATTTGGGCGTCGATGCCGTCAAGGTAACGGAGAATGCCAGTTTTGTTGACGATCTGGGCGCGGACAGCCTGGATACGGTCGAACTCGTCATGGCCTTTGAAGAGGCGTTCGGCGTGGAAATTCCCGATGACGCGGCGGAAAAGATCGCCACCGTCAAGGACGCCATCGATTTCATCAATCAGAAAAAGGCTGCATGATTTCCCGCGTGGATTTGACCGCCGGGCAATCATGGTAGAAAATAGTCGCACGCACATGAATCCATGTGGCGTGCGATTTTTTTATTAATCCAGGGCTATGAGCAGGACGATGAGGCGAGTTGTTGTAACCGGCATGGGTTTGGTGTCGCCGCTTGGCGCAGGCGTCGCGCATAATTGGCGACGACTGACGGCGGGCGAAAGCGGCATCAGCAGGATCCAAAAATTTCCCTGCGATGATTTGCCCTGCCAGGTCGCCGGGCAAGTGCCGTTCGGCGACGCCGAGGGACAGGTGAATCTCGACCATTACATTCCGGTCAAGGACCAGAAGAAAATGGACGCCTTCATCCATTTCGCCATCGTGGCGGCGCATGAGGCGATGAAGGACAGCGGCTATGTGCCCGCCAATGACGAGGCCCGCAACCGCGCCGGAGTCCTGATCGGTTCCGGCATCGGCGGCCTGCCTGAAATCTATGATACCTCGGTCACCTTGTTCGAGCGCGGCCCTCGGCGGGTATCGCCGTTCTTCATTCCCGCTTCGCTGATCAATCTGGCGGCGGGACAGGTTTCGATCATCCACGATCTTCGCGGCCCCAATCACGCCGTCGTCACGGCCTGCGCTTCGGGCGCGCATGCCATCGGCGACGCGGCGCGCATGATCATGCTGGACGACGCCGACGTCATGCTGGCGGGCGGCGCGGAATCCGCGCTGTGCCGCATCGGCGTCGCGGGTTTCTGTGCCGCGCGGGCCATGTCCACCAGCTTTAACGCCACGCCGGAAAAAGCCTCGCGTCCTTACGATAAGGATCGCGACGGTTTCGTCATGGGCGAAGGCGCGGGCATCGTCATGCTGGAAGAATATGAGCATGCCAAGAAGCGCGGCGCGAAGATTTACGCCGAACTGATCGGCTACGGGCTTTCAGGCGACGCCTATCACATGACCGCGCCTGCCGAAGACGGCAATGGCGGTTTCCGGGCGATGCAGATGGCGGTCAAGCGCGCGGGGATTTCTCTGGACGAAATCGATTATATCAACGCGCACGGCACATCGACGCCGAAGGGCGACGAGATCGAGCTGAAGGCCGTCATGCGTCTGCTCGGCGATAGCGCGGGCAAAGCGGCTATGTCCTCGACCAAATCGTCGATCGGGCATTTGCTCGGCGCGGCGGGAGCGGTCGAGGCCATATATTGCATCATGGCGGCCAAGACGAATATCGCGCCGCCGACGCTCAATCTCGACAATCCTTCCGAGGAATGCCAGGGCATCAATCTCGTGCCGCATAAGGCGCAGGAGCGCGACATCAAGATTGCGCTGTCCAATTCCTTCGGCTTCGGCGGCACCAACGCTTGCCTGATCTTCAAGGAAGCGAATTAAATAAAATCACAGGGGAACAGGATCATGAGCAACGTTCTGAAAACTTTTCTTATGGTTCTGGCAGTCAGTCTCGGAGGTTCCGGCTTGGCCGGGGCCGCTGAAATCCGCTCAACCACCTCCGTCGCCGCCGCTACCATATATGCCGACCGGGCGCTCATCAACCGCGAGGGCAGCGTCAAATTGCCCGCGGGCGCGCATATCATTATCGCCGAGAACATGCCCGCCGGTTTTAATGAAAGCTCGCTGCGGGTGCAGGGCAGCGCCGATGCCGCTGTGAAGATCGGCGCGGTGGAGGTCAAACATATCTATCTCGCGGAACTGGCTCAGGCGGCGGAGCGTGACAGGGCCAAGGCCCTGCAGGCCAAGCGCGACGAGAGGGCGATGATCGAGGCCGAAGTCACGGCTTTGCAGACCCGCGCCGGATTCATCCAGCGCGTCGCCGAGGCGGGCGCGATTACCCGTCCTCAGGCCGATCTGGCGAAGCTGGATTTCGCCCCGGAAAAATGGGCGCAGGCATGGACGGCGCTGCAAACCGGCATGGCGGAAACGCAGAAAGAGCTTGCCGCCAAGGCCGTCGCCATCCGCAAGATCGACGAAGACATCGCGCAGCTCGAAAACAATTACCGCCAGGTGCAGACCGCGCAGCGCGAGCGGCGCGACGTGTATATCCGCGTCGAGGCGAAGGCCGATACCGATTTCGATTTCACGCTGACCTATCAGACGCCTGGCGCATGGTGGAGGCCCGTCTATGACGCGCGGCTCGATACCGGCAAGGGCGAGCTGTTGCTTGAGCAATATGGTCAGGTCGCCCAGCAGACCGGCGAGGATTGGCATAACGCGGCGCTGACGCTTTCCACGGCGCGGCCAGAACTCGGCACCGAAATGCCGCGCCTGGAGACCTGGTATATCCAGACCCTGCGCGAGATTTACGCCCAGAACGCCGCTTTCGCCGCCAAGAGGCAGGCGATGAACGTGGCTGCCGCGCCCGTGGCGGCAGAATTGTCCGCCGTCATGGATGCCGCGGACGGCTTGCAGGAACTCAAAAAAGTCAAGGAAGAGGCGCGCGCCGACAGCGCCGAAGTGGTCGTCACGGACTACAGCGCCGAATTCAAGGTGCCCGGCCGCGTCGACGTGAAATCGATTTCCGAGCCCGCCAAATTCTTCGTCGGCAAACAGGTGATGAAGGCCGCGCTCTATGCTCAAACCACCCCGCGCCTCGGGTCGCAAGCCTATTTGTTCGCCCGAATCGAGAATGCCGAGAAATTTCCGATCATTCCCGGCATGGCCGCCAAATACCGCGACGGCGCTTTCATGGGCAACGCGGCGATGAAACTGCTGCGGCCCGGCGAGGCGCAGGGATTGTCGTTCGGGGTCGACGACCGGGTGAAAGTTGATTTCCAGAAGGTCAGCCAGTCCCAGGATAATCCGACGCTGATGTTCGTCGGCGATATCACCGTGGAGCGCGCTTATAAGACCAAGGTCAAGAGTCTGCACGAAACCCCGATCAGCATTACGGTCTATGACCAATATCCGGTCGCGGGCGATCCCGACATCAAGACCGAATTGCTTGAGGACAAAACCACGCGCGGTTTCATCAAGGATGAGGAAAACCGCCAGGGCGTTCTGGTGTGGAAAGGCGACTATAAGCCGCAGGAGGAGAAATCCTTCGACGTCGCCTTCCGCGTCAAATATCCCAAGGGAAGCAAGGTGGGCGGGTTCTAAACCACTTACGGATTCAATTCCGGCAGGGGCCGCGAGCCGAAAGCCTTGCTTTTGCGCTCAGGCTCCGTCGATCCGCCTATCAGGGATTCCACCCATGGGGCGAATTCCGGATTATACAGGCGACGCTCGGGGTCATGGAGCCTGCTCTTGATATGCAGGCGCTGCTCGTCGGTAGAGGCCGCGTATATGTCCCGGAAAGCCCCGATCACCGCTGCCTGCGTGGCGGGCGGGTTGTCAGGCTGAAAGCCGTAGGTTCCGACCGTGTTCAGAAGATAATCCGCATCAAGGCCGGTGCCGTTCAGGACTTTCTTCTGGTAAACTGATTTCAGGGTGCTTGCGAACCGGCTGGAAATTTTTTCCTCCAAGGGCGATCCCGGCGCCGTCAATTTCAATAGATCGGCGCAGGTCCGCACGCAGCCGTTATAAGACCATTCGCGCTCCGATCCGCTGTCCCTGAAAAAACTATAGAGAACCGACCCCTTAAGGCCGTTATCGATCAAATTCCCGATTGCGGCATAGGCCAACGGATTATTGCCGTTGGATTCGGCGAATTTCACCGTCTCGCGAAGGTCGAAATAGATGTTCGGGAAATCGCCCATGCCCACGGGCATGATTTTCATGTCTTCCAGGGATTGCGCGCCATTATTCGCCGCGGCGGCAAGCCATCCGTCCACTTGTTTTTTGAGAGATTGAACGCTTGGCGGCGCCGAGTCCCAGAATTCGGGCGTAAACGGCGTTAGGGCGGTTTCGGGCGCTCGATCTTTGGATAAGCCTGCCTCTGCCGGGGTGGTCTGCGTCTTGTTATGACGCCACAAGGTGAGAAGTCCATGCATGCGGATATCTTTTGATTAATGTGCGCTATGCACGCCGACGCGATATCCGGCGGCGAGAAGGCCCGCCAGTTCGCTTTGGATGGTGATTTCACTCATGCTGGTAAGCCATTCCGACTGCTGATCTTTTTCGATCCGGCCCAGCGCGAAGCTTTTGCCGTCGGTCATCGAGAGATTGATCTCGCCCGTCGTATGGTTAAAATAAAGTCCGAGGGGTTCAGCCCGCAGCATTTCGTTAATGCTGATGATCGGCGTTCCTTCTTCGTTATTTCTGACTAACATCTTGCACATTTTAATATGCCTAAAAAGAGTTACTTCTTACCTCTTTAATGTAGCATACAAACGGCTTTTAAATAGCTTTTTAAATACTTTCACGTCCTCAATAGTTTCATTAACCAGTCATTCCAAAAACTGTTCCTGGATAATCCGCTCTTCCAGGGCTGCTTCGGGATCGAAGAGCAGGGTGACGTTGACGTCCTTCTCCTGCTTGACTTCGACGTAGAGAACCTCGCGGATTTCGGTGAAATCGGCCACCGCGCTGACGGGCCGCTTTTCGGCCTCAAGCACCTCGAATGTAATCCTGGCATTCGTCGGCAACAGCGCGCCGCGCCAGCGGCGCGGGCGGAAAGCGCTGATGGGCGTCAGCGCCAGCACATTGGCCGTCAGCGGCAAAATCGGGCCGTGCGCGGAGAGATTATAGGCCGTGCTGCCCGCCGGGGTGGCGACCAGCACCCCGTCGCAGATTAATTCCCGAATCCGGTCTACGCCGTCGATGCCGACCCGCAGCTTGGCCGCCTGCCGGGTTTCGCGGAGCAACGACACTTCGTTAAAGGCGAAGGCCGTGGCGGTCTCGCCCTTGGCGTTCCGCGCCGCCATGACCAGCGGATGCAGCAAGACGTCCTGGGCCTGCTTAAGCCGTTCGGGCAGGCCGTCGGAACGATATTCGTTCAGCAGAAAGCCGACGGAGCCGCGCCGCATTCCGAACACCGGCTTGTGGTGCGTCAGCATGAGATGAAGGATTTCAAGCAGAAATCCGTCGCCGCCCAGCGCGACGGCATAATCGGCCTCGTCGATGTCCGATTGGCCATACCGGGCGATGCATTCGGCCAGGGCGGCTTGGGCTTCGGCCTGCTCGGCTGCTTGGAAAGAAATTTTCATGTGGATAGAAGCTCCTTAGGCCCTACCGTTAAAGATTTTGTAACCACTGTCAACGCATGGCTTAGATTGCGGCATTTCGCGGCATCGGGAGAAGGTTAATGCAAATCGATATCCGTATTCTCGAATTGCTGACGTCCAAGATATGCCATGACCTGGTAAGTCCCGTGGGCGCCATCAATAACGGGGTTGAATTGATCGAAGATGTCGGGGGCAGCGTCGTGGATGAAGCCATGAAGCTGATCGGCGATAGCGCCACGCAGGCATCGCGGCGTTTGCGGCTGTTCCGGCTCGCTTATGGCCGCGCCGGCAGCGAAGGCAATCTGACTTTCAAGGATATGGCCGAAACCATCGCCGCGCATTTCGACGGCACCAAGATCAAATTGAATTTCGCTCCCGATCTTTCGGTTGCCGGGCTTGCGGAGCGTCATGGCGCGCTTAAAGTGATCCTTAATCTCATTTTGCTGGCCGACGAAGCGCTTCCTTACGGCGGCGAGATCAAGATCGGGAAAGGCTCGGGCGCGTTCGAGGCCGGGACGGTCATTACGGCAATCGGGCGCGCCGCCGGACTGGCGCCCGCCTCGGCTGCCGCGCTGGACGGCGCGGTTGCCGTCGATGAAATCGCGCCGCGCACGGTGCATGCTTATGTGACCGGCAAATTCATGGCTCATTTCGGGTTCAAATCGGCCATCGAGGCGTCGCAGGCCGAACAGATAGCTTTTCTTTTCGTGCCCCAATAGGCAATGAGGGCCAATGCGGTCGCAGCCGTGCTCTATAAAAGATTGATATTCCCGTCGTGCGGTAATCCCTTATTAAACATTCCTAACCATGATGCTTCTGTTCGTTCGCGGTAGAAGACGCGGCGGCGTCGCTGCTGCGCTTCTTCTTTAATCTCGCATTCTCCGGCCTGCGTTCGCCGGGGTTTTGTCGTCGAGGCAATATATGGATGATCTGCTACGCGAATTTTTGACCGAGACTGCCGAGAGCATGGGGCAGATCGATGTCGAACTGGTGCAGTTGGAGCAGAATCCCAACAATCCGCAGTTGTTGAGCAGCATCTTCCGGCTGGTGCACACGATCAAGGGGACATGCGGATTTCTCGGTTTGCCGCGCCTGGAAAAAGTCGCCCACGCCGCCGAAAACGTATTGGGGAAATTCCGCGACGGCGAATTGCTCGTCTCGCCGCACGCGGTTTCGCTTATTCTCCGGTCGATGGACGCGATCAAATATTTATTGGGCGAACTGGAGGCCACTGAAAAGGAACCGGACGGCACCGATGCCGCCCTGATTGCCGATTTGAACGCGATGTCGGAGGGCGCGGCGGGGGCTACGCCGGCCATTGAAGTGCCGATGCCGGTTTTCGAGAGCGTGGAATTCGCCCAACCTGTTCCCGCGCCCGCGCAAGCTCCTTCGCCTGCCGTTCAAGAAATCCAGGAGACGAAAGCAGAAGAGAAACCTGCCGCTCCTCCGCCTGCCGCCGCGGCAGCAAAACCCGCGGCGAGTGGCGACGATCACGGCCACAAAGAATCCGCCGTCGCGAACCAGTCGATCCGCGTCAATGTCGAGCTGCTCGAAAATCTGATGACGATGGTCAGCGAACTGGTGCTGACCCGCAACCAGCTTTTGCAGATATTGCGGCATCAGAAGGAAAGCGAATTCAGCGTGCCGTTGCAGCGTCTCAACCATGTGACATCGGAATTGCAGGAAGGGGTGATGAAAACCCGGATGCAGCCGATCGGCAATGCCTGGTCGAAGCTGCCGCGCATCATTCGCGATTTATCGGTCGAGCTTAACAAGAAGATCGACTTGCAGATGATTGGCGCCGAAACCGAACTCGACCGGCAGGTGCTTGAATTCATCAAAGACCCGCTCACGCATA
Organism: Alphaproteobacteria bacterium; assembly: GCA_037200005.1. NCBI lineage: Bacteria > Pseudomonadati > Pseudomonadota > Alphaproteobacteria > Alphaproteobacteria bacterium. Next base: position 1,262,583 of record JBBCGY010000001.1, on the reverse strand, counting down.
TGGTGCGCAACTCCGCCGATCACGGCATTGAGGTTCCCGCCGACCGGCTCAAGGCGGGCAAGCCCGAGACCGGCAGGGTGACGCTGAACGCCTATCATGAAGGCGGCCATATCATCATCGAGATTTCCGACGACGGACGCGGCCTCGCCATCGACAAGATCAAGGCCAAGGCGCTGCAGAACAACCTTGCCACCGAGGCCGAGCTTGCAAGCATGTCGGATCAGCAGATCATGCAGTTCATTTTCAAGCCGGGCTTCTCGACCGCCGCCGCCGTCACCAGCGTTTCGGGCCGGGGCGTCGGCATGGACGTGGTGATGACCAACATCGAAAAAATCGGCGGCACGGTCAACATGCATTCCGAATTCGGCAAGGGCTCCCGATTCCTCATCAAGATTCCACTGACTCTCGCGATTGTTTCCGCGCTTATCGTCGAATGCGCCGGCCAGCGTTTCGCCGTGCCGCAGATCACCGTGGTCGAGCTGGTCCGCACCTCAGCCATCAGCGAGAACAAGATCGAGCGCATCAACGATACGCCCGTGCTGCGGCTTCGCAATCGTCTGCTGCCCCTCGTTTCCTTGCGCAAATTGCTGAAGATCGGCGGTGAAACCGAGGCGGAAGGCGATTGCTTCATCGTGGTGGCCCAAGTGGGACAGACGGTTTTCGGCGTCATGGTCGATCGCGTGTTCGATACCGAAGAAATCGTCGTCAAGCCGGTCTCGCCGATCTTGCGGAACATTACCATGTTCTCCGGCAATACCATTCTCGGCGACGGCAGCGTCATCATGATTCTCGATCTCAACGGCATCGTCCAGGCCGCCGGCGAGATCAAGGGCACCGATACCCTGCGGCAGCAGGAAGCCCATACGGAAACCGCGCAGCGGGAGGATCGGCAGGACCTGCTGTTGTTTACCGCCGGGCAGGGCGCGCCTAAGGCGGTGCCGCTCGCGCTCGTCGCCCGGCTCGAGGATGTGATGATGGATCAGGTTGAGTTTTCCGCTCGCCACCCCATGGTGCAGTATCGCGGAAAACTGATGCCGCTGATGACCATGGATCCCAGCCACGAAATTCGCCGCGAAGGCAACCAGCCGGTGCTGGTGTTTTCCGACGGCGATCATTCGATGGGCATTCTTGTCGACGAGATCGTCGATATCGTCGACGACAGGCTGCATGTAGAAATCTCTACCGACAAGCCCGGCTTGCTGGGCAGCGCCATTATCGCGGGCAAAGCCACCGAGGTCGTCGATACGGGATATTATCTGACGCAGGCTTTCAATGACTGGTTCGGCAGCGCCGAAGACGCCGGTTTCGGCGGCGAGCGGCATAACCGCATTCTTCTGGTTGATGACAGCCCGTTCTTCCGCAATCTGCTCGTGCCGCTGCTCAATGTGGCGGGATATCAGGTGACCACGGCCGAAAACCCGGCCCAGGCCTTGCGGATGCAGGAAGACGGCCATGAGTTCGACGTGATCGTCAGCGACATCGAAATGCCGGGCATGAACGGCTTCGACTTCGCGGTCGAAGTGCGCAAAAGCGGCCCGTGGCAAGGGTTGCCGATGATCGCGCTGTCCGCCCACGCCCACCGCGCGCGATCTGGAGCGCGGCCGCCAGGCCGGGTTTACGGATTACGTGGCGAAGTTCGACCGCGACGGGCTGCTCCATGCGCTCGAACATACGTTGTCGCCGAGAGTGGAGGCGCGCGCATGAGCACGGCAAATCTTCCCGCCGCGGCCAATGCCGCCCGTCCTCTGGCGAATGCCGGGGAGTCGAGCGATCTTGTCACGATGAAGATCGCCGACCAGATGTTCGGCATTCCGGTGCTGCAGGTCAACGATGTCCTGAGCCCGCAAAAAATCACGCGCATTCCGCTCACGCCGCCGGAAATCGCCGGTTCGCTCAATCTGCGCGGCCGGATCGTGACCGTGATCGACGTGCGTAGCCGCCTTGGCCTGCCACAGCTCGACGCGAAGCTGGAACGCATGAGCATCGTCGTCGATCATCACGGCGAATTATACAGCCTGCTCATCGATCAGGTCGGTGAGGTCATGAGCCTGTCCAATGCCGATTTCGAGCCTAATCCGCCGACGCTCGATAAACGCTGGCGCGAAGTGGCGCTGGGGATCTACCGGCTGCAGCAAAGTCTTCTGGTCGTGCTGGATGTTGCCAGGCTGCTGGATTTCGTGAATACCGATGACGCCGTTTAACGCAGGAGCCACGCAATGAAAACATGTTTGATTGTCGATGACAGCCGCGTGGTCAGAAAGGTGGCGCGCAAGATCCTGGAGGATCTCGGCTTTGCCTGCACCGAAGCGGAGGACGGCAAGGTCGCCCTGGACGAATGCATCAAGAAACTTCCCGATCTTGTCCTTCTGGATTGGAACATGCCGAACATGAACGGCATAGAATTCAGCCGCGCCTTGAGGAAATTGCCGAACGGGCAGAACCCCATCGTCGTGTTCTGCACGACCGAGAATGATCTGAAGCATATTCAGGAAGCGCTGGCCGCCGGCGCCAACGAATATATCATGAAACCCTTCGACAGCGGAATTATCGGCGGCAAGCTGCAGCAGCTTGGCCTCATCGACAAATTGAACTGAAGTCAGGCGCGATGACAGACCCTCTTCACACCATAGCCAAAACGGACGGGCAGAAGACCCGTTCCGATAATTCCGCGAATGCTTCTGGCTCGGGATGTTACAGAGTCATGATCGTGGACGATTCCGCGGTGGTGCGGGGATTGATCGCGCGCGCCGTCGATGGGCATCCTTTGATGCAGGTCGCGGCCTCCGCCGCCAATGGCGAGATAGCGGTCAAGACCCTCGAGGTTACGCCTGTCGATGTTATCATTCTCGATATCGAAATGCCGGTCATGGACGGGCTGACGGCCTTGCCAAAACTTCTGGCGATCGATCCGGCGGTCAAAGTTATCGTGGCTTCCACGCTCAGCTTGAAAAATGCGGCCATCAGCATGAAGGCGCTTGAGCTCGGCGCGACCGATTATATGCCGAAGCCAAGCTCGACGCGGGAGCTGACGACGGCGCGCGATTTCAAGGACGAATTGATCGAGAAAGTCCTGGCGCTTGCCATCGCCGCCAGAAAGGCGGGCGTCCGGCGCGCCGATCCCGCGACTCTGCCCCCTAAGCCGCAGGTAGCCGTATCGGCGCCGGCCCCCATCGCAAAAGTCGCGAGCCTTCCTGTCAGACCTCCGCCGGAAGCGAGGGGCAAGATCAATCTGCGCCCGATGCCGCTTCAGCGTCCGCATATCGTGGCGATAGGCAGCTCCACCGGAGGGCCTCAGGCCCTCATGCGCGTCATCAAGGATATCGGTACGATATCGCAGCCGGTTATCATCACGCAGCATATGCCGCCGAATTTTACGACGATCATGGCGCAAAGCATTGCCAAGGAATGCGGCGTGACCTGCGTCGAAGCCCAGGACGGCATGGCCTGCGAGGCCGGAATTTATTATGTCGCGCCGGGCGATTATCATATGCTGGTTCAGAATCGTTCCGGAAAGACCATTTTGACCATCAATCGCGATCCGCCCGAAAACTTTTGCCGCCCTGCCGTCGATCCGATGCTGCGTTCCGCCGTGGCGGTTTACGGGCAGAGAATATTGGTCGTGATTTTGACCGGCATGGGTCAGGATGGCTGCCTGGGCGGAACGAAAGTCGTCGAAGCAGGCGGGGCCGTCATCGCCCAGGATGAGGCTACCAGCGTTGTCTGGGGCATGCCGGGCGCGGCGGCTCATGCCGGGATTTGCTCGGCCGTTCTTCCGGTGGGAGATATCGGCAGGTGCGTGCGCAAGATCGTGGGGGCAACATGAAACCGGAAGATTTCGATTTCTTCGCCTCGACCTTGAAGCAGCGCTCCGGCCTGGTGCTGAGCCGCGACAAGGCTTATCTGCTTGAATCGCGCCTGATGCCGGTGGCGCGCAAATGGAATCTGAAGGGCCTGGACGATCTTGCGACCGCGCTGCGCATGAAGCGCGACGAAACGATGTGGCGCGACGTTACCGAGGCGATGACCACGAACGAATCCTCCTTTTTCCGCGATCAGAGACCGTTCGACCAGTTGAAACAGGTCGTGCTGCCGAAACTGCTCGAAACGCGAACGGCGCGCAGGAATATCCGCATCTGGTCGGCGGCCTCGTCGAGCGGCCAGGAAGCTTATTCGATCGCCATGGTCCTGGCGGACATGGCGCCTAAACTGAACGGCTGGAAGATCGAGATCATCGGCACCGATCTTTCGGCGGAAATGGTCGAGCGCGCCAAGAGCGGCATCTATAGTCAATTCGAGGTGCAGCGCGGCTTGCCGGTTACGCATCTCGTGAAGCACTTCACGCAGCAGAGCGATAAGTGGCAGATCAACCAGAATCTGCGCGACATGGTAAGTTTCAGGGAACTGAACCTGCTGCAGGATTTCGGCCCTATCGGCACGTTTGATGTGATTTTCTGCCGCAATGTTCTGATTTATTTCGACCAGCCGACCAAGGCCAAAGTCCTCGACGCGATCGGTAATGTCATACAGACTGACGGTGCGCTCTATCTCGGCGGCGCCGAGACGGTGCTGGGCGTCAGCGAGAAGTTCAAGCCGCTCGATACCCATCGCGGGCTTTATGTGCCGCAGAAGCTGGCCGCGGATCATTATAAGTAAAAGCCCCGCCGTTCTGCTTATCATCCCCATTAACCATAAATAAAACCGGCTGCGACGCTTGCGGCCCGACGATGCGCGTGGCTATAGTCATAGCGGTTTTTTGATCCCAAATAACATCAAGGAGAATGGTTATGACGCAGGCCAATCTTGTACCATCGTTCATTGCCGCCGCCTACGAAGCCGCGAGCAATAGTAATGCGGATTATAAGGCGTTTCTTGAGGCATATAGGGGGGCTCTTCCTACACATCCCGAACTTGGTGATCCTGCGTTGACCGAGAGGATCGTGGACACCGCTAACAGGGGAAACACTCCCAGCGTGCGGCAGGCAGCGTATCGGACTCTGGATGTGATCGCCGAGGCGCGGCCCGATCTTCTGGATAACGAAATGGCGGTAGGCGTTGCAATGGGGGCCGCCTCAGGTATGCAGAAAGACTCATGCATGGTGGCGCTGAATACGGCGAGAGTGATTGTCGAGCACCGTCCCGATTTTGCGAAGGCCATGCGAACCGTTGCGAAGGAAGTTGCGGCAAGGACATGGCCGAATTGGTGTCAGTCGCTGGAGAAAGCTATCGACAAAGGACTCCAGAATTCGCGTCGGCCTCTCGCACTGTCGCGGGTCACGGAAAGCCTGTTGCAGCTTACTGCGCAATAAACCGCATTTCGGCTTCGGAGCAGTCCGTCTAAGCCGTCGCCGCGCCCGCCGCTTTGGCCGCGCCCGGCTTGGCGGCTTCGGCGCTGGCCGGATCGCGCAGCACATAGCCGCGTCCCCAGACCGTTTCGATGTAGTTGTCGCCGCTGGTGGCGGTCGCGAGCTTCTTGCGCAGCTTGCAGACGAAGACGTCGATGATCTTGAGCTCAGGCTCGTCCATGCCGCCATAAAGGTGGTTCAGGAACATTTCCTTGGTCAGCGTCGTGCCCTTGCGCAGCGACAGCAGTTCGAGGATGCCATATTCCTTGCCGGTGAGATGCAGCGGCGCGCTATCGACTTCCACCGTGCGGGTGTCGAGATTGACCGTCAGGCGGCCGGTGCGGATGACGCTGTCGGAATGCCCCTTGCTGCGGCGGATGATGGCGTGGATGCGCGCCACCAGTTCGCGCCGGTCGAACGGCTTGGTGAGGTAATCGTCCGCGCCGACGCCAAGGCCTTTGATCTTGTTGTCGAGTTCGGTAAGGCCCGATAAAATCAGAATCGGCGTCGATACCCGCGCCGAGCGCAGCCGGCGCAAGACTTCATAGCCGTCGATGTCAGGCAGCATGAGGTCGAGGATGATGATGTCGTAATCGTAGATCTTGCCGATTTCGAGGCCGTCTTCGCCGAGATCGGTAATATCGACAATGAAGCCTTCGGCCTGGAGCATCAGTTCGATGCTCTTGGCGACAGAGGTATCGTCTTCAACGAGTAGAACGCGCATGACATGCCTCGTATCTGATTAAAGAAATTAAACTCACGCTGTCAGTATTAATCAATTATAAAATTAACGAAAAAGATTAACAAATTCTAAAGACCGTTAACATTTCCGGAAATGATGATGATTTGGTAACCATTTTAGTCGCAGAATTCAGTGCCTTAGCCATGGAACTGAATCTTTTATGATTACCGAAGCCCAACGCCTGATTGCCCGTCTGGAAACCATTCCGACTCACCGAGTCTATGGCCGCGTTGCCGCCGTGCAGGGTCTTTTGATCGAAGCTGCGGGGCTTGAGCATTACGTCGCCGTCGGCGGGCGCTGCGTGATCAGCGCGCGCGGCGGACGCCGCGTGCTGGCCGAAGTGGTCGGCTTCCGCGATGACCGGGTGCTGCTGCTCCCCTTCGGCACGATTGATGGCATCGGCCTCGGCTGCAAAACCGAAGTGGCGGAAAGCCAGCCGACGATTTCACCGACCGATGCATGGCTGGGGCGCGTCATCAACGCGCTGGGCGAGCCTATCGACGGCAAGGGGCCGCTGCCTCAGGGGCAGATCGCCATGCCGATCCGCAACACCCCGCCGCCCGCCAATGCGCGGCAGCGGGTGGGCGGCAAGCTCGACCTCGGCGTGCGCGCGCTCAACACGTTCCTGACCTGCTGCCAGGGCCAGCGCATGGGAATTTTCGCCGGGTCGGGCGTCGGAAAATCCAGTTTGCTGTCGATGATCGCCCGTTATACGTCCGCCGATATTTCCGTCATCGGCCTGATCGGCGAGCGCGGACGCGAGGTTCAGGAATTCATCCATGACGATCTCGGCGTGGAAGGCCTGGCGCGCAGCGTGGTGATCGTCGCGACGTCCGATGAAGCCGCGCTGCTCAGGCGGCAGGCGGCCTATATGACGCTCGCGGTCTCGGAATATTTCCGCGATCGGGGAAAATCCGTGCTGTGCCTGATGGACAGCGTGACGCGCTTTGCCATGTCGCAGCGGGAAATCGGCCTGTCGGCGGGCGAGCCGCCGACCACCAAAGGCTATCCGCCTACCGTGTTCGCCGAACTGCCGAAGCTGCTGGAGCGCGCCGGGCCGGGCACGACGGGGCAGGGGTCGATCACCGGCCTGTTCACCGTGCTGGTCGACGGCGACGATCATAACGAGCCGATTGCCGACGCGGTGCGCGGCATTCTGGACGGGCATATCGTTCTCGACCGCGCCATTGCTGAACGTGGGCGCTATCCCGCCATCAATGTGCTGCGCAGCATCTCGCGCACCATGCCGAACTGCAACAGCGCGGCGGAAAACCAGATCGTGAACCGGGCGCGGCGTAGCCTGGCGAATTACGAGAACATGGCGGAGCTCATCCGCCTCGGCGCTTACCGCCGCGGCTCGGACACCGACACCGACGCCGCCATCGACGTTTATCCGCAGCTTGAAGAATTCATTCACCAGCGAATCGACGAGCGCGCCGACCTGGCCTCCGGTTATGCCGGGCTGGCGAAGATTTTTAATCTGCAATGGCCATGAAGACCCTCGGCACGCTCATCAAGCTGCAAAAATCGCTGGTGGACGAACAACGGCGGATGCTGACGGATTTGCAAAACATTCTCGACCGCATCGATCATGAGATCGTGGAACTGACCGTCGCGCAGGCGAGGGAGGAGGGCGTCGTGCGCGACGCCGAGCCGGTCGCGCGGCAGACATTCTCGCTGTTCATCATGACGGTCAAGGCGAGGCTGGAACGCTTGATGGCGGCGAAACAGCAGGCGGTCGAAGAAGTCGAAAAAGCCCGCGAGAAGCTGGCGGAACTGTTCGAGGCGCAAAAACGCTACGAGATCATCAGCGAGCAGCGCGAAGCCGCCGCGCTCGCCGAGGAAAACCGCCAGGAACAAATGGAACTCGACGAAACCGCCGCGCAGGGGCACCAGCGGAGGAAGCGGGAGGAGTAAACCTAAACTCGTAGCCCCGTTCCTTGCCTTCCCAGCCGCAGCCAGTTCTGCGAACCTTGCTGAAACAGCAGCGTGCCCGTATAGCCTGTCGCACTGAGCGTGTTGGCGAACGCGGCCTGAAGCTCATGGCGCAGCGTCTGCTCCAGCGGCTGCTCGCTGCGCAGCATTAGATCGAACTTTTTCTGCTGGACGAATCCATCGAGTTGAAGCACGCCGAGCCGGGTGAAAGTCACGTCGATGACGAAGCGCGTTTGTTTCTCGTCTTTCTCCTGCTGGTCCTGCTGCCGCTCGTCATTGTGATGCACATAGATATGCATTTGCGTAAGCTGCCCTTGGTCCTGCCACGGCAGATGATAAACCCGCCAGTTTCCTACCGTCGGGTCGGTCGTGGTTTCCGCGCCTCGGCGCAATTCATTCTGGAGTTCGTCGAGCAGTGCCTTCTTGCCCGCCTTTTCCAGCGCCCCGATGGTTTTGTCGCCAAGCCATTGCCGCAATTCGCCCTGATTCAGCGCCGACATCAGAAACAGCATCGCGCCCGGCAGGGCCTGGTTCATTTGCGGCATGCGCTGGCTGAGGAAATTCTGCTGCGCGACCGGATCGAAACCTTGCGCCAGCAATTGCCGGAGCGCGGGCCATGATTGCGCCGCGGGATCGGCGATGGGCGCGTCCTCGCGGCCGGACATGAGTTTCAGGATCAGCGTGCTGCCGGGCGTCAAGGCGGCATTGGTTTTCAGCAGGATGGAGGTATTTCCGGCGGTGGCTATGGGCTGTCCCAGAGGACTGCTGCCGACGACGGCGGCGAATTCGCCTTCGGCCAATTCCGGCAGAGGCTGCCGGGGCTGAACGACATGCTGAATCTTCAGGTTCAGCAATTGTCCCTGATTAAGCTGCGGCAGAGTCGGCCCGGAATTCTGCACGGGCGCGGCAGAAGTTTGAGCGCCGCCCGGCGGTTTCGGCGCGTCCGCCTGGTTGCCGGTCACGGCCTGCAGGAATTGCTGGCTGAGTTTTACCGCCTGGCGCAGCATGCTGTCCTTGATGTCGTTCATGACCGACGGCATGGAGGAAGATGGATTTGGCCTGGCCGGATTGGCAGAAGGATTTGCGGGCAGAACCACCGCTTGCAAGGTCGTGCCCTCGATGCTGCCGCGCATCGCGCCTTGCGCTGCCGGAGATTGACCCGCCGCTGCGGCGGTTACCGGCTGAAATAGCAGATTGGCGGTCGGGCCGCCGCTTGCCGGGTTGAGCTGCAGTTGGAGCGGCGCGCCGTCGCTGATATAAGATATCAGCAATTGCGCCATCTGCGGATTGGCGCGCAGCGAGGGCAGACTGAATGAAATGAGGCCGAGAGGCGTATCCAGCGCCATGGTGTTGCGCGCCACCAGCTGCAACTGCCCTTCCAGAACCGCCGGCTGGGCCAGTGTCTGCAACGGCGCGGGCAGGTCGATGATCTGCACCGGCAGCGCGGGAGGAATGGCCGCCGGAACGGGCTGCGCCGTCGGGGGGGTGATTGGCACCGGTGGGATTGCGTCTGCCATTAGAGTCCGGCCCATTTAAACGGCATTATTGCTCCGTCTCGTATTCATCGCTTCAAGGATAATTCCAGCGTCATTGAAACGATTCATAGGTGGTCTTTGTTTGGAACAGCATGTTGGATTTATCGCCGAGATGTTTCTTGACGATGCGGGCAACAGTGCCGTCGCTGCTGATTTCGCTGATAACCGTATCGATCATTTTCTTAAGCTCAAGCTCATGGTCGTTGAAGCCGATCGTAAGCGGATAGTTCAATAATGGCGCTTCCGGCGATATGTCCTTGAGCTTCCCTGGATTGCTCGCAAGATAGCTGGCTGCCAGCAAATAGTCCCTGAACATAGCGTCAGCTTTGCCCGTGGTAACCTGGTTGATCTCGTCGGCGATGGAATTATTTTGTGTCATATTGATCCTCCCCGCTTGCGGGAACATGGCGTTTGCCATTGTAACGGTCGCGTCGCCGTCGGTGACGGCAATTTTGTAGGCCGGATCGTTGAGAGCCGAAACATTGCCGTCAAAGCGCGCATCATCGCCCCGTACCCATACGCTGATTGGATCATAGAAAAGGGGCAGTGAGAAAACGGTGTTTCTTGCCCGGTTTCCCGATGGCCATAGTCCGGCGCAAAAGGCGTCATAGCGTCCGGTAACGAAACCGGCATTGATGTTGCCATAACCGACTTCCTCCACCCATTCGACTTTGAGATTCAGGCGGCTGCTGATCTCATTGAGCAGATCATAGAATATGCCGGAGAATTGGCGCGTGTTCGGGTCGATGATCAGCATCGGTTCATAAGATGCGTAAGCGCAACGCAGAACGCCGGTTTTCAATACACGTTCATAGGCGGTTAATTTGGCTGCCGGGGATGATGGCGCGGCAGGTTCGGTGCCGGGATGATAAAAACTAACTGCAAGCGAAACAATGGCGGCAACGATTGCGGTTATGACGATATTCTTCATGTCCGAACCTTTCTGCGGAAGTCTTTGAATAAGTAAGACAATAGGCAAGTCTATTGCAAGACGGGCATTTTACTTCCCGAACGCCTGATTGACCAGAGCGGTCACATCGGTCGCCGCTTCGGCTTCGGGCGAACGCACGAATATGGAGGTCTGGGCGCGGATGGCCTCGCGCACCTTGTTATCGCGACGGATGATGCCCGCGAGCGGCGGCGCGTAATGCAGGAAGTTTTCGCAGGCTTTCTTGATGGTTTCGTAGGTTCTCGTCCCATCGGCCTGGTTCGCGGCCATATTGACCGTGATCCGAAGGTCGGCTTGCGGGTTGGCGGCGCGCACCAGCTTGATGAAGGCATAGGCATCCGTGAGCGACGTCGGCTCGTCATTGACGACGACGAATCCGATCGCGGCGGGCCCGGCCATATATCGCACCGAACGGTCGACGCCCGCGCCAAGATCGACCACCACATGATCGTAATTCCTGGCGAGCGCGATGAGATCGGCGCGCAAATCGTTCAGTTTCTGCGTCGGCAGCGAGGCAAGATTGCCGGAGCCGGAGCGGCCCGCCAGCACGTCGAATTTCCCTTCGGCATAGGGCGTGATCGCGCCCGCCAGCGTGACCCTGCCGTCGATGACAGCGCCGAGGTCTTGCGCGGGGGTGAGGCCGAGCTGGATATCGATATTGGCGAGGCCGAGATCGCCGTCGAACAGCAAAACTTTTTTGCCGCGAGCGGCGAGCGCGTGGCACAGGCTGATCGAGAACCAGGTCTTGCCGACGCCGCCCTTGCCGCTGGCGACGGCGTAAAGGTTCGGCACGCGCAGCGCGGCGGGCGCTCCGGCGTTCAGGGGGATAGGATCGGTCATCGGAACCTCTCTTTACGCATGAGTGCCGGTTTGCGGCAGAAGGGGACGCGCGGTTTCATCGCGCTGCAACGGCGTCAGCAGCGTTTGCGCCACGATAATGGGGTTGAGCGGCGCGAGCGGCTCCGCGACTTTGGGCGAGCGGCTGATATTGGCGAGCGGCAGCCCGCTTTCATGCGCGATATTGAGCATGGTGCCGAGCCGGCGCGCCACATCGCCGCGCGTGAGCAGCAGGCGCGCCGCGCCGAGGCTGCGGAATGCCTTGGCGAGCGCGGTGCCGTCTTCGCTGTCATAGCCGCAGGGCAGCACCAGCGCGATATCGCAGACCGCATCGCCGATCATTTGCAGGAATTCGTGCCGTTCGCTCTCGTCATAGGGATTGCGTCCGGCGGTATCGATCAAGACCGTGCTGCCGGCGGAAAGCTCGATCATCGTGTCGCGCACCGCTTGCGGCTCCTCGATTTCCAGCAGTCTCACTTTGAGCAGGTTGGTGAAAGCTGCCAGCTGCTCGATTCCCCCGGCGCGCGAAAGATCGGTGGTAATGACCGTCACCGGGCGTTTCTTCATCTTCGCTTCGGTCGCCAGTTTCGCGATGGCCAAGGTCTTGCCCGCGCCCGGCGGTCCCACCAGCACCAGCGGCCTGGCCGGGACATCGTCAAGCGGCCTGAACTTCATATGCGCGTCGAATCCGGCGGCCAGGGCGATCACCGCGTCTTCTTCGGCGAAATTGATCGCGCTGGAGATAAGTTTTTCGGCCAGCGCGGCATGGACGCCGTGGCGGTACAGCGCGTCGGTGATCGGCTCGATAATATCTTGAGATTCCGCGGCGGGCTTGGCGGACGGCATGGCGGGCGCGTCGTCGAGAGCGGCCGTGACGCGCACGCCGCCCATGTCGTCTTCCCGCGTCGCCACGATAATGGCGTCGTCGCCCAGCGCCTGGCGCGCCTGGCGCATGGCGTCGGCAATAGTCGGGCCGTGGAAGGATTTCAGACGCATGCGCTACCTAAATCTGTCCCAATGTCTTGATCTTGGCCTTCGGGTGGATCTCGTTCTGCGACATCACGACCGTGTTGGAACGGAAGCGTTCGATGATCGAGCGCACATAAGGGCGAATGGCCGGACTGGTCAGCAGGACGGGCTGCTCGCCCATCGCCGCGAATCTATCATAGGTTTCCCGGACGCTGCGGATGAATTGCTGCAATTTGCTGGGGGCTAGCGCGAGTTGCCTTTCGTCGCCCTGCCCGACCAAGGCTTCAATATAATCCCGCTCCCATTCCGGCGACAGAGTGAGAAGGGGGATGTAACCCATCTCATTGGCATGCTGGTCGGAGATTTGCCGGGCGAGGCGCATCCGCACATGCTCGCCGATCATGGTCAGATTGCGCGTCGCGTTGGCGGCCTCGGCGATGCCTTCGAGGATGGTCGAAAGATCGCGGACCGAAATGCGCTCGGCGAGGAGTCCTTGCAGCACGCGCTGCAGCCCCGTCACGGTGATCTGGGCGGGAATGACGTCGGCGACCAGTTTCTGCTGTTCCTTGCCGAGCTCGTCGAGAAGCTTCTGCGTCTCGGCGTAGGACAGCATTTCCGACATGTTGTCCTTGACCAGTTCGGTCAGATGCGTGGTGATGACGGTCGGCGGATCGACCGCCGAATAGCCTTTGAACAGCGCCTCCTCGCGATAGGTTTGATCGATCCACATCGCGGGCAGCCCGAAGACCGGCTCGGTCGTCATTTCGCCGGGCAGGGCGATGGCGTCGCCGCGCGGGTCCATGACCAGTAGCATGCCGGGCCGCAATTCGCCGCGTCCCGCCTCGATTTCCTTAAAGCGGATGACATAGCTGTTCGGCGGCAATTGCAGATTATCCTGGATGCGCACGGCGGGCATGATGAATCCCATATCGCTGGCCAATTGCCTGCGCAGTCCCTTGATCTGTTCGGTCAGCTTATGCCCCTGGTCGCTGTTGATAAGCGCCAGCAGCGAATAGCCGAGTTCGAGCCGCACGATGTCGATGGCCAGGGACTTGGTGATCGGCTCCTCGGCCACGGGTATGGCCTTGATTTTATCGGCGTCGGCTTTGATCTTGGCGGTGGCGGTATCGCGCTGTTTCTTGCCGCCATAATAAGCGCCGTATCCGGAAATGCCGGCGAGCAGCATGAAGGGAAATATGGGCATTCCCGGAACCACGGCCAGAATGGCAAGCATCCCGGAGGCCAGGCCGAGCGCGACCGGATAGCCGCCGAGCTGGGTAAACAGCGCCTTGTCGGTCGAGCCCGTCTGGCCGGCCTTCGAGACCAGCATACCGGCGGCGACGGAAACGAGCAGCGCGGGAATTTGCGTAACGAGGCCGTCGCCGACCGTGAGGCGGACATAGGTATCCGCCGCTTCCAGAACTTTCATGTCGTGGCGGATGGCGCCGATGGCGATGCCGCCGATGCCGTTGATGAAGGTGATGATCAGGCCCGCGACCGCGTCGCCGCGCACGAATTTCGCCGCGCCGTCCATCGAGCCGAAGAAGCTGCTCTCGTCTTCAAGCTCCTTGCGCCTTGCGCGCGCCGTGGCTTCGTCGATGAGGCCGGAGGACAGATCGGCGTCGATCGCCATTTGCTTGCCGGGCATCGCGTCGAGAGTGAAGCGCGCCGCGACTTCGGCGATGCGTCCCGAACCCTTGGTGATGACGACGAAGTTCACGATGGTGATGATGGCGAACACGATGACGCCGATGATGAAATCGCCGCCCATGACGAAATTGGCGAAGGCGCTGACGACCTGTCCCGCCGCTTCCGTGCCTTCATTGCCGTGAGAGAGAACCAGGCGCGTCGTGCCCAGGTTGAGAGACAGCCTAAGCAGCGTGGCGATCAGCAGGACGGTCGGAAAAGAGCTGAAATCGAGCGGTTTGGTGATAAACAGAACGATCATCAGGATGATGACGGCGAAAGTGATGGAGATAGCAAGGCCGAAATCCACCAGCACGGGCGGCAGCGGCACCATCAGGACGCTTAAAATGGTGATGAGCGCTATCGCCAGCCATACTTCGCCGCGACGCCACATGCTTACATTGTCATTCGCGCCGCCCGAACCTCCGGCAACGGCCAGATTGGTTCCGGTCGTCTCGATCATGAGATGGCCCGCTCGGCTTCACCCGCCGCGGGAACCGGCACGCCGTCTTCGGAATATTGCTTGAGCTTGTTGCGCAAGGTGCGGATCGAAATGCCGAGAATATTGGCGGCATGCGTGCGATTGCCGAGCGTATGCTGCAACGTATCGATGATGAGATCGCGTTCGACGTCGGCGACCGTGCGTCCCACCTGCGATCCGGCGGGGCCGCCTTGCGACCGTCCGGTAAGCTGGGCCGCTATGGCGGCGGGGGATACATGGTCGGGCGCCATATCCTGCCCGGAGAGCATGATCGCTTCCGGCCCGATCTCGTTGCCCCGCGCCAGCAACACGGCGCGGTGCATGGTATTTTCCAGTTCGCGGACATTGCCGCGCCAGTGGTGGCCGACCAGAAGATTGATCGTCGCGGGGGTAAGAGGCCGGGAAGCCACGCCGTTGGTCTTGGAATATTTCTCGGCAAAATGCTCCGCCAGCAGCGGAATGTCGCCCGGACGCTCCCGCAAGGCAGGCAGCGCGAGATTCACGACGTTCAGGCGGTAATACAAATCCTCCCGGAACCGCTTGGCCTTGACCTCGGCTTCCAGATTGCGGTTGGACGTGGCCAGCAGGCGGATATCGATTTTCACCGGCTGCGTGCCGCCGACGCGGTCGATCTCGCGCTCCTGAACGGCGCGCAGCAGCTTGGCCTGCAGGCGCAAATCCATTTCGCTGATTTCGTCGAGCAGCAGTGTGCCGCCGTTGGCCTCCTCGAATTTGCCGATCCGGCGCGCCACGGCGCCGGTGAAGGCTCCCTTTTCATGGCCGAACAGTTCGGATTCCAGCAGATTGTCGGGAATGGCGGCGCAATTGACCGACACGAAATTATGATGCGCCCGCTTGCTCTTGCGGTGGATCAGCCGCGCCATGACTTCCTTGCCGGTTCCGCTTTCGCCGGTAATGAGGACGGAGGCGTCGCTGGGGGCGATTTTTTCGGCGAGCTCGATGGCGGGCCTCATGGCCGGGTCGCGGGCGATGATGGCGTTGTTTTCCTCGGCCACGGCTTCGAGAACGGCGGCGATCAGGTCGGCGTCGGGAGGCAGGGGCACATATTCCTTGGCGCCCGCGCGGATGGCGCGAACGGCGGCGCTGGCGTCGGTGCCGATGCCGCAGGCGACGACCGGGACGGTAATCCGCTCGGTTCTCAGGCTGGTGATCAAGGTCGCGATATCCAGCTTGATGTCGCACATGACCAGATCGGCGCCCTGGCCGCCGCGCAGCGCGGCAAGCGCCGGCTCGACGTCGTGGATATGGGCGACCTTGGCCCCGCGGCTGACGGCGATGCGCCCCGCTTCGGTGATATAGCCTTCCAAATGACCGACGATCAATAACCGCATGATGTTTCTACTGCTCCGTCTTGATGATTTCCGTCATGGTAATGCCCAGGCGGTCTTCGACCACCACCACCTCGCCGCGCGCGACGAGACGGTTGTTGACGTAGATGTCGACGGCTTCGCCGACCTTGCGATCAAGCTCGATCACCGCGCCGCGGCCCAGCTTGAGCAAATGGCTGACCGGCATTTCCGCTTTGCCGAGGACGGCGGACACCTGCACCGGGATGCCGTAGACCGCGCCAAGGTCTTCCACCGTGGCGACGGGCGCGGCTTGTTGCGGCTGTTCGACAGCCTGGCCTTCAAGCTCGCTTAGCGTTAAGGGGTCGTTATTCGTCATGGTCTTTCACTCCTAAACAGCAACATCAGTGGTGGATTCCGGAACAGTGGCCGAGGGCGCGCCGGAGCTTGCCGTGGCCGTTCCTTTAGCTTGCGCGACGGCGCGGTCGATTTCCTGCCAGATGAGATTGGCGTCGCGTTCCATGCCGCCATCCGCCCATTCGATCTTGCAATCGTAGTGTCCCAGCATGTCGTCGGCGAGCAGAACGATCTTTCCGGCATAGGCGTGGCGCGTCGTGATGGATTCAAGCGCGATTTTCAGCGAGTCGAGCAGCTCGTCATGCACCCGGATCACCAGACGCGGCTCGCGCGCCATGGCCTCCAGCGCCCGGTTGACCAGCGACTGAATTTCACCGAAGCCGTGCTGCGCCGCGAAGTCCGGCAAAAGCTTGTGCGCGATGGTCAGGGCGATAGCCATGATATCGGCTTTCTGTTCCGCGCTGTCCTTGGCCGCCTGATCGAGCAGGCGTTCCAGATGCCGTTCGATTTGCTGCGCCGCCGTCAGGACGGCCGCCGTCTGGGTCTTGATGGAGGCTTGCTCGGCGGCGGCATGGCCTTCGGCGTAAGCGGCCTGCCTGGCTTCGTCCAGCTGCGCCTGCGAGAAGGTCGGCTCTATTTTCTGCGCGCCCGCGTCGTCGGGCTGCAGCCCGTCGAAGGAACGGTCGAAAAGGAATTTCTGCCGGGTGGGTGGCTGAGGTGTGGTCATGGTCAGTACAACATCTCGTCTTCTTCTTCATCCTTGCTGATGACGATTTCGCCTTTCGCCGCGAGGTCTTTGGCGACCTGCACCAGATGCTGCTGGCTTTCCTCGACATCGCGGATGCGGACCGGGCCGAGCGCCTGCATGTCTTCGCGCAGCAGCTTGGCGGCGCGTTCCGACATATTGCTGAAGAACAGGTCGCGCATGGTTTCCGACGCGCCCTTGAGCGCCGTCGGCAGCTTCGTCTTGTCGGCGACGCGCAGCATCGCCTGGACGGCTGGACCTTTGAGCTTGCCCAAATCCTCGAACGTGAACATCAGGGCCTTGATCTTCTCCGAGGCGTCGCGGTTGCGCTCTTCCAGGGCCGTGAGGAACTTCGCTTCGCTGGCGCGGTCGAGATTGTTGAAGATTTCGGCCATGATTTCATGCGGATCGCGGCGGTTGGTGCGGGCGAGATTGCTCATGAATTCGTTGCGCAGCGTGCGCTCGATATCGTCAAGCACGTCTTTCTGCACCGATTCCATGCTGAGCATCCGGTTGACCACTTCCATGGAGAAATTTTCCGGAAGCTGCGAGAGAACGCGGGCGGCATGTTCGGGCGTGATCTTCGAAACCACGACGGCCACGGTCTGGGGATATTCGTTCTTGAGATAGCTGGCCAGCATGGCCTCGTTGACGTTGGCGAGCTTGTCCCACATCGTGCGACCGGCCGGGCCGCGTATGTCTTCCATGATGTTGCTGACGCGGCTCTTGTCCAGAACCTTCATCAGCAGCCTCTCGGTGGATTCGAGCGTGCCCGACAGCGACCCGGTCGAGGACATTTGCTCGGCGAATTCCACGAACAGCCGCTCGACGAGGTTGGAACTGACATTGCCGAGATTGGCCATCACCTGGGACAGTTCCTTGATCTCGTCATCGTTCATATGCGAGAAAATCCGCGCAGCCTGCTCCTCGCCCAGCGACAGGATGACGATGGCGGCTTTTTCCGCCCCGCTCAGGCCGCGAATGTCGTCACGAACGCGAACAGCCATATTTCTCTTGCCTCAGTTTAACGGGTTTCCTGGTAGATCCAATTGCGCAGGATCGATACGGATTCTTCCGGATGTTTCTCGATAATCTCGCCGATCTTGCGCAGCGACGACGCCTTGACGCGGCCTTCGACGCGGCCGATGTCGATCATTTGCTCGAGCGCGCTGTCGCCGCCCTCGTCCATGGGGCTCAAGCTGCCTCCCGGGCCGGCGAGTTGCGCCATGCCGCCGCCGGTCAGAGCGGCATTGCCGCCTTCCGCATTGGCGCTGGCGCCCATGGTGTTGGCGGCTTCCAGAACGCGGTTGAGCAGGGGCCTGACCACCAGGAGCAGCACAAGGACGCCGATGCCCGCCATGACCAGGATTTCGACCAGATGGAATAAATCTTCCTTCGGCACGCCGAACATCATGTCGATCAAAGGCTGTTCCGGCGGCGCTTCGG
Source organism: Alphaproteobacteria bacterium (assembly GCA_037200005.1). Taxonomy (NCBI): domain Bacteria; kingdom Pseudomonadati; phylum Pseudomonadota; class Alphaproteobacteria; species Alphaproteobacteria bacterium. The sequence continues at coordinate 1,244,252 of JBBCGY010000001.1, read as the reverse complement.
CCTGCTGGAATTTCATGTTGACCACCTCGATCGTATCGCCGCGCGAGGCTTCGAACGTGACCGCCGAACGCACTAGCGCCTTGACCTGGTCCATTTCTTCCGTGGTGCGCGGCACATAGGTCTGCTTGCCGTCCTTGTCGGTTTCGTATTTGCCGTCCACCACGACGGCCACGGACAGCCGCCGCACTTGCCCGGCTTCGCGTACCTGGTTGCGCACGGTTTTGTTGATTTCGTAATTGAGCGTTTCCTCGGTGCGGTTGTTCGAGTTATTGCTCGCGCCGGGCGCGCCGCTCTGCTCGATTCCGGCGGGGAGATTATTCTGCACCGTCACGGCGTTGCTTCCGCCCGCGCCTTCTGCGTTCTTGGCTTCCTCGGACGTGGTTTGCTGCGATCTTACGACCTGGCTGTCGGGATCGTAGATTTCCGATTGCGTCGTGATGCGGTCGAAGTCCATTTCCGCCGAGACTTTGGCGCGGACCTTGCCGAATCCCATGCTCTGGCTCAGCAAGTCTTCAATCTTGCGCGCCTGAGTCTGTTCATAATTGAGACGCATTTCGTCTTGGTTGGCGGCGCCCATCAGCCCCGCGTCCTCGCCGGTTTTCGGCTTGGCGAGCAAATTGCCCTTGTCGTCCACGATCGAAATCTGGTCGGTATGCAATTGCGGCACGGCGGCGGCGATGAGATTCTGGATCGCGGCGATCTGGGCCTGCGACAGGCCGCCGGAGCGCAAACGCAGGAAAACACTGGCGGTCGCGTTAGTCTCGGTGCGGCTGAACAGTTCGCGCTGCGGCAGCACCAGGTGAACCCGCGCCGAGGTGACGGAATTGAGCGTCGAGATCGTGCGCGCCAGCTCGCCTTCGAGCGCGCGCAGATGATTGATGTTCTGAACGAAGCTGGTGGTGCCGAAGCCTTCCTTCTGGTCGAAAATTTCGTAGCCGATGGAGCCGCCGCGCGGCAGCCCTTCTCCGGCGGCGGCCATTCTCGCCCGTCCGACCATGTCGCTCGCCACTTTGATCGATTTGCCGTCGGGCGAAATGTCGAAGGGGATTTTCATGCCTTCGAGTTTTTTGCCGATGGCCGATGCGTCCTGGCTGTCGAGATCGCTGTAGAGCAGCGACATCTGCGCCGATGTCATCCGCGAGGTCATGAAGGTGAAAAAGCCGAGCAGGGCGACGCCCACGATGCCGATAGCGGCCATGCGCAGCGGGCCGAGATTTTTTAAAGTCTGAAAGAAATTATCCACGTCGCCGCTCCTTAATGAGACCGCCCCTGTTTTATAAATCTTGAGTCTGAACGCGCTGTTAAGCCGCGCGATTAACCAAGAATGGCGAGAATTTTATGAAGATGTGATTAAGATAACCGGCAAAAAATGCCTGGTTGAACGGCAAAGGCGGAAATTTTTTCCCTGTGGCGCGCGCGCGGCTCCGGCACCCGGAATATTAGCGTTTTTTTAACGGGCGGCTCGCATCCGCGGCGGAAAATGAGACGAAACTCAAACGAAAACTGAATCGATAGCGCGGCAAATGCGAGACACAAAAAACCGCGCGTTAATTTATGCGAGGCATGATGAAAGGATTATTGATGAAGCGAATCATTTTCTAGCAGGTGATAAACATGGCGACAGAAGCCCAAACCAAGCGGCGCGGCCGCAAACCGCTTCTTCCCCGGCATTCCGCGCCGCAGGAATTGGCCGATCATTATCACCAGTATTTCGATGCCATGCCCGCGCTTCCCGGGCCGATGCTGAATGAGGCATTTCGCCTGCGCTACCGCGTGCTGTGCGACGAGCGGCAAATACTGAAAGCGAAAGCCTATCCCGATCATATGGAAAGCGATGAATTTGACGCCCATGCCATGCATGCCGTATTGCGCTACCGTCCCGATAACAGCCTCGTCGCCACCATGCGGGTCATTTTTCCCGACGCGGGCGTGACGCTGCCCGTTTTCGCGCGCGCGCCGCAGCTTCATGACGACATCGATATGAGGGCGGCGGTCGAGCTGTCGCGCTTCATCGTCGCCAGGGATTTTCGCCGCCGCTGGAACGACGGCTATTACGGCGAGGTGAGCGAGTGGCTCGCGGGCGACAATCAGCGGCGCATTCCGCATATGGCGCTCGGCCTCATGCGCGTGGCGCTCGAATTCATTCAGGGGAGGGGCGTTACCCATGTCGCGGCTCTGGCCGAACCGGCGCTGCTGAAAATGTTCGAGGGGCTAGGCTTTCATTTCGCTCCCGTCGGCGGCCTGGTCGAATGCCATGGCCTGCGCCAGCCCTGTTACGCCAAAGTCGAAAGCCTTCTGCGCCGCATCAAGACCGAACGGCCGGAAATCTGGTATTACATTACGGATAGCGGGCGGTTCGGATAAGGCGGCGGATGACAGACCGCGAGGATGCGTCTATAAATCTTCTCCTCTGACATCTGTTTCCGTCATCTGATGCGCATCGGTCTCGATATCGGCGGCACAAAAATTGCCGCCATTTTGCTTGCCCCTGACGGAAGCGTCGCGGGCAAACGGCACGCGTTAATGCCGGGTGATTACTCGTTATTTCTGAATGAGATAAAGGATATTGTTGAGGAATTGGATAGGGCGGCTGGCGCCCGTTGCTCAGTCGGCGTGGGATTCCCGGGCGTCGTCGATCATCGGCAGGGCGTGGTTGGGGTCTGCAAGGTCGCGTATCTGACGCATCGCCCGGTGGCCGCCGATCTTGCCGCCGCGCTGGGGCGTCCGGTGAAAATCGCCAATGACGCGGAATGCTTCGTCATGTCGGAAGCCGCCGACGGCGCGGGCGCGTCTTATAGCCATGTCTTCGGAGTCATCATGGGCACCGGCGCTGGCGGCGTGCAGGCCGTGGATCGAAAGCTCGTTCTTGGCCCGCATGGCATCGGCGGCGGCTGGGGGCATGTGCCTTTGCCCTTCCATGCGCCGGAGGACGGGCCTGTGCTGCAATGCTTTTGCGGCCTGAAGGGCTGTACCGAGATGTTCGTGTCCGGTCCGGGACTGGCGCGGCTGCACCGGCATTGCACCGGAGAAGAGCTTTTGCCGCCATTGGTCGTCGAACGGGCGGTTGCGGGCGATCCGGCGGCGCGGGCCACTCTGGATCATTTCTACGAATTGGCGGCAAAAGGATTTTCCACGATCCTGCATCTCATCGATCCCGACGTCATCGTCATCGGCGGCGGGTTATGTACGCTGCCGGGACTATGCGAGGCGATTAAAGCCCGTTTGCCGCGCTATAGTTACGTCAAGGAGATCAAGACCGCGATCCTGCCCGCTCTCTACGGCGCCGACAGCGGCGTTCGCGGCGCGGCGTGGCTTTAGGCCGCTACGGCCATTATAAATCCCCCCTCGACGCCGCGCCGTTTCGGCCCTAAATTGCCTGTCTGACATGAACCAGGGCAGGAATTCCTATGACCGATCTTCTCCGTGAAATCGATGAAGAGCTTGAGCGCGAGCGGATGCTCGTGCTTTGGAACAAATATAACAAGCCTATCATTATTGCGATTGCCGCGCTGCTGATCGGCACGGCTTCCTATTCGGCGTGGAATGGACACCGGCTTCAGGGAGACGTCAGCCGTTCGGTCGGCCTGAATGCCATCATTTCCAGAATCGATCAAAAGGACGAGGAAAAGGCGGAAGCGTTCGCGGCCTATGCTGGTGAATTTCCAGGCACCGGCCATGCGGTCCTGGCCAAAATAGCTGCGGCGCGCGCCTATCTCGATGCGGGACAGGCGCCGAAAGCTTTGACGATTCTCGATGGCCTGACGCGGGAAGAAGGCGCGCCGGAATATATCCGGCAATACGCGGCGTTATTATGGGTCGAGGCGCAACTCGATACCGGCGATGCCGTCGCCCTGCGCCAGAAATTGACGCCGCTGATCGCCGATCAGCAGCCGTGGCGCTTTACGGCTCGCACCCTGCTGGGCTTGCTGTACGGCAAGAACGGCGACAATGCCAAAGCGCGGGAGATTTTCCAGGCGCTCGAGGCCGAAGCCGAGATTCCGGACGGCCTGCGCGAAGAAGCGCATGACCTTGCCCGGTATTACGCGACCCAAGGTTAGCCGATGAAAAAACTTTATCGTATTGCCGCGCTTGCCGGCCTGGTCTTGGCGCTTGGCGCCTGCGAGACGTTCGATTCCGTGTTTTCCAACGAAAAAGATAAGAAGGGCATAGGCTCGACGCCGGGCAAGCGCGAAGCGGTCATGGCGATTTCGCATCAGTTGAAGACCGATGCCGGGACAAGCGGGGATTGGATCAAGCTGCCGGAAGTCGTCTCCAACCGCGATTGGCTTCAGCCGGGCGGCGCCAGCGGCAATATGCCGGGACATCCCGCTTTGGGCGCGAAGATCGAGAAGGCCTGGCGGTCGGATATCGGCAAAGGCTCCGGCGGCGCTTTACGCATCGTGGCGCGGCCTATCGTCGCGGGAGATCATGTTTATGCCATGGACGCCCGCGGGCGCGTGTCGGCGTTCGATACGCGAGAAGGCGAGCGGATATGGCGTTCGGATACCGCCCCTGAAGACAGCGACGCCGATGCCGTCGGCGGCGGCATCGCCTACGCGGACGATACGATCTTCGCGGCGACGGGCCATGGCGAAGTGGTCGCGCTGTCGGCCAAAGACGGCCAGGTGGCGTGGCGGCGGAGTCTGAACCATCCCTTGCGCGCCGCGCCGACCGTAAGCGATGGCCGCGTTTTCGTCGTCACTATCGCCAACGAGGCCGTCGCGCTCGACGCCCATAACGGCACCGTATTATGGCGCCATAACGGCATCAACGAACCGGCGACGCTGATGGGCTCGCCCAGTCCCGCCGTTCTGGGCGATAGCGTCATCGTCGCCTACGGTTCGGGAGAGATTTTCGCGCTGCGCGTCCAGAACGGGCGCATGGCGTGGAGCGATCTTCTGACCGCGCCGGCAGCGGCGGGATCGTTGCCCGCCATGTCGGCGATCCACGGTTTTCCGGTCGCCGAGCGCGGCGGCGTCTTCGTCAGCGGCCAGAACGGCGAGACCGTGGCGCTGGTGTTACGCACCGGGGAAAGAGCCTGGGATGTCGATGTGGGAGGAATCAATACGCCTGCCGTCGCGGGCAATGCGGTGTTCCTGATCGGCGGCAATCATAAGCTTCTCGCCATGCGGCGCGATAACGGCAAGGTCATATGGACCCGGGATTTGCCCGACCTTACCGATCCCGAAGATCACAACTCGTCTCCGATCATATGGACCGGCCCCGTCTTGGCGGGCGGGAGGCTGTTTGCCGTCAGCTCGCACGGAAAGCTGGATGAGTTTTCTCCGGTGGACGGCAAGGATCTGGCCGAGCATGACCTGCCCGATCCCAGCATGATTCCGCCGGTGGTCGCGGGCGGCACGCTTTATGTCGTCACCGACGGCGGGGATCTGGTGGCGTTTCGATGAGCTTCACCGTCGCCATTATCGGGCGGCCCAATGTCGGTAAATCGACCTTGTTCAACCGGCTGGCCGGGAAGAAGCTCGCGCTGATCGACGACACGCCGGGCGTGACGCGGGACTGGCGGATCGCTCCTGCGCGGCTCGACGATATCGCGTTCGATCTTATCGACACTGCCGGTTACGAGGAAGGCGCGCCGGACACGCTCTCGGCGCGGATGTGGAAACAGACGATGCGATCGCTGGCGCAGGCGGATGTCGCGCTGTTCATGCTCGACGGGCGCGCCGGATTGCTGCCTGACGATAGGCAGCTTGCCCGACTGCTGCATAAATCCGGCAAGCCGGTCATTCTCGCCGTCAATAAATGTGATAACCAGCGGCATCCCGCCGCCTTTACCGAGAGCTATGCGCTTAATTGCGGCGAGCCGATCGCTTTTTCCGCCGCCCATGCCATCGGCCTCGGCGAGGTTTACGATCGGCTGAAGGCGCTCGCGCCGAAAGATGCGTTTATCGTCCACGAAGAAGAAGAGGATGAAGATGCCGAAAAATCCCTGCATCTCGCCATCGTCGGGCGGCCCAATGCCGGAAAATCCACGCTGGTCAACGCGCTGGTCGGCGAGGAGCGCATGCTGACCGGCCCGGAACCGGGCCTGACGCGCGACGCGGTGCATATCGCCTGGGAGCATAACGGCAAGGCGGTGCGGCTGGTCGATACCGCCGGCATGCGCAAGCGCGCGCGGGTGGAGGAGAAGCTCGAGAAAATGAGCGTGCAGGAAACGCTGCGCGCGATAAGGCTGGCTCATGTCGTCGTGCTGGTCGCCGACGCGACGCAGGCGCTGGAAAAGCAGGATATGACCATCGCCGAGCATGTGGCGGAGGAAGGCCGCGCGCTCGTCATCGCCGTCAACAAGTGGGACTTGATCGGCGAGAAAGACCGCGCCGCCTATCTCAAGCAAACGCGGCATCGGCTCGATCACGTTCTGGCGCAGCTCGCGGGCGTGGCGGTGGTGCCGATGTCCGCTTCGCGCAAGACCGGCCTCAACGATCTGATGAAGGCCGTGACGGCGACCTACGAAACTTGGAACCGGCGCGCGGGCACGCCCGCGCTCAACCGCTGGCTCAAGCATCTGACCGAAAATCATCCGCCGCCGATGGTCACCGGGCGGCGCATCAAGCTGCGCTATATGACCCAATTCAAAAGCCGCCCGCCGACGTTCGCGCTATGGGGCAATAAGCTCGACGATCTGCCCGACGCCTATCTGCGCTATCTCACCAACCATCTGCGCGAAGCGTTCGACCTGCGCGGCGTGCCGATCCGCTGGCAGATGAAAAAGGGCGACAATCCCTATGATAAATGAGCCCTTATGATAAGTGAGCTGCCCTGGTTCGTTCCCGCCTTGGCCGCGCCTTTGTTTTGGGTCGGATGCAATTATGTGGATCAATATATCCTGCGCCGGTATTTCCCGGCGCGGTCGCAAACTTATGTGTATGTCAGCGCCCTGTGCAGCGTGTTCTGGCTGGCCGCTATCGCGATAGCCGCGCCCGATGTTTTCGATGTCGCTCCGGCTTCCGCCCTGTCGATGATGCTGGTCGGAGCGCTGTATGTGGCCTCGCTATTCCCTTACAGCGCGGCCATTCGAGACAAGGATATAAGCGCCGTCATTCCCGTCTATCAGATCATCCCGTTCATGACGCTTTTAATCGGTTATCTCCTGTTCGGCGATAAGGTTGCATCCGGCGATATTTTGGCGGGCGGAATTATCGTGCTCGGCGCCGTCGGCTGCATCTGGGATTATGAAATGCGGGCATTTCCCGTCAGGCCTTTTGTGCTGACGATGCTGGGGTCCATGCTGGTCGCCGGATATATGGTCGGAATCCACGCTTTGGCGCAGGGATGGCCGTGGTACAAGGTTTTATTCTGGTTGCTGACGACGCGAATGGTGTTCGGCGTCGGCGGCTTGGCGGGCGCATCCAACAGGCAATCCGCCATCCGGTCTTTTCGCGCCTCCGGGGGCCGCGTCATCGGCCTTTGCGTCTTCGAGCAAGGGTTCAGCGTCGCCGCGCAGGCTTCGCTCGTTGTGGCGATGGCGAGCGCGCCGTCGGCTTTTCACGTCAATTTATGCAGCGGGCTGCAGCCGCTATTCGGCCTGCTCGGCGGAATAATGCTGGGTCATATCTTGCCGCGCCATTTCAATAAGGCAAAAGCCGACCGCACTTTGGCGGCGCGTTCCATCGGCATCGCTTGCATCTTCGGCGGGCTGTTTTTGCTGTTGCGTCCGTAAGGCCAGCTTACCTGACGATCTCGTCCGGCTTGAAGAAAAACGCGATCTCGGTTTTGGCGTTTTCCGCGCTGTCCGAGCCATGCACCGAATTGGCTTCGATGCTTTCGGCGAATTCCTTGCGGATCGTGCCGGGAGCGGCATTGGCCGGATTGGTCGCGCCCATGACTTCGCGATTCTTGGCCACGGCATTCTCGCCTTCCAGCACTTGCACGACGACCGGGCCGGAGATCATGAAGTCGCACAGGTCTTTGAAGAAAGGCCGGGCGCTGTGAATCGCGTAAAACCCTTCCACCTGGGCGCGGCTCATCTGGATGCGTTTCTGCGCGACGATGCGCAGCCCGGCTTCCTCGAGCAGGGCGTTAATCTTGCCGGTCAGGTTCCGGCGCGTGGCATCGGGCTTCAGGATGGAAAAAGTTTGTTCGACCGCCATTGATTCTCGCTCCATAAATTCATTACGTGGCGGGGTTATAGACGGCGATTTCCTCCATGGCAAGCCGTCACGGCTTTTTGGGCAGTTTCGCCATGAACCCGTCCGTGGCGCAGGGCGGCAGCGCCGCGAGCAGCCATACCGCCGCATAAAGGGGCAACGGGAAGGCGATGCGCGAGCGATTGCGCGCAAGCCCCTTTTTGATGATCGCGGCGGCGCGCTCCGGTGTCATCAGAAACGGCATCGGGAACTTGTTAACCGCCGTCATCGGCGTGGCGATGTAGCCGGGGCAGATGACGCTGACTCCGATATGATGCTCCGCCAAATCTCCCCGCAGAGCTTCGCCATAGACCCGGACGGCGGCTTTGCTGGCCGAATAGGCCGGCGCGCTTGGCAGGCCGCGAAAACCGGCCAGCGAAGCCATGATGGCGATCTGCCCGCGCCTTCTGACGGTCATATTCGGGATCATGGCCTGCACGGTATTGACGACGCCGCCGACATTGACCGCGAAAATCCTCGCGGCTTGGGCGGCGTCTTCGCCGCCGCTGCCCGTGCCCGCCGAGATTCCGGCATTCGCGATCAGCAAATCGATGGGTTTCGCCATGTCGCATTCATGCAGCCATGAGGCGACGGCGTTTCCGTCGGTGATATCGCCAAGATCGGTCATGATTTCCGCGCCCTTGGCGCGGGCGGCGTCGGCGGTTTTGCCTAGCCGGGCGGCATCGCGTCCATGCAGCGATAAAGTGACGCCCGGCGCGGCATAGGCGTCGGCGAGGGCGGCGCCCAGGCCGCTTGAAGCGCCGGTAATGGCTATGTGACGGGGATTTTGCATGAGAATCGAAAACCTATTATAACAATCTCAACTTTTCTAACAGAAATTATCGTCCATGTCAGACGGATATGCATTGAACGACATCAAGCGGCGGGGGCTGATGCTGGTGCTGTCATCGCCTTCGGGCGCGGGCAAGACCACGATCTCGCGCCGCTTGCTGGAACTCGACGGGAATCTGGCGCTCTCTATTTCCGTGACGACCCGGCCCAGGCGGCCGGGAGAATTGAACGGCACGCATTATTATTTTGTCGAGCCGACCGAATTCAACCTGATGATCAATCGCGGCGAATTGCTCGAGCATGCCAAAGTGTTCGGCAATTACTACGGCACGCCGCGCCCGGCCGTGGAGCAGAATCTGGCTGCCGGAAGAGACGTGATGTTCGATATCGACTGGCAGGGCACGCAGCAGCTTGCGGAGAAGGCGCGGGACGATCTCGTCAGCGTTTTCATTCTTCCGCCGTCATGGCGCGAGCTGGAGCGCCGCCTGCATGGCAGGGCGCAGGACAGCCCGGAGGAAATCGCCCGCCGCATGGCCAAAGCCGAGGACGAGATGACGCATTGGGCGGAATATGATTACGTCATCGTCAATCGCGACCTGGACGACAGCGTGCAAAAAGTCCTGGCGATCCTCAGCAGCGAACGCCTGAAACGCAGGCGGCAGGTGGGATTGTCGGAATTCGTGAAGTCGGTGCAGGAAGGTTATTGAGGGAATTTTATCGTCCGCAGGGGAAATTAGACGTAAAAGTGGCGAGCGTGCATATGCCTGCCGGTTCATTCAGCCTGCCCTGATTCTCGATTGCCCATTTGATGTACAGTCTTTGCAATTGCTCGACCGGCACGCCTTCGAAAGGGCACACCCCATCGACCGGCAGCAGCTGTTTGATGGCCCCCGTGAGATAGGCGAGGCAAAATTGCTTGTCGGTTTCGACCTTGGAGGCGCAGCGATTGGCCAAATCCATGCAGGTATAAGACGTCGCCGAAGCGGGGGCGGGAGCGGAAAAAAGTGTCGCCAGAACAGCGGCGGGAATAAGAAGTTTTTTCATCTTATTTTCTCTTCTTGAGCTGTTGGATAATGCTTTCTTCCAGATCCCTCTGCTTTTTCTTTTTTTCTTCGAGCGCGTCCGTGGCCACCGGCTCCTGAGTCTGGACCGCGCATGGGTATGTCAGCTTCATGCCTTCATAAACGCAGATTTCCGCATTGTCGTTCAATGTGGTCGGCGCCTGATGGGTATAGGTAATGATGCCTTGGATCAGTTGCTCGGTTTGCACGTCGGGCGGCGCGCAGACATGGCTGGCCGGCCCAAATTGCCCCAGTCCGCCATAAATGAATCCGTAGCAATATTGGCGCTCGACAGCCGTGGCGTTGAAGGCGGTGCATCGGCGCAGCAGTTCCAGGCATGTGAAAGGCGGGGCTGCGGCCGGGGGCGGGGGATCGGGCGGAACTTCAGCCCGAGCGGCTGCCGGAATAAGTAGAAACGTGGTTATGGCCAGGATGGCAAACATGTTTTTAGTCACCGCACTACCTCTTTTGAAAGCGACGTCAGCAGTCTGCTAAAAATTGATTACCTTTTCATAAAGGCAGGGATTAATTACTCCGCCGCCGCCAGCGTCAGATCGTGGGGGATCTCGCCGTCGCGGATGGCTTCGGCCTGGTTCAGATCGACCGAAACCAGCTGCGAGACGCCTTTTTCGCTCATCGTCACGCCGAACAGGCGATCCATGCGCGCCATCGTCATGCGCTGGTGCGTGATGATGAGGAAGCGGGTCGAGGTTTCCCTGGCGATATCGGCGACCAGCGAGCAGAAACGGTCGATATTGCTTTCGTCCAGCGCGGCCTCGGCTTCGTCCAGCACGCAGATCGGCGAAGGGTTCGTCTGGAACACCGCGAACAGCAGCGCAAGGGCGGTCAGGGATCGCTCTCCGCCCGACAGCAGCGACAGGATTTGCAGTTTCTTGCCCGGCGGCGAGGCGAAGATTTCCAATCCCGCATTGAGCGGGTCTTCATCGTCGATGAGCTGGAGATGCGCCCTGCCGCCGTTGAACAGGCGCTTGAACAAGACCTGGAACCGCTCGTCGACTTTCTGGAACGCTTCGATCAGCCGGTCGCGGGCCTCCTTGTTCAATTGGCCGATGGCCTGGCGCAGTTTGGCGATCGCGGCCACCAGATCGTCTTTTTCGGTCTGGAGCTTCGTCATGTCCGCTTCGACCGTTTCGGCTTCGATCTCGGCGCGCAGATTGACCGGCCCCATATTGTCGCGCTCCCGGACATGGCGGGCGAGCTGCTGTTCAAGTCCGCTCTGCTCCGGCAAGGGGGCATCGGCCTCGAGTTCGGCGAGTTCCAGCGCGCCTTCGGGCGCGCAGCTAAGTTTCTCGGCGATTCCTGCCGCCAGCACCCGAAGATGCTCGTCGGCGGCCTCGACCGCTCCTTCGGCGCGCACGCGATTTTCGCGCGCTTCGGTGAGGGCGGTTTCGTCGCGCTTCAGTTGCTGTTCGATGGCGGCCAGATGATTTTCAGCCGCGATCAGGGCGTCCGCGGCATCGCGGCGCGCGGCTTCGGCTTCGCCGCCTTGCGTCAGCAGTTCGCCGCGCTTGGCATCGAGCTCCACCGGCCTGTCCCGCAGCGACGCGAGACTGGAGTCCAGTTCGCCGATGCGTTCCGCCAAAGTCTGAATTTGCGCCGCCGCGCTTTCGGTGCGGTTTCGCCAGCCGGCGCTTTCGCCGGCGATGTGTTTCTGCCGTGCTGCCGCGCTTTCCTGCTCGCGCGCCGCATGGTCGCGCTTGCTTCGCCGTTCGATCTGCGCCTGCCGCTTTTCCGCCAGCTGAAGCCGAAGATTCTCCTGCTCCCGCCGCATGGAAGCCGTATCGGGCAGCGCGGTGATTTCCGTTTGCGCCTGCCCGGCTTGTTCCGCCAGCGCCGCGTCATCCTGGTCCAGATGCGACAGCGCGTCATCCAGCGCCGTCAGTTTCGATTGGGCCGCCGCCGCCGCTTCGGCATGGCGGGCATGATGCCGCCGCGCGTCGTCCAGGGCGGCATAGGCTTGCTGCAGCGCCTGGCGCGCCGTCGAGGCCTGCTGCTGGCGTTCGGTGAAAATCCGTCCGGATTCCTGTGCCGCCGTCTGGGCCGCGCCGAAGGCGGCTTCGGCTTCGGCGATTTCGGTTTGCAGCGCGGTCAGGCGGTTGCGCTGCTGCAATCGCACGGCTGCCGCCGTGGGGGCCGTAGGCGTGACGGTAAAGCCGTCCCAGCGCCAGGCCCAGCCGTCGCGGCTGACCAGTATTTGTCCGGGCGCGAGCAGTTCGACCATCCGCCGCCCGATTTCCGCATTCTGCACGAGGCCGATTTGCGTCAGCGCCCGATCCAGCGCTTGCGGAGCCTTGATGTGGCCGGTAAGCGGCTCGGCTCCATGCGGCAGGGGAGGAGCGTTTTCCATGGGAGGAAGCACGAGCCAATGCGTCGCGGCGCGCTCGTCGAGCGGCGCGGCAAGAGCTTCGCCGAGCGCGGCGACCAGCGCGGTTTCAAGGCCGGGCGCGACTTCGACCAGATCGAGGATCTGCTCATCCGCCGCGTCGCGCATCACCGTGCGGATCGCTTCGGCCTCCGCCTTCGATTTCGTAAGCTTGGCGTCGGCGTCGCGCCGGATTTCAAGATCGGCCTTATGTCGCTCTTCCGCCGTGCTTTGCTCGGTTTCGGAATGCGCCACCGATGCCTGGCGCTTTTCCATTTCCTGCTCGCAGGCGTCGATCATCGCCAGCGCCAGCGCTAGATCGGGACGGGACGCGTTCTCCGCCGTCAGCGCCGCGCGCTGCCGCACGAATTCCTCGCGCCGTTCCTGAAACTTTGCCCGGCGGTCTTCGAGTTCGGCGATCCGGCGGGTCAGCGCCGCATGTTTGGTTTCGTATTCGGCGATATTCTGCGTAAGCGTGCCCAAAAGCCCGTCAAGCCCTTCGACCGCCGCCGTGGCTTCGTCGAGCGCCGCGTTCGCGGCGGGCAGTTCGACGGCGATGGCTTCCAGCCGCGCTTCCAATTCGGCATTCTCGGTGTCGAGCTTGGCCGTGGCGGCCAGCGCGTCCTCGCGCAGATGTTCTTCGCGGACGCGATCCTGGATCGCCTGGGCGCGGCGTTCTTCCTGCCGCGCGGTTTCCTGCGCGACTTGCCGCAGTTCCGCTTCCACCTGTTCCCGCGCCAGGATCAGGCGCTGGACGACCGCCGCCGCCGCCGCTTCGGCCTGGCGCAAGGGCGGCAATTCGGCCGCCGCCTGGGTCCGTTCCGCCGCGCCGCGCGTGACGATGGCCAGAAACTCATTGACGGCGGCTTCGGCGGCCGTCAGGGCTTCGCGGCTGTTCGAGGATTGCTGTTGCCCCGCGACCCAGCGCAAATGCGCCAGCGCCGCTTCGGCGCGCCGGATATGATCCGCGAGATTCCGGTAACGCGAAGCTTGCCGCACCTGGGTTTTCAAGCCGCGCAATTGCGCGTCGAGCGCGTTCAGCACGTCATCGACGCGGGTCAGGTTTTGCTCGGCGGCTTTGAGCTTCAGTTCGGCTTCATGCCGCCGGGCCTGCAGCCCTGCCGTGCCGGAAGCTTCTTCGAGGATCTGCCGCCGATCCTGCGGCTTGGCCCGGATCAGCGCGTCGATTTGTCCCTGGCTGACCAGGCTGGTGGCGTGCGCCCCCGTGGCGAGATCGGCGAACAGCAGCTGAACGTCGCGCTGCCGCACCGGGCGGCTGTTGACGCGATAGTCCGATCCGGCGTCGCGCTCGATCTGGCGCGTGATCTCCAGCGTATCGGCATCGTTGAATTCCGCCGTCGCGCCGCGCTTGCTGTTGTCCAGCACCAGCGAGACTTCGGCCACGTTGCGTCCCGGACGCAGTGCCGTGCCGCCGAAGATGACGTCATTCATTTCGCTGCCGCGCATGCGTTTGGCGGAAGTTTCGCCCATGACCCAGCGCAGGGCTTCGACCAGATTCGATTTGCCGCAGCCATTCGGGCCGACAATGCCGGTCATGCCGGGGCCGATGTCGAGTTCCGTGCGCTCGACGAAAGACTTGAATCCGTGCAATCTAAGTTGGGTAAAATGTAACATTATGGTCCTTTGGCTTTAATCTTCGTCAGGGTGCGGTCGATGATGGTAGCGAAAGCTTTGTAATCCTGCGCGCCCGATATTTTATCCGCGCCGTCATTGATGATAAAGGTCGGCGTCGCCTGAATGCCGTAATCCTCGGTGGCTTTCGTGCGTCCGGCGACGATGGCGTCCATCAGTTTGTCGCTGGTCGAGCACGCGGCGGCATCGGCATCGTTCAGGCCTCCCAGTTTGGCATATTGCGAAACAGCCTTGATGATCGTATCGACATCGAGTCCCTGCCGCCATTGGTCCTGGCTTTTGAACAGAATGCCGATGAAGGCATGGTAGTTGTCTTCCGGCATGCAGCGCGCGATCGCCGCGACGCGAAGCGCGACGCCGTCCAGCGGATAATCCCGGAAAATCAATTTGGCCTTGCCGGTGGCGATATAATTGGCCTTGAGCTGCTCCAGGGTTTCCTTTTGGAAATGGGCGCAATGCTCGCAGGTCAGCGAGGCATATTCGATAATCGTTACGGGCGCGTCGGGATTGCCCAGAACGCGGTCGGGCAGGGCCGCCGCTTCGTCGGCCCGGTCGGCATGAGCAGGCGCGGCAATCGTTAGCCCCAGCGCCATAACGCTCAATAAGACACAACCCATCCAGTATCGTAACGACATCGCATACGCCCCGTTTGCCACTGATTCTATGAGCTTATCCGAGTCGGGGGAGGCACTCAACCGAATATAGAATTTATCCTCGAGATTTCTCCATGCTCTCCGCCAGATTTTGCAGCGCATCCCGGATTTCAGGCGCGGAAACCGGGGCCAGTTTGGCGGCGATTTTCTTCCTGGCTTCTGCGGAAAGGGGCGCTGGCGGCGAGGCGGCGAGGGGGGCCGGATCGGTCGCATGAGTGAAAATGAGGCGGGAAATGGTCGCGCTGCCGAAAAAATTGTTGATCCTGTCGATAATCCTGGAATGCTGATATTGAGCTTCCAGCGCCAGGCCGCGGGGCAGCCGGATCGTCAGGACGCCGTTTTGGAGGCGTTGCTTTCCGTTTTGCCCCTGGTTTTGCGGTATAGTCGGAAAGTTCAATTTGACCGGAGTCGCCATATCGGCCCAGGACTCGCCGACAATGTCCCTCCAGTGGGTCAGGAGAATGCCGTAAAGCTGCCAGTCCTTGCCAAGCGCCTGCTTGGCTATGGCATGAATGGGGGTGGCGAGCGGTCGAGGAATATAAACCATAAAGTCCAATGTGATCATGCCTAAAGCTAAAGTCAAAAATTCTCTTCTCCCGGCTCCGGACGCAAGGAGCCTGCTGCGCTGGTACGACCGCCATCGCCGCGACCTGCCCTGGCGGGCCAAGCCGGGAAAGAGGCCCGATCCATATCATGTCTGGCTGTCGGAGATCATGCTGCAGCAGACGACTGTGCCGACGGTGGGCCGTTATTACCGCGAATTCACGGCCCGATGGCCGTCCATTCATGATCTGGCGGCGGCGGATATCGACGATGTCATGACCGCCTGGGCAGGGCTGGGTTATTACCGCCGCGCGCGGCTGCTCCATGAATGCGCCCGGATCGTCGTCAGCGAATACGGTGGAAAATTTCCCGCGGATGAAGCGGCGCTGCGCCGTCTGCCGGGGATCGGCGCTTATACCTCTGCGGCCATTGCGGCGATCGCTTTCGGCAAGCGCGCGAACGTGATCGATGGCAATGTCGATCGGATCATGGCGCGTCTCTATAGGCTTTCGCAGCCGATTCAAAAGATGAAGGCGGAGATCAGGAACAAGGCCGCTGAATTGCTGCCGTCCGCTCGCCATGGAGATTATGCCCAGGCGTTGATGGATTTGGGCGCGACTGTCTGCAAGCCGCGCAATCCGAACTGCCAAGCTTGTCCCTGGCGGAAATCCTGCGGCGCTTATGCGGCGGGCGAGGTGGATCGCTTCCCGGTCCAAGGTAAAAGAAAGGTTAAACCGGTTCGGCGCGCCATCATGTTTTGGCTCATGGACCGGCAGGGGCGGGTCTGGGTCAGGCGGCGTCCGCCTGACGGCTTGTTGGGCGGCATGATGGAAATACCGTCGTCTCCCTGGCTCGAGCAGCCCATGCCTGAATTGGCTTCTGTCCGGAGTGTCGCGCCCGGTCGAGCGAATTGGCGATTATTACCTGGCGAAATTCGTCATACTTTTACTCATTTCGATCTATATATTAAAGTCGCGGTCGCTCGGGGAGCGATGGCTGGTGCTGACGGCATGTGGGCCGACCGGACGAAGATGGCGCGGTTGGCCATGCCGAGCATCATGAAAAAAGTAATCGTTTGGGCCGAGGCGAGGGGAGAAGCAGGATGAAGAAAATTTTAAGCGTCATGATAATGGTCTTGGCATTGTCATGGCCGCTTGCCGCATCGGCGGGAGAATTTCTTGAGCCGACCTTGCCCAGAATGCTCCAGGCGATGCTGCGTTTCGGCGCTCTCGACCTCGATACGGATGTGGTTATCGACGATTATGCCAAGATCGCCGAATGCGATTTATACACCACCTTCGGCGGCGATGATTTCAAGTGGCACAAAATTCGTGATGGCTTGAGGGCCAAGATCAAGGAAGAATTGGTGACTTATCCGACCAATTTTTATGCCAAGGGGTTGATTAGTCTGGATCGGTATGACTTCAACAATAAAATATTCCGATTGGCTTTGGGGCAGGGAGGGATCAGGGGCGTGAACTCCTTTCTTCTAGTCGAGGCGCCCAGAACGGTATGCGGCACCACCATTAAAATGCTGCCGATGAATTACGAGGCGGTGGTCGATGCTCAGATCAATATTCCCGGCTTTGTCATGGATGAGGCGGACGCCAGCGCTTTGCTGGCCCGCTTGACTCAAAACGGTAACGTCGATCGCCAGATCATGGCGAAATTCAATCTGCGGCTGGTTTATATCGATAGAATACCCATCGATTACAGCTTGGCCGACAAATGGTATGACAAGACCAGCAGAGTCAGCCGGATTTCCGATTTAAAAATCGACGCCAAACTGGAGTCCGTCGAGTTTTTCGAGGATAAGGCGATGACCAAACGCATATACGTCTACAAGCCGTAGCATGCCCGATCTATCCTTTGAAATCGCCGCCGGATTGCTGGATGGCGCAATCATCTGCGGCGTGGACGAAGTGGGGCGCGGGCCGCTTGCCGGCCCGGTCGTGGCGGCGGCGGTTATTATGCCGATCCAAGGCCTGCCGCCTGAACTGGCCGATGAAATCAACGACAGCAAGAAATTGTCGGGGGCGAAACGCCAAGCCTTGCATGATATCCTGATCGGCCTGTGTCCGTACGCCGTCGCCGAGGCGAGCGTTGCCGAAATCGATCAAATGAATATTCTCTGGGCCGCCATGCTGGCCATGCAGCGCGCGGTTTCCGCTTTGCCGGTGAAACCGGCCATGGCATTGATCGACGGCAATCGTTGTCCGGAACTCGCCTGTCCCGCTCAAGCGGTCGTGGGCGGCGATGGCAAAAGCCTTTCGATTGCCGCCGCGTCGATTATCGCCAAGGTCCGGCGCGACCGGATGATGGCGGAACTGGCGGCGCAATACCCGGTTTATGGATGGGAGCGGAATGCTGGCTATGGCACGCCACAACATCTGGCGGCCCTGGCATCTCATGGCACAAGCCCTTGGCACCGTGATTCTTTTGCACCAGTTTATCAGATATCGCGTGCAAAACGCTGATTCATAAGACTCTTTTCTTGCAATATTCCTACCTGTGGATAACTTAGTCGCTATCAACCCGATATTAGCGACAATCATGGCCAAAACATTTCTTCCTGAATCCATCGCGGCGGCTGAAGCGCTGCCGCTGAATCGCGTTCTTGTCGGCGACAGCATTGCCTTGATGAATAGTCTGCCCGCGGAATCGGTCGATGTCGTATTCGCCGATCCGCCCTATAATCTGCAGCTTGGCGGCGATCTGCTACGTCCCGATAACAGCCGCGTCGATGGCGTCGATCAGGAATGGGACAAATTCGCCAGTTTTGGCGCTTACGACAAATTCACCAACGAGTGGCTCGCGGCGGCGCGCCGGATCCTGAAGCCGGACGGCAGCCTGTGGGTCATCGGCAGCTATCATAATATTTTCCGTGTCGGCGCGGCGCTCCAGGATATGGGTTTCTGGATTCTGAACGACATCGTCTGGCGCAAGAGCAATCCGATGCCGAATTTTCGCGGCAAGCGTTTCACCAACGCGCATGAGACCATGATCTGGTGCGCGAAATCGGAGGACGCCCGTCCGGTCTTCAATTACGAGACCATGAAATATCTCAACGACGACGTGCAGATGCGCAGCGATTGGCTGCTGCCGATTTGCAGCGGCGGCGAGCGGCTCAAAGGCGCGGACGGCGCGAAGGCGCACCCGACGCAGAAGCCGGAGGCGCTGCTGTATCGCGTCGTCATGGCGTCGTCGAAGCCCGGCGACATTATTCTTGATCCATTTTTCGGCACCGGCACGACGGGCGCGGTGGCGCGGCGTCTCGGACGCAATTTCATCGGCCTCGAGCGCGATCCGACTTACGCAAAAATTGCGACGGCACGCATTCGCAACATCGATCCGGCCGAGAAGCCCGAATTGCTGATGACGCCCAGCAAGCGCGAAGAGCCGCGCATTCCGTTCGGCACCGTGCTGGAGCGCGGCTTGCTGAAGCCGGGCGATTGCCTGTTCGACCAGCGTCGCCGCCATCGCGCCAAGGTCAAGGCCGACGCCACGCTGATCGCGAGCAGCAGCCAGGGGGATTTTCGCGGCTCGATTCATAAAGTGGGGGCGGAAGTGCAGGGACTTCCCGCCTGCAACGGCTGGACGTTCTGGTATTATGAAAGCCGCGGGCAGCTCGCGCCGATCGATTTGCTGCGGCAGCGAATTCGCACCGAAAATGCCGCGCATTAAAGCGCTTTCTTAATAAAAAAAGGTCTATGCTGATGGCACGACATTCACTCGTGCCAGGAAGCGCATTTATGTCAAATGTCTTGCAAAACGCCCTTGAGCGCCGCCGCGTTCTGATAGGAACCATCGTCTCCGTCAATTCATGCGAACAGGTGGAAGCGCTGTCCGCATCCGGACTCGACTGGCTGTTTTTCGATCTGGAGCACGCGGCATTTTCCGTGGGAGACGTGCAGCGGATGATCCAGGCGGTCAGGCCGCCATGCCTGTCTTTCATCCGCATCCAGGAGCCGGAGGCCGCGTATGTCAAAAAAGCGCTCGATACCGGATGCAACGGCATCATCGTGCCGCAGGTGAATTCCGCCGCCGCCGCCCGCCATATCGTCGAGGCGGGGAAATACGCGCCGCTCGGCAGCCGCAGCGTCGGGCTGAGCCGTTCGACCGGCTATGGAGCAAATCTTGCACAGGCTATCGCCAGCCATAACGACGAGAAATCCATCATCGTGCAAATCGAGCATGCCGACGCCGTCAAGAACCTGGATGAAATTTTGAGCGTTCCCGGCGTCGATGGCGTGTTCGTGGGGCCTTACGATCTCTCCGCCAGCATGGGCATGATCGGGCAGGTCGGAAGCGCCGAAGTTCAGAACGCCATCACGCTGGTCGCGGCCTCCGCCAAAAAACGGAACATGATTTCCGGTATTTTCATCGGCACCGACGCTGCGCTGGAAAAGGAAATCGGGCGCGGCTTTCAGTTTATCGCGGTCGGCTCCGATATCCTGCGCGCGGTTGCGTCTTGCAAGGCGACGGCAGAGGCCGCGGCCAAGGCATAAAGCGAGGCGCGCCAGGAAAGCGTCGAAAAAGGCCGACTCTCACTCCCCGTTTTCAAAAGTTGAGTTTGGCGCTGTTTTCCGATGCGCAACGAACGGAACCTCAAGCAGAGCCGTCATTCCCGGCGACTTTGACCGCCTCAAAGCGGGCAAAGACGAACGGGAATCCCGTTTCTTGTTTTCATGCGATCAAACCAAACGGGATTCCCCGCTCGCCCTGTCACCCGCAAGCGTGTGACAGGGCGTCGGGAATGACGGCTCCTATTGTTTGAGTTCAACAAAAAACCCGCCTGTCCGTCTTCGCCCCCTTTAGGGCTACGACGCGACGGCGGGTTTTGGGCGCAATGGCCCCTGGGATCGTCAATAGCAGAAGCGGGGGAGAAAAGCAAGGGAAATTTCCCACGTCGGGCCAGGGGCTTACGACAACAGCCTTGCCATCTCATCCTGAATAATCTGCAGCCCATTGGTCGTGAGGATGGATTCCGGATGGAACTGCACCGCGCCGAATTGCCGGTGGCGCAGGGCGTGGATGTCGCCGCTTTCGGGATCGCTGCAAAACTCTATGCCCGGCAGGGGTTTCTCGTAATGCGCGACGAAGGTGTTGTAAAAGCCGACGCGCTGTTTTTTCCCGAAATAATCGATGATGTCCTGGCGGCCCTGGAACGCGGCGGGCTGCTTCTTGGCGACTTTCAGGCCGAGAACGCCGCATAGAATTTGATGGCCCAGGCAGACGCACAGGAATTTCTGTTTCGATGCCATCAAGGCTTCGATCAGGGCGCGCGCCTTGCGCATCTTGGGATCGTCCATATTATTGGGATCGCCGGGGCCGGGGCCGATGACAATCAAATCCGCCTGCTCTTGGGCCAAATCCGCGTCCCGGAAGCTCACGATTTTCACCGCCATCCCCAGACGCCGCAGGATATGCGCGAACATATGGGTGAAGCTGTCTTCGTTGTCGATGACGGTCACGGTCTTTCCGGCGAGGGATGCATCGAGCGTGAAATCGTCGTTCTGATAGTCGATCCAGAAGCGCGACAGATCCTTGTTTCGCAGGTTGAGCGCGATCTGGATTTCCTCGCGCGCGATCAGGTCTTTCAGCGCGATTTTCTTCGCGGGTTTGGCTGGGGCGAGGCCGAAGGCGCGCATGATGCCGGCCGCCTTGGCATGAGTTTCCTTCACTTCGTCGGCGGGATTTGAATGATGGACGATGGTCGTGCCCGCGCCGATGGCGATATTCCCCGCGCCGTCGATCCGCGCCGTGCGGATCAAAATAGGCGCGTCCAGCAGCGGCTTGCCGTCTGCGTCTTCGCCGATCAGCGCAAGCACGCTGCCGTAATAGCCGCGTGATCCCGGCTCGCGTTTCTTGATGATCCGGCAGGCGCTTTCGACCGGGCTGCCGGTTACGGTAGCGGCGAACATGCTGCCGCGCAGCAGATCGATGACGCCGCGATCCGTCGGCCCGGCGAGCAGATATTCGCTATGCACCAGATGCGCCATTTCCTTGAGCAGCGGGCCGATGACCTGTCCGCCGCTGGGGCAGAAATCGGCGATCATTTTCAGCTCCTCGTCGACCACCATCAGCAGCTCGAAGGTTTCTTTTTTGTCGGCGATGAAGGCGAGCAGCTGTTCTTTAAGATGCTCGGGGTTCATGTCGGCTTTGCGCAGCGTACCGCTGATCGGATTCATCCTGACCCAGCCATTGTGCAGCGATACATGCCGCTCGGGAGTCGCGCCGACCAGGAAAGATTCGCCGTCGTAAAAAATGAACGTCCAGTAGGTGCCTTGCTCTTCGCGCAGCAGATTGGCGAAGGCGGCAAGCGCCTTGCGCGCGGAGAAATCGGCGATTTGAGCGCGATACCAGCGCGGAAATCACGAAATTCGCGCCTTCGCCGTTGCCGATGTCTTCGTCGATGACATCTTGCACCAGCCGGGCATAGTCGGCGTCGCTTTCGCCGAACGCGCCCTTGTCGGCGAGCGCGACGGGTTCGCCGGAAAAATGCGCGATAATATCGGTGGCGGGAATATGGCTGGTGTGATCGATGACTAGGCTGGCGATCGTCTCGTTATCGCCATGCGCGGCGAAACCCCGCTCCCGCACCTGGGAAAAGGGCAGCAAATTGATCGAGGCGTAATTTTCCTGGCCCTTGGCGCGGGTCTTGGGAGTCAGCTTGATCTGTTCGAGCAAATCCAGCCGTTCGACGGCACCCGTGAAGCACCATACGAAATCCTCGCCTTCGCGCCGGATCAGGCAGAAGGGGCGGTTCGGCAGTTGGTCGAGGGCGGGGAATCCGGTCATTCGGTTAAGTGGAGTTGGTTTGCTGTTTATGTCATTCCCGACGCCGCGAAGCGGCGAGCGGGAATCCCGTTTGGTTTAAAAAACAAAAAACGGGATTCCCGTTCAACTTTGCCCGCTTTTAAGCGGGCAAAGCCGCCGGGAATGACGGCTCTGTTGGAACCTATCATCTTTTCATCCAAAAACACTTCAAAAAATCATCGAAACCCGATAGCTTCCCCCTTCAACTCTGGGAACCCATCATGTCCGAAGTCACCGAAACCTTATTGGCCAAATACAATAATTACCGCGAATTGCGGGATATGGGCGTCGAGCTTTATCCGCATGTGTTCAGGCCAAGCCATAAGGCCGGGCCGCTGCAGGAGCAATATAAGGAACTGCCCACCGGCGAGAAAACCGCCGACCATGTTACGGTCGCGGGCCGCGTGCTGTCGATCCGCAACAGCGGCATGTTCATCGATCTGCGCGACCCGACCGGCAAGGTGCAGGTCTATACCAACGTCAAGGAAATCACGCCGGAGCAGCAGCGGTTTCTGCAGCTGGTCGATATCGGCGACATTATCGGCATCGGCGGCATCGTGCGCAGGACGCCGCGCGGCGAGCTGACCATCGACAGCGACGATATAAAAATGCTGTGCAAATCGCTGCGGCCTTTGCCGGAAAAACGGCATGGGCTGGTCGATCCCGAAGAACGCTATCGGGGGCGCGAGGCCGACCTTATCGCCAACGAAACCAGCCGCACGATTTTCCGCAACCGCGCCCGGATCATTCATTTCATGCGCGCGATGCTGCATGATCGCGGCTTCGTCGAACTGGAGACGCCGATCCTGCAAACCATCGCGGGCGGCGCGCTGGCGCGGCCCTTCGTGACACATCATAATACGCTCGATCTCAGCCTTTATCTGCGGATCGCGACCGAATTGCATTTGAAGCGCATGCTGATCGGCGATTTGGCCGACGGCGTGTTCGAGATCGGGCGGATTTTCCGCAACGAGGGGATTTCGACGCGGCATAATCCAGAATTCACCACGATCGAATTGTACCAGGCCTATGCCGACTACAACGATATCATGACGCTGACCGAGGCCATTATCTCGGGGGCGGCGCAGGAAATTCACGGCAAGACCAAGCTGAGCTACGGCGACAAGGAAATCGATTTCGCCGCGCCATGGCCGCGCAAGAGCATGGCCGATCTGGTCAAGGAGCATACCGGCGTCGATTTCATGGCGATCACGGATGCCAAGGAAGCCGTCGCCGCCGCGCGCAAGCTGGGCGCGGATGTCAAGACAGGCTCAAATTGGGGGCAGGCGGTCGAGGCCGCGTTCGGCGCGCGCGTCGAGGATAAATTGATCCAGCCTATCCATGTCATCGATCTGCCGAAGGATATCTCGCCGCTCGCCAAAACCCATCGCGCCAATCCGCGCCTCGCGGAGCGGTTCGAGACTTATATCAACGGCTGGGAAGTCGCAAACGCCTTCACTGAACTCAACGACCCGTTCGAGCAATATGCGCGGTTCGAGGAGCAGATGGCGGCGCGCGAGGGCGGCAATGACGAGGCTCACCAGATGGACCGGGATTTCGTCATCGCGCTGGAATACGGCATGCCGCCGACGGGGGGACTGGGCATCGGCATCGACCGGATGGTGATGCTGCTGACCGACGCGCACAGCATCCGCGAAGTCATTGCCTTCCCGACCATGCGTCCGGTTTCGGCGGAAGACCGTCCGACGATTGTCGAAAAAATCCCGCCCGGTAACGTCTTGTAATAGTTCAAATTTCGAAATATCGCTGAAGCATTACCCGCTAACATAGGCTCCCGCCTTGTTTTTAGCCCCTCCGGACGCGAAAAGAGGTGTCCTGAGGCCGGTTTCCGAACCCCCAAGATACTCTCAAACCCACGGAATTATTAGGGTTTCTTAAAACTTACCCCGCCATAATGGTCTGATATTGGACATCAAATAGAGCGGCGTCATTATGGTCGGGGCACGGGTATATTCAACGGCGCATTCAGCGACCGGGGCAGCAGCCGGGGGCCGGTCCGTTTTTGGCTTGTGCATCATGCGCCCGTCAGTGCGCGGACGGGGATGCAGAGGCGTATCCGCCATCGAGTTCGCGCTGATCTCGCCGATTTTTTTCTCGGTGGTATGCATATTTTTCGAGATGAGCCTGATCTTGTTCACGCAGTCCGTGCTCGACGACGCCACGCGCTACGCGGCGCGGTTCGTCAAAACCCGCCAGGTGACGACGGGGACGGCCTTCAAGACTGCGGTCTGCGCCGAGATCGGCGCCATGATCCCATGCGCCGACGTCCAATATTACGTGCAGTCGGGCAATACGTTCAGCGCCATGAACGCGACCGTCCAGACCAATGCGCAGGGCAACATGACGAGCAATGGCATGTTTTTTTCCCGGAACCGGCGGCCAGAACGTCGTCGTGCAGGTAGGGTATAACCGGCCTTCGATCATTCCCTGGGCGGCGAAATATCTGAACAACAGCAGATTGATGATTTCAACCATGGCCTTTCAGAACGAGCCTTGACCATGAAACGCCTGTCCTCATTCATGCAAAATCAGAACGGCAACGCAGCCGTGGAATTCGCGCTGGTGTTTCCGATCATGATTATTCTATTCATGGGGCTGTTCGAGGTGACGTATTACCTGAATGTCAGCCTGAAGCTCAGCAACGCGGCGCAGTCGATCGCCAATATGGCGGCCCAGCAAACCCAGGTCACTACCGCGATAGCGACCAACCTCTGCGATGGGGGGCAAGATTTCGATAGCGCCCCTCGCTGGCGCGAGCCTGAAGGCCGCGATGGCCAGCGTCACGCATTATACCGCCAGCACCACGGTGGATTGGCAGGATACGACATGCGGCGGCGCCACGGCGATTAGCGGCGCCCCGGCGCTTGCCAGCGTCGTGATACCGAATGTCGGCGACAGCACGATCATCGTGCAGGCCACATACACGTATTCGTCGCCGCTGCATTACCTGCTTGCCTCGAACTACACCTTGACGAAAACCGTTTTTGCGCGCCCGCGCGGCATGACGGCCATAACGCACAGTTGAAGCAAGGGAGAACAC